>CACNDI010000016.1 GCA_902619165.1 uncultured Alphaproteobacteria bacterium
CTCCGGGCTAACGGATGTTACTCCCAAAGAAAAACAAACTATGGAATTAGCAGCAGAGCCACGGCCTTGACACAAAATACCTCTACTTCTTGCAAATTTCACTATGTCGTACACTGTTAGGAAATAGGGAGCATATTTGAGTTTTTTTATTAACAGAAGTTCTTTTTTTACTGCCTTTAATATTTTCACAGGAATATTTTTTGCATAATATTCATTTAATCCATTAAAGGTTAGCTCGTGTAATATTGTATCGGGGTTCTCTCCTTTGAGCACTTCTTTAGGGTATGTATAGCTGAGTTCGTCTAAAGAAAACGAGCATCTATCGCTTACAAAGTTAGTGTTGTGTATCGCTTCAGGATAATCTTTGAATATAGTTATAAAATCATGGGGTGATCGCATTCTTTGCTCTCCATTAGTGCTTGATTCAACTCCCAGGTCATCTATGGTGCATTTCATTTTTATTGCAGATAGGGTATCTCTGACTTTTCGTCTCGAGCCATGATGCATTAGAGGAGTAGAAGACCCTATAACTCCACACTTAGCATTTTTTGCAAACTTATTGATTTTGTGAAAACGTATTTCATCCAAGCCATCATATCTGGGCGCCATAACTATATATATAGATCTACTATTATTTCTCTTGAGTATTTGGATAAACCTCAACCACTCAAGCCTCTCTGAAAGGCTATGATTTTTTTCTGAAATATGAGCTAAGAATATAATGCCATCTTGGTTTTTGAGAATACTTTCATAGTCAATATGCGAATAACCCTTCTTCGAATTTTTTTTTCCAGTAGTTAAAACTTTGCATATGTTTTTCCATCCTTGTCGTGTCTGAGCTAAGCATGTTATTTCAGTTCTATGAGTTGTGACAATAGTAACTCCTGGTATTAGTTTTAGAGGAGAGTGTTTACTTTTAGTATCATATTCGATTTCCTTTATAGTTCTAAGCCCTCTTACTATTCCAGAAATGCAATTTTTGTCGACAATTGCTATAGATTTTAATCCAAACTCTATTGCTCTTTCAACATACTCTTCAGGATGGCTAGCTCCTTCTAGGAAGCTGAAATTAGATGTTATGCAAAGCTCTGAATACGACAACTAAAAGTTCTATCTTATTAAGCTATTCAACCTGCCTTATTGGAAGACAGTTGAAAGATTATATAGTGATTGAATTTTATAAAATTATCAGAATTTCTTATATTTCCGTAAATTCTATCATGTAACCGTCTGCGCTTTTTCTGGTTTACTATAGTCTTATAGACTAGACTAAACAGCTTCATTTTCCAAGGATGGCTTGCTACTAAGCCTTGCTGTACTTTGTCTATTCCAACGCCAACTACATTATAAAATTTTTGCTCTATATCTAAAGATGGAGCAACGGATTTTGTTATATCTTTTTTTGATATAATATTCAAATCTACATCTTTAATTAGTTTCAGCATTTCCAATAAAGGATGTCCTCCTCCTGGTCTTCTGTTGTGACTACTATGCTTGACGTCGGAGCGGAAGCAATCCGCAACCAATATTTGTCCACCTTTGTTTAGTAATCCTTTAGCCTTTTTTAGCGCAATTTTTGCAGGAATATATTGAAAGCTTTCTGAAAACAGACATAAGTCAAATGTCTGTTTTTTTTTGGGTTCATAATCTTCAAACCTTATATTATGAACTTCAGCTTTATTATTTGTATTTTCTAAACATCGTTTGCTTAGTATATCGCTAGGCACAATAATAGTGACGCTATGGCCTAAGGAGATTAACTTCTTTGCTGTTTCCCCAGCGCCTCCGCCAATATCAAGGATCTTCAGCTTTTTCTTTTTTGGAAAGTATTTGAACAGTAGTTTTGTATACTGTTCTTGAGCCTTACCCAAATTCTCAAGACAAGGGTCTAGGTTGTCCCAAACGCCATAGTGCATGTTCTCTTTTCCAGTAACAAATTTTGCTATTGCCAAAGAAACCTCAAGCCCAAGAGCTTTAGTATCTAATGTATTATTTTTTTGAAATTCCATCCCTATTCACAGCCTAAATTACTAACAAAAATTACCATGTACAAACCATCTATTCTCTGAAATCTTATTCTTTTCTTCAAACATCCACAACCTTGCACCACACGTTGTTGTCACCTCCCAATAGTCACGTAATCTAAAATTCATCCCTTTATCCTTGTTCCACCATTCAGACGCTATTCTTTCAGGTCCACGTACATAGCAGGTTTTATACTTTTTTCCTCTCCAACTGAATTTATTCAGATAGTCATCTCTATACAAAGTAGCATTAATGAGATCTGGTGAATATAAAAGTATTGGTCTGATAAATTTACTTTTCTGCCATTGATTACCTGTTTTTCTTTTTGGTTTGAATTCATCTAAAGAAAAAGTTTTCTCTGGTATGTGACTGTGGCGTTGTGCGAAGGATTTCACCTTATTTTTCCCCAACCTAGCTTCGATTCTGGCCATCAATAAACTTATTTTTTCTTCCTCATCTAGATATTTAGAAGTGCAATCTCTACCAGGAACATTTATAGCTATTTGTCTTTCTCTTGCTTGTTCAATATGTACTCCTTCAAGGATTATTGCTTCTATATTTTTGAGACTTTTGATAGTCTTGAGTTTTTCTAGCATTACCAGTTCTATTTTGGCTTTGTCGTGTGTGGGGTTACTGAAATTTATCTCTATAAGTAATTTGTTGTTTGGTGGAAACTTAACATTACATCTTCTAATTAGCTTCTTATTTTTCTCGAGCTTATCACATAGTTTCTTAATAAGAGTTTTGATGAATTCACTTATACCTTGAAGAGTTATTTCTCCTAAGAACAGTTCTGTTGAAAAGGAATATTTTTCTTCCAAGACAATTTTATTGAATAATTCTGTTTCTTTACCCAAAACTTGCCGTACTCTTTTGGTTATATGATTGCCAAATCTTCTATTAATAGAAGCCGAATCTATGTTTATTAGATCTCCAACTTTGTATATACCAAATAAATTTAATAGATTTACATCGGTACTTTCTATATTCAACGCTTCCACCGGTAAGGAAATAAGAGATTTTTCTGTTTTATCATTATCAATTATTCTAGATTTATATATAGAGTCATTAACAGAATAGCCTGTATTAAAGATAGATAATTTCTTTTGCAAATTCTCGGTATCTCTGTCGCTAGGAATTTTAATCCTTGTAGCTCTACTTTGATCATTGATTATTTTTCTAAGATTTACTCTTGGTTGTTTTTGATTGGAACTATTTTGGAATCTTGCTATTGCCCAAGCGGCTCCCTGAGTTCCTGCAATCCCTATAATGCTGAGTACATTAATCTTAGAAAAATGAGTTGTTAGTTGATGTATAAAGTCTTCCTCTTTCCCCGTGAATTTCTCGCATCCTGTTATATCAAGCATCAAGCTATCATAGCCATCTAATCTTACAAGAGGCGTGAATTGATATGTGAAACTAAAAAGTTTAATTAGTTTTTTTTTAAGATCCGAATGTTGAACTGTTTTACTAATCACATGAGGGTTCAATGTCAGAGTTTCCTTAGTAGACATTCCAGCGCATATATTTAGCTTTTTAGCTAATTCATTTGCGCATATTATTTCCTCCCCTTCAGAAAAAGAAACAACTAGAGGTAATGAATTTAACAGGGGTTCTTTAGATAATATCGTCTCTAATGGTAACTGTGGAAACCAAATGGAAGCGAATCTATTTTTCAATTTTATTTTGTTCATGCTTTGTTCTTTTTAACTATAAATGAATGAAAAGTCCAACTCAATTTTGTACTTTGGCATTACAGCAGATATGAAAATTATTTTACCTATCTTTTGTAAACATACCCTGATAGGATCTCCGTTAATAATTTTGTGACAGAAGATAATGATCAAAAAAAAGAATATTTTTTAAAGCATTAATAGAATTTGATTTGTATGATACTAAAAATAGTATAGTAGAAAAGAACGCTATGATATCCAGAAAAAATAAGTTTGATTACGATGAGCTAATATCATGCGCTAAGGGTGAACTGTTTGGAATAGGTAACCCTCAACTTCCAATGCCTCCTATGCTAATGATTGATAGGGTAACAGAGATATCAGATGATGACGGTACACATAATAAAGGACATGTGATAGCAGAGTTCGACATAAATCCAAAATTGTGGTTTTTTGACTGTCATTTTGAAGGAGATCCCGTAATGCCAGGGTGTCTGGGTTTAGACGCATTATGGCAACTAACTGGATTTAATCTAGGATGGAGAGAAATGAAAGGTCGAGGCAGAGCTCTAGGTGTGGGTGAGGTGAAGTTTACAGGAATGGTAACACCAGATATAAGACTTGTGAGATACGAAGTAAATTTTACAAGAGTTATTGATAGAAAATTAAAGCTAGGCATGGCTAATGGAACTATGTATGCAGATAATGAAAAAATATATTCAGCTGAAAATATGAAGGTAGGGTTGTTTCAGAGCTAACCTATTTAATATAGGAGAAAAGTACGATTATGCGTCGAGCAGTTATTACAGGTTTAGGAATTGTTTCATGTATCGGTATTGATAAGAAGTCAGTAGAAGAGAGTCTTAGAAAAGGAACTTCTGGTATAAGCAAAAGTCCTGACTATGAAGAACATGGATTCAGAAGTAGAGTGCATGGAAAACCAGATATAAATATAGAGGATTTTATAGATAAAAGGCAGCTAAGATTTATGGGAGATGGTGCAGCATTTAACTTTATAGCGATGCAACAAGCTATCGACGATAGCGGGCTAGAGGAAAAAGAAGTTTCTAATGAAAGAACGGGTCTTATTGTTGGATCAGGAGGACCTTCAACAAAAAACTTATTTTCTGCGCATAAAACTGTAATAGAAAAAGGTAGCCCTAAGAGGATGGGACCATTTATGGTTACAAGGGGTATGTCATCTACAAACTCAGCTTGTATAGCTACTCCTTTCAAAATAAAGGGTGTTAACTATTCCATAACTTCAGCTTGTTCAACCTCTGCCCATTGTATAGGAAATGCTGTTGAGCAAATACAGCTAAACAAGCAAGATGTAGTATTTGCGGGTGGGGGAGAAGAGTTGGACTGGACGCTCTCTTGTCTTTTTGATGCCATGGGTGCAATGTCCAGCAAATATAATGATACTCCAGAAAACGCTTCAAGAGCTTTCGACAGAGATAGAGATGGCTTCGTTATTGCAGGTGGGGGCGGAGTAGTTGTCGTAGAAGAGTTAAACCACGCTATTGCCAGAGGAGCAAAAATATATGCTGAAGTCACAGGTTATGGTGCAACCTCCGATGGTTATGATATGGTAGCGCCATCAGGTGAAGGAGCTGAGAGATCGATGAGACTTGCTTTGAGCTCTTTGAACGGTAGGAAAGTTAATTACATTAATGCACACGGTACTTCAACTCCAGCTGGAGATGTCACTGAGATACAAGCGGTTAGAAATGTATTCGCTGAAGAAAAACAACCTTTAGTTGCTTCCACGAAATCACTCACTGGTCATAGTCTTGGTGCCGCAGGTGTCCAAGAAGCTATTTATTCACTGATTATGATGGAAAATAACTTTATATCTGCAAGTGCTAATGTTTTTAATTTGGCTGAAGAAATCAAATCTAATGAAGTGGCTACGGGATTGGTGGAAGGAATTGAATTGGATACTGTTTTATCGAATAGCTTCGGCTTTGGAGGAACCAATGCCTCATTAGCATTAAGTAAGTATACTGGTTAATTTCTTTGTCAGGCCTTATGAAAAATAAAAAGGGTTTGGTTATGGGTGTAGCCAACCAAAAGTCCATTGCATGGGGAATAGCTGAAGTATTAAGTGCAGAAGGGGCATCTTTAGCATTAAGTTATCAGGGTGAAAACTTTAAAAAGAGAGTAGAGCCATTGGCCGAGAGTATAGGCTCAAAGCTTTTATTTGATGTTGATGTCTCAGATGAAAGTTCCATAGATAAATGTTTTAATTATTTATCAAAAGAGTGGGGATCGCTAGATTTTGTAGTACATGCGCTTGCTTTTTCCGACAAATCTGAATTGTCTGGTAGGTTTATCAATACTTCGAGGCAGAATTTTTTAAATTCTTTGGATATATCTTGTTTCAGCCTAATTGATGTCTCAAAGCGATGCTCTGCTCTTATGAAACAAGGTGGAGCGATTTTAACGCTCAGTTATTTAGGTTCGCAAAGAGTTACTCCAAATTATAACGTGATGGGAGTAGCAAAAGCCGCTTTGGAATCATCGGTTAGATATCTTGCAAGTGATTTGGGTGAAGATGGGATTAGAGTGAATGCTATTAGTGCCGGGCCAATGAAAACACTTGCGGGAGCTGCTATAGGTGGAGCGAGAAGAGTTTTCCGTCTTTCCGAGCAAAATTCTCCCTTAAAGTCAAACCCAACATTAAAATCAGTAGGGGGCACAGCTGCGTTTTTACTAAGTGATTATGGATTGCATGTTTCTGGGGAAGTAATCTTTGTAGATGGCGGTTACCATGTTATGGGTATGCCCAAATTAGATAATATTGAGAAGGCATGAGTTGGTAGATTTCTCTCTTATTTCTGATACCTACGATAAAATTCATCAGCATTTAGTTGAAACGCCTTTACTAGAATCGCCTTTCCTAAGTGAGCGACTAAATAAGCGTGTTTTCATCAAAGCTGAGTGCCTACAAAAAACAGGTTCTTTTAAATATAGAGGAAGTTGGTCTTCTTTTGTAAATAATGACTTCGAAGACTTAAAAAAGGGTGTATTGGCGTACTCTTCAGGAAATCATGCCCAAGGTATAGCAGCCGTTGCAAATCAACTTAAAATTCAAGCTACAATCATCATGCCAAAGGATGCTCCTAGACTTAAGATAAAAAATACACAGTCATATGGAGCTAATGTATTATTTTATGATCGAATAAAAGAAAGTAGAGAAGAGATTGGTGAAAAGCTGCAGAAAGAAAAAAATTTAAAGCTTATACGACCCTATGATGATCCCTTTGTAATTGCTGGACAAGGCTCTCTGGGAATTGAGCTAATCAATCAAGCAAAAAGGATGAAATTAGATGCGGCAGATGTACTAGTTTGTTGTGGAGGAGGAGGATTAGCTTCAGGTATTAGTTTAGCTTTTCAGGGATTAAACGAGAATTTTAAGGTTAGAACTTGTGAACCTAAAAATTTTGACGATATGGCTAGATCATTAAAGCAAAAGAGTAGAATAACGAATAAGGCGATGGATGGATCTATTTGTGATGCTATTTTGACTCCCACGCCAGGGGAGTTAACTTTTGAAATTCTTGAAAAGTATGCGGCTCCTGGTCTAGTCGCAAGTGATGAACAGGTTCTTGAGGCAATGGCCTTGTTATTCTTGCATCATAATCTAGTTGTTGAGCCTGGAGGTGCCATCTCACTCGCAGCAGCGCTACATCAGCATGAAAAAATAGACTCAGATGCGCTTATTATAGTCTGTACGGGTGGAAATGTTGACCCAGTTATTTTTTCAAGAGCTTTAGATCTAATTGATGCTAAATATTAAGCGTACTTTTTTAGTAGTTGCTTTGTAAGGCGTTTTTTATACCGACGTTGTCTTTGTCGGCTCTTAGTTATATTTGCTCGCCAATGTTCACGCTTGTCCTTTACGATCTCTTCGAAATCTCGGGCTACTTCAATATTATTAGCATCGATTTCATATGTTCTTTTGGTCATATCTAAATAAATAGCCTTAATATAATATAATCAAAAAACTATTTACAAATGTTCACTTTCTGTTCTATTTTGAGCTATGAGTATGTACGAATCATATAAATCCATATCAAAAAAAATCACTTTGGAGGATGTGAAAAACTTATTCAAAGAGAACGAAAAGACCTGGAATAATTTTATTCGTTTAGAGGGGCAAACTATAATTTTTAATGGTTGCACAGTTCAAATTTCCTGTAATTTAGATAGCTCTGTAGTATTTAAAACCAGAGAGGAAAGACATAGTGAGTGCCTTCAATATATAATGAGTTGTCTTGAATTTGGTCTGGACACAAAGATTTGGAATGAGGAGATTTTAACGGAAGTTAATACGCTTTATGAGAATAGTTGAATCTACTGTAATAACAGCCTAAAAGATGTGACTAGAGGCTCTTTCATTAAAAAATTAATTCGAGGGAGTTATTATTTCCCTAAAAATAGATAACAATTGAAGATATTTTTTTAAAGATTTTTCGTTAATGTCTGTATAAAGAAACAGTTGGTAAGGTAAGTCTAAAAAACAAAAGTAAGCGCACACTAAAGAGTAAAAGTTTTACAAATGATCGATAAAGAATTAAACAGATATACAAGTAGTCACTTAAACCGTATCGCAAATACTTTGTATGAAATGGGTGTAGAACCAAATTGGGTTACGTTATTGGGATTAGCCTTAGCCTTTCTGTGCTTCGTAGCCCTATCATACGGGTTATTTTATTTGGGACTAATATTAATCCTAATTAATCGATTTTTAGATGGTTTAGACGGCAGTTTAGCGCGACTAGGCACACCGAGAAAGTTTGGCGCTTTTTTTGATATTACATCAGACTTTGCATTTTATGCTTTAATCCCTTTGGGTTTCGCGGTGGTTTCTCCGCATGAAAATGCATTGCCAACAGCTTTTTTACTGGCGGCTTTTTATGTGAATGGATCAAGCTTTTTAGCCGAGGCAATAATAATAGAAAAATATAATATTAAATTTGACCAAGCGAATAAGGGATTTTTTTACTCTTTTGGATTGATTGAGGGTTTTGAAACTATATGTTTCTTTTTATTCATTTGTCTTTTTCCAAATGTCTACGCTAACGCTGCGTACATTTTTTTCACCCTAACACTATTAACCCATGTTGTGCGGGTATTTAAATCATTTAAGCAGTTTCTATGATTTATTGAACTCTGTCTAAAATCCTTTCGTTTTGAGGATCATATGGACTATCTCGAACTATCTCTGCATCCCAAAAAGCATCATCGATTTTTATCCTAAGCTTTGTACCTACTTCAGAAAATGAGGACTTTACATAACCTATACCAATACTCCGTTCAAAATGCACTGAATATCCCGCTGAAGTTAATCTACCGAGCATTGAATCTTCAGTTTCATTGTATAATGCTTCTCTTCCCCAAGGATCTATATCCTTTGGACCATCTATTAGCAGTGTTACACAAGAAACCTCGGTTTTCCTTTTCAGGAGGGCATCTTTCCCTAAAAAGTTTTTGTCAATATCCACAAATCTACTGAGATTAGACTCGAATGGCCCAGCGTCCCTTCCAAGATCTGACCCAAATGCCTTGTAAGATTTTTCTTGCCTCAGCCAATTTTGCGCTCTAGCGCCAACCAATTTCAAGTTAAACTCCTTCCCTGAACTCAATAATATATCTAGTAAGTAATTTTGCATCTCAATTGGATGATGGAGCTCCCAGCCGAGTTCACCTGTATAAGCAACTCTAAGAGCTCTAACTGGACACATACCAATTTCAATATCTCTGTATGAAAGCCATGGAAACTGTTTATTTGAAAGAGTTTTACCAGGATCTTCACTTACAACTAATTTTTTTAAAAAATTTCTGGATTTTGGTCCAGCGATTGAAAATACACCCCATTGGCTAGTACAGTCATAAATGCTTACATTATCGAATTTGCTGTCACTCAAGGACTTATGTAAATAATCAGAATCATATTCCGTCCAAGCTCCGGCTGAAATCAGATAGTAGCTCTCCTCCGAGAGACAAACTATCGTATATTCAGTCCTAATAGTCCCTAAAATAGATAAAGCATAGGTAAGATTGATTCTTCCCTCACTAGGTAATTTATTACAAGTAAACCAATCTAGAAACTTTCTTGCATTTTTCCCATTAACAAGATGTTTTGTGAAAGCGGTTGAGTCAATTAGGCCTAAACCTGATCGAATTGCCTTCGCTTCATTTTTAGAATATTCCCACCATCCACCTCTTCTGAAGCTTCTAGATTTCTTATCATCAAAGTCATTTTTAGCAAAATAGTTGGGTCTTTCCCATCCATTAACCTGACCGAATTGTGCCCCTAATTCCTTAAACCTACTGTAAGATGGTGCCGTTCTTAAAGGTCGGCATGCTTCTCTCTCTTCATCGGGGTGATGCAAGATAAAAACGTGTTCATAAGCTTCTTCATTCTTTCTCATTGCGTATTGAGTGGTCATCCAATTCCCATATCTTCTTGGGTCGAGAGATCCCATATCTATCTCTGCTTCTCCATCAATAATCAATTGTGCTAAATAGTAACCTGCTCCACCAGCAGCAGTTATACCAAATGAAAATCCTTCAGCGATCCAAGCATTTCTTAAACCTGGAACTGGCCCTAGTAATGGATTTCCATCTGGCGTGTAACAAATGGGGCCATTATAGTCATCTTTTATCCCGAGGTTTTCGCTTGATGGAATTCTATGGATAAAAGACATGTATTCTTTTTCTATTCTTTCTAGATCAAGGGGAAACAAATCAGATCGAAAATTTTTTGGTACCGTGAATTCGAATTTTGCTGGTGCGTTTTTTTCATATGGGCCTAATATCCAACCTGATCGTTCCTCTCTTACATACCACTTTGCGTCAGCATCTCGAATAACAGGGTGCTCTCCGTTTTGTTCTCTATACTTTTGAAGCTCAGGATCTTTTTCTGTAACAATATATTGATGCTCCACAGGAATAGCAGGAATTTTTATTCCCAACTTCTTTGCTGTAGCTTGAGAATGGTTTCCTGTAGCCGTAATTAAATGTTCGCACGCAAAAGATATTTTTTCCCCATTTGGAACAAGGTTTCCTCCTTTCTCTTCCATGTAATCACAGGATATTTTCCAAATATCTTTTTCATAATTAAAACTTTTCGCTTCAATTTTTCTTACAATCTGCACACCTAGATCTCGTGCTGCTTTTGCCATAACTTGAGTTACGTCTGCTGGATTGATATAACCATCTGTAGGATGAAATATCGCTCCAACAAGATCAGATGTTTTAATAAGAGGCCATCTCTCATTAATTTCTTGAGGTGTAAGCCACTCATATGGAATTCCAACTGTTTCTGCTGTTGACGCATACAGTTTATATTCATCCATTCTTTGATTTGTCTGAGCCATTCGTAGGTTGCCAACCTGTGAGAACCCAACAGACATCCCAGTTTGTTTTTCTAATGATGGATATAACTTGAGAGAATAGTCATGTATGTGTGACGTTGCATAGGACATATTGAATAGTGGAAGCAGGCCAGCTGCATGCCATGTTGAACCTGAGGTAAGCTCGTCTCTTTCTAAAAGTAAGACGTCTTTCAAACCCTTTAGCGCAAGATGGTATGCTATACTCACTCCTACAACACCACCACCAACGACAACAGCCTGATAATTAGTCTTCATGTTCCCCCCAAAATTCTTTCCTTTTATAAAAAAAAGGTATAATAAAGCATACTCAGTATTCTCATAATATTTTAGACTAGGTATTATATATGTCTAACAAAAAGAAAGTTTTTATAAAAACATATGGCTGTCAAATGAACCAATATGACAGTGAAAAGGTGGTTTTAGATCTCGAAAAAAATCACTATGAACAAACAGGTGACATTCAAGAAGCTGATATGGTGTTGCTTAATACTTGCAACATTAGGGAGAAAGCTGCTGAGAAAGTCTATTCGGAGCTGGGTAGAATAAAAAAATTCAAGGATCAAAACAGTGATTTAAAAATAGGTGTTACTGGATGCGTAGCACAAGCAGAATCTTTGGAAATATTTGATAGGCAGCCAGCGGTAGACTTTATTGTCGGTCCTCAATCATATCATAAATTTCCTGAGATCATCTCTAAGTTGAAAGATGGTAAGAGAAATATAATTGAAACGAGCTTCGAAGCCTCAGACAAATTTAATAGCATTGCTTCTTTGACAGGGACACCTAAACCATCGGCTTTTGTAACAATTCAAGAGGGCTGCGACAAATTCTGTACGTTTTGTGTCGTTCCCTACACCCGGGGAAAAGAGGTATCTAGAGGTCAAAACGATATTTTAAGCGAGATAAAAGGAAGTGCAAAAAAAGGTGTAAAAGAAGTAATTCTTTTAGGACAAAATGTTAATTCATATAATTTTGAGGGCATAAGTTTTTCATCATTGCTTTATTCGATAGCAGAAATAGATGAGATAAAGAGAATTCGATTCATGACCTCTCACCCAAGGGATATGACTGATGAATTGATTAGTGCCTTTGGCGCACTCCCTAAATTAATGCCTTTTTTACATCTTCCAGTTCAATCAGGAAGCAATAGAATTCTGAAGTCAATGAATAGAGGTCACGTGGTTGAAGAATATAAAGGAATAGTTAACAAGCTAAGATTGGTAAGAAAGGATATTTGCTTTTCAAGCGATTTCATAGTGGGATATCCAGGAGAAACCGATAAAGATTTTCAGGAAACCATTGATTTATGTAAAGAAGTTCAGTTCGCACAGGCTTACAGCTTCAACTATTCGTCGCGACCTGGAACACCAGCCTCTAGAAAAAAAGAGCTGGGCGAGAACTTAAAAAAGGCAAGATTGCATGTCTTGCAAGATTTATTAAATAAGCAGCAGACAAGCTTTCTCAGCGAACAGAAAAACAGAATACATAAAGTGTTGTTTGAAAAAGTTGGCAGGGGAATTGATGAGTATGTTGGTAGAACTGAGCAGTTTTCTCCAGTTACTGTGGTGAGTAAAGAGAACATAGTAGGAGAGATACGAATGGTAGAAATTAATTCAGTTATGTCACACTCCTTGAAGGGTATTTTAAAATAAATTGCTACCGGAATATTGAATAATTTTCTTATGATTATAATATTAAAGGAATGAGGTTATTATATAAATAATATGGGTTTTATAGAAAGCTCAAATACTCTCCGTTTCAGTTCTAACAAGTTACTGATAGAACTCTGTGGCCAACTAGATATTAATCTTTCTAAGATTGAAAGCTGGGCTGGGGTTCAGATTGTACGGCGTGGAAATGCATTGTCAATCTATGGCGCTAAGGAAGATTGTGATATTACAAGAAAGTTAATTAGTGACTTATACTCAGATCTTGAGCACGGAAAAACTTTAGATGAACGTGAGTTGGACGTTTATTTTCAACAAATTGAAGACGAAAAAGTTAAACAAATTAAAAGAAAATATGTAAGTGATCAAGTTGTGAATATACAAACAAACTACCTACAGGTTAAAACTCAAAAAAAATTAGTACAGGCAAAATCAAGAAATCAAAATTCTTTCATTAACTCAATTCTAAGTAAGGAGCTGGTCTTTGGAATTGGCCCAGCTGGGACAGGAAAAACATATCTAGCTATTGCTGTTGGGGTTTCTTTGTTTTCTCAAGGTTTGGTTGAAAAAATTGTTTTAACTAGACCAGCTGTCGAGGCAGGAGAAAGATTAGGTTTTTTGCCTGGCGACATGAAAGAAAAGGTAGATCCCTATATGCAACCTCTATACGATGCGCTGAATGACTTTTTACCTGGTAAAGTTGTATCAAAAATGTACGAAAGGGGCTCGATAGAAATAGCTCCGTTAGCTTTTATGAGAGGGAGAACGCTAAAAGATTCGTTTATTGTTCTAGATGAGGGCCAAAATGCATCATCTTCACAGATGAAAATGTTTTTAACTAGACTTGGGATAGGTTCAAGAATGGTTGTTACAGGTGATATAACTCAAATTGATTTGCCCAAAGGACTTAAAAGTGGATTGGTAGATGCATCAGAAGTTTTGTCGAAAATGAAAGAAATTGATTTTATTAAATTCAATGATGCTGATGTCGTAAGACATTCTTTAGTAAGAAAAATAGCTAGAGCTTACGAAAAAAACCTTGATACAAAGCGTAAGCTTTGAAAGCTAAAAAAATGACCGTTAGAGTATCAGTAAATTATAATGATCCAAGATGGAAACGCTTTGACTTAACCAGATCTGTGAGGTTATTAGTATCTAAAGTTGTTCAGATTCATCAGATTAAATTAAATGACTTTTCTCTGTCAATTTTAGCTTGTAGCGACGCTAAGATTAAAGAGCTAAATAGGCATTACAGAAAAAAAAATAAAGCAACAAACGTTTTAGCGTGGCCAGCTTTCCATTGTTCCTTTAATTTTGATCAAAACTATCAGTCCTTCAATAGAAATAATTATTTGTTTTTAGGAGATATAGCAATATCTTATGAAAGATGTTTGAGAGAAGCATCAGTCCAGAATATTCAATTCCACGAACATTGCTGTAAATTGTTGGTTCATGCAATACTCCATTTATTGGGTTATGAACATGATGTATCTGTGAGGACTAAGAGAATGCAGTTAATGGAAACTAGGGTTTTAAATTCTGTCCTGACAAAAAGACCAAAGTTATATAACATCTAGTTAGAGTTTAAAGTTCATGTTTATGTTATTTGTGAGAAAATTTTTAGGCGGATTGTCTCTTAAAAAAATGCCCATAGATTTGGGTGAGAAGAAAACAATAGAGCCATCGGACAAACACATTGTGCAAAAAGAAAGATCTTTTAATCTACATAATCAAAGAGTTGATGATGTTGCTATACCAAAGGCAGATATTGTGGCCGCACCTGACAAGATCACTTTGTCGGAACTCACAAAAATATTTAGAGAGTCAAACTTAACCAGGGTGCCTATATTTAAAAGTACCCTGGATGATCCAATTGGTTTTGTGCATTTAAAAGATCTGGCTCTTAGAAATGGTTTTGGTAAGCAGAAAAAATTTAATATTAAAGATTTAATTAGACCTTTAATATATGTTCCTCCCTCGATGACATTGGGAACTCTGTTACAAAAAATGCAAGCTGAGAGAATTCATATGTCACTGGTTATTGACGAATATGGAGGGGTCGAGGGGCTGTTAACAATTGAAGATCTGTTAGAGCAGATAGTAGGAGATATCAATGATGAACATGAGCTTAAAGAAGATCTTTTATGGAGCAGAGAAAAAGAAAACGTTTTCATAGTTAATGCTAGGCTAAACTTAGAGGATTTTAAATCTCAGGCTGGCGTTGACTTAACAAAAAGAAGGAATGGTGAAGAATATGATACTATTGGAGGCTTGGTATTTAATATCACCAACCGAATACCTTCTCGAGGTGAAGTAGTTACAGACTCCTTAGGGAATGAATTCTCAGTATTAGAGGCAGACCCTCGAAGTATAAAGAGATTGAGGCTGAATTTAAGAAGTTGATTTGTGATATCTAGGATAACAACAATTTCAAAGTCTGTTTTTTTAAGATTTTTTTTATTAGGCTTAGCATTAGCCTTTGCGCAAGAACCTTTTAACTTACCTTATTGTACATTTTTGGTGTTACCTCTAGTTTCCTTTTTAGTGATAACATTTCTAAAGACTCCTAAACAGTATTTATTAAGTGGGTTTGCTTTTGGTTTGGGTTATTTCGGTTTAACGTTCATTTGGATAATTAACCCCTTCTTGGTTGACCCTCAAAAGACTATTTGGTTTATGCCCTTTGCGTATACTCTTTTCGTCTCATTACTTTCCCTTTTTTGGGCTCTTGCATTTTATATTTCTAGCTTTTTCGTAATGGATGAACAGCAAAATCGTAAAAAAGTATTTTGTTTGTCAATCGTTTTTGCAACAGCTGAGTTATTGCGATGTTACCTATTTTCAGGGTTCCCATGGGCAATACTATCTTACGCTTGGTTAGATACTCCGGTATCTGTATTTGTAACCTGGCTTGGGCCTTATATTTTTAATTCGATAATCGTTATTACAGGCTTCAACTTATTCTATTCTTCACCAGTGACTAGTACCTTCAAAGCTATTTTTCTCTTTGCCGCACTTTTGGGCTTACAGAATAAATTTTTTGATAGTGGCTTCGAAGAAGCTAATGAATATTTAACCGTAAGGTTGGTCCAACCCAATATCAAACAGAGAGATAAATGGAAAAAGGAGAATGAATTAAATCATCTGGAAATATTAATTGACTTGAGCAATGCAAGTCCTAAACCTGATCTTATTGTATGGCCAGAAACTGCTGTTTACTGGCTTCCAGAAGAAAATCCGGATAAACTTAAAGTTATAGCTGAACAGGTGAAATCTCCATTGATATTTGGAGCCTTACGTTTCAATAGAGACACTAAAAAATTATTTAATGCAATTTTCTTGATTGATAGGGAAGGAAAAATTCAAAGCATATATGACAAAACATATTTGGTTCCGTTTGGAGAATATCTGCCTCTAGGAGGGCTCCTGCGATACTTAAATATTTTTAATAATAGCTATCGTTCGGTTGATGGCTTTAGTAGCGGCACGGGCTTGAAGTTAATAAGGAACTCAGGGTTCCCAGTGTTTCTCCCACTTATTTGTTATGAAGCGCTATTTTCAAATGAAATTTTAGGAGTAGTTAAAGAGGCACAATGGATATTAAATATAACAAATGATGCTTGGTTTGGGAATAAGGGCGGTCCAAAACAACACTTAAAAATTGCAAGAATGAGAGCTTTGGAAAATAATATCCCCCTAATTAGAGTTTCAAATAATGGTATTTCTGCCAAGATTTCAAATAATGGAAAAATTGAAAAACATATCGCGTTAAATAAAAGAGAGTTTTTAGATATTGAGCTTGGTTTGAACATCAAAAGACAAAGTACATTTTACACAATTATTGGGAAAAACATCTTATCATATTTCCATTTAGTGCTTTTATTACTCCCTATTTTATATTATTCAATATTAAAAAATAGAAAAAAGGGAGGATAAAGTGGCTAGAAAAGATTTCATGTTCACTTCTGAGTCAGTTTCAGAAGGGCATCCCGATAAAATATGTGACCGAATTTCAGATGCAGTTTTAGACTTCTGTTTAAAAAAGGATACCTTCGCTAGGGTAGCATGTGAAACTTTTGCAACAACTAACACCGTTGTAGTTGGAGGTGAAGTGGGGTTTCAGTCTGATACTCATTCTCAGTCTCTTGCTTCTGAGATAAAGCCCCTTGTCGTTAATGTAGTAAAGGAGATTGGGTATGAACAGGAAGGATTTCACTGGAATAACTTAAATGTATCAAATTTTATACACCAACAATCTAGTGATATTTCTCAAGGAGTTGATAAAGATGGAGCTGGTGATCAGGGTATAATGTTTGGGTATGCAGTCAATGAAACAGAGGATTTAATGCCCGCTCCAATTCAATACTCCCACTTAATTTTAAAATCTTTGGCAGATGCTAGGCATAATAAGATGGCCACTAGTTTGGGACCAGACTCCAAATCCCAACTTACAGTGAAGTATGAAAATAGTATCCCGGTTAGCGTTGAGTCGATAGTTTTATCTACTCAGCACCTTGACCCATCGCTTTCATCGCAGGATGTAAAAGAAATAGTAGAGCCATATATTTTGGAAGTAATCCCGGATAAATGGATCTCTAAGGACACCATTTGGCATATAAATCCAACTGGAAAGTTTGTGATTGGAGGGCCAGATGGTGATGCAGGCTTGACGGGCAGAAAGATAATTGTGGACACTTATGGCGGTGCAGCACCTCATGGAGGAGGAGCATTTTCTGGCAAGGACCCAACTAAGGTGGATAGATCTGCAGCTTATATTTCGAGGTATCTAGCTAAAAATATAGTTGCTGCTGGGCTGGCACCGAAGTGCCTTATTCAACTTTCTTATGCGATCGGGGTTCCAGAGCCATTATCAATTTATATAGATACTTATGGCACAGCAACTAAATATGAAAAAAAATTAGAGGAAATATTGCCAAAAATAGTAGATTTGTCTCCAAAGGGTATAATTGAAAAACTAGGTTTAAGAAGACCTATTTACGAAAAAACTGCAGCCTATGGACATTTTGGAAGAACACCAGAAATTGATGGTGGTTTTTCCTGGGAAAAAACAGATCTTGTAGATCTTTTGACAAAACATCTTTAATTAGAGAAAGTCTTTGTCAGACTTACATAAGTATGCAAACCTTAGATTAATAAAGACATTTGGGAGGTTAAAGGGAAGACCTCTTTCAAAAAACCAAAAATTAGGCTTGGCATTACATAAGCAAAAGTACAATTTCTTTTTAGAAACAGAGAAAAAAATTTGGCTTGAAGTTGGTTTTGGGAATGGACATCACCTAGTAGAGCTGGCAAAAAGAAACTATGATAAACTTATTGTAGGAAGTGAAGTCTTTGAAAATGGCGTCGCTACTGCGTGTTTTTCACTTTTTCAAAATAAAATACAGAACGCAAAAATTTTCCACGGAGACGTAAGAAACATGTCAAACTTATTTAAACGTAAAACGGTTGACCGATTTTACATTTTGTTCCCAGATCCTTGGACAAAAAAGAGGCATAAATCAAGAAGACTACTCTCATCGTCCAACGTAAGTTATTTTTCAAAAATTTTAAAATCAGAGGGTTATATTTGTATAGCCACTGATGTGGAAGACTATTGCATAGAAATTGAAAATACGTTTTCAAATTTAGATCAATTCGAAAGAATACACGTTTCACCCAAATATAAAAACTTAAATTTTTTTTTAGATGTTAAAACAAAATATGAGCAGAAGGCAATTAACAAAGGATTATCTCCTTCTTATCTTGTTTACAAAAAGGTTTAACACTGCTAACAGTCAGAGGAATTTGAGTTCTAAGCTAATGATAACAGTACACAGATCCAAAGCACTGTCTGGACATATTTTAATACCGGGTGACAAATCTATATCACATCGGGCCATCATTTTTGGTTCTCTTTGTGTTGGGAAGACAACAATAAGGGGACTCCTAGAGTCTGAGGACGTTCAAAGAACCATTGAAGCTGTTAGACAGCTAGGGGCAAAGGTTGATAAAAAAAATGATAAATGGGAGGTTATAGGTTTTGGGGTAGGGGGCTTTTCGAGTCCTGAAAATGTAATTGAGTGTGGAAACTCGGGTACAACTTGTAGGTTGCTTATGGGAGCTATTTCGACAACTCCCATTTCAGCAATATTTGTTGGTGATAAGAGTTTATCTCAAAGGCCGATGGATAGAATAATAGAGCCCTTAAGTGAAATAGGTGTTAAATTCTCTGCGAGGGAAGGCTCTTTTTTACCAATAAGTCTAGAAGGGGTATCGAGTGCAATGCCCAGTGAGCTTGAGGCAAAGATTGATTCTGCGCAGGTAAAATCTGCGGTATTGTTAGCGGGTCTTAATAGTCGTGGTACAACAAAATATGTCGAGAGAACTTTGACGCGTGACCATACTGAAAGAATGTTATTGTTTTTTGGAGGCAATATAAAAACCGAGAAAACCGAAAAAGGGTATGCTCATTATCTACCAGGACTTCAAGAACTTAAACCACAAGAAATCACGGTGCCTTCAGATCCATCATCTGCATCTTTTTTTATAGCTGCAGCTTTAATGGTAAAGGGCTCAGATATTACAATAAAAAATATCTGTATGAACGAAACAAGAATAGGTTTTCTGAAAGTTATAAACAAGATGGGAGCCAATATAGAGGTGAAAAACAAAAGTACTATGTGTGGCGAGCCTACGGCAGATTTAAGGGTAAAGTTCTCAAGGCTCAGGGGTATTGAGGTGCCAAAAAATCTTGTCGCTTCAATGATTGATGAGTTTCCCATTTTAGCTGTATTGGCGTCTTTAGCGGAAGGTAAGACTGAAATGAAGGGGATAGGGGAGCTTAAAGTAAAAGAGAGCGACAGGATTTTTTCAATGTCCAAAGGCTTGAGGGAATGTGGAGTTGATGTTTTTTTCGGAGATGACTATATGACTGTCGAGGGAATGAGGGAAGTAAGAGGAGGGCAGTTAATAAATACATTCAACGATCATAGAATAGCGATGTCATTCATTTGCCTAGGCCAAGTAACCCAACAACCTATTGAAATTAGTGAGTCCTTATCAATTGATACAAGCTTTCCTGGATTTATTGAAAAGTTTAACGAAATTGGAGCAAACTTATCGCCTCAAACGAACCAATAATTATTGCAGTGGACGGTCTCTCAGCTTCAGGAAAAGGTACTATTGGAAAGATAATTGCTAATTATTTTAATTTTCCTTATCTCGATACTGGTCTATTGTATCGTGCAGTAGCATACAAATTTTTAGAATCAGAAATAAGCGTTTCAACTGATAATGCAATCCATGTTGCAAAAACTATAAAGCTCCAAGACCTTGATAATCCAGAGCTAAGGCTTGAGAGTTGTGGTAATTTGGCTAGTAGGCTTGCAGAAAGTGATAGAATAAGAGAGGAACTAATTTTTTTTCAAAGAGATTTTCCTAATAAAAAAGTTGGTGCAGTTTTAGATGGTAGGGATATAGGTAGCGTTATTTTCCCTGATGCTAAAATTAAGCTTTTTGTTACTGCAGATCTTGAAGTAAGAGCTAAGCGACGTCAAGTAGACTATAAAAAAATGGGACAAGAGTATTCCCTCAGAGATCTGACCGAGAAGCTCAAGGAAAGAGATAAAAGAGACAAAAACCGAAAAGTCTCACCGTTAATTTGCATGCCAGATGCAATAGTCTTTGATAATACCGAAATCTCCTTTGAAAGATTGAATAAAGAAATTATTGAAATTGTGGAAAAAAAGTATAAAAGTCTAAATCTTGATATAAATATTAAAAAAAAGAGTTAAGCGACCTAGTCTTTTTTAAGGAGATAGTTAATGGAAACAGCTAACAAATTGGCTGAATTTGAAGCTCTACTTGAGGAGAGTTTTCAAAGCGGGACACCGAAAGAAAATACTGTTGTAAATGGCACAATCATTGCTATTGAAGCGGGCCAGGCCATTATTGATATTGGTTATAAGATGGAAGGTCGCGTTGATGTTAGAGAATTCACAACTTCTGCAAGTAAAGATGGGGAGTTAAAAATAGGTGATAAAGTAGAAGTATACTTAGAACGCGTGGAAAATGCTAAGGGCGAGGCTGTTGTAAGCAGGGAAAAAGCTAGACGCGAAGAAGCCTGGGATAAATTAGAAAAGGCTGCAAAAACTGAGGAGAGGGTGGACGGTATAATTTTTGGTAAAGTAAAAGGTGGCTTTACAGTTGATTTAGACGGGGCAATTGCGTTTTTACCCGGTAGTCAAGTTGATGTTCGTCCTATAAAAGATACAAATCCTTTAATGAATGTACCTCAACCATTTCAAGTTTTAAAAATGGATAGAAAACGAGGGAATATAGTAGTATCTAGGCGAGCAGTATTAGAGGAGTCCCGTGCAGAACAAAGAGCGGAACTTGTAGGAAATTTAGCAGAAGGTAATACCGTTGACGGTATAGTTAAAAACATAACAGACTATGGCGCTTTCGTAGATCTAGGAGGGTTAGACGGTCTTCTTCACGTAACAGATATTGCATGGAAAAGAATTAATCATCCATCTGAGGTGTTGAACTTAGGAGATTCTATTAAGGTCCAAATCATAAAAGTTAATAAAGAAACCAACAGGATAAGTCTTGGAATGAAACAGTTGGAGACAGATCCATGGGCGGAGGTTGAAGTGAGATTCCCAATCGGATCAAACCAAAAGGGTATTGTAACGAATATAACAGATTATGGTGCCTTTGTTGAATTAGAAGCGGGCGTAGAGGGTCTCGTACATGTATCTGAAATGTCTTGGACAAAGAAAAATGTTCACCCAGGAAAGATATTGTCGACTAGTCAGGAAGTGGAGGTTATGGTTCTTGAACTCGATAAGGAGAAGAGAAGGGTAAGTTTAGGGCTTAAACAAATCCAGGGAAATCCTTGGCAAAATTTCAAGGAATCTAACACAGTAGGAGCCATCCTTGAAGTTGAAATAAAGAACATAACTGAGTTTGGCTTATTTGTTGGCTTGGGCAATGATATAGACGGAATGATACATCTTTCAGATTTGGATTGGGAGAAATCGGGAGAAGAAGCACTAAAGGATCATAAAAAAGGAGATGTTATTAAAGCGAAAGTGACTGATATAGATGTTGATAAAGAACGAATTTCATTATCGATAAAGGCACTGGAAAGGGATCCTTTCGACGAAGTTTCAAAAACTATTAAAAAAGGGAGTACCCTCACTGCAGTGGTGTCAAAGGTGGATGAAGCAGGAATTGAAGTTGATTGTGATGGAGTTAAAGGTTTTATAAAGCGTTCCGATCTATCAAGAGATAGGAATGAACAGAGGCCAGAAAGGTTTTCTGAAGGCGACAAAATTGATGCTAAAGTAGTGAATTTGGATAAAGCTTCAAGAAAATTCAATCTTTCAATTAAGGCATTAGAGTTAGCAGAAGAGAAAGAAGCCGTTGAACAGTACGGTTCTACAGATTCTGGCGCATCTCTAGGCGATATTCTTGGTGCAGCGCTTAAAGATCAAGACCAAAAAAGTTAAGAGATGTCAATCGAAGCAGAGGTTTTCGAGCAAGCAAAAAAAAGAGCAAGGAGAAAAGGTTTTTTACTTGCGCTTCTCTTGGTCTTTTTAGTCTTGATTACAATTATAATTCTTAATAGTTTTTTAGAGTTTGAAAGAAAAGGCCCACATATAGCAACGATAAAAATAGATGGCCCAATTTTCGATGATACAAACTTTAATAGACTAATTTACGAGCTGGGGTTTAATCCAAATGTAAAGGCTTTGATTGTTCATATAAATAGCCCGGGTGGTTCAGTTGTCGGAGCAGAGTCAATATTTGTAGCTTTGTCAGAGTTAAGTAGAGAAAAACCATCTGTGTCTGTACTGGGTGAAACAGCCACCTCAGGCGGATATTTAATAGCGGCAGCGACGGACAAAATAATCTCACGGTCAAATACCCTAACAGGATCTATAGGAGTATTACTTCAATATCCAAATTTGTCCAAACTTTTGAAAAATATTGGAATAGATGTAAATACGATTAGATCTTCGGATCTAAAGGCATCTATTAATTTATTTGAGAAGCCAACGGCTAAAGCCATTGAGAAACACCAACAAGTCATAGATGAGACTTTTTTATGGTTCAAGGGGATAGTTGCTGAAAAAAGGAAACTATCAGATATTAATTTAGAGGAAGTATCGAAAGGGGGAGTCTTTACAGGCAGAAAAGCTAAAAAATTAGGTTTGGTTGATCTAATTGGAGGTGAGAGGGAAGCGATAAAATATTTAGAGGAAAAAGTCGATACTAAAGGACTTCCGTTGGTTGATTGGACTTCTAGTACTGCGAGCTCATCATTATTAGATCTAATTTTTAAACAAGGTGATATATCTAGCTTAGGAAAAAACTTTCTATCAAATAGTGGCTTCAGATTATATTCAATTCTTTTCTGATCAATATAATTTCTGTATACTAAGAAAAGATTGTAATAGGTAGAATATGATCAAATCAGATTTGATAAAAAAGCTGGCAGAAGACAATCCTCACTTATATTACAGAGATGTAGAAAAAATTGTAGGCACTATTTTTGATGAAATCATAATTGCGTTAGAAAATGGAAACAGGGTAGAATTGCGAGGCTTTGGTGCATTTTCAACCAAAGATAGAAAAGCCAGAAGAGCAAGAAATCCAAAGACCGGTTCTGATGTAGATGTAAATCAAAAAACGGTTCCTTTTTTTAAGTGCGGTAAGGGTCTAAGGCAGAAACTCAACGAAGCTTAATTTATGAAGCTTTGGCGCTATATTTTTGGTGTTTTTTTATTAACTTTATGCACTTTGTTTGCTCTAGCCAATGACGATATGGTGATGGTAAGCTTACCTAACATACTGGGAACAGTCTCTGATAAAAGTATATATTTACCAATCTATTTACTTACTACATTAGCAATATTTGTCGGAGTGATCATCGGAGTATTGATTGAATATTTGAGGAATTCCAAGTTACGAAAAGCATTTAATGATAATAACAAGAAGCTTTTGGAGATCGAAAAAGAACTACAAAAGAATAAAGAAAAGTTTTTAACAGAAGAGGAAAAGATATTTAACCTTTTAGATTAATCGATGAAATGTTTAATTAAAATCTGTGGTATTACTTCTGAGAAAGACCTCAAGGCCGCTCGAAAACTTGGAGCTAATTTTGTTGGGTTTGTTCTTGTAGAAAAGTCAAAGAGGTTTATTGACTTAAAAAACTTAGAGTTACTTTCAATGATGGTTAGTAAACCTTTAAAATCAGTTGCTTTGTTGGTTGATCCTTCAGATGATTTTCTAGAAAAACTACTTTTAAGTTCCAGAGTGGATTACATACAGCTACATGGCGAAGAATCACCTGAGAGGGTTGATGAGATCGCGAAGATAACTAATATTCCTTTAATAAAAGCAATTGGAGTTGAAAAGAAGAGTGATCTTCTTAATATTAGAAATTATGAGAGTTCTGTAGACTACATCTTGCTAGACTCAAAAGCGAAAGAAAATGGACATTTAAAGGGAGGAAGAGGAATTAGCTTTAATTGGAACATTATCAGAGGGTTTAATTTTAAAAAGCCTTGGTTTTTAGCTGGCGGACTTAACACAAATAATGTTATAGATGCAGTTAAGATAACAGGGGCTAAAATGTTAGATGTCTCAACTGGTGTGGAAAATAAACCAGGGGAAAAAAGTTTTGATAAAATGAGAGAATTTATTGGAAGGGTTAATGGAGAATTTATTTAAAGACACTGGATCAAATAGTTTTCGTAATGGACCTGATGATAGGGGCCGATTTGGAGATTATGGGGGTCGGTTCGTTTCGGAGACACTTATGCCTCTAATTATTGAATTAGAAAAAAGTTATCAAGATCTTAAAAAAGACGATGGCTTCTGGGAAGAATATGAGGATTTGTTAAATAACTATGTTGGCAGACCAAGCCCCATGTATTTTGCCGAGAGACTTACTTCGTATCTTAATGGTCCAAAGATATACTTTAAGCGAGATGAATTGAATCATACTGGAGCACATAAAATTAACAATGTTATTGGACAAATTTTATTAGCGAAAAGGATGGGAAAAAAAAGGATCATCGCTGAAACAGGTGCTGGTCAACATGGTGTAGCAACAGCAACAGTTTGCGCAAGATTTGGCTTAGAATGTATAGTTTTTATGGGTGAAACTGATGTTAAGAGGCAAGCTCCAAATGTTTTTAGGATGAAATTATTGGGCGCTAAGGTAAGGTCGGTAACATCTGGGAGAGGAACACTTAAAGATGCTATGAATGAAGCTCTAAGAGATTGGGTTTCAAATGTGGATAATACTTTTTATTGTATCGGAACAGTTGCTGGCCCGCACCCCTATCCAAAAATGGTCAGAGATTTTCAATCGATAATTGGGCGAGAAGCTAGACTGCAACTTGAAAGGATGGAAGGAAGGAAGCCTGATACCGTTGTAGCTTGTATTGGAGGTGGGTCAAACGCCATTGGACTTTTTCATGAATTTTTGGACGATGAGGATATTGATATAATTGGAGTTGAGGCCGGTGGAGAAGGTATAGATAGTAGAATGAAGCATGCAGCTTCATTAACGGGAGGTTCTCCTGGTGTGCTTCATGGAAACAAAACGTATTTATTACAAGATTCTGAGGGACAAATAATAGAGGGGCATTCTATATCTGCAGGTCTTGACTATCCAGGTATTGGCCCTGAACACGCGTGGCTTAATGATCTCGGTCGAGTAAAATATGTTTCTGTAACTGACTCTGAGGCGCTTGATGCATTTAAGCTATGCTGCAAGTTAGAGGGGATCATCCCAGCTCTGGAACCTAGTCATGCATTGGCTCACGTTATGAAGATTGCTCCTACATTGCCTAACGATAAACTTATTCTTTTGAATATGTGCGGGAGGGGTGATAAGGATATTTTTACCGTAGCCGAAAGATTAGATGTGTCTCTGGTGAGTTAAGTAAGCCTTTTCTGAATTATTTCTTCAAAATCCTCACAGAGCTTTTGTATTGAAGTTACAATTTTGTCTTTTTCAGCTTTAGAGAAATTTGATAGCACAAAAGACGATACTTCTTCTTTTGTACGAGGACGCCCTACGCCTACACGAAGCCTGTTAAAGTCTTTAGTTCCCAAGTGCTCAGATATCGATCTAACGCCCCTGTGCCCTGCATCTCCTCCACCCTGTTTAAACTTCATATGTCCTAATTCTAAGTCGATATCATCATAAATAACAAATATATCATCTTCACTAACTTTGAAAAATAGCTTAAACTTTGCCACACAAGTGCCAGACAGATTCATGTAAGTCTGAGGCTTTACCAAAATAATTTTTTCAGGACCGAACAGTTTAGCTGCGAACACTCCGCCAAATTTGATTTTCCAGTCTTCAAACTGGTAATGTGTATAAAAGTGATCTAGTGCCATAAAACCTAAATTATGCCTATTATTCAGGTGTACTGAACCGGGGTTTCCAAGGCCAACGAGTAACTTCACTATCTAAGGCTATCCAATCTATTCTTGAGCAGCTTCTTCTTTTTCTTCTTCAATTGTATTGGTAGCCGTATCATCAGACTCTGTACTCTCATTTTCACTTGACTTCAATCCGCTTGGGGCTTGTATATTGGCCACAACAAAATCTCTTCCTTTAATTGTAGTTTCAGTTCCAGCGGGAAGCACGATATTTGATATTGTAATGGTATCACCAACCTCAAAGTCTTTTACATCTACTTCCAGCGCTGATGGGATTTCCATAGCATTCACTATCAATTCCACTTCTGGCCTAACAACAGTCAAAACGCCTCCTCGCTTTATTCCCTTGCATATGTCTTGGTTATTAAAAACAACAGGTATAAATAATTTAATTCTAGCAGTTTTTGACAAGCGCATAAAATCAAGGTGTGTTGGCAGATCTTTCACAATATGTTTCTGAATGTCTCTACAGATTACCTGTATAGTTTTTCCTTCTATCGACAGGTTAATCAACGTCGACATAAACTTACCTGCGTTAAGCTTTTTTAACAATTCATTAAACTTTACGTTTATATTCAATGGATCTTCTGATCCTCCATAAACGATGCCAGGAACTAGATCATTTCTCCTCGCCTCTCTTGCAGCCCCTTTTCCAACGCCTTCTCTCACGGTTGCTGTTAAAGACAAATTATCTGCCATCTTCGTAATCCTTTATAAAAAGTTCTAGAGAGTTAATATATTACTTCGGTCTGAAGGTCAAAATTTTTTTAATTTGAATGAACGGATTTTGATAGGCTACTTATAAAGTCCGAAACTTCACGCTCTGATGCACCCTTTTGAACTGTTTCTATAATAGCTGAACCGACTACAACCCCATCAGCTGAAAGAGAAATTGATTTTGCATCTTCGGGTGACTTTATTCCAAAACCAACACAAATAGGTAAATCAGTATATTTTTTTATTCTACTTATCTCATCGGCAACAACCTGCTTAACAGGGACCTTAGATCCAGTAACACCGGCGACCGATACATAATAAAGAAAGCCACTTGAATTATCTAAAAGTGTTGGCAACCTCTGGTTATCACTTGTTGGTGTAAGTAACCTTATAAAATGGAGTTTGTGATTAAAGCAAAAAATACATAATTCACTATCCTCTTCAGGGGGCAAATCAACAATTATAAGTCCATCGACCCCAAGGTTCTTAATTTTTTTTACGAAATTTTCTGATCCAAACTTATGTATAGGGTTGTAGTAACCCATCAAAATTATAGGAGTATCTTGATCATTCTCTCTAAAACTCTCAATCATTTGATATAAGTTTTCCATCTTGAAACCAGCTTCTAATGCCTCATGTCCTGCATCTTGGATGATTTTTCCATCTGCCATTGGATCGGTAAATGGCATTCCTATTTCTATAATATCTGCCCCCAGACTTGGTAATTTTTGAAGTAGGTTACTTGAATATCTGATGTCCGGGAATCCTGCCATTATAAATGGAATGAAAGCTTTTTTATCTTCAGCAGTTAATTGGTGGAATTTTTTATTAAGCCTTGACATGGTTACTCTATTTAAATTATTCACAAAACTTGTTCATTTTAAACTACAGAATAAAATCGATCAAAGACTAATATAGTAATTAACTGGATAAGGGAATATATAAAATGGGTTTTAAGACAGGAATTATTGGTCTGCCGAATGTGGGAAAGTCAACTTTGTTCAATGCTTTGACGAAATCCAAAAGCGCACAAGCGGCAAATTTTCCATTCTGTACAATAGACCCAAATATTGGTGAGGTAACGGTTCTAGACCGAAGACTTTTGGAGCTTTCAAAAATTTCTGTATCTAATGAAACAATACCTACCAAAATGACATTTATCGATATTGCTGGTTTGGTAAAGGGGGCTTCAAAAGGCGAGGGTTTGGGCAATAAGTTCTTGGCAAATATTAGAGAATGTGATGCGTTGGCCCATGTCACAAGATGCTTTGAGGATGAAAACATAACTCATGTTAACAACGCAATAGATCCAGTAGCTGATATTGATATTATTAATACTGAGCTTTTATTAGCTGATTTAGAAAGTGTAACAAAGCGAATAGAGAACTATAAAAAAAGAGGTGGTAAGAAAAATGATGAAGTGCTTACCTTAGTATTTCTGGAGAAAGTGCTAAAACTTTTAGAAGATGGAATACCAGTAAGACAAGGAAAATTTTTTGATGATGAGTTAAAAATGTTGCAATTATCTCAATTTTTAACTTCAAAACCTATATTGTTTATCTGTAATGTGGACGAAAATAGTGTAAGAGAGGGAAACGAATACTCAAAAAGAGTAGAGGCTTTAGCAAAGACGTTGGAGGCTTCAACTTTAAATATTTCAGTTTCGATTGAGCAAGAGCTGAGCGAAATATCGGATAAAAATGAGCTAAAAGAGCTTTTGTTTGAAATGGGAATGGAATCAACCGGACTTGAAAAATTAATAAAGACTGGATACGAACTTCTAGGGTTGTGTACTTATTTCACTTCTGGCCCTAAGGAAACCAGAGCCTGGACCATCACCAATTCAACTTTTGCCCCAGAAGCTGCTGGAAAAATACACACCGACTTCAAAAAAGGTTTTATAAGAGCGGAAACGGTGAGTTACTCCGATTTTGTATCAGCTGGCGGTTGGTTGAAAGCGAAAGAATTAGGAAACGTAAGAAGTGAAGGAAAAGACTACTTAGTTAAAGATGGTGATATTATGAACTTTCTATTCAGCTCATAAATGTTAATAATCAATTCTTGCTAAGTACAGGCCACCAGATGGAGCTAATGCAGCACATCGACTTCGATCTTTAGACAATAGTATTTCCTGTATCTTTTTGGCCCCCCATTTTCCACAACCAACTTTCTCTAAGCAACCTACAATGCTTCGAACCTGATGGTGCAGAAAAGATCTTGCTGAAAAACTTAATTGATAAACAACTCCATCTCTTATCTCTTCAGACTGGATGCTAATTGTATCTATTGTTTTTATTGGACTAGATGCTTGACAAATTGAGGATCGAAATGCTGAAAAATCATGCCTTCCTGTGAGGTAATTCGCAGCCAGCTGCATACTTGATTTGTTTAAGCTGTGCCTTACGTGCCAATATTGATTTTTCTCAAAAGTTAAATCTGTTTTCCTGGAAAAAATTTTATATATGTAATGCCGCTTTATAGCAGAAAAGCGTGCGTGAAATTGATTGTTAACAAATCTAGCATTTAATATAGAAACTGGATATTTGTTGAGATAATAATTAATTGCATTTTGTACAGTTTCACAATCACGTTTAATTGCTAAGTCAACATGAGCAACCTGTCCGATAGCATGTACCCCGGCATCCGTTCTTCCAGCCCCGACGAAATTTTCACAATTCATATCAAGTTTTTTTATTGCATCAAACACAACTCCTTGTACGGTGATCATGTCGTTTTGTACCTGCCAGCCATGAAATGGTGAACCATCGTATTCTATTGTGAGAGCATACCTATACATATCTTGAGTTTCTAAAAATGTTTAATTTACGAAAAACCAAATTTACGAAAAAAATATTTAATTGTATATAAATCGATTTTCTACTAAACAACTATTAAAAAAACTCAAGAAATAAAATGTCATCAAACGATAAAGATTATAAAGAAACCTTATTCTTACCTAACACAAATTTTCCGATGAGAGCCAATCTACCTGAAAGGGAAACAGAGTGGTTAGCCCGTTGGGAAAAATTGAATATATATAAAAAGCTTAGAGAAGACATAAGTGACAGGAAAGTATTTGTTCTCCATGACGGCCCACCTTATGCAAATGGAAACCTACATATTGGGCATGCTTTAAATAAAATTCTGAAAGATTTTGTAGTAAGGAGTCAACAAGTTTTGGGTAATGACAGTATTTATGTACCTGGGTGGGATTGTCATGGGTTACCTATCGAATGGAAAATTGAAGAGAAATATAGAGAAAAAGGGAGATCAAAAGAAGACGTACCGATAAATGAGCTTCGTGAAGACTGTAGAGACTTTGCAAGCCATTGGATAGAAATTCAAAAAGAAGAATTTAAACGGCTAGGAGTAACTGGTGATTGGGATAATCCATACTCAACCATGGATTATAATAGTGAAGCAGTAATTGCAGACGAGTTTGTAAAACTGGTTATGAAAGGAGTTGTGTATAGAGGTTCCAAACCGGTCATGTGGTCCCCTGTCGAGAAAACGGCTCTTGCTGAGGCAGAGATTGAGTATAGAGATCACCGTAGCACTACCATCTGGGTTAGGTTCAGTATAGCCGATGGCGATTTGAAGGGTTCCGATATTGTAATATGGACTACAACACCTTGGACCATACCTTCAAATAAAGCAGTAGCTTTCAACAAATCCATAAAATATGGACTTTATGAAATAGAAGAGGTTCAAGATGAAAGCTGGGCCAAGCCAAAAAACACTATCATACTTGCTGATAAGCTTGCTGAACAGACAATGGAAAATTCCAGGGTTACAAAGTATAAAAAAATACGTGAGTTGAGTTTGGATGATTTCAACGGGATTACTTTAACCCATCCGTTTTCAAAGCTTGAAGGTGCTGAAAGCTTTTGGGATTATGCTGTTCCCTTAGTTGAGGCGGATCATGTTACAGATGATGCTGGGACTGGTTTTGTACATATCGCTCCAAGTCATGGAGCTGAAGACTTTGAAGTTTTCCTTAAGCGTGGATGGCTATCTCGTATGACAAATAATGTCGAGGATGACAGTAGCTTTTCAACAGCTGTCCCATTTTTCAAAGGCTTGCAAATATTTAACAATAAGGGAAAAGATGGCGAAGCGAATAGGGCTGTAATCCAAAAATTAATAGAAGCAAATAAGCTGATTGCTAGAGGTATTTTGGAACATTCATATCCTCATAGCTGGCGATCTAGAGCTCCAGTAATTTTTAGAAATACTCCTCAATGGTTTGTAAATATAGATAAGGATCTAAAGGATGGTAAAGATGAATTTGGTAAAACCATACGGGAGAGAGCACTTCATTCGATAGATAAACTGGTAGAGTGGGTTCCAAAAAGTGGTAGGAATAGGCTTCATAGCATGGTATCGACAAGACCAGATTGGGTTTTATCTAGACAGAGAGCATGGGGTGTCCCATTAACATGTTTCATAAAAAAGGGTTTGGGCCCTGATCATGAGGATTTCATTCTCAAGGATGAAAAGCTTAATGAGAGACTGGCTGATATACTCAAAAAAGAAGGTGCAGATGCTTGGTTTCAAGAAGGCGCAAAGGAACGATTTTTAGAGGGATTATATTCTCCAGATGACTATGAACAAGTGATGGACATCCTTGATGTCTGGTTTGACTCAGGTTCAACGCATGCCTATGTTCTCCGAGACAGAGCAGATGGAAAGTGGCCCGCTGATCTATATCTGGAAGGGACAGATCAGCATAGAGGTTTTTTCCATTCCTCTCTCCTTCAATCGTGTGGCACTCAGGGACAAGCCCCCTACCAAGGTGTATTAACCCATGGATTCATTTTGGATGAAAAGGGTTTTAAGATGTCCAAATCACTTGGTAATACAGTAAGCCCTCAGCAGGTAATCAAGCAGTTTGGAGCGGATATACTGAGACTTTGGGTTGCTCAAAGTGACTACACAGTAGACTTAAGGATAGGAAATGAAATTCTAAAAGGGGTGACTGATAGTTATCGAAAATTAAGGAACACTGTAAGATTTTTACTAGGAAACTTAGGTACGTATTCCGACCAACAAGATATAGCTTATAATGAATTACCTAATCTCGAAAAGTATATTCTTCATAGAGTCTGCGAAGTTGATGAGAAAATAAGATCCTCTTACCAAGAGTATTCTTTTCAATCGGTGTTTCAAACTTATTTCCAATTCTGCACCCAAGATCTTTCTTCGTTCTATTTCGATATTCGAAAGGATGTTTTGTATTGTGATTCCCAGAATAGTTTAAAAAGAAGAGCCACACTTAAAGTTCTTGATATCTTGTTTTTTAGATTGACAACTTGGTTTTCCCCAATTTTACCATTTACAATGGAAGAAGTGTATTTAGAGAGATTTCCTAAAGAAGGAAATTCAGTACACTTACTGGATATTCCCAATAACGAAAAAGAATGGTATAATCTTGAACATGTAAATTACTGGGATAAAATTAGAAACGTGAGACGCGTCGTAACTGGGGCTATAGAAGTGTTGAGACAAGACAAGGTAATAGGTTCAAGTTTAGAGGCTTGGCCGATTATCTATATAAAAGACAAAGAGCTCTTTGACATAATAAAGTCGGTAGATATGAGCGAAGTGTGTATTACATCGGGTACAGATGTCGAATTTTCCCCGACTAGCATAGCTGATGCGTGTTTTACGCTCGATGATGTTCCTGATGTTGGAGTAATTTGTAACACTGCACAAGGGAAAAAGTGCCAACGATGCTGGACGCTCAACTTGCCAATAGATAAAAGCGATGGCGACGACTTATGTGATCGTTGCAAGCAGGTAGTCGTTTAAATTAAAATGGGATTATTAATTTACTCGCTCTCTAGGATGAGTAGATTTATAGACTTGTAGTAATCTTTTTTGTTCTATTTGAGTATATATTTGTGTGCTGCTCAATGCAGAGTGACCAAGAAGCTTTTGGATGCTTCGTAAGTCTGTACCTGCATTTAATAAGTGGGTGGCGTATGAATGTCTCAATGAGTGAGGTGTGGTTGACGAAGGAAGACCAATCAACCCTCTTGCTCTTTCCAATGCCTTCTGAAAAGATCTTGGAGACATTCGTTTTCCTCTTATTCCAAGAAAAACATATTCACTGTTAGAAATAGGATAAGGGCAATGTTTGTTATAATTTTCAATTGCTTGGTTAGCAATATCAATTATTGGTACCATTCGCTCTTTTTTTCCTTTGCCCTTGATCAAGACACTTGTATTTAACGGTAGCATATCTGTTTTTAAATCTAGTGCTTCCGAAATTCTCAGACCACAGGTATATAGTAATAGAAAGATGGCTTGGTTTCTGGATATTATCCACTGTTTCTCTTTTTTGTTTTCGAAGGCTGTGAATAGTTTTTTTATCTCGTTGATAGTTATCGGTCTTGGAAGTTTTTTATCTTTTTTCGGAGAATCTAAATTTAAAATAGCTGTGTTGGAAACATTATAGGAGTTTTCTAACCATTGGAAAAAGTTTTTTAAGCTAGATATTTTTCTAGAAAGAGAAGAAGCTTTTACCGACCTATTTCGAAGGCTTAAAATCCATAGCCTAATATTATGAGAACTTATATTTGATAGATCAGATTTTAAAACAAGTTGGGATTCTTGAAATGAAAAATGAAGAAAATCTTTCAAGTCCAATGAGTATGCTTTAACGGAGTTTTCAGAAAGGTTTCTCAAATTTATGTTATGTGATTCCCACTCTTTTATTAAGGCGTTTAACTCTATCTTCATTTGTATAACAAGCTTTCCAAGTGCTTTGATATTACCTGAGCAAAAAACTCTAAATAATCTGTTGACTGATCAACCGAAAAAGTGGATTCGTCGACTGACTCAAAGAAAAGAAATCCTTTAAATTCGCTATTAACTAAAAGGGAAATAATTGCTTCCGATTTTGTGCGCTCTTCTCTAGCAATTAATTGCTCAGCCTCTTTTTTTTTATCGTTAACTACATTTGTCAGGCGAACGGTTTTTCCTTTTGTTATGCCTATTTTCTGTGCAAATTTGACTATCTCTTCATTAGATTTCAAAATACAGTTTTGAATGTTGGAATTATAGAATGTATTGTTGCTTACAACTATTTTTATAAAATCTACTCGTAATATTTCTGTGGCTTTTAAACATAGAAATTCAAAGAGAGCGCCTATATCCCTTGTTTCAATAGTTTTTAAGCAACACTCATGAATTTTCTTAATTCCCAATTGATTTTCGTAAGCATGTTGAATGATTTGACTGTTGGTACTTTTTAATTTTTCTACTTTCTCTCCAAGTTTTTTTAGAAAAACATTTCTGATATCGATCAGATTTTCTTCATCAGGAAAATCTGAGTCCTTTAAAAGTGCAAGCAATAATTCTTTGTCCAGTAAAATTAAGTCTGGATTTTCTAAGATTTTTTGTCGCTCTTCGGGAACTATTTCAATTTTATTCATATATTTTTTAAATAATAGATTGACCAGTTTTTTCCCAGTCAGCCGTAAATTGGCTTAAACCAGAGTCAGTTAGGGGATGCTTTACAAGCTTTTCAAAAATATCTAAGGGAATTGTTGCAACATCTGCTCCAAAGCGTGCGCATTGTTTTACATGATTAATGGTTCGTATAGATGCCGCCAGAATTTTAGTCGAAAATTTATAGTTTGAGTAAATTAACTTTATATCTGATATCAAATCTATTCCTTCTAAATTTAAATCATCTAAACGACCGATAAAGGGACTTACATACTCAGCTCCAGCTTTTGCAGCTAAGAGAGCTTGCGAAGAAGAAAAACAAAGAGTCATGTTCACACTTATACCTTTGTTGGATAAAGTTTTACAAGCCTTCAATCCATCCCAAGTGATCGGAAGTTTAACAGTAACGTTCTCTGCTATCTCGGCAAGCTTTATACCTTGTTGTACCATTGTATCTGAATCTAGCGCTGATACCTCAGCACTTACAGAGCCAGAAACTATTCCTGCCAATTCAGATATCACCTCGACCATGTTTCTACCTGACTTTAATATGATCGATGGGTTGGTTGTTACGCCGTCTATAAGACCGAGTCCATGGTACTTGCGTATCTTATCAATGTCTGAACCATCCAAAAAAAGCTGCATGAAATCTGATCCAATTCAATATATTTTCTTGGAGTTTAGTTTATATGGTGATTTATTTCAAAGGAAGAGAAAAAGTGTAAACTCAGATAAATGGCATTTGAAAAACAGTTTGGAGTTATCTTTACAAATCCAAAGCTTCCAGTTTTGGACTACAGTACCATAGATGACAATATTGGAATTGGCAGTTTAGTAGAAGTGCCCTTAGGTTCCAAAGTGGTGGTTGGCATTGTTTGGAGTGAGGGGGATACTAAATTCGATCATAGTCGACTTAAGAAGATCATTGGAACTGTTAACAAGATAAAACTGGAGCCTGATTTTATCGATTTCTTGAAAAAGACACATGCTTACACGCTATCTCCAATACAATCTTTTTTAAAAATGGCTGTTCAAAACTTAAAGTTTCATAAAGATCAAAAAATGCCTATTGCCTATTCGCTGAATAGCTCCAACCACTCCCAAATCACAAAGCGTCAAAAGGAACTTATTAGCTATTTCAAAGAGCAACCTCAGAGAATCGTTCAATATAGACAAATAAAAAAAGATCTAGGTGTAAGTTCTTCAGTTGTAAGAAGTTTGGAAAATAAAGGAGTGTTATCGAAGGTCATCGAAAATAAATATAAACAAGAAAAAATTTTCAATGAACCTATTACATTATCTTCTCAACAGAGACAAGCAGTGGCAAAAATAAGAGAAAAGTATGTAGAGAATGAGTTTCAGTCATGGCTATTATTTGGTGTTACTGGTTCAGGTAAAACCGAGGTTTATTTGAATCTAGTAAGTGAGCGTATAGAAAAAGGAGAACAAGTTCTTATTTTATTACCTGAAATTTCCTTAACTGTCGATTTTAAACAACGTATTATAAAAAGATATGGAGCACTTGCCGGTGAATGGCATTCACAACTATCTTTAAACGAAAGACGAAAAGTGTTTAAGAATGTAGTAAGCGGTCATTTAAAGCTTCTGATAGGAGCCAGATCAGCACTTTTTTTACCATTTAAAAACTTAAAACTTATCATTGTGGACGAAGAGCACGATTCCTCTTATAAGCAAGAAGAAGCTCCGATTTATAACGCAAGAGATCTCGCTGTTTTAAGAGCTTCAACTTTGAAATCGCGAATCATTCTATCTTCAGCTACTCCCAGTATCGAGACATGGCATAATTGTAGATTGGGTAAGTATCGTAAAGTTGAACTTCCAAAACGTTTTGGTGAAGTTTATGAACCGAGAGTGACTTTAATCGATATGAATGTTGAAGGAACCCCAAAAAATAGTTGGATATCTGTTCCAATCATTAATCAGATAAAGATAAGTTTGGAAAAAAAAGAGCAGATTCTAATTTTTCTGAATAGAAGGGGTTATGCGCCAATAGCATTTTGCACAGCATGCAGAATTTCGTTGACATGTAAAAATTGCAGTACAAAGCTAGTTTATCACAAGACAAAAAAGTGTTACCTGTGCCATATATGTGGGTATAAAGTTTCAGAAAAAACGAAATGTGTTAAGTGTAAGTCGGATGATAATTTTATACCTATTGGGCCAGGTGTTGAAAGAATTAGAGATGAGATTTCTAGACTGTTTCCCAATGCTTCGTCACAGATTTTTTCTTCAGATAGTTTTTCAAAGGGAGAAAAACATTTAGAAGATATAGATAAAATAAAGTCAGGGGAAATTGATATCATTATAGGTACTCAATTGGTAGCTAAAGGATATAATTTTCCTCATTTAAAGCTTGTAGCAGTAATTGATGCAGACATGGGTCTAAATGCTGGCGATTATAGGGTAATGGAGAAAAGCTATCAGGTAATTAAACAAGTTATAGGGCGAGCAGGACGGTATGCCTCTGACGGGCGTGCATTAATTCAAACTTGGATACCTCGACATCCTGTCTTACAAGCTTTACTAAGGGATCACGGAGAAATATTTCTAAACACGGAGTTAGAACAAAGAATAGAAGCAAATGTTCCGCCTCATGGAAAATTTATATCGTTGATATTGTCAGGAAGAAAGGAGCGCGCACTTATAGATTTTGGTAAGGAACTAAAAAATCAATTTTATTCACTAAAATTACAGGACTTTGAGATTTTTGGTCCTGCTATCGCACCAATTTCAAGAATAAAAAATAAAACGAGAGTAAGGTTACTTATAAAGTCGAATAAAATGACAAAAATTTCGCAGATCGAAGTGCGAGACTGGCTGAAAAATATTACAGTTCCAAATAATATTTACTTTAGTGTGGACATTGATCCGTATAATTTCTATTAGTTCAGGAGAGTTATTATTTAAAAAGACTAATGAAAAATTTTGATATTAACATAAGGCCCCTATCCCATTTTTACAATATGCCTTTGTATGAAAGCGGAGAAAGTGTTATTAGAGGCAAAGAGAATGTAGTAAAGTTGAGTGCGAACGAGAACATGAATGGCCCATGTAATGAGGTGCTCAATCAGTTTGCATATTACTCTAAAAACATTTTTGAGTATCCAGATAGTAATCATTTTGCTCTACGACGTAAAATCGGTGAGATACATGATGTAGATCCTAATAGAATAATTTGTGGAGCTGGATCTGATGAGATCATCCAATTATTATGTCGCTGTTTCTGTGAGAAAAATGATGAGGTTATTCATACGGAGCATGGCTTTTTAATGTATAAGCTGTCTGCTTTAGCCACTGGAGCGAAGCCTGTAGAGGTTAAAGAAAAAAATCGCACTGCATCTGTAGAGAATATTTGTGCAGCTATTACAGGCAAAACAAAAATGATTTTTTTGGCGAACCCAAATAATCCAACAGGAACTATGATTTCAGAAGCTGCAGTAGAGGAGCTCCTAAATAAAATACCTGACAACATTTTACTTGTCTTGGATGGTGCTTACTCAGAATATGTGGATTCTTGTGATGGAGGAATTTCATTAGTAAATAAATATGGAAATTTATTTGTGACTAGAACATTTTCTAAAATATTCGGGCTTGGTGGATTGCGCGTCGGGTGGGGCTATGGTGCAAGAGATATAACAGATGTTTTGAATTCAGTTCGATCACCTTTTAACGTATCGTCTTTGGGTTTGAAAATGGCCGAATTAAGTATTGCAGATATAAAGTTCGTTAACGAGCAAAGAGAGCTCAACAAAGTAAATAGAGACGCACTCCGAAATAAATTGCTTGGTCTTGGATTGAAGATAGACCAATCGTTTGCAAACTTTTTGCTCCTAAGATTTCTGAGCGAAGAGCAAGCCAATACAATTGATTTATTCTTAAAGGGAAAAGGATTTATTCTAAGAAAGGTAGGCTCTTATGGCCTTCCAAAATGCCTTAGACTTTCAATTGGTAGCAAGGAAATATGCGAAAAGCTATATTTAACCCTAGCAGAGTATTTTGAAAAAAATGAAAGAGTTTAGAAAAATATCCGTTATAGGCCTAGGTTTAATTGCGTCTTCGATATGTCTGACTTTAAGACAAAAAGATCCCACAATTAAATTGGTAGGATACGATAAGGATAAAGTAGTAAGAAATAGAGCAAAAAAGATCGGTTTATGCAAAGTTGAAAGTAATTTAGATAAGGCGGTGAGCGGGTCCCAGCTTATAATACTCTGTGTACCCGTTGGCCAAATGCAAGCTGTAACAAAGAGATTAAAAAAAATTATTGAGCCCGGGACAACAATTACAGACGTTGGGTCAGTAAAACTGTCAGTTATTGAAGAAATAGGGACTGACATAGAGAGCGTTGGAGGTAAGTATGTTCCCTCTCACCCCATTGCTGGAACTGAAAGATCGGGCCCTGACTCAGGTTACGCGGGGCTGTTTGAAGGCCGCTGGTGCATACTGACACCCACAAAAAAAACTAACAAGAAAGCATTGAATAGTCTTGAGACCTTTTGGAAGTTTTTAGGTATGCAAACTAAAATAATGACACCAGAACATCATGATCTGGTTCTTGCCGTTACATCTCATGCACCTCATCTAATTGCATACACTATGGTAGGGGTTGTTGATGACCTAGAAACAGTTACAAAGTCGGAAATAATCAATTATTCAGCAGCGGGTTTCAGAGACTTCACAAGAATAGCGGCATCTGACCCAGTTATGTGGCGAGATATTTTTTTAAATAATCAAGATGCGCATTTGGAAGTATTAGGTCGATTTATGGAGGAACTATTTTCATTGCAGCGAGCCATACGAAAAAAAGACGGTGAATATTTGTTAAAATATTTTGAAAGAACTAGAAGCATAAGAAAAGGTATAGTAGCTGCTGGTCAAGATACAGGTACACCAAACTTTGGGAGAGACTAGTATTGTATTGGAAACTGGTAAATAGGAATAGAGTTTATATAAAATAACCCTTTATTTAAGCTAAGCTTTATGGGAATTTCTTGTAGTTCAGCATACCTCGTTGGACTGTTGATGATAAAAAGCAAGTTGACAATATCTATAATACTTTGAATTGATTTATTATCCGTTTTTATTTTTGAAATTTTCTTTGGGCTAAGTTTTAAAAGACAAGCAACATCTTCTTCGGTAGTCAATTCAAAAAAGTTTACTGCAACCACATCATTGCAACTTAGCTTAAAAAATCCAATATTCATATCTAGTTTTTCTAACATTATGTTTTCGAGTTTTATTGGCTTATAAGGTGCTTCTCGGCTACTTGTAACACTATTTAATATTGAACCTTTAAGGATTAACTTATTTGGCTTTTCAGGATCTTTTTTATAAATTTTATCCAAAATGCTAATCCCTAAATTATCCGCTTGGAAATAAAAATCTAAATTCAATTGATCCGCATCCTTTAGCGCAAAAATCACTTCTTTAGCTTCAAGTATTTTAGTGTCTCTATCGTCGGATAGTTGCCAATTTTCTTGTTCAGTTATTAACTTAAATTTACCAGAAAAAGGTCTGTCAGATATGCTGGCCTTCAATTTATTTGATGAGCTGTTGAATTTTGGATAGTAAATACTCGTGACCATAGGTTTCTCCAAAAATAGAATGAAGTCAGAAAAATTATAAATTAATCTTATGATTTCTAATTTTAGGAATTTCAAATTTATAGGAGAATTATTTAACTGGGATTGAAAATTCGACACTTTTATTCCAAATTTAAAAGGAAAGCCATCAGTTGTAATTTTTTCATCGCTTAAAGTTACTGCCCATTCATTACTTAAATGCTGTTTAAGCGCTTCTTTTTGAATATTTGCAGCTAGTGCCCATACAAAGTACAATGCAAATAAAAAAGCAAATAGAATTAAGGAAAAGGTATATATTTTTTTTTTCATGAAAATTTGGTATATGTTCTGGATTCATCAATGGTAATACTTTTTCAAGTGGCTAAGAACAATTAAATATGACTTTAATAAAATTTTGGATAGATATTGGTAAAGAAGAAAAAATACTCACTCAAATTAGTAAAAGCTGAAACACAGGGGTTCAGCCAGCCTATACAACAAGTTGTATTAATGCTCATTTCGTTATTATTAGTAATGGTGGGCAGTTATTTTATGTTCCCCTCCGTTGCACCTATTTTCTTGTCTTCACCATATTTAAATGGCGTCATTTTAACGGTTTTCTTTTTTGGGATTCTTTGTTGTTTTTGGCAAATATTTGTAATAATCGCAGCGGTGAACTGGGTTGAGAGTTTTGCCCTCGATACGCCCGGTCATGAGTTCTCAGACCCTCCCAGATTGTTGATACCTCTGGCATCTTTATTGAAAGGGAAAAAATCAAAAACTATTCTAACTTCGAGTTCTTTAAACTCGATACTAGACTCGGTGGCAACTAGATTGAATGAGGCAAGAGATCTAACACGATATGTTATAAATCTACTGATTTTTTTAGGTCTCTTAGGGACCTTTTATGGTCTCGCGATTACCGTTCCTGAGGTTGTTAACACTATAAAAAGTTTAGTGCCGAAAGAAGGGCAAACAGGAATAGAGGTTTTTGATAACTTAATGGCGGGTTTAGAAGGTCAACTTGGTGGTATGGGCACAGCATTTGCCTCATCTCTTCTGGGTCTGGCTGGTAGTTTAGTTGTTGGTCTTTTGGAGCTATTTGCAAACCATGGACAAAACAGATTCTATATGCAATTGGAAGAATGGCTTTCATCTTTCACTAGCATAGGTATTTTTGGAGATACTGAAAATGTCGATGAGACAACCAATGATGGTAAACTAAGTCCAATTATATCAGCAGTTGGGTCGCAAATATCTGAGCTTGGACAAATGTTTGAAAAATCGATCGATAATAGCGCTAAAACAAATGAGCAAATAAATAGCTTATCTAAGGCTATAGAAGAGCTTGCAGGTTCAAAGGTTATAGGTTCAAAAACTATAACTAATACTGATGGATTTGATAAAACCTCTATTGAAAAAATGGTTTCTTCTCAACAAGATCTGAATACATTAATTAAAGGACAGTTTGGGGAGAGAAGTACCCGAGATTTAGAGAACTTGACCCGTCTGAGGAATATTGAAGTGCAACTTTCAAGATTGGTTGATGAATTGGCTAATGCGCGTCAGGATGCTCTTTCAGAACTAAGATCAGATCTAGCTCAACTCAGTAAAGCGATAATTGATTTGGCAAGGAATAGCAGCAAGGGTTAACTATGCTTACCAGGAGGAGTGGAGAGCGATTTACTACCAATATATGGCCTGGATTTGTGGATGCGATGACGGCCATATTGTTAATCCTAATGTTTATTCTATCAATATTTATGATAGTTCAATCAGTTTTACAAGATACAATCTCCTCTCAAAAAATTGAGCTCGATGAGCAGCAAACGGAGCTTTCACAATTAGGTAATAACCTCGAGGATTTAAGAAACCAATTGGGGATGTTAAAAACTGAGAAGTCAAATTTGCAAGTTTTATCAAGCGAGCAAAAAGCCAAACTGACTAGGCAAGAGGCTCAGTTACAAGAAAAAATAAATTTACTTACAAAATTACGAAATGATATGACAATTGCAGAAGCGAAAATAACAGACTTTAAAACCCAAGTTGCGTCTTTGATAGCTAAACGTTTAGAGCTTAATGAAAATCTAAAACTTGAGATGGAAAAAACATCTAGAGAAATTTCAAACAGGGAAGCTGCGGAGATGGCTTTGGCTACTGCGAAAGATACCATTAATCAAAAAATTTCTAAAGAAAAAATGTTGGCAGCATCCAACGAAGCTTTAGAGCAATTAGTAAAAAAATTAAAATTTGAAAATAGGTCACTGGAAAATTTAACGGTGGAAAAGGATATTGAGCTCAGTAGGGTCAAAGATAAGATGGAATCGATTAATAGGGACTTGACTGATGCAGAGAAACAGCGAGTACTGGAACAGTATGCGATAACAAAGTTACAAGAAAGTTTAATGGAGAAGAAGGAAGAGTTAGCCCTAATAACCCTTACTATTGAGGAAGAAAGAAAAAACGCACTGGAAACACTAAAACTATTAGCCGCTTCAAGAGAAGCGCAACGGATCTTAAAAGAACGTGCTGATAAATTTGAGAAAAAATTGTCGGGAAATGATAGCATCCTCAAGGAGAAGGATTTAGCTCTAAGGGAAGCGAGGCTGAGATTGAGTGTTCAGGAGGAAAAGGCCGAAGCTTCAATGCAAGAGGTAGCTAATCTAACAATGCAAACAAATTCCCTTAAAGAGAGACTGAAGGAATTAACAGGGATACTAGATGCAACTATCGAAAAGGACTTTTCTAATAATGTAGAAATTAAATCATTAGGAGCAAAATTAAATGCTGCCCTAGCAAAAGTTGCGTCTGAACAAAAAATAAGAGCTGAGCTAGAAGAAAAGGAGCGAAAGAGATTAGAAAATGAAACGAAGAACCTTAGAGAATATAGATCTGTCTTTTTTGGGAGATTAAAAAAGATCCTTGGAGACATTGAGGGAATCGATGTCGTTGGTGATAGATTTGTTTTTTCTTCTGAAGTTTTATTTGATAGAGGTTCTGCTGATATCGGGTTGGAGGGTAAACTTCAGTTGGATACTATATCAAATGTACTTAAAGATATTTCGCAAAAGATTCCCGAGGATATAAATTGGGTTCTAAGAGTAGACGGCCATACTGATAAAACTCCGGTTAGTCAGAACAGCATTTTTAAGGATAATTGGGAATTAAGCCAGGCTAGGTCGCTGTCTGTAGTTAAGTATATGATCGCCAACCACGAAATAGATCCCAAAAGAATGTCTGCGGCAGGGTTCGGAGAGCATCAGCCTATTTCCACTTCCGACTTAAAAGAGGATCTCGCTAAAAACAGGCGGATAGAATTCAAGTTAACAGAGCGATAATTATGAGAGAATATTTGCTTTTATTTTTTTTGATTGTCTTTCGCTTAAAGGTTTGAAAGCTAAATCAAGCTTGTTTTTATTAATAGATAACTTCACTATACCGCCTTTCTTCAGCTCTCCAAAAAGCAATGCTTCGGAAAGTGGCTTTTTAATATGCTCCTGAATCTTTCTAGATATAGGTCTTGCTCCCATTTTTTCATCGTAGCCTTCGTCAGCTAACCATTTCAATGTATCATCAGAAAACTCAATGGTAACATTCCTATCTATAAGTTGGCCTTCTAGTTGCAAAATAAACTTTTCCACAACTTGCATAATTATATCAAGAGAAAGAGAATTAAATGTTATTACTGAATCCAACCTGTTCCTAAACTCAGGTGTGAACATCTTTACAATTGCTGCGTCTGCTTCCCCCTCTCTTTTGGTTCGATTGAATCCGATTGCCTCTTTCGCCTGCTCACTCGCACCTGCATTTGATGTCATAACGAGAATAACATTTCTAAAGTCAACCGATTTGCCATTATGGTCTGTAAGTTTTCCGTGATCCATTACCTGCAGTAGAATGTTAAATACGTCTGGGTGAGCTTTTTCAATCTCGTCTAGCAATAATACACAATATGGTTGCTGATCAACACCATCAGTAAGTAACCCTCCTTGGTCAAAGCCTACGTATCCTGGGGGAGCTCCTATGAGACGAGAGACAGAATGTTTTTCCATGTACTCTGACATATCGAACCTAAGCATAGAGATACCTAAAACATCAGCTAATTGCTTACATACTTCTGTTTTTCCTACGCCTGTAGGCCCAGCAAAGAGATAGCATCCAATTGGTTTCTCAGGCTCTCGTAAACCCGCTCTGGATAGCTTAATCGATGAAGCAAGCATTTCTATTGCTGTATCTTGTCCAAAAACAACTCTTTTAAGTGATTTTTCCAAATCTTTTAATACTTCTGAGTCGTTTTTTGAAATGCGTTTGGAAGGTATTCGCGCAATTTTTGAAATTATTTCTTCAATCTCCTTAACTCCTATTACTTTTTTCTTTTTATTAGATGGCAATAGGCTTTGGGCTGCGCCAGCCTCATCAATAACATCAATAGCTTTATCAGGAAGTTTCCTATCATGAATGTATTTATTTGCAAGTTCGACGGCAGTTTTGACGCATTCATTTGAATATTTTATTTTATGGTGCTCTTCAAAGTATTGTTTGAGTCCATTCAATATTTTTATGCTATCCTCTGTAGATGGTTCAACCACGTCGATTTTTTGAAAACGCCTGGCTAGAGCTCTGTCTTTTTCAAAGTGGTTTCTATACTCTTTATAGGTTGTCGATCCCATACATCTGAGTGTGCCACTTTGAAGCGATGGCTTTAATAGGTTTGATGCATCCATAGCGCCGCCTGATGTTGCGCCTGCTCCAATAACAGTGTGAATTTCATCTATAAACAAAACCGCCTTAGCGTCTTTCTCTAATTCTTTCATAACCAGCTTTAAGCGCTCTTCAAAATCACCTCTGTAACGTGTGCCAGCAAGGAGAGCTCCCATATCTAGCGAATATATAGTTGATCCCTTTAAAATCTCTGGAGTTTGATCGGAAATTACTTTCCTTGCTAAACCCTCCGCTATAGCCGTTTTACCAACACCAGGGTCTCCGACAAGTATGGGATTGTTTTTTCTTCTTCTACACAGAATTTGGATACATCTTTCAACCTCTAAATTTCTGCCTATTAGCGGGTCAATATCACCGTTTTTAGATTTTTCATTCAGATTTACACAGTATTTAGAAAGAGCAGTTTCTTTTTCAGGGTTGGTGTTTGTATTTTCAGAACTATTCTTTTGATCTCCTTCGTCAACTTCTTTTGTTTCCTCATAGTTTGGGTTTTTTGATACTCCATGAGCTATAAAATTTACTGCATCATACCTAGTCATTTCTTGCTCTTGAAGAAAAAATGCTGCATGACTTTCTCTTTCTGCAAAAATTGCGACCAAAACATTAGCCCCAGTTACTTCATTTCTTCCTGAACTTTGTACATGAATGGCAGCTCTTTGGATTACTCGTTGAAAACCTGTCGTTGGAACGGCTTCACTACCTTCGACCTCAGTAACTAAACTCCCTAACTCATTATTCAGAAAGTTCTCAATATTGTTTTTTAGTAAGTCTATATTTACGTTACACGCATTTAAAACATTTGATGCGTCTTTTTCATCGAGAAGCGCAAGTAATAAATGCTCCAAGGTAGCCAGTTCATGATTCCTCTCATTTGCTAGCTTTAAAGCACTATGAATACTTTTCTCGAGTGAGCTTGAAAATGACGGCATCTTAATCCTTTCTAATTGAATTCTTAGACTATATATATACTGATTAATACCAAAATCATAAAAAATTATTAAAAGTTGTCCTTTAGTGCCCTTATTTTTGCAAATCTAGAGATTGGGTCAGGCTCTACTTTATCGATATTATCTAGAATTGATGCCTCACTTTCTCTAAGAAATGGATTGGTTTCTAATTCATCTTCTAATGTAGAAGGAACTGTGGGAATGCCTTTTGCAAGACTATCCAATGTACTTATCCTTCTAGCTTTTAATTTCTCATTTTGCGGATCTACTGATAAAGCAAACTCAATGTTTGACTTTGTATACTCATGCCCTGAATAAATCATAGTATCTTTCGGAAGTTGTTTGAGTTTTTTAAGGCTTTTCCACATGTCTTCCGGCGTTCCTTCGAATAATCTTCCACAGCCCATTACCATCAATGAGTCACCACTAAATAATGCTTTGTCTTCCATCAAACCGTAAGCAATGTGTCCTATCGTGTGCCCATCGACATCATAAATTTCAAATGTTTTTGAACCAATTTTTAATTCTTTACCCTCTTCTACTTCAATGTCTAGTGGTGGAAGCCTGTGTTTATCCCTTTTCGCTCCAATAACTTTTGGAGAATATTTTATTCTTAAGTTATTTATGCCATCTATGTGATCATCATGATGATGAGTAATAAGTATAGCATCAAGGCTCAGGGCTTTTTTATCGAGATAGTTTTCTATGGGTCCATGCTCAGGTGCATCAACCAAAATATTCTTGTTTGTTTTCTCATCTCTTATAATATAGGCATAATTATCTGATAGGCAGGGAATAATTTCAATTAAAGACATGTTAAAGGGATCCTTTATTATCAACGGCTCTTTATACTAGCAATAATTTAACAGATTTAGCAATATTGGAAAATTTACGATGAGATTGGACGTTATTCAATTAAAAGAGTTTTATGATAGCACGGAACTCGGAAAAACGACAAAGCTATTAATAAATAGAGTTTTAGAAGAGAAAGTTGATAATAAAAATGGCTCTTTGACGGTTGGCTTTGGTTTTGCGTGCCCATTTCTCGGGAACAAAATAAAAGATAGCGAAAATAAGAATTTTCTCTTGTTGATGCCAAGTGAGCAAGGTGTAATTCCATGGCCCGAAGTGTCTCAGAGTGTAACGGCTCTGGTTGATGAAGTGTCTTGGCCAATAAATACGTCCGCAGCAGATTTAATTTTAATATCACATGGTTTAGAAGTTAGTGATAATCAAGATCTTTTGCTTCAAGAGGTACTTCGTGTATTAAAAGACAGTGGGAAACTGGTTATCCTTGTACCAAATAGGACAGGCTTTTGGGCAAGATCTGATAGTACTCCCTTCGGGTATGGGAAGCCCTATTCGATATCGCAACTAACTGTATTACTCCAAAAAAACCAGTTTCATATTGATAGCATAACGCCGAGTTTATATGGTTTTCCTGCAAAAAAAGGTTATTGGCTTAAGTCTTTACTTCTTTGGGAAAAAGTGGGTAAAAAGCTGAATAGTTTCTTTTTGGGAGGTCTTCTTATTGTAGAGGCAAGGAAAAATGTTTTCGCAGTGAATAGTGTTAAGTCGTCGAAGTCAGGGAGATATTTTACATCAGTCGACGTCCCTGTCTCTACAATGTCTCGCTCTAGAGGTTAAAAATAAAAAAAATAAAAAAAGAGCAACCAACAACTTGTCATATTTGATCTGCTCTGTTATTTAGAGATGTCAGTCAATTTACAGTATCTAACGTACAAAACCCAACGAAAAGGTGATATGTTTGCGAGAAATTAGTGAGATAAACTCAAAGCCATCAGCAAGGTATGCAATTGCCTTATTTTCTTTGTGCCAAGAAGACAAGACTAATAATGAGATAGAAAAAAACGTGCTTAATCTTCTGAAGATATTGAAATCAGATAACGGGTTGAATTCTTTTTTAAGAAATCCAACCTTTTCCTCAAGTGATCAGGAAAATGTATTTAATACTGTAAGTAGAAAAATAAAGTTACCTCAGTACCTTCACAACGCAGTAGGTCTAATGATTAGGAAAGGGCGGGGTTACGACCTAGTAAATTTTTGTGAGGATTTTTTGAAGCTCTGTTCAGCTAGTAAAGATGAACTCACAGTTCGTATTAGGACCGCAAAAAAGGTAAGTGATTCAAAAATGGAAGAATTGAAGAAATCCATAGAGAAGATTACAAAACGTGTTGTAAGGCTTGAGTCAGAAAATGATCCTAATATAATAGCTGGACTTGAGCTTAAAGTCGGATCATTTTTGTTTAACTCAAGTATTAATTCAAAACTTGAAAGTATGAAAAATATTTTGAAAAGAGGTTGATTACTATGAACATTCAAGCATCTGAGATCTCAAAGATCTTAAAAGAACAGATAAAAAATTTTGGTGATGATACAGAAGTAGCAGAGGTTGGAAAAGTTTTATCTGTTGGGGATGGAATAGCGCGTGTATACGGTTTAGACAAAGTGCAAGCTGGTGAGATGGTTGAGTTCCCAGGAGGTACTATGGGAATGGCTCTAAATTTGGAGATAGATAATGTCGGCGTGGTGATATTTGGTTCAGACAGAGATATAAAAGAAGGAGATCTTGTAAAGAGAACTAGCTCGATTGTGGATGTTCCTGTAGGGATGGAATTGTTAGGGAGAGTTGTTGACGGACTAGGCAATCCGGTTGACGGAAAAGGCCCTATAAAATCGAAAGCAAGATCAGTTGCTGATGTAAAGGCACCTGGAATTATTCCACGAAAATCAGTGCATGAACCGATGGCAACCGGGCTAAAGTCCGTTGACTCTTTGATTCCTATTGGTAGGGGGCAGAGAGAGTTGATAATAGGAGACAGACAGACCGGTAAAACCGCAGTTGCGATTGACGCCATTTTGAACCAAAAAAGTTACAACGATGCAGCTGGATCTGATGAGAGTAGAAAACTATATTGCGTTTATGTGGCGATAGGGCAAAAACGATCAACAGTAGCACAATTAGTAAAAAAACTAGAAGAAACAGGAGCTATTGAGTATTCCATTGTGGTTGCAGCAACGGCTTCCGACCCAGCACCAATGCAATTTTTAGCGCCCTATTCCGCGACAGCTATGGCAGAGTATTTTCGTGATAATGGCAAACATGCGCTTATTATATATGATGATCTTTCAAAGCAAGCTGTTGCATACAGACAAATGTCGCTACTTCTTAGGAGACCACCTGGCAGAGAAGCTTATCCTGGTGATGTATTCTACTTACACTCTCGTTTACTTGAAAGATCCGCAAAGCTGAATGAAGATAATGGATCAGGATCATTAACGGCTTTGCCAATAATCGAGACCCAAGGAGGAGATGTGTCCGCATTTATACCTACAAACGTCATCTCAATCACAGACGGTCAAATATTTTTGGAAACGGAATTATTTTATCAAGGTATCCGTCCCGCTGTTAATACAGGTCTCTCGGTCTCCAGAGTTGGGTCTTCAGCGCAAACCAAGTCGATGAAATCAGTAGCCGGATCTATCAAACTCGAACTAGCACAGTATAGAGAGATGGCAGCTTTTGCTCAATTTGGGTCAGATCTAGACTCAAGCACGCAGGCACTACTAAATAGAGGAGCGAGGCTAACAGAATTACTAAAGCAGCCTCAATACTCTCCACTAACGAACGCGGAGCAAGTTATCGTGATTTATGCAGGAACGAAAGGTTATTTAGATAAAACGCCTGTTAGTGAAGTTACAAATTTTGAGAAAAACCTTGTGAATTATTTAAGGTCTGAGGGAAAAGCTCTGGTAGATGAGCTGACAAGTAACGATCAAAAAGTAGAAGGTGAAATTGAAAGCAAAATCAAATCACTTTTAGATAATTTTTTAAATACGCAGATTTAGCAAAAATAAAAAAATGCCCAGCTTAAAAGACCTGAAAATTCGAATTGATAGTGTAAAGTCCACTAGAAAAATTACTAAAGCTATGCAAATGGTGGCAGCTGCAAAGCTTAGAAAAGCTCAGGAGGCAGCTGAAAGAGGTAGGCCATATGCTGAAAAAATGCGGGACATAGTTTCTAACCTAGCATCAAGTGTTAAAAACATTACTGGGGATAATAAGTTTTTGGGAGATGGTAGCGATAGTAAAAAGTTTCTCCTGATAGTAGCAACCGCTGAGAGAGGTCTATGCGGTGGATTTAATTCTTCAATTGTAAAGTTAGCTAAGTCAAGAATAGCTGAGCTTACAAGCCAGAATAAAGAGGTGAAGATCCTAACAATAGGGAAAAAGGGAAGAGAGCAGCTTAACAGAGAATTTGAGAGTCATTTTATTGGTCACGTGGATCTTAGCAACGAAAAGAATATCACCATAAACACGGCTAGAAAAATATCAAAAGACATTATTTCAAGGTTTGAAGACGGTGAATATGAAGTTGCGGAGATCTTTTATAATAAGTTTGCTTCCGTTATCTCTCAAATA
>CACNDI010000017.1 GCA_902619165.1 uncultured Alphaproteobacteria bacterium
GGATGCTTAGATTCTACTACGAACTTTGTTGAGCATCCAATGCTTGTTGCAGAAAGAATAAATAAGTTCGTGAATATTGTAGGACACGACCGTGTAATTGGTGGTACGGATTGTGGTTTTGGTACATTTGCTGGATTTGGGGCTGTTGATCCAGACATCGCCTATGCAAAGCTGAAATCATTAGCAGAGGGTGCGTCACTAGTAAAATGAAGCCATCTGTCGTTCTTATACCAGGAATGATGTGTAATGAAAATATTTTTTCTCATCAAATCAATGTATTAGAAAAAGTTTTTAATGTTATAGTTATTGAGTTCAATGAGCATCGTGATATCGAGTTGGGTGTTAAAAATTTAGCTTCAAATTTACCTAATAAATTTCATCTTCTAGGCCATTCGATGGGAGGTATTGTAGCTATGGAATTTGTTAAGCAACATAGCAAAAGAGTACTCTCTTTAGTACTTCTAAATACTAACCCTTATGAAGAGAAACAGGAGATAAAGGACAGAAGAAATGTAATACTTAAAGAGTTGGATAAATTAGATTTAATTACGTTAATGAGATCTGATTATATATCTCGATACTTTCCCAATGATTGCAGAGATAAAAAAATACTAATTCAAAAATGTGTTGATATGGCATCTACACTGGATAAAAGAGTTTTTTATAATCAATCTGTTGCACTTAGAGACCGAAAGGATCAAACGGCCATTTTAGAAAACCTTAATTGCAAAACGCTACTTATATGTGGTGAGCTTGATAAAATGTGTCCAGTATCCTATCACTCTGATATGAATAAAATGATAAAAAGTTCTAATCTTACAGTTTTGGAGGGTGTAGGTCACATACCAATGCTTGAGTGCCCTCAAAAATTGAATAACCATTTAAAAAACTTTTTCTTCAATTAAAAATAAGTAGTGTATAGTTCAAAGTAGTATTAGGGGGCTGATTTGAAGCTATTAGTTGCTGACATTGGCGGGACAAATGCACGCTTTGGTTACCAGGAGAATAACAAATCCGAAATAAAGCATATTGAGTTCCTAAATTGTATTGAGTTTGAAAATATTGGCAAAGCAATAGCTCATTATGTTTCTAAAAACCACCTAAATATTGAGAATTTATCTTTATCTATAGCAGGACCCTGCGGCAATAATTTTGTAGAATTTACAAATAATCATTGGTCTTTTGATAAGAGAGATCTTTTAAACGCAACTAATTGCAATAGTTTGTTGGCCATAAATGATTTTGCTGCGCAGGGATTAGGCTTTACAAACTTCTTCAGTGCTAATTCAAACTTTTTAGAAAAAAAGGTTCTTGAACAGCATAAACTTGCTTTATTAAACCACGGAAAATCTTTAGATGGGACAAATGTACTTATAACAGGCCCAGGGACCGGGCTAGGAGTTGGGACATTAGTTTTTATCGATAATATTCCTTTGCCAATTCAAGGAGAGGGCGGTAACGTGCATTTCTCGCCTGCGAGTAAAGAAGAAATTAACCTATTAGAGTGGTTGTCTAAAAAGGTTGATTATGTTTCAACAGAAGAAGTTCTAAGTGGTAGAGGCCTTGTGAATATTTATAATTATCTTTGCTTTAAAGAAAATCATACCTCTGAAATGTCTTCTGCAGATCAAATTGGGCTTGCTGCAAAGGAAGGTAATATATTAGCTAGAAATGCTGCTAGGCTTATGGTCGAAATTTTTGCAACGTCTATTGCAAACAATATTCTTGTAACGGGAAGTCAAAAATGCGTTATTATTTGTGGTGGAATATCAGCAAAGCTATCTGAAGTCTTTAATGATAGCATGTTTCATGACAGGCTCCGTAATAAAGGAAAATACAAAAATTACGTTTCAGATGTACCTATTCTATTGTCGTTTGACGATAACAATGGCTTGAAGGGATCAGCGGAAGCCTTCTACAGTCCATTTTTTCAAAGACAAAAAGTTTCTATTTAAGGTTAGAGGAAAACTCATACCACGAGTTCTTTTTTATACGCTTCTGGCTTTCAAAATCAACATAGACAAGACCAAATCGTTTATCGTATCCATAAGACCATTCATAATTATCTAATAAAGACCAAGCAAAGTAGCTTCTGATATTATAACCTCTATCTAAAAGCGCTTGTATTTCTTGAAGATGCAAAAAATAATAGTCGATCCTCTTTTGATCATCAATTTTCCCATCTATAATTAAATCTTTGTTTGCCATCCCATTTTCAGTGATATGAATAGGTAATTTCAGATTGTAGCTATTAACTTCAGTTTCAATTACTTTTTTAAGCCCCTCTGGATAAATCTCCCAATTCATATCCGTTTTATTTAAAGGACCTTCAATATCTGTTAATTGGAATATTTTTTCTTGCTTATCAAATTTTATTAAATTTCTTGTGTAGTAATTTATTCCAAGCCAATCTATAGGCGTTCCTATTATTTTTAGGTCCTCTTCATATTCAGCAGGCATATAATCTCCAAGAATATTTAGAAGACTCTCTGGATATTTAGATTTAAAAACGGCGTCACTAAACCACGAGTTATGAATTTTTTCATATAAGTTTGCGGCATCAATATCTTCAGGTTTATCTGAATAATTTTCTACAGCAGCTTTATTTAAAACTATTCCAGCATTCTTAAATGAATAAGACCTTATTGCTTCCATTCCATACCCATGCGCTAACATTATGTAGTGCATCGCTTTCGCTGTGCTTTCAATATCTTTAAGGCCTGGTGCATGGACACCTAAGTAGTGAGAAAGCCATGCGACACACCAAGGTTCGTTTATTGTAGCAACTGAATATAGCCTATCTCCAAAATTTTTCATTATTACTTCAGAGTAATCAGCAAAATACTTCGCTGTATCTCTTTTTGCCCAGCCACCTAAATCTGCTAAATAAATCGGTAAATCCCAGTGGTAAAAAGTCCCAAATGGCTTTAAATCCAACTCAAGCATTTTATCGATGAGTTTATCGTAAAAGGATATTCCTTTTTGATTTAAAATCTGATTTCCATCAGGCATCAATCTTGGCCAAGAGAACGAAAATCTATAGGCACCGAACCCTGCATCACTAACTAACTGAAGATCTTCTTCCCAATATTCAATATGATTGCATGCTATTCGTCCATCTTGTGAATTGAAAACCATGCCGTCAATTTTTGCAAATTGATCCCAATGGCTTTTCCCGGATTCGCCAAAACTATTCCCTTCTATTTGGTAGCTCGAAGTTGCAGTGCCAAATATAAAATCTTTTGGAAAATTTTTTATTAGAGATAAATTATTCAAATAATCAGCTCTTTTTTCGTTATCTATTTGGTTAAAATTTAGTCTGTTGCTTAAAAGTTAATCAGATTGAAGTGGTATTTTCCAAAATAAAAATTGAACGCACCAAATAATTACGCTAGGTTTGTAACACTGTGTAACAGTTTGAGTCTACTATAACAATAATCAATTAGGGGGAATAATGAGAATAACACGTTTTTTTCTTATTGTACTATCAATAATAATCTTGCCCTTTACCTCAGCGTTTGCAGGGGGGCATTACAGTGGACCAGATCTTTCTGGTCAAAAAATTACGATTTCTGGACCGTGGTTGGCGCCACAAGATGACCAATTTAGAAAAGTTATCAAGGCATTTACAGATGCTACTGGTGCAGTTGTCGAATATGGTGGGTCTGACTCTTTTGAACAACAGATCACAATTGACGTTAAAGCAGGAAGCCCGCCAAACCTAGCGATCTTTCCACAACCAGGGCTCGCAGCTAATATTGCAGCTATAGGTGGATTAACACCACTTGGAGCTGACACTCAAAAGTGGGTATTGGATAATTACGCGGCTGGGCAATCCTGGATTGACTTGGGAACATACCCAGATAAAAGTGGCAAAGACCAGTTTTACGGCTTCTTCTACAGAGTAAATGTTAAAAGTTTAGTTTGGTATTCACCAGATAATTTTGAAGATAATGGTTATGAAGTTCCAAACACTATGGAAGAGTTAGTAGCGCTTACAGAAAAAATGGCTAAAGACGGAAATACGCCTTGGTGCATTGGTTTAGGTTCAGGTGATGCAACGGGTTGGCCTGGAACTGACTGGATGGAAGACATAATGCTAAGAACACATGCACCATCAATTTACGATGCTTGGGTTACAAATGAAATGCCTTTTAATGATCCAAAGGTCATTGAAGCTATGGATTTCTTTGGTTCTTTCGCACGAAATGATGCTTATGTTGATGGTGGTGCTGCTGCTGTGGCAACAACTGATTTCAGAGACAGCCCTAAAGGTCTATTTACTTCACCTCCAAAGTGTATGATGCATAGACAAGCTAGCTTTATTCCTGCATTCTTTCCCGAAGGCGTTAAAGCTGGCGAAGACTATGACTTCTTCTATTTTCCAGCGTACTCAACGAAGAAGCTAGGAAACCCTGTTTTGGGCGGTGGAACACTTTTCGCGATCACTAACGATAGCCCTGCGACAAGAGAGTTTATAAATTATCTAAAGCACCCTCAATCTAACCATATATGGATGGAAATTGAAGGTTCTGGATTTTTAAACCCTCACAAGGGTATTGATTTAGCAAAACACTCAAGCGATACCTTCAGAGGTTTAAATCAAATTCTACTTAATGCGACCACTTTTAGATTTGATGGCTCAGACTTAATGCCCGGCCCAATCGGAGCAGGTTCATTTTGGACAGGAATGGTTGATTATACCGGAGGTAAATCTGCTAAGGATGTAACCGCTGAAATCCAAAAAAGCTGGGATGCGATAAAGTAAATCGCTAATTAAAATTTTAGAGGCGGTTTTTAACCGCCTCTTTTTATTAATCGCCAGAAAATTGTCTTTTATTAATTTTATAGTTTACGTCGTAATAGGTGTCTCAGCTGTACTTAGCTATTTTGTGCTTGCTAACTGGGCACACGATTATCTGGTGAATAAGTTCAGCAAAAGGAACTTACAAGATTCTATGTTTCGGCCTTGGATTTTTATGGCACCAGCTCTAATAATTTTGTTAGTTTATTTAATCTATCCAGTATCAGAGACTATTCGGCTTAGCTTTTTTGATAACTATGGCCGTGAGTTTACTGGAGTGAGTAACTACGTTTGGGCTCTGAATGACAGTGATTTTCGTCAAAGCATTCTTAACAATTTTTTGTGGCTTATCGTTGTTCCAACAACTTGTACTTTTTTAGGGTTAACCATAGCTACATTAGCGGATAGGGTTTGGTGGGGCGTATTTGCAAAAACTTTAATTTTTATGCCAATGGCAATCTCTTTTGTAGGTGCAAGTGTTATATGGAAATTTGTTTATGAATACAGAGGGGCTGGAAATGACCAGATTGGTATTCTTAACGCAATAATTGTTTATTTTGGTGGTGATCCACATGCATGGATAGCTATCCCGTTTTGGAATAACTTCTTTTTAATGGTAATAATGATTTGGATCCAAACTGGACTCGCAATGGTTATTTTCAGTGCAGCCCTAAGGGCTATTCCTGAAGAAACACTTGAAGCTGCAAGGATAGATGGCGCAGGTGAAGTAAGAATATTTTTTTACATTATTATTCCGTTTCTTTCAGAAACAATAGTAGTTATTTGGACTACTATAACGATATTAGTGCTAAAAGTTTTTGATATCGTTTTAGCAATGACAAATGGGCAATGGGGAACAGAAGTTCTCGCAAACTTAATGTTCGATTGGATGTTCAGAGGTGGAGGGGACTCGGGCAGAGGTAGTACCATAGCGCTTTTTATAATGCTTGGCGTTATCCCAATAATGATTTGGAACCTAAGGCGGTTCAAAATGGAACAAGAAAGATGAAACACTTTTCTTTTGGTAAATTTCTAGCGCATTTCTTTTTGCTAATAATTGTGTTTATTTGGGTTATTCCTACCTTCGGGTTATTAATTAGCTCTTTAAGAGACAAAGACCAAGTAGCGTTAACTGGTTGGTGGACGGCATTAAAGCATAATGAGTTTAATGAAATTGTTAGGACTGATAAAAGCAATGTTCAATTTGAAGAGAATGGTATTTTTATCATAACAGGCAATTTGCTAAAGAATTCACCAACTAAATCTGTGATAAACTTTGGAATTACTAGCAAAAATCCAAAAGCATTTAAGGCTCCTTCAAAAGTAACAATGAAGAATGGGAGTACTTTTTACCTAAAAAAGGATGGGAGCTATAGATGGACGTCTGATAAAGAGTTTAAGCATAAGAAAGGGAAAAGGATTTTTCTTACTGTAAACACGCCTCCCAGCCTAACCTTAGAAAATTATAAAGAAGTTCTAGTATTCCGGGGACTAGGCCAATCTTTTATTAATTCGCTAACAGTTGCTGTGCCGTCTACAATTATACCGCTAATAATAGGAGCCTTTGCAGCCTATGCACTTTCTTGGATGAATTTTTATGGGAGAGATCTTATTTTTGCTACTATTGTGTGCCTTTTAGTTGTTCCTTTGCAAATGTCGCTTATTCCTATTTTAACTGTCTACAATCAAATAGGTAACTTCTTTGGTGTTTCTGCAAAATCCTACGTTGGCATATGGTTGGCTCATACTGGTTTTGGGTTGCCTTTGAAAATTTTTCTGTTGAGGAATTTCATAAAAAGCCTACCGCATGAGATGTTTGAGGCTGCTAGAGTTGACGGGGCCAGCCACTATCAAATTTTTATGAAAATTATATTACCATTATCCATACCAGCTTTCGCATCAATTGGCATTTTACAGTTTTTGTGGGTCTGGAATGATTTGCTGGTCGCGTTGGTATTCCTAGATAAAATGCCCAGTGAAATAGTTTTGACCTCTCGCTTAAGAGAAATGTTAGGTGAGTTTTCTCAGAACTGGGAGATTTTGACAACAAGTGCTTTCGTTTCAATGATAGTGCCGCTATTTGTATTTCTTTCTTTACAGAGATATTTTATAAGGGGCTTAGTAGCTGGATCTGTGAAAGGGTAGAGATGGAAAAGATTGTTTTAATTGGTGCCGGTAGCCAAAATTTTGGATTGGGTATAATTAGCGACATCTTTAAGTCAGGCACTTTGGATGGTTGTGAGATTTTTCTTCATGACATAGATAAAACAACACTCGCTAATACTAAAATAATTGCAAATGACTATAAAGAAAAGCTAGGAGTAAATGTTGATATAAAGGCCTCTATTTCAAGAAAAGAGGCTCTAAAGGGAGCAACTTTTTGTATAATCTCAATCGAGGTTGGAAAACGATTTGATCTTTGGGATCAAGACTGGAAGATACCATTGCAATATGGAATAAGGCAAGTCTATGGAGAAAATGGTGGGCCTGGAGGCTTATTCCACTCTCTGAGACAAATACCTCCAATTTTGGATATTTGCGAGGACATAAATGCTATTTGTCCCGATGCCTTTGTTTTTAATTTCTCAAACCCAATGCAGCGCATTTGTCATGCAGTCACCACAAAATTTCCAGATTTAAAATTTATTGGGATGTGCCATGAAATTGCATCAATGGAGAGGCAACTACCGGATTTAATGGAAACTGACCTGTCGAACATTGAATTTAGGGCAGCTGGATTGAACCATTTCAGTATATTATTAGAAGCTAAATATAAAAATACCGGTAAAGACGGTTATCCGATAATTAAGCAAAACTTTTCAACCTATTTTGCAGACTTAATTAACAAACATGACGCTAAGCCCTCTAAGCCTGGCGCGGAAAGAGGCGTTTTTCGTGAACTTTTTAGAATTTATGGATACCTCCCAATTACAACTGATAGTCATTTAGGAGAATATATACAGTGGGCTTACAGCGTAGCCGACCATGATGCAATTCTAGATTTTTATGATAATTATAAGGCAAAGTGTTTAGCTTTTTATGATGATAAAAGTTCGTATGATCATTTCTTCGATCCTAAGAATATTGGCACACACGAAAGAGTAATTCCCATAATTGAAGGTATTTTAGGTGACTCCGGATACGAGGAAGCTGCGGTTAATATACCGAATAGGGGTTATATAGCATGCCTTCCAAGAGATATTGTAGTAGAAGTACCTGGAAAAGTTAATAAATCTGGCGTGCAAGGAGTTTCATTCGAAAATTATCCCAGTGCATTTGGATCTTTATTAAGTTTGCAATCGGGTGTTATTCAAATGACAACAGATGCAGTTCTTAATTGTTCAAAACATTCAGCTTACCTAGCACTTTTAGCTGATCCTGTTGTAAATGACTCCACTCAAGCCGCAAGGCTTATTAACAACATGCTTGAGACCCAAAGTAAGTTTTTAGGTTATTTAAAGTAGATCACAAATATGTCTGAAATTGTTATAAAAAACCTAAATAAATATTATGGCAAAAACCACGTTATACAAGATGTCTCTCTCAATATAGATAGCCAATCATTCACGGTTTTGGTTGGACCGAGTGGTTGTGGTAAATCCACCATTTTAAGAATGATTGCAGGACTAGAGAGCATTAATTCAGGGACAATCTCTATTGATGGAAATATTGTTAATGATTTGTCACCAAAAGACAGAAATATTGCGATGGTGTTCCAGTCTTATGCTTTATACCCACATATGACGGTTTATAACAATATGGCCTTTGGGTTAAAGTTAGAGAAACTAACTAAGGATGAAATCGATAGCAGAGTTTATGATGCTGCAAAAATTCTTCAGATAGAAGAACTTCTACAAAGAAAACCAAAACAACTTTCTGGTGGCCAAAGACAAAGGGTTGCCATTGGACGTGCAATTACTAGAAAACCTAAGGTTTTTCTTTTTGATGAACCTTTATCAAACCTCGATGCTGCATTGAGAGTTCAAATGAGAGTTGAATTAGCAAAATTACATGATCAATTAGATGCAACTATGATATATGTGACCCATGATCAAACAGAAGCCATGACTATGGCTGATAAAATTGTTGTGTTAGATCAAGGTAAAATATCCCAATCTGGAAGCCCAATGGATTTATACCATAATCCCAAAAATTTATTTGTAGGCGGATTTATTGGGTCTCCTAAAATGAATTTTATAAAAACAAAGATATTAAAAAAGAGTAGCCAGAGTATTAGTATAGATTTGCTTGGTCAAAAAAGCTTTATATTAAAGAAAACTACCACAAATTTAAAAACTGGGGATGAAGTAACTCTAGGCATAAGACCCGAACACTTAAAAGTTAGCAAAGATTTAAAAAATGCCTGGAAAGGCAAGGTTTTTGTTGTTGAAAAACTGGGGTCTGGCACTTTTCTATATCTAGAAAAGGAGGGGGAACCACTTGTTGTCGAAACAGATGGGGACTCAAAAATAAAGGTTGGAGACACAATTAATGTAGCTTTCAATCAAAACAAGTGCCATCTTTTCAATTCAAATAAGGGTTTGATATAAATAAATATTATTTTTTAAGTTAGGTGTAATCATGAAAAAGATTGGAGTTCTAACTAGCGGAGGGGATGCTCCTGGGATGAACGCAGCTATAAGAGCAATAGTTAGGACATCACTTAATAACAATATCGAAATAATTGGTTTTAGAAATGGGTATGAGGGGCTTATTGACAATGACTATGTTGTTTTTGATAGAAGATTAGTGGGAAATATTATTCAAAAAGGAGGAAGTATTCTACATACCTCTAGATCGTCAAGATTTGCAAATAAAAAGTACAGGCTGATTGCTGAAAAAAATCTCCGAGCACTGAATGTTGATGGTTTGGTGATTATTGGCGGTGAGGGGTCTACAAAGGGTGCAACTGCTCTATCTAAGATTTCAAAAACAAAATGTGTTGTCATACCTGCTACTATTGATAAAGACATGCCTTTGGTAGGACCTACTATAGGCTTCGATACCGCTATTAATACTGCATTGAGCGCAATAGACAAAATAAGAGATACTGCAACGACTTCAAACGTTACCCATATCGTAGAAGTGATGGGCAGAAATTGTGGCTGGCTGGGCATACTTGCAGGAATTGGTGCAGGAGCTGAGGTTACGATAATACCTGAAGTTAAAATTGATATCGCTAAATTATCTAAAAAGATTAAAAGCCAATTAGACAGAGGAAAGAAAGGGTGCATTATTATTCTTGCCGAAGGAGGTTTTTCTAAAGGAGGATCTTCATTGGCCAGCGCTCTTAAGAAAAAGGGTGATTTAGACTTAAGAATTACAACCTTAGGTCATATGCAGAGGGGAGGGAATCCATCCGCATTGGATAGAGTGTTGGCAACTGAACTCGGCGTTCATGCAGTTAATGCTTTAAAAAATGGCCTTTCAAAAATAATCATCGCAAAACCTTTTGATTGTGTTGAGAAGATTGGCTTTGATAAGGTTATTAATAAAAAAGTTAAGGTAGATATGTATCTGCATGATCTTATTGAAAATACTGCTTGAGAAAAAATTAGTATGAAAATTATAAAAATAACTTTACTCAACTCTTTGATGATTTTCTTGCTGACAGTTGCATTATTTGCTTTTTCAGCTCCATCATTCACACAAGATTACAAAGTTAAGAAAGTTGGAAAAGCTTTCTCTCATCCCTGGGGTATTTCTGTTTTTGATAATGACGAAGTTTTAATCACTGAGAGAGGAGGAAACCTGTTTAAGGTAAATATAAAAAATGGTTCAAGATTAAAAATCAGTAACTTACCAGAAGTTTTTAACGTCAGGCAAGGTGGTCTTTTAGACGTACTTGTTGATAAAGAGACGGTGTCTGAGAGAAAGGTTTATATTTGTTACTCATCTAAGGTTTCTGGAGGCTCCTCTACCACTTTGATGGCTGGGACTTTAAAAGAAGATAAACTCATCTCAAAAAAAATACTATTTAAATCTAATAATGTTTCGGAGTCAGGGGTTCATTTCGGTTGCAGGCTGGCTATTCTAAATGACGAAATTTTTATGTCTATTGGAGATAGAGGAAATAGATACGAAGCCCAAGATTCAAACTCTCATGCTGGCTCAGTCATCAGGGTAAATAAATATGATGGTTCTACCAGGGAACAGAAGGCCTACAATAGCTGGCCCGCGGAAGTGTATACAAAGGGGCATAGAAATCCTCAAGGAATGGCAATAAATAGTAAGACCAATGAAATTTGGGTTAATGAACATGGTCCAAAAGGTGGAGATGAAATCAATGTTTTGAAGCCAGGGAAAAACTACGGTTGGCCTATAGTGACTTATGGCGAAGAATATTGGGGCGGAAAGATAGGGCAGGGGATAACTTCATTAGAGGGTTTTGAGGACCCCTTATGGTATTGGGTGCCTTCAATTGCACCGTCAGGCATGATATTTTATGACAAAAGTATGTTTCCTGAATTCAAGGGGCACTTGTTAGTATCTTCACTTAAGTTTAAAAGCCTTTATGTAGTTAAATTAGAAAACGAGTTACCCCAAAAAGAGCTAGTGTTATTTAAAAAACGGTTTGGAAGAATTAGGGATATTGAACAACTTAATGACGGCAGTATTCTTATTATTTCTGATGAAAAGAAGGGAGGGTTGTACAGAGTGTACAGATAAAAGTTACGGGTTCTTCTTTGTAATTATATCTCTTAATTCTTCAATTTGTCGCCTTAAGGAGTCCATTTCTTCCACATTACTGTTATCTTTTGACACATTGGAGTTAGATGGCTCTTCAGATGTCTTTTCTTTAAATAGGGGATTGTTAAGCCAAGGCTGCATCATCTTTTCCATTATTTCAGCCTGACTTTTTTGCCACTCTTCAAAAAAAACGGCATTGTTTTCGCTAGACTTATTCTCTTTTGCCGGTGAGTTGAATGCTTTTAAAAAACTCTGTTGTTGCTGGTGAAATACTTCGAATGTTTTTGATAATATCTCAGGCATGAATTTTTGGGCTGTATTATTATAACTTAAAATTATCTCTTTTAACACATCTTGAGGAAATACATTACCCTTTTTATTCTCGAGGTCTGATATTATCTGTAGCAAATATTGATTGGTAATATCTTTTCCAGAGTCCTTATCTATGATCTTAAAATTTTTCCCTTCGTTTATAAGCCTACAGAGATCATCTAATGCTACATATTCGCTAGAATTGGTATTGTATAAGCGTCTGCTGCTATACTTATTGATGATTATTGTATCTGAATCATTATCCATAATGTTGTATTTTATCAACTAGATGATATTTTGATAAGTTAAAAAAAATGGCCGCTAAGCGACCATTTTTAGGAGGAAATTTTTACGTAAAGTCTACTCTTTCGGAGAAGAAGCTTTCTTTGTCACATTGGTAAGCTCTTCCTGGGCATCTTTTCCGGCCTTCATCATCAAATCTATTGTTTCTAGCTGGGCCTTTTTAGCCACCTCTGCAAACTCTGCTATATGCTTTGGTGCGCGTTGGGTTTGTGAGCTCACGTAATCGGTGGCAATCTTCATAAAATCTTCAGGTTTTTCAGTGCTTTTTACAAAGGGGTCTAAGGCCGATAAACTTTCCTTTGCCCATGTCTGTGACAGCTCAGTATTCTTTTTTACTGAGTCTAAAGCTATCTTCCCAAATTTTGAGTTATAATCCATTATGGATTTCATTGCTTCATCAATCTTTATAGGGCTTTGTGACATCATTTTTTCAAAATTCTTAGTATAATCTTCAAAATTAAACATTTTCTGCTCCTTTTTTTATGCGGATACAACAAAATATGCTGCATTTGCATAAAATGTCAATATATTTTTTTGCAATCGCAGAATTACTTGTAATTTTTCATAACGTATTTGCCGGGTGCCAGCCCCAAAGAGGGATAGTCTTTATGAGAACCAGGCACATATGCTTTTTCATGGGAGCTAGATCTAGCTTTGATCCAGGTAGACCAATATGGCCACCAAGATCCCTCATGTCGATCTGCAGTCTTGAACCAATCGTCGGGATCTGAAAATGGCTTCGAGTTTGTCCAATAGCCATATTTCTTACTATATGCTGGATTAATTATACCTGCGATATGTCCACTACCAGCTAAGACAAACCTTTTATTACCTGAGGACTTATTTAAACCATAAAAGGATGATCTCCAAGGAGCAATATGATCAGTATGCGTTGCTACAACGAAAATAGGTATATCAATGTATTTGAGTGAAAGCCTTTCCCCTATTAATGTTAATTCGCCTCTTGACAGTTGATTTTCTTTGTAAAAATTATTCAAATATTCAAGTGCCATTTTTCCAGGTAAGTTGGTAGAATCTCCGTTCCAATAGAGCAAATCAAAACGAGGGGGCTTTTTCCCCATTAAATATGATCGAACAGCGGGCCCATAAACTAAATCATTTGAGCGTAAAAAACTGAAAGTTTGAGCAAGAAACGACCCTTCCATATACCCTACCTTTTCGATTTGTCGATTTATCTCATCTAGATATTCATCTGTAATAAATAATGACAAATCTCCGGGGTCTTCAAAATCGGTTAGCGTAGTAAAAAAAGTTGCAGAATTAACAAAGTTTTCACCCTTTTTGCAAAGGTAAGATAAGGCCGTAGCTAAAAGTGTTCCTCCTATGCAGTATCCTATGCAATTTATTTTTTCCTGCTCTGTAATAGCTTTAACTACTTTTGAGGCTTCAAAAAAGCCTTTTTCAATATAATCTGTGAAATTAACCTCAGTATGCTCCTTACCAGGATTTACCCAGGAGATAATAAACGTTGAAATGCCTTGTTCTACTGCGAATTTAACGAAACTATTTCTAGGTTGAAGGTCTAAATTATAAAACTTGTTGATCCAAGGAGGAACAATGAGTAGGGGAGTCTTTGAAACCGTCTCCGTAAGTGGCTTATAGTGTATTAACTCAAATAAATCATTTCTGAAAATAACTCGACCTTCAGTAATAGCGAGATTTTCTCCTACTTCAAATGCCTGTGTGTCTGTCAGGGATACTGTTAGATCACCAGTGCTATTTTCTACATCAGTTACAAGATTTTCGAGACCGTCAACCAAAGACTTTCCATTAGTTTCAAGAGCTTGTGTTAGAGCTTCAGGATTGGTTCCTAGAAAATTAGAGGGAGAAAAAAACTCAATCATCTGTTTGGTAAAAAAACTTATTTGCTTTTTATCAGACTTGCTCAATCCATCTAAATCATCAATTGTTTCTTCAATGATCTTTGACGATATAGTGTAATGCTGTTTTATTAGTTTAAAGTATAGGCTTTCATCCCAACCCTGATCAGTCTTTTCAGGCTCCTTTTTTTTATCTTTTTTGGAACCAGCACTTTTAAGAATGTCATTTTGAATACTTGTCCAATTTTCCAAAGTCGACTTATAATATTTAACTTGATTTTCAATAAGCTTCGTTGGATTAGACAAAATCTCTGAAAAATATTTTGCAGACGCTTTATAATATAACTCTTGAGAAGGTTGAGTTTTAACCTCAGGATCAGGTGTTTTAGAAGATAAAGCTATAACGAGCCGCTTTGTAAGCGTGTCTATTTTGTCAAAATTGTTGAGTAATTCCTTGTATTCTTTGGGACCTACTGCAACGTCATCTTTAAGATTTTTGTTTTCTTCTTGCACTTTCATTGCTATCGTTATTATAAATTAGATATAAAACCTTAATTTTAAAAAGCTAGTAAAAACTATGCTGTTACCTACATACGACTATTTCGAAAATCTAAGACAATACAATAAGTGGGTCGCGTCAACAACAAGAGCATTTTGGGAAAATCCATTATTTGGTTTGTACCCAAGTCCTATTCCTTCAACTCTTGCAGCGTGGGGAAAGGTAACTGAGCACAGCTTATCAAGAATTACGTCTAAGCCTGACTGGGGAATAGACTCTGTTATTTCGGACGGGATTGAGTATCTTGTAGCGTTAGAGACAATTAAAGAACTTCCTTTTTGTAATCTGATTAAATTTAAGAGCACACTGCGAAAGAAAATAGATCGAAAAGTGCTAATCATTGCTCCAATGTCTGGACATTACGCAACGTTGACTAGAAATACTGTTATTTCTCTTCTTCCTAACTGTGATGTGTATGTGACTGACTGGAAAAATGCCCGAGATGTTCCTTTTTCTGTAGGTAAGTTCGATATTGAAGATTTTACAAAGTACTTGGTAGATTTTTTTCGTGATCTATCGCCAGACCTCAATGTTATGGCTGTTTGCCAACCAGCTCCGCTTGCTCTCGCAGCTGCAGCGATTACTTCAGAAAGATTTTCTGAATTTAATCCAAAATCACTTACTTTGATAGGTGGGCCAATCGATCCTGATGCTAATCCAACAGATGTCACGGACTTTGGTCGCAGAACCTCGATGGAGGCACTTGAATCAACTGTAACAATGCCGGTCGGCTTGAATTATAAAGGAGTAGGACGTGAAGTATATCCTGGAGCAATCCAATTAGCGTCATTTATGGCAATGAACCAGGAGACTCATAGTAAAGCTTTTATCGATCAAATTGAAAAGGAAGCCGTAGGTCAAGCATCAGAATATGATAGACATAACAAATTTTATGACGAATATCTAGCAGTTATGGATATGACAGCTGAATTTTATCTCTCGACAGTAGATAGGATATTTAAAAAGCGAGAGATCGCTAAGAATGAGTTTTCTATTGATGAACAGCCTGTTGATCTTAGAAAAATTACTACCATTCCAACATTTACCATTGAAGGCACTAACGATGATATTTCAGCACCTGGTCAATGCTCTGCAGCTTTAAATATTTTGAATAAGTTACCGAAAAATATGAAGTTTTCACATATACAAGATGGGGCAGGTCACTACGGTATTTTTAGTGGAAAGGCTTGGCGAACCGAGATACGGCCACTTTTTCTTGAATTTATAGATTATAAATGCAGCTAATTTAAAAATTAGTTTATTCTTCAGGATTTATTAACTTTCTATCTTTAATGTTATCAGCAGTTATAAAACGCTGCATCTCAGAAGGCATAGTTATCATCAGTTCATGACATCCTCCTTTATCAAGGGCGTCCATAATATCATCTGCACTATCAGCATACCAGTGACAAAAAAAGAAATCTTCCTTTCCCATCCAATGCGCTAATGTCTCTTCTTTGTCCGTTTTAACTGAGTCAAAAATTCTTGTTCAGTCATATTAGAGGTGAATTCAGTTCCTTGTTTTTTTGCATCCTCATTTAACCAAGTATGCGTACAAATAAAATGCTTTTTTCCCATTATATCTCCTAACTTTAGATTAATAGATTATGAAAAAACATGATTAAATCAAATTAAATAGGCTGAAATTTAAGATTGGTTTAGTATATCTGTATGTTAATTCACCGTCTGATATATAAATAAGGTTAATAAGATATGTCTTCCAAGAACAAAGCTACAATTCCTGGCGCTTCGCTTGCCTCAACAATAAAAGTTCTAGCGGGGCTTGGTCCACTCGGTGAAAAAGTTTTAAAGCAAAATGGAATAAGTGAGATTAATCAAAAAAAAAATTACCCGAGCTCAATAAGACTTAAAATATTTGAGGAGGTAAGAGATAGATTTGGAACTGATGCATTGTATGCAATTGGTATAGAGCAAGGGCTTTTAATGTTATCCATGCTTCCGGATTTCGGTAAATACATAGAAAATTCAAGAAAAAAATACTTAATGAGATCGGTGTCTTCAAATAATAGAATTAGAAATTATAATTTTATAGATGAAACTTTGCCAGGATTACAAAAAATTACAAATGATTATATGGAGCAATTTCGTAGCAATAAGCTTAAAGGTAATATAGGTTTTAGGCGGCTATCAGAAGATACGTGGGAAATGGCATTTGTACTGGCTCAGCCATTGAAAAATTGGAAATTTGGAATTGGAAATTATCATATTTTTCTTATTAACCTTTTTGGTGACTTGTTTGATATTGAATACGCGCTGGATAAAAAAAGTGCAGATATTGATGATGGTTGGTCTAGCGGAGCTTTTATCCTCAAATTTTCACAAAATGAGATTTTAAGAGATCAGAAAGAAATAATTGCAAGTACAAGACTTAAAGCGCATGAAGGTCTAATGAAAGCTGTCCTAGAAGATGCTGAACGGAAAAAAGAGGAAACAGAGAGGTTATCTGTTAGCTTAGCAAAATACCTACCTCCCCAAGTCCACAAAGCAATTTTTTCTGGTAAGTTTAATACTGGAATTGCTACAAAAAGACGTAAATTAACGATTTTTTTTAGTGATATCTCAAATTTTACAGCTACCTCGGAAGGTTTACAACCGGAAGATCTGACAAAGTACCTCAATGAATATTTTTCAGAGATGACTGATATCGCACTCGATCACGGCGCAACAATTGATAAATATATTGGAGACGCAATGATGGTATTCTTTGGCGATCCAGACAGCAAGGGGGAAAAAGAAGATGCAAGAGCATGCGTTAAAATGGCAATGGAAATGCGCGATAGAATATCTGATTTACAAGATAAATGGCAAAAACAAGGTTTTGCGGATCCATTTGTGATTAGGATGGGCATGAATACTGGTTATTGTAATGTGGGTAATTTTGGAAGCGACCAACGGCTTACTTATACAATTATTGGTAGTGAAGTAAATATTGCTCAACGCTTAGAGGCATCAGCACAGCCAGGAGGGATATTGATGTCGTATGAAACATACGCACACGCTCAGGACTTGATAGAAGTAGAACAACTAAACAGTATCTCGATGAAAGGAGTGAAAAGAGAAATTAAAGTATTTTCGGTTTTAAATAAAATTAGACAGAGAAGTAAAATAAAAGAAACTTCTCATAAAATAAAAAATGTTCCAGAAAGGATAGGGGATAGGCTGGATGCTCTGGAAACAAAAATTGAAGAGATTTTGGATCGGATAAAATGAGCACATCCGCCAACAAAACAAATAATGAAATGAGAATACCTGGAGCCGCGCTAGCTTCCACGATAAAAGTTCTTGCTGGATTAGGGTCATTGGGAGAAAGGGTTCTTAAAGAGCACGGAATTACTCAAATTGATAATGATAAAGAGTATCCCAGTCAATTAAGAGCAAGAATTTTTGAAGAGATAAGAACCCGTTTCGGGAAAGAAGCACTTTATGCTATTGGGCTTGAACAGGGTTTTTTAATGCTTTCAATAGTACCTTCAATTGGCAAATTTATAGACGATTTCAGGATGAAATATAAAGAAGAGCTTTTACACCACTCTAATTTCTCTAGAAATCTCAAGATTTTAGATCAAACTCTTCCGTCTTGGGAAAAAATAACAAATGATTACCTTGGGCAAATGCACAATGATAAAGTACGATCTAAATTAAATTTTATAAAAACCGGTCCAGGTAAATACGATGTACCGGTTATAAGCTCTCAAGTGGTTGAAAATAACAAATTTTTTGAAGCCAACTATTCAGTTTTTTTGATAAGTATGTTTTCAGAACTCTTCGACATTAAAATGGCTATCGATGAAGAAAATAGTGAGGATATGGATAATGGTTTCAGTAGATACCAATATACAATAACCTTTAATCAACTACAAAAAACAAGGAACCATAAAGAACATTTAGCTCAAATCAGGTTTGATGCAAATCAACTTCTTTTAAGAAGGGTATTAGAGGAAGCCGAACAGCAAAAAAATCTCGTTCAAAAGCAGAAAGAGGATACAGAAAAACTATCTTCAAAACTAGGTAAGTATTTACCACCTCAAATTCATAATGCTCTATTTTCTGGGCAATTTGATACTGGAATCGCAACCAAAAGAAAAAAGCTAACTATTTTTTTTAGTGATATAAAAAACTTCACATCTTCATCAGAAGGTTTGCAACCGGAAGACTTAACTAGATATCTAAACGAATATTTCTCTGAAATGACTGACATAGCGCTTACTTATGGAGCAACGATAGATAAATATATTGGTGATGCAATGATGGTATTTTTCGGTGACCCAGAAAGCAAAGGAGAAAGAGAGGATGCAAGAGCATGTGTAAAAATGGCTTTAAATATGCAAAGAAAAATAAAAAGCCTCCAAAGTAAATGGAGAAACGAAGGCTTTTATGAGCCATTCCAAATTAGAATGGGAATTAATACCGGTTATTGTAATGTCGGAAATTTTGGTAGTGAACAGAGGTTGACGTATACAATTATTGGGGGAGAGGTAAATATAGCCCAAAGATTAGAGGCTGCCGCGCCGAGTGATGGGATATTAATGTCATATGAAAGCTATGCTCACGCACAAGATTTAGTCGAAGTAAATGAATTAAGCTCTATTACTATGAAAGGTATTAACAGGAAAATCAAAGTATTTTCAGTTATTCGCGATCTAAAAACGAAAAAATTAGCGAAAGATGAGAGCAAGATATCTTCAATGGAAAGCAAAAGAAGTTCACTCGAATTAAGGATTGATAAGCTAGAAAAGCTGGTTTTTGAAATGATATCAAAATCAGATTAAACAGTTTACTCTTAAACATATGTTTTTATTCGGTTTTTTGTATAAATTGTTATAGTAAAAAAATAACATAATATATATTATGCGCCAAATATTGAAGCACAAGTTCACGCTTCATAGGTATAATTCTCTCCTAAATATGTCTGGGTAATTTCATTATACTCTTGAGACTCCCCTCTTATTTCAATGTCTTTAGCTGTAACAACTTTTTTCCTGTTATCAATATTTAACCTAGAGTCCCAATGATGTTCTACCATCTCTATCGACTTTTTAAATAAAGTTAAAATTTTATGTTTGTTAATTTTATATGCATCTGCATCTTTGAGAGATAATGCATACATGTGAGAGTTATGAGCTGTAGAAGGCTTATCTAAAGAAAATTTCCTATTTTGGGCAGAAACTATATTTTTTAGCAATGGCACCCTGTAATTATTATCAAAATGCTTTACTAATCTTATTACGCAACCATTTTTCCCAAATTTTGCACCAAAATTACAAAACTTTCTAGAAGCAACGTATCCCGTTATAGTTCCCGCATATAAAAACTCTTCAATAGCTTCGAGTTCTTTTTCCAAATCAATATGAATTTGTTTTATTAAATTAATTTGATCATCTGAGTAGCCGTCATTTGTTTGTTTATCCAGTATCCACGTATCCAGGCCGTCCAAGAAGCGTCTTTTATAGGCACCCTGTCTTTCCGGGAGAATAATTTGCCCTTGGTCTGTAGAAGTGACGCTTGTAACCGAAGTCTGACTCATAACACTTGCAATCGTTTCTCCAATTATTTCCTGCTTGTTTGCCATCAATTCATCTTTTATGTAACTAAAAAACTTTGATATATCCGCAACTCTAGGCTTCAGCCTAGGTCTATTGAAGCAAATACGATATAGACACTTTTCCCAATCTTCATTGAAATCTGAAGTTTTAATAGCGTTTTCGTATTCTTCTGAAAAAGTTTTTGAAGATTCTTCACTTCTCTTAGTTTCTTCAAATGCAAAATCATCATCCCAAGCAGAAAAATCGGGTTTTGTTATTAACAGACTATAAATTTGGGGATAAGCTATTTGAAGACATAAAAGAGAAAACATTAGGAATTTATAATCTCTTTCATCTAGTTCTTCCTCACCTTTTTCTTGTTCATTAGTGGAACTTTCAACTACTACTTTTTCTTCCGAAAAAATCTGAATAAGAGATACAGAGTTTACAAGTCTTTTTATAGAACGAGGGTTGCCACCTATAGTTCTTAGTATAATTTCGCGAATAGACTCTTCATTGAGGCCATCGTCGGTTACGAAACCGATATCCATTAATAGAGAGTTAACATATTTGCCTATATTATACTGACCCATCGGCATCATGAAGGGAAGTTGAATAATCTTATCAAAGAAAGCTCGGAACTCCCATTCGTTTTCTGCCGTCTGTTTGCCAAATTTATGCTCTAAGCCTTTAACCACGACTTGATAGTCAATAGCTAAAATAAATACACAATTTGGGACACTAAATATGTTTTTTAACAACTCTAAAATAGCAACTGCATTTTTGGGTTCAATTCTATCCAAGTCGTCTACATAAATAATGATCTTCTTATAGGGATTACTGGTTCTTCTTTCTATTTCTTCTACTAATTCCTTTAATTGCTCTCTTAATGCACCGATGTTTGCTTCTCCACTTGATAGCAATTCACCAGCAACATTTGCGGCCTCATTTCCCAATGTTAATTGTGCCCCTACCCTTAAAGCTCCCTGAAATATTTTCTTTGCGCCATCTTGAATCTTTTCTTTCCTTTTTTGATTTTTATCCGCTTCGATTAATTCATCAATTATTCGATTAACAATTTTTAGCAAGGACTCTTCAGGGGTAGATAGAAGAGAATATTCCCACGAATTTATCCAAATTTGTTTGCATTCAGCATTGCTTTCAAAAGAATGGTAAATAGCATTAATTAAAGATGTTTTTCCACTACCCCATTCTCCCTGAATACCTATAGTAATGGGAGTACTAGTATCATTTATAAATCGAATTAGCGACTTTGTATGAATAGTAAGGTCTAGATTATCACTGCCACCGGGAACTACTGGTTCATCTTTTATTCCGACTGCTTTCTGGATATAGACCTCCACAAATAATACAATTTTAAATATTTATTCTTTATAGTTAATTTTATTTAGTTAATTTTATTATGTCTAGCAATAAAAAGAGATAATTAGATTATGAAAATATCGAGTGATTACCCTAAAAGAATTGTAAAAATTCTGAAGGAGTTGAATAAAAATAAAGACGGTGAATGGTTCTACCTAATATTCAATTTATAAGTAAGTTCTTATTGTGACTAATTTAAATTTTTTCATTGAAAAAGGCTACAACTGGGAGGTACTTCTTTATATAGTTTTATTTTCTTTTATTACTCTATTTTTCCTCGGAATAACTAACAAGATAATAATTTACAGAGATACAAACGATTTCATGTGGAACATTTTTTTAATAATAGTTCCACTTTTCATCTTGATAATTTTGGCATTTCTTATGCCTGAGCCTTTACCCGATAATTATAATTTTTTTTGGGAAACTCAAAACACGTCGATTATTTCAATAATTGGTTTGAGCATATCAGCCTTGTCTTTACTTAAAGTATTTATAAATTGCATCAAAAACAACGGCATGCTTTTTGGACTTGTTATTTTTATTTTCAAAGTTTTTGCAAGCTTAATAATCACTATTCTCTTGCTCGCGTTTATTGGGAAATTATTTGATGATAAGGCCGCATGGAAAACACTTTTTGTACCCTTGTTATTGTTCGGTCTATTTATTTTCATAATAAACAGATTAATAAATGGTGATCGTGTAATTTCAAAAACTGTTTAAGATGCCAACTTGTATAAAAATTTGGGTCAATCTAAATAATCTGAAAAACTATTTGATTTGATGCCTTCCTTTTTAAAACGCATTCCTACGTGTTTTATGCATTGATAATAAATGTTATCAAGCATTTCTTGTACCTCATCAAAATCATCATCATCAGAGTCAGGTCCATATATTGACTCGGGATTAGTTTTTACTAAGTCTCCACAATCTTTTAGGCCCTTTTTTGATAAGATACTTTCATAAACAGCGTGTTCAAACATAATATGGTGAATTAATCCTTGCAAAGACATATCATAACTTCCATCCACACGATCCATATAGAATTTATCATAGGCGTACCCTGGTCTTATATTAAAATCACCATCCATAAACACATCTTTATTGTTATTAATAATGCCATCTAGTATCTTTATTACAAACTCAGACGGGTCAGAGCCTTTAGAGAATTTTTCAGTACTTTTTTCTATATTTCTTTGCGAGGTCGCTACTTTACCCTCGTATTTCTGGTTGTTTTGTAGCTCGAATTCGTCTTCCTCGCTTAATTGATTTTTAGAAATTGACTTGCTACCAGACTTTAAATCCTCTGAAACATTAGTACTCTTTACCCCGCCGAGAAAAGGAATACTAATAAGCTTTCCTCTGAAAAGAGCTGAAAATAAGTCAATGAAATAGAGTAGAAATAATAAATATAAAGGATAAACGCTTATCCCTATTTCAAAGTTTGTTCCCACTCCACCAAGTATCAAGCAAGCCAAAAAAATAAATCCGACTACCTTGTCACCGGTCCAAAATCTGTGTAAACCTGACGGGCCAAAAATAAGCGTTATTAGTATCAATAAAAATTTTTTTATTTTGTTCTCTCAATTTATCTAAAAAACATTAATCATGCGACTCAATCATTCAAATTAACTTCAAAATCTAAGAAATCTTTTAATCCAACGCACTCTCTCACTTCTTCTTTTGTTATTTGTAATTTGCGGGCAATTTCGATTATATCTTTAATGGTTGGCTTCTTAATTATGGCCCACTCTTTATTAACTTCTTGGCACATTTCATCGTAAGTTTTAAATCTCATCAAATACCTTCTAGAACTATCAACCTATTTTTTCTTAATTTAAATATCTTTATTTTATTTTTTCTTACTATTATCGCTATTGAGATACTCTATAGCGATTGTATCGTAGCATTTCCTTTGACCAAAAATCCATTAAATATAACATTGGGATATTTATTTTTTAGCGAATATAGAGCTTCGATATTTGAACTTAGGTCATCATAAATTGTGACTTTTTTATACCTATTTGTTTCCAAATGCTTTTCAAACACTAATTTTTTGGCGTCATAGGATGCTAAGCCAATCTTATTTCCTGCTCTTTCTACGTACAATCTATCAGTATCTATTCCAAACTTTGTGAGGGTCTTCAAAAATAATTCCTTATTATCGAAGTCTCGTCTAGCAGTTACTATTATTACGTCTATATCAATTACTTGGTTCAGTTTTTCTTTTAAAATTTCTAAAGTGATATTGATGGGTCTCGCAGTTCTGTTAAATAGGTTTGCATCTTCAAACTCTTTAAAATCATACTTTTCATAAGCTTGAAGTTTATATCGACTATATTCAGCATTTGATAGCTTTCTCACAATCTTATTTTCTTTGCGCACTATCACTTTAGCCGTCGTCTTAAATAAAGTATCATCTAAATCAAAAATAAATAATTCCATTTTTTAATGACTTTGTAAAAAATATTTGAGAACATTGAATTTTAGGATACCAAGTTTGGAAGATGAATAACAACAAAATAAAACTACTATTTTTGAGGGCAATTGTCATTGCCATACCCGCATATACAGTTGCATTTTTAACTGAAAAGGTAACTTTAGTGGTTCCAACTCTAGCTATGTTCTTATTAATTGCAAATTCGATAGAATCTGGAACCGTATCAAATAGGAACAGAATAGAGGAAGATGGAAATTCTCAGGATGATGGAGATGGTGGTTTTAATGAAAATGATGGGAGTGTATGAATTTGCTTACAAAAAATAACAAGTCCTTTTTCTCTTCACTTAAAATAAAGAGCCCTTCCCTCTTATTATTTAAACTAGTTATTATTTTTGTTCCAACTTTTCTAATAGCACTATATGTCGATAAAATGGTTTTTGTCTTACCAACTCTGGCTATAGGCCTACTCTTGGGGACTGGATTTGATGGGTCAGATACTAATTCGAAAGATAATGAAGAAGCCGATAGTGGAGATAATTAGTAAAAATTGATAAAGAAGTTCTCAAGACGAACCATAGAAGGAATGAAGTATTACGTCTATGGACTGAAATTTCCGGGTACCAGGAAATATTTTTACATTGGTAAGGGCAAAGGAAATCGAGTTTTTTCACATCTGAATCAAAAGTTAAAAAAAGGAATTAAAGATCCAAAATATGATGTGATTAATAGTCTTATTGTCCAGGGCGGACCTGAAATTGATATTATCAGGCACGGATTAAATGAATACGAAGCGCTATTACTTGAAAGCACTCTTATCGATGCACTTGATGTTAGTCAAATTACAAATAAAGTCCGAGGAATTGATGCTAATAGATATGGATTAATGTCACCTAAGAATGTCGAAGCAAATTTCAAAGGAAAGGAATTTAAACTAAAGATACCAGCAGTCTGTTTTAAAATAAATAGAAGATGGAAAAAGAATATGACTAAAGAAGAACTCTATGAGAGCATACGAGGAACTTGGTACCTTAGCCTCAATAGAGCGAAAAATGCCCAATATGGAATCGGTCTTTGCTTCGGAATAATTAGAGGTATTTATAAAATAAATGATTGGGAAACTGATAATACTCGAACACCAGTAAGACATAGGTTTATTGGCACAGAGGCAACTGAATTAGAAAGGTACTTGGGGTATAATATGTATAATCACCCTGGACACAAAGTAAGAGGACCTTTATTTTATAATTATTGCTAGGTTTTCAAAGAAGACCTTAACTTTTCAAGTAATAATACCATTGCCTCAGTGTCTAAGTGGCAATAACCTAAAACTCCTAGCCAGTAATTAGTAAGTTCTTTACCCCTGAGGTCTCCTTTAAAAAAATCTTCATATTTAATTGAGGCTTCCATTCCCCCTTGTATGTCTAGATTCTTGTAAGTTGTTCCGGTAAATGCCGGTAAAACTCGTTTTATTGAAGCAGAACCATTTTGATCTGGTGAATACACCCATCTGGACCTAAAAGGGATAAGAAGGTCAACCATTCTTTTATTTAAATCAAGCAAAGTAGCACCATTTTCAGGAAAGCTCTTTGCTAACAATTTAATTATATTCATTTCAAAACTCTGATTATAAACGATTATCGTCCCGATTTGTTCACAAACATTTAAAAGTTTTTTAGTGAACATGATGCGTGGGTCGTCCCTCGTTTGATGAAGGTACTCATGATGCTCGAGTTCAGATTCCATATTTCTCTTAATATGTAAAGAGAATTGGAAGGGAATAGGTTCATACGGTTTCGTATTTTCAAAAATGGGTATTGCCGGTGAAAAAGTTTCAAAATCCAAAAAAAATAATGGATATGACAGCGAATTTAAAAACATAGAAACCTTTTTACGATCTATAAAAGTTTCCTTGTTCAAATACGATATTAAATCTATCTTTTTATTTCCATTCGGGTAATCGGTTTCAGTAAGGTCTTCTACTGCCATGCTTTTATTTTGAAGAAATATTTGATCTGCCTTTTTTCCAGTGAACACAGAGAAAATATTATATTTGGGAATTTCTTTCCAACAATAGTCTCGATACGAACAATTTTTACAATGAGATCCAAGATCAACAACTGGTTCATTTTTGTAGTGACAAACTTCAATTAAATTCTCTATTCTTTCTTCTATACCTTTTTGTTTTTCTAAGACAACTTTAGTAACATCAGTTTTCATTAATAAATCATTGATATTAAGCTCTTTTTTAAGGGAGTAATTTTTGTTTAAATGTAGGACGGAAATGTTTTTTATATTTAATCTATTTTCAGAAAAGACATGATATTGAAAACTTAAGTCATCAATATGATAATCTTTTGCACCAGTTGAACTTTTTACCTCTAGTAATTCCCATGACTTATCATTATTTAAAATAAGTATATCGGCACGTGCAAAAACCTTGCTTTGTGAGTGGATAGCCGTTCCTTCATAGATTATGTTGGCTCCCTCTTTTATGCTCTTAAGTGTAAGTTTATTTGCCCTTTCTACCTCATAATATTCTGTCTTTGGCTCAAAACCTTCTCCGTAGTATTGTTTAGCAATTTCACCAACCTCATTACCGACGGTAAACCGGTACTCTGCTGACATATCCTCTTTTTCTATTAAATCCCTTCGATTTCTTGAAAGCCAAAGAGCTTTGGGACATTCCAAGCCGACTAAGTATTGAGATTTAGATAACATATAAAATTTACCCACAATTAAGGATTTAAAAAGTTCAAATAAAAGATATATAATAACTTATATTATATATTCTTGGAGAAAAAAAATGGGTTTTCTTGATTGGGCAGCTGGAGCTTATCTTGCAGGCAGAGCGCATAATACTATGAATAGACCACATATAACGGTACCGAGTGGCTACGAAATCAGGGGTATGAAAAGTAAAGGCTTATCTGAATGGACAATAAAGTATGGTAAAATTGGTAGCAACACTACTTCTCAATTTAATGTTAGCAGAAATACAAGGTCAAGGACTGGCGGCTGGAAGTTTTACTGGAATTAAATCTTTGTATTAAACTCGGCGATATAGTTGTTTTCAAACAATAATTTTTGTTTATTTTTAAATGTATTAGGAAGACATTAAAAGTTTTGTCTGGCTACAAACCTCAATTATTAAAGCGCTAATTTACTTTCCTGTGGAAGAAAATATCCAAATCTTTTTTGCTAATTGGTGTCTCTAAAAGTTCTCTAAACTCTTTACCTTCACCAATTACCAGATATTCATCATCAATTTCATTCATATATCGCCTTAAAGACTCTGCAACCTGTGACTTTACTGAATGTGGAAAAGAATTCAATTCATTGAAAAACCTTCTTACTCCTCTAGCTACAAAATTAGCAGGTGTATTTTTACTCTGGTGCAACCCAGGTGAAAGAATATATTTTTCTTCTCTAACGCCATAAACTATTTCTATAGCTTTTAAATATTTTTCTTCTGAGTAATCACTCGAAAAAAAATATTTGGCCACATCTCTTGTTAACTGACAGTAGTATGGCCATCTCAAAAATTTATAGCCGATATCATTGAAATACAAGGCCCTTTCTTCATCTCTTTTCAATTTCCATACATTTTCATAGTGCTGTGGACCTTCATATTCAAATACGATTCTTTTTAACTTTGAACAACAATCAACGAGGTAAAACTTTCTCTTATTGGACGGGTCGTAATAATATCTTACCTGACTTTCCCATTCACCTTCAGGCGAGAAAATTTTTGCCGTTTTATAAAGATTTTTTTCAGTCATCTCCCCTTTTGGAACGATCTCCTTATTCATAATCCACCCATATATTTGACTAAAATCTGTAAAACAGTAACATTATATTTTATAAGTGGGAACAAAATTATGGCAAAGAATATAGATATTAATGATGCAATATTTGGTTTGATTTGGTGTATGGCGGCAGTAGATACAAAAATTGATCCTATCGAAACTAAATACCTTCAATATCTCAAAGAGGAAAAGCAAATTAATTTAACTAAAAACGTAATTCTTAAAAAAAATGGAACACTTTCTTTTTATGGGAAAAAAGGCATTAAAGAGGCAAAAAGTATTTGGGAAATGTGCTGCAATAGATTAAATGCGTCCGAGCATCTTCATCGAACCAAAGCTATAGCTGAAGTTTTTGATTTTGTGTACATATTTGAATCTTTTCCAAAATATAAAGATCTTCAGAAAAAAATTAAAAAACCAGAAGGCACTTTATTTTTTAATACTTTAGAAAAATTAGATATTTCCGAGGAGGTAGTTTTGCAACTTTCCAATCGAATTGATCCTCACCTAATATGTGCAATAAGTGGAATAGAGTTGCATTCGAAGTTGTTAACCCTACCAAAAATGACAAAAAAGAAAGTCAATCAAGTGATGAAACACTTTAATAACAGCTATGAAATAAGAGAAACTTCCCTGAGATCGCTATGTAAAATTGATTTTATTGACGTCGAAGATGCTATTGAAATTCAAAAATGTTTTTACTAAAATTATCACATAATTAACAGGCGTGACCAATCAGTACTGTTAAACAAATTTAAAAAAGCAACTAAAACAACCTAACCTCTTTAGTTAGGTTAGTGTGACTAGTATAGCGTTCGTCTTAATATACTATATATTATGCGCCAAAAAAATAATAAAATTTTTATTATATCTGGCCTGGATACCCTCTTTTCATGCTCTGAAAGCTATTCATAAAGCTTTTTTCTTAAACTACACGTTGTCGTTATAATTTAAAACGCAAGAAAAAACTTGGATAGTTTTATTTGAAAAAGTAATCTGTTTTGATTTTTTCAGGATTATAAAAATTATAAGTGTAAGAGCATAAAAACAGGAAAATAGGAAATAATGTTTTTAAAATGTTTGCAGTGCAAAAGGAGTTCGAAGCTATAGTTGTGATACAGTATATTTTAATATTAATTATTGATCAAAAAGCGATTAGATATAGCGATGATTTTGCTCTTATAACCCTTGTTTCTGCCCGAACTAGGATACTCACGTTTATTGTTAATAGTTTGGCCTTTCATATCTATAGGGAAAAAGTGCTTTTTCCGCGGTAGAGTAGAAAGGAATTGATACACACTTATCAGACAGCAACCTAGCAGTATAGAGAGTTCTGTCGTTCTATTTTATAAAAAATAAAGCACTGAATTCATGGAATGTCTCCCCTACCCGTTTTTCCTATGCTGCTACTATTGTTTTTTTAGAAACGATAACACATTTCTTCCGGCCATATTGTATTTAGTTATGTGTTTCCTTTTATCTATTGTTTGGTTGTTATGGCTTAAAGTAAGGAATAACCCAAGATTGAATGATGGCTATTTACTATATTAAAAAATCCAATTTATTTTATTCGTTCAATGTGAACCGATATTATCATCGGCTTGTAGTTCCCTTTTTTTATTACATACTTTTTTAAAGAGGCTAAAATCTAGATGATTTTTTTGAAACCTGATGCATAATCGGTTGCAGCAATCTTCGCTATTGATTAAGCCCAGAAAGGTATAGATACTCAAACAAAAATAAACATATTATGTTCTGTTTATTTGTTTTTAGTCTTAGTGTAATTGGGATTTTTGTACTACCGTCTTTCTTATTTTGTCTATAATTATCGAGAGATTTTACCTAATTTAGCATGAACAATGCTGACTACTTAACAGATATATATCCTAAATTGCAAAAAAATTTAGATGTAATTTTTTATTCTATTACCTTTATTTTTGTTAAGTTATCATATTTTAAAGGGTTGCTTCCAAGCTATTCTGAAATTTCATCACAGGAACTTTTTATCAATCTTTTGTTGGAATATTTTTATTGCCTGAGGTAATAAGTATTATGTTTTTTAATAAAAAAGATAGCGCTACTAATGAGTCTTTATATGTTGCCCGTTCTTCTTGGAATAACTCAGGATCGTTAATACGTAACAATCTTTCCAATTTTATATTTTTACACCATTTAATTTTATCATTGATATGGACAAGGATAATATATAGACAAAATGGTTATTGAGAATATGTTTGTAATTATACCGCCGAAAATAATCAAAGAAGCAGCATCACAAAATAAGTTTATTCCAACTTTATATTCCCATAAGTTCTTTTTGGTACGTGGTTTTTTTTGGTTACGCCTTCGTTTAATATATTCACTTATAATTGAAACAAGTGTTAACAGGACAAATTGTTTAGATTTCGGAGGGGGTGGAGGTGCATTGTTGCCAACCTTATCAAGAGTTTTTAAAAATGTTGATTGCAGTGATAAGTTTTGTTACGAGGCTCCCAATATAGTACAATACTATAAATTAAAAAATATCAATCTTTATGAGGTTGATCTCCTTAATTTTTCAAATAAGGGAGAGCAATACGATAATATAATAGCCGCAGACGTATTAGAGCACTTTATTTCATTGAGAGAGCCAATAGATAAGATAAAAGAGCTTCTCAAGAAAGATGGCGTCCTATTTACATCCCTTCCAACAGAAAATACTTTTTATGTTTTCTTAAGGAAGATATTCAATATAATTAAACCCGACGATCATTACCATACCGCAAAAGAAGTCGAAAATTTTTTAGAAAAGGAAGGCTTTATTAAAATAAAATCTATATACGTCCCACTTTATTTTCCTATATTGAAGCTTTTTCATATCACGTCATGGAAAAAAAATGATTAATAAACTTAAAGTTGCTTGCGTCATCCCTTGCTTCAAAGAAACGAAACATATAATGAGTGTCCTTAAAAAAATTGAAAGTGATGTTGATAATATCCTTTTAGTTGATGACGGTTGTCCTGATAAAACTGGAGAATACGTACTAAACAGGAATAAGGATCCACGGGTCGAAATAATCTTTATGAAGAAAAATTTAGGCGTTGGTGGAGCCACTATGGCGGGCTATAAGGAGGCCTTAAAGAAAAAAGTTGATATTGTAGTAAAAATAGATGGTGATGGGCAAATGGACCCTTCTTTTTTAAAAGATTTAGTTTCTCCAATAGTCGATGGGAAATGCGATTACACAAAAGGTAATAGATTTTTTTATCTAAAAGATATCAAGTCTATGCCAAAAAGCAGAATATTTGGTAACATTTGTTTGTCTTTTTTGTCAAAGTTTTCTAGTGGTTTTTGGCAAATTTCTGATCCTACCAATGGTTTTACTGCGATACATAAAAATGCGCTGGAGTCTATTGAATTAAGAAAAATTTCACATGGTTATTTCTTCGAGTCAGACATTTTATGTAAACTTTACTTGGCAAGAGCTACCGTAGTTGATGTCCCGTTGCCAGCCGTGTACGGGTCAGAAGAAAGTGGGATAAATGTTCCCAAAATAATACCTATATTTATCTATCTTCATATTTATAATTTTCTTGAAAGGATTTTCTATACATATCTTTTACGAGACTTCAGTTTTTATTCCTTAAATTTAGTAATAGGCACCTTTTTTATGAGCTTTGGGTTTCTCTTTGGTGTATTTCATCTAATGGTTAGCCTTTTGTCTGGAATTGCTGCTACAGCTGGGACGGTGATGATTTCTGCATTACCAATTTTAATTGGATTTTTTTCTTTGATGCAATTTATGTCATACGATGTTAACAATACCCCCAAGATACCTCTACAAAAGCTCGTCCAGAAAAAAAAATAACCAATATTTAAATTTTCTTTATGAGCTTATATAAAAAAAGAACAATAGTTTCGAAATATTTTGCAATATACCTCCTTGTTGGTGGCCTTGCCTTTTTTGTCGAACTTTATTTATTTTATATTTTCAAAGAATTTTTTTCATTAATTTTTGCTAATGTATGCGCCCGTGCTTTAGCTCTCATTCTCCATTTCTTTCTAATCCGTAGCTATGTTTTCTATAACACGAAACAAACACTATATTCTTTTTTTTACTATGTTATCTTAGGTCTTTCGAATTCATTAATCACGGGTATTTTTATACAATTATCTTCAAAACTTTTTATAGGCTTCGGAATAGTAATATGTAAAATCTTTTTTGATCTTATACTTATAGTAATAAATTATTTGATCATGAGAAAATATATATTTCAATAATAAGCCAGTTGACCTAATCTTTAACTTACTAATGCCAAGAATATCCACTAAAATAATCAGCATTAAAGTCAGGTCCTCCACCATACCCATAAATATACTCTTAAAGAAAAAATCTCGGATAATATTGGGTAGTAGACATTAGGCCTTCTTTCTAAACTCTCAATATAATTTTTTGATAAATTATTCTCTTTTGCAGCGCTTATTAAGATCCTTAAATACCTTTTAGATGGAGGAATATCTTTTGTTTCTTCAGTTATATAAATCAGCGTATATGCTGTTTTTCTTACACCTTGTATATAAATTGATAATTTGACTAATTGATAATCCTCCCCTTCCGTATTCACAATTTTTTGCAAATCTTGCTCAGCGATTTTATGTATTACGCCTTCTACCGAAGACCCTTTATAAGGCCTAATGTTTGCAAAAGAAGGTTCTAAGAAATTTGGCCCCCCCATATTCATAATCAGTTCATAATCTTTAAGATTAGCAGCCTGACTTTCAAGAGGAATAATTTTTCTTCTCTTAATTAGATATTGTGTTGACATATTCGACCCATATCCAAAATAAAGAAGCGTTTTCATTCTATGCATAATTAAATATTCCCAAATTCTTAAGTCTGCTACGCTTTAGCTAAAAACTAGCTTCATTAACGAAAAGATCTTTGCTCATTTAATTGAATGCCTCATAATATCCTCATTGACCATTAGTTTGATTAGATCATCAAAAGAAGTCTTGGGAGACCATCCAAGAACTCGTTTTGCTTTTGAACTATCACCCTTCAAAGTAACTAACTCTGCAGGCCTTAAAAAAAGAGGGTTTACCTTAATATACTTCTCCCAATCTTTAATTTCTGCATACTTAAATGCTACTGATAATAGCTCCTTTATACTCCAATTTTTTCCAGTTGCCACAACATAATCGTCGGGTTTTTTTTCTTGTAACATTAGCCACATTGCTTCCACATAGTCTCCGGCAAAGCCCCAGTCTCTTCGTACTTCCAGATTTCCTAGCTCAATAAACTTTTTTTTGCCACTTATGATCTGTCCGACTCCATCTGTAATTTTTCTTGTTACAAACTCTAAACCCCTTATAGGACTTTCATGATTAAATAAAATGCCTGAACAGGCAAATATTCCAAAACTCTCTCTATAGTTTCTTACGGCGTTATGCGCAAAAAGCTTTGAAAATCCGTATGGAGATCTGGGTATCATTTGTGTGTTTTCATTTTGAGTACCATTTTTTTCAACCGAGTTTCCAAACATTTCGCTTGTACTTGCCTGATAAAGCTTTGACGTTGGAGTTATATCTTTCATAGACTCAAGAAGATTGAGAACACCTAAAGAGTTAACTTGTGAAGTATATATTGGTTCTTGCCAACTTAATCCTACAAAGCTCATTGCAGCAAGATTATAAATTTCATTTGGCCTAGATACCCTTATAGCATGATTAATACTAGCTAAATCAGTCATATCACCAAAAACATATTCAATTTTGTTGGTTATTCCCAAGTAATCTAAATTTGAAAAATTTTGGTTTACTCTTCTACTAATAAATCCAAATACGCTATAGCCCTTTCCTATCAGCAACTTGGAGAGATACGCTCCGTCTTGGCCTGTGATACCTGTAATTAAAGCTCTTTTTGTCAAAATAATATTTTTCTAGAGAAATTAAGTTATACTATAGTCAATAATAAAACGTTAATAAACTTTAATTATCAATTTTTTGATAAAAGTCTGATGTGCTCTTTTTTGAGGATTTTATTAGTCTTTGAATCATCCATTTTTGACCTCAACCACTTTGGAGCACCTAGGTAACTATCCTCATATAGCTGATCTACATCAAATTTGTTAAATTGCTTTGCTAAATCCTTTCTAACTAAATAGAGATCGTGTAAAAAACATACAGGAACATACTCAAGCGCTTCTACAGTGTTAATAATCTCTTTTAGTGGATGATGAAAAGTATTTCTAACGTATTCAGCAGTTCTTCCAATAACTTTTGGATTAAAGTGCAAACCGCCTTCTAACAAAACTACTTTTGGTTTAAAATTTATTTCTTCAAAAACCTCTAGGTCACAACCATCAATATCAATAGAAAGAAAGTCAATATGCGCTGGATTGATATTATTTTTCTCTAAAACCATGAAAAGTGGATCGCCTATTATTCCTCTTTTTGGAGCTCCAACGAGAGCAGAAATACAATGAATGTTACTAAAGCTTTGGTATTCCAAAGATAAATCTTTAAACTTCTTTTCGTTTCCTTCAATAAAAACCCCTGCCCAACCCTCTTCAACTAATTTTCTACAATTTGAAAGATAAATGCCATCCCAGGCACCGAATTCACAAAAAAAACCATTTTTAATATCAAGCTTTTTAAAAATTTCCTGCAGTATACCATCTTGGCCAATTTGGCTATGTACATTTCCATAAAAATTTAATAAAGAACCTTTTGAAATTTGCGCTAACAATTCAGGAGATCTAGTTTCTTCTGTTGCCTTTTTTTTTAAATAGACCTTACCAATTTTTTTAATAAATTTATTTAGAATTTGTTGTAACATTGAACCAGAAATTGTTTGTTAAAATGGAGCCCCTTAATTAAAACGTGCAAGAAGAGAATTTTTATGATCTTAAGACAACGCTTCACTAACATAGAATTTTAACCTCATGAAAACAATAATTTCTTTAACGTCTATACCCTCTCGATTTAAATACATTAATATGACGCTAGACTCATTGTTAGCTCAAGACACAAAAGTTGATAAGATCATTTTATATGTACCCCGATATTACCAAAGATTTAATAAGAAACTTGATAAACTACCTTCTGTTCCCGAAGGTATAATAGCAAAGTTTTCTGATGCTGATTATGGACCAGCAACCAAAATTCTCCCCGCTGTAAAGGATTTTTTAGATGAAGATGTAAGAATTATTTTTTGTGATGATGATAGGATATATCCAAAGAACTTAGTCTCTACCCTGATCTCAGCCTCGAAGAAACGTCCAAACAATGTTATTGCGCTTGAAGGAAGGGATATAAAAGATTTAAGCAAATATAATTGGCAAGGCAAAGAGAATCCAAGAGCATCAGTTGTTCAAAAAAATTATATGTATCGAATCAAACGAGCTTTATCATTGGGAATTTGGAAACCAAGAAAAAATATGGGCTCTGGCTATGCAGATACGTTTGCAGGCTTTGGTGGGGTATTAGTTTATCCAAAATTTTTCAATGATAATTTTTTCCATATCCCAAAAGAATGTTGGATGAATGATGACATTTGGATATCTGGTCAATTTGAGATAAATGAAGTTAAGATTTGGGTAACAAAGGTAAAAGAAATAAGCGGAGCTTCACGAAATCAGGGAAGAAATGCTCTAGGAAATGAAACACACCATGATAGAGCAAGAGCAAATGTGAACAATGTGGCGATAAAATACTTACGAGAAACAAATGGGATTTGGAAAAACTAAGGTTTATAAATTTATTTTTTAATATTTAAACTACAACTTTATGAAGAGTTATCTTCTTATCTCTACCTCTCACTTGAAAGTTTTTCACCTCTTCTGATGGAAGATTTTCAGACAGTCTCAGCTTAACTTCATCTGAAACTAAAACATCAGATTTTACCTCTTTGCACGCCTCACAAATACGACTTGCAACATTTACAGTATCGCCAATAACTGTAAACTCAACTCTATCTTCACTCCCAACGTTTCCAACAAAGCATGAGCCATAGTGTACCCCTACTCTATGTTTTATAACTGGCAAATCACTATTCGTCCTTTCTTTCTCCCATTCTCGCATTGAAATCTGCATCTGCCTTATACAATTCAATGCATTTTGTGCATCATTACCCCGAGAAACAGGCGTTCCAAAGGTAGCCATCACACTGTCACCAATAAACTTGTCTACCGAACCTCCGTTTTGAAAAACCGCAGCTACCATTTTGGTTTGATACTCTGATAGTAGCTCAAGAACCTCCTTAGGCTCTAATCCTTCAGAAAGCTTTGTAAAATCAGATATATCAGTAAACATTACTGCAATGTTTTGTTCTTTTTCTGAACTTTGACTTAAGTCAAATTTGTTTTTTTCTATTTCATCTCTTACCTCTGGAGAAAAGTACCGTCCCAATAGATTATTAGATCTTTCTTGTGTAGTGGCTTCTTTTAAATTGCTGTCGATAACCCAAGCCAAGGTAATGACACCCACCGCAACAACAATTAAGTAGGTAATATTCAAACCTAGAATTCCTCCATTAATAGCATTAATATTTGTCGCTATAATATTGTTATTAAATGAAATAAACGTATTAGGTATGGAAATTGCTGAAAAAACTTGGAAACCAGCCAAGATACAATTATAAATTACAAAAAAAATAGATAAATAGAACCTTGCAAAAAGAATAGAAACTACCATAGGGCCAGCTGCAGCTACGAAGGCATAGTCCATCATTCGACCACTAAATAGTTCAAACCCATTTATCATTGAGTACTCATAGTTAAAAAGCGCACTAAACGCTAATGGAAATGCGACTTGCATCGCAATAGCGAAATACAAGCACAAATCATAGTTTTTTTCTGATACTGAAGTTCCAATAGCACCAAATGTTATTACACCTGTTACCATCAAGGTGGTAAATAACTGTTTAACTATTTCAGTTTCAATCCCCGGTATGAAAATAATGTTAGCTAACCCTATTAAATAGAGCCCAAACAAAATTATAGATGCTAGCTTAAGACCCTTTACATACCTTTTTTTTATTAATATTTCGTTGTCCATAACTTATTTTATTAACGTATATATTTTGAACTATTATCACACTAATCAATTTGGCAGACAGAATCCAATTATAATATTCCGATAATTAATTTTAAGATTGTATTCCTGCCTTCTCAAGAGTACCAGCTAACTTTTTCATAAAAGATCTATCCATAATTATGAAGGTTTTCATGGCTCTTCTTAACTTTTTAAAATTAATGCTACCATCAATTTCTAATATCCTTTCGGCTACTTTCTTGGCATCATTTGACCTGCCTTTTTCCATATCTATATAGACTCTGATTCCGAGAGCCCCCATTTGTGACCCTCCAAAGTATTGTTCGTTTTCTGATAATTCAGACGCCAACTTATAGGCTTTCTTATACTCTTTCAAATATGTAAGTGCTAAAGCATAGTTTAACTTTACATTTCCTGGTGGATGAGGAGCGACTTTTAAAGCTTTTTCATAATTTTCAACTGCCTGATCATACAGGCCTACGATAAAAAGAGAATTTGCAGCGGATAAGATACTTATGATGCCGGTTGGATTTAGATCTGATGAATTAATCGCATATTTTCTAGCGGTTTCAATCAATTCTTCTTCTGAATATTCAGGGAATTCCTTAGGATTTTTAGCCATTAAAGTTGCTAGAAGGCTATTGGCATCTGATAAATCTGGGCCATATTTAACTGCTCGCTTGGCAGTTTCTATCATATCTCTTCCAATATTCCAATCACTTAGCCCTACATTTGCCTCAGCTGTGAAATACCAGGCATACATAGAAAGAACTACAGGGTTATTTGGTTCTGTCTCAAAAATAGTCTCAAATAATTGCCCAGCCTCCTTGACACCCTCTAATGACATAGAAAGGAAAAGAGCGTTAGCTTTTAGAAACCTTTGCCAGTTTTCAGGTTCCTTAAAATATCTTCTATCATCATCAAAGGACTCTCCTAAAGTTAGTTTAATTTGAAGTTTTTCTAGTACTTTTTCTGAAATTGTATCTTGAATTTCAAATATATCATTCAATTTAAAGTCAAACTTGTCTGTCCAGACTATCTTATTCTTTACAACATCAGAAAGCTCTACCGCTGTTCTAATTTTTTCTCCCGAAACTTGGTTGTAACCTCTTAAGATATAGTTCACATAATATTCATTCTTTATTTCTTGATCAGACATACCTTTTTTCTTTATGAAATTACTAGTGCTGCTTGATTGCACTAAAAGTCTTGGATGACTGGCTAACGAAGAGATAATTATATCAGTCATACCACTGCTAAGCTGGTCGTCTGATTTATTTCCTGATCTATTTTCAAATGGCATTACTAAAACCATTGGCCTATCGGACTCGGCAATAACTTGTTCAGCATTCTTTATTTCCATACCGTCATTTAAATAAAGGGAAGATACACCTATAACTAATACTAGTATGCCTACCGCTAAAATTGTTATGAGAACTTTTGACTGCTTAGGCTTCAAAGATCTTTTTTGGGAAGGATATAACACAATATCAAAAGCATGGAATTCGTTTTGTTTTACTTTTTGAATGCCAAGATCATTGAATTGATGTTTTGTTTTACCTTTTACATAATCAAAAACACTCTTAGATACTGAGACTCCACCCTCTAGTGCTAATGCTTCTAGTCGGGCTGCTATATTAACCCCTTCACCTAATAAATTTCCCTTTTCCTTAATTACGTCTCCCGTATTGATACCAATACGAAATTCCAACGTAACCTTTGTAGATGATGATTCATTACTAGTTTTTATCTTTTTTTGAAACTCGACAGCACACTCGACCGCATCCACAGCGCTAACAAATTCTGCCATAAAAGAGTCGCCCCCCGAATTAAATAAGTTACCATTATATTTTTTAAACAACCCTTTAAGTATCTTTTCATAAAACCTAAGACTTTTTACAGTCTCACTTTCATCAATTTCCATGTGCTTACTGTAATTCACTACGTCAGCAGCAAAAATTACGGCAATCTTTCGGTCAATTTCTTTAGTGGGCATTTATTAATACTCAATTTGATAAACGAAGTAGATATCAAGATTATTTTTACTGATAATTAACAAGTTTCAAATAGAAACTTACCACTATTTTTTTATTTATGTTAAAATTAAATATGATTACTGAAAGTCTACCGTCATTAAATGATAAAACACTTGGATGGTTAACTTTTTTACACCGGAAAGTTTCAATTAATGATGACTGGTCTGAAGACGGCGAACCCTTAGATTGGTGGGATAAAACATCTAACCCTCCTGTATTGAATTTTGCTAGATTTGACCTTTCTGAGTCTAGCTATGCACTCGGGTTAATGGCTGATGTTACACCAGCATGGCAAGAAGCGTATTCTTTCATTTTAAAAGGTTTAAGCGAACGACATCTTACCTTTTGGGCTGCTTACGATTGGTTAACCCAAATTGGCCCTGATCCTAATCGAGACAAATATCCCCAAGAATGGATTGATCTTTGGATACCAGATCACTTGGTAGGAAAATATGATACTCCAGGCTGGGTTGCAAACGGCATTGAGCCCTGGGGTCTACAGAAAGATCCAATTGGCGCAGATGGAAATTTATTTTTTAAAGGTTGGCTAAATTTGATTCAAAGTTTACATGTCTACACAACCGGCGAAGACACATGGGGATCTAGTTTTCAAGTAGCTGGGGTCGATAGATCTAAGTTTGATTGGACACAACATAGATTAGTTGAACATTTATCTTCACAATGGACAAAAAACAGAATGGGCCCGCATTGCGAAAATACAAAAATATGGCCATATTGCTTATCAGCGGCAGGATTAGGTCTTCAACTTTATGATGCAATTTTTCAAAAAAATACACACTCTGTTTATCCAGAATGGGTAGAACATACAAAAGATAAGTATTACGGCTTCGATAGTTCAGGAGCACTAGAATGGACACCAATCTATTATGACCCATTAATAGATCATATTCATGCAGCTGGGCCATCTAATGGATTGACAATAGCCTTTTATATGATGCCTCAAGATCCAGTTTTTGCCGAGTTTTTATATCGAACAGCGGTTAAAAAACTTGGTTGGGACAATATCAACAAAGAAATAAAAATGAAGCCTGAACCACGCTTTATGGCTCTTGGGTTAGCCTGTGCAAAGGAATTTGGGGATACAACAGTAGAAATGCGTTTAAGAGCATTTGCTGAAGAACACTTTGAGCCGCGATGGTTTGGAGAGAATAATATAAACTTTGGTTATTGGTTTAATTTGAATGAAAAATGGCCAAGAGGACAATGGGCTGCACTGGCTATGATGGCTGAAGTTGGGAAATCAGGTGCATGGTCAAACCTATTTAGAAACCCCAATCTAGAAAAATTCAATGCTCCATCACTTGAAGGCGTCGATTTTCCAAATATTTTGGTCGAGCAAGCATTCAACGATCCTAACAGCCAAACATTGTTTTTAAAACTTAAAGGAGCAAATAAAAGTAAGGAGAATAGTCCTTCTAAGATATTTATAAAAAAGATACCTGACTTATCAGCCGTTAAGGTCAAAAGGGACGGATATCTTTACGATATGTGGAGAGCAACTGGAAAAGGCTCAATTGAAATTGATATTTCTTATTCTGATATGAAACTTGAAATCTATACTGGATGGTCAGGTGCGAAGAAAAGAGGTGAATTCAACAAGGTTATCAAAAAAGATAATTTAACGAGCATTGGAACCGGAATAATGCAAAGACCACAATCTCTCAAAATAATAAATACGTCATCATGTCCGTGTTGTTCATCTATTGGCAATTAGCGTTTTAAATAAAGAGAGATTATTTTTTTAAACTCAGCTTGTAAATTTTTTCTTTCGCTAAAGGAAAAATTTCGTATTGGGCATCAAATAACTCTTGTATTTGTACGCTCTTTATAGAAAGGCCTCCCGTATAATAACCATATGATGGCATCAATATTCTTTCTTTATTTAATACAAAGCATGCAACCCAAATTCCTCTAGCATTAATTATAAGCTTAACTTTTGGATGATAGTGACCAAAAACAGAAAACCTCTGATCAATTGATGGGTAATGACTGAAACAAATTCCATCAATAACAACCTTGTCAGTTAAGGTTAATCCAATATCTTTCAGAAAACTTATATTATCATGGTTGCCAACAGTTAAAGTACAATCGATATTTTTAAGGATTTTAAAAAAAAGTTCTTTTGATTTTGCAGTCATCCTTTGAAAGGCAAATTTGTCATGGATCAAATCCCCTAGAAAAATTATCTTTTCGACAGGAAGATTGTTTATAAAATTTGAAAGTTGTCTAAGCGTCTCAATAGTATCAAAAGGTGGAATATACTGATTTGACTCAGTGAAAAACGAACCTTTTTCAAAGTGTAGATCAGAAATAATCAAAGTCTTTTTACTTGGCCAATAAAGTTCGCCATTTGCAAAGAAGGAGAACTTTTTATTAGCAAAAATAACGTCCTTACGATGCATTGACTTCTTCAAGCAATTCGTTCTCGAGCTTCTCTAAGTAAAAATTATCTAGTTCATTTTTATCTGGTGTCTCTTTATGATATTCAAAGAGTAAAGAGAAGGCTAGAGCAGATGCTCTTTTGAGTTTGTTTATCTTTATTTTGTTTTTAATTCTAAATAGAAATGTTGAAAGCCTATCAAGATCAACGAGGTCTTTCTTAGCATTTTCTGTAGTGATTTTTAATAATATATGGTGCGGCTCATGCTTTCTTAATACTTCATAAATCAAGTCAGTATTAAAAGTCACTTGTTTACCCGTTTTTTGGTTGCCTGGGAGATTTTTATAAATTAATCCGGAGATTATAGCGATTTCTCTAAACAATCTTTTTATTAATGGAGTTTCTTCTAACCATTCATATAAATCCTCGATTAAAATATCTTGAGAAAAAAGGAAGTCGATGTCTTCAATTTCTTTAGAAAATGAAAATAAAATAGAATAATCATTCGCAACAAATCCAAATGGTTGCACTCCAAGCTTTTTAATTCGTCTTAGAATTAGAAATCCTAGAGTTTGGTGCGTGTTTCTTCCTTCAAATGGATGAACTGCCATATAATATTTTTCGTGCTTGCCATTTTTCCTCTTAAAGGTCTCGACAAGGAATTCATTCTCTTTTGGGAAGGAAGAAAACTTTTTCTGCAGCTCTGACCATTTTTTTAAACTATCAGGAAGATCTGCTGCCTCAAGTCGTTTGGAAAAAATCTTTCTTACAGTTTTCGAGAGATGGGTCGACAGCGGTAAATTTCCTCCTTTAAAAGATGGTATTTTTTGATGCTCAAGGGCGGTTATTTTAGCATATGCAATATTACCAATAACTTTCTCAAACATCAGCCTCTTTCCACCGAATATGAAGGTATCCCCTGCTGATAAACCACTAATGAACCACTCCTCAATATTTCCTAAATATCTATTGCCTACCCTTAGACGCAACAATTCGGCTTCAACAATAGTTCCAATATTCATTTTGTATTTTGTAACTAGTGACTTATCCCGAATTTCATAATATTCTCCATCCTTCCTCAACCGTGAATACTCTTCATAAGCCTGAAGGGAATAACCTCCATTTTCAACAAATGAAAGAGTTTTTTCAAAATCCTCAATATTAAGATTTCTGTACGGCCATGCTTCTTTAATTTGCTTGTATAAATCTTCTTTTTTAAATCTTTGGGAAATTGCAACACCAACAATATGCTGGGCAAGTACATCTAAAGAGCCGTCAGAATATATTTCATCTTCTAGAAAATCAAACTCCACACACTTTTTTGCAGCAATACATTCTACATACTCGAAACAATTAGTTGGAACTAGAATAGCTCTTGAAGGAGTATTTATCGTGTGATTTGCTCTACCAATTCTCTGGACCAACCTTGCGACACCTTTAGGAGCTCCTATCTGCATTACTAAGTCAATATTACCCCAGTCAAGTCCCAAGTCTAATGAACTGGTGGCAACTACACACTCTACATGCCCTTCTACTATTTCCTTTTCTACTTTTTTCCTAAGGTCTTTTTCAAGACTTCCGTGATGAATCGCTATTTTTTTATTTTTATTGTTAATTGCCCAGAGGCTTTCAAATAATATTTCTGCCTGAGCTCGTGTGTTTACAAAAAGAATAGATGACTTAAATTTTAGTATTTCTGAATATATTTCTGAAAGTGCATATCTAGGGGAGTGGCCCGACCAAGGAATTCTATTTCCTGAATTTAATATCGTAATTTCTGGTGGAACCTTTGATTGTGTACTGACGAGCTTTGTATTCTTATTATTTGAAATATATTTTTTAGCAAGATTAGTATTTTTTAGAGTAGCTGAGAGCCCAATTACTTGAAACGGTTTAATAGATCGTAGCCTTGCTACATTTAAGCTTAATAAGTGCCCTCTTTTTGAATCGAAAAATGTATGCAGCTCGTCAATAATAACAAATTTTAAATTCTTAAACAAATTAGCGACATCCGTCCTAGCCATCAGAAGTGCGAATGACTCAGGAGTTGTCATCAGAAAATTAGGAGGCTTTTTAATTTGCTTAGCTTTATTATATGTTGACGTATCACTTGTTCGTGTCTCGACTTTAATATCAATCTTTAAATCATTGATAGGGTTGAGTAAATTTCTTTTAACATCAGTTGTTAAAGCTTTCAAAGGTGATATATATAAAGTATGGAATTCCTTGCTTTTGTAATTATTATTTATGAAATCATCGATCGATGGCAAAAAACCACCAATTGTTTTACCCCCGCCCGTTGGGGCATGTAAAATTACATCAAACCCCTTCTTAATCAAGCTTAAGGTTTCAATTTGATGATCATATAAAGACCAACCTTTTTTCTTGAGCCATATGTCAATTGGATTATGTTTAAAACTTACTGTAATAACTAATCTTTCTAAATATGATATCTATTGATAACAAACTATATATTAGAGACATCGATACATATATAGACCCTTTTTTTCCTGTAGAAAGGGCAATAATAACCCATGGGCACGCCGATCACGCAAGAGCAGGTCACAAGCATGTACTCTGCACTCCTGAAACCTCTGAAATTATGAAAATTAGATATGGCGAGAACTGTGCAAGCAGTTTTCAAACAATTAAATATGGGCATTCGGTGAAAATAGGAAAGATAAGCGTTACGTTTTACCCTGCGGCACATATATTGGGAAGCGCACAAGTTTTACTAGAGACAGCAAAGCATAGAATTGTGGTTACTGGGGACTATAAAACAATATTAGATCGACATTTAGATCCCTTTGAGGTCGTTCCATGTGATTTGCTTATTACCGAGGCTACCTTCGGATTGCCAATATTTAAATTTAATAAACCAGAAATGGAAATTGAGCGATTGCTGAACAATATTTCTAAAAATAGAGAAAATACATTCTTAATTGGAGCTTATTCACTTGGTAAAGCACAAAGGATTATCTGGCTGCTTCGAGAGGCAGGTTTTTCAGACGATATTTTTGTACATGGATCAATGGATAAATTGTGTGACTTTTATCAAAGCAAAGGAATTAGGCTTGGCACCCTAAGAAAGGCTACTTTAGACAACAAAAAAGACTTTAAAGGGAAAATCATTGTAGCACCTCCTTCTGCACTCAAGGATAGATGGTCACGACGTTTTGAAAATATTACTAGATGTTATGCTTCAGGCTGGATGCAAGTCAAACAGCGCGCCAAGCAGAGCCAAATTGAAATTCCTCTTGTTATATCGGATCATTCCGATTGGAATGAGCTTACCAATACTATTAAACAGACTGGTGCAGAAAAAGTTTGGATAACACACGGAAGAGAAGATGCTCTGAAATATTGGTGCGAAAAAAACGGAATTCAAGCTGAGCCACTTTCTCTTCAACATAGAGATGAAACAAGCGAACTATAATGAAAGCTTTTTCGAATTTACTTTCAGATCTTATTTTGACGAGCTCGAGAAACAGAAAACTATCACTATTAGAACAGTATTTTAGCTCAACACCTGACCCCGACCGAGGGTATGCTTTGGCGGCACTTACCGGCTCACTTAACTTTAAAAACATAAAATCTTCATTTTTTAAAGATTTAATCAAAGAAAAGCAAGACGAACACTTATTTGACCTATCTTACGACTATGTAGGTGATTTAGCTGAAACTATATCGTTGTTATGGGACCAAGAAAAAAGTGGCAATATGCCAAGACTTTCTTCTTTATTCGAAAACCTAAAAAAGGCTAAAACTGATGAGCTTAAAAGCTATATAATTAACATTTTAAACATTAGTACGGCTGATCAGAGATGGGCTTTCATTAAACTTTTTACAGGAGGCTTGCGCATTGGGGTATCAAGCAGGCTCGTAAAGCAAGCACTAGCAAATTATGGCAACGTTGATCTTGATGAAATTGAAAAGATTTGGCATGGTTTACACTTTCCTTACATTAATTTGTTTTCGTGGCTTGAGAATAAGGGTAGTAAACCGAAAATTTCAATCTATGACACTTTTCATCCAATGATGCTTGCTCATCCGCTTGTGATGGAAAAAGATTTAGAAGCAGCAAATCCAAAAGATTTCGTTGCTGAATATAAATGGGACGGAATTAGAGTTCAAATTGTAAGCCATAGTGAAGGATGTCGCCTTTATTCAAGAACAGGCGATGAAGTTTCTAAGTCTTTTCCAGAAATAATTAAGACAATACAAGGTAATTTTGTACTAGATGGAGAATTACTCGCTGGAATTAATAATGATCCAAAAACATTTAACGATCTTCAGCAAAGGCTAAATAAAAAAGCTCCCTCAGAAAAGTTTATAGAAAAAAATCCATGTTTTATAAAGGTATATGATGTTTTGTTTTTCAACGGCGATGATTTAAGAGATAAAACGCTCATTGAAAGGAAAAAAGTTCTAAGTTCCTATTTTAGCACAAATAGATCTCCAATGTTTTTATCGGAAACAATTGAGTTTAAAGACTGGAGATTTTTAGACAAAATAAGAGATATATCCAATAAGCAAATACATGAAGGTGTGATGATCAAATCAGTTTCTAGTCCTTATATTGCTGGGAGACCGCGTGGCAAATGGTTTAAATGGAAAAGAAACCCAAAGAATGTAGATGCGATAATTATGTATGCACAAAGAGGACATGGAAAGCGGAGTTCTTTTTACTCAGACTATACTTTTGGTGTCTTTAACAAAGAAAAGGAACTTGTTCCTATAGGCAAGGCATATTCCGGCTTTACCGATGAAGAGTTAAATAGATTAGATAAATTTGTTAGATCAAAAACTATAAACCGATTTGGACCTGTTAGAGAGGTTGAAAAAACATTGGTTGTAGAGATTGCATTCGACGAAATGTCTTTGAGTCATAGGCATAAGTCGGGAATTGCTTTACGGTTTCCTAGGTTCAAAAGAATTAGATGGGATAAGCCAACTAATGAAGTAGAAACTCTGGAACAAATAAGAAAAAGTTTTTTAGAATAATTAAGTGCCAGGAATCCAGTTCGTTCCAGCTAATGGCACTCCAGCCATCGCAGCAGACTCCACCGTTAAAGCACATAGATCTTCTGGTTCTAAGTTTCTAAGATCATTTTTACCACAAGCTCTTGCAATTGTTTGCGCTTCCATTGTCATTACGTTAAGATAATTCGCCAACCGCCTCCCGCCCAGTTTAGGGTTTAAACGCTCAGCCAGTTTTTTATTTTGAGTCGTTATTCCTGCAGGATCAAGACCTTCGTGCCAATCATCAAACGAACCAGCTGTTGTACCTAATTTTTCATAATCTTTCTGATACCTGGGATCATTGTCTCCAAGTGCAATCAATGCAGCAGATCCAATCGATACTGCATCAGCACCTAAAGCTAATGCCTTTGCGACATCAGCACCATTTCTTATTCCTCCCGAAATAATCAGCTGTACTTTTCTATGCAAGTCTAATTCCTGTAATGCTCTTACAGCAGGTCTTACACACGCCAGCGTGGGTATACCTACATTTTCGATAAATACCTCTTGGGTCGCCGCTGTACCACCTTGCATTCCGTCCACAACCACGACATCGGCACCAGATTTGGCAGCTAGAGCCACATCATAATATGGTCTAGAACCAGCAACTTTTACAAAAATAGGGACCTTCCAACCAGTAATTTCTCTCAATTCAAGTATCTTGATCTCCATATCGTCTGGCCCTGTCCAATCAGGATGCCTACATGGCGATCTTTGATCAATTCCTTTTGGCAGCGTTCGCATTTCTGCAACTCTATCATTTATTTTTTGACCAAGTAACATTCCTCCACCACCTGGCTTCGCACCTTGACCTACAACGATTTCGATTGCATCTGCCTTTCTAAGATCATCAGGGTTCATTCCGTATCTAGAAGGGAGAAGTTGATAGACTAGCTGTTTTGAATGACCTCTTTCCTCTTTTGTCATTCCCCCATCACCTGTTGTTGTCGATGTTCCAACCAAACTAGCTCCTCTTCCTAAAGCCTCTTTTGCTTGCGCCGATAGAGCTCCGAAGCTCATTCCTGCTATAGTAATTGGAATTTCAAGATTTAGAGGATTAGAACTAAATCGGTCGCCTAGGATCACTTTTGTATTGCAAGACTCTCTGTAGCCCTCTAAAGGATACCTAGAAATTGAAGCTCCAAGAAATAATAAATCATCAAAGTTTGGTAAACTTCTTTTAGACCCCCCTCCCCTTATGTCATATATACCAGTCTCAGCTGCTCTTCTAATTTCAGAGTTTGTATATGCATCAAAAGTATGCGAAGTTCTTGGTTCTGTTATTGATTTCTTTTTCACGTAATTTTCCTAATATATTTTAGCATTATCTACATTAAAGTTATAAAGTGAACGAGCAGAACCAAACCGCCTAAAGGTATCTGGATTATAATCAGAAACATTAGCATTTGATAAAATATTTTCTAAATTACTAAGATGCTTTTTTGTCATTTTTTTCTCAATACAATCTGCACCTAAAGAGGCAACTTCACCTGCGACATATATATTAGCTTCGTAGATGCTATCCCCTAAAGCATGTCCAGCATCACCGAAAATAACCAAATTCCCCTTCTGTGCCATGAAGGCAGACATGTGGCCAACATTCCCCTTTACGATGATGTCTACACCCTTCATTGAAATACCACACCTTGAAGAGGCATTTCCTCCGACCAATATGCTTCCCCCATGCCCCGAGGCTCCTGCATATTGACTTACATCACCGGTAACATAAATGTTCCCTGACATCATATTTTCGCCTAATCCTGGGCCAGCTGATCCTTCAACTTTAATATCAGAAAATTTATTCATTCCTGCACAGTAATATCCAACACTACCAACAATTTTCACGGTAATCTTTTTATTGATACCAACAGCTAACGCGTGGCTTCCTTTTGGGTTTCTTACCGAAAAAAAGCTATTTTTATCAGATTCTTGCAAAGTCTTATTAATGTCTCTTAAGGACAATTTGTTAAAATCAAGAATATGCATTTTTAATGTCCCCAAAAGTAAACAGTAGCGGGCTCTGGCTCCCAGACTTTGGCCTTTTCTATGTTTGGTAAAGAGGTTAAGGCTCTATACTCGGACCCAAAAGCTACATAATCAGGGGTCTCAGCGAGTACAGCGGGCTTGCAGGCGATCGGATCTCTTAGAACGCCAAAACCGTTTTCCGTACCAACTACGAACGTATAAAAACCATCAAGCTCTACAAGGGCGCTTTCCAAAGCTTCCTTAAGTGTTTTTCCATTATTCATTCTGTAAGTAATAAAGCTGGCAGCTACCTCAGAATCATTTTCTGTTTCAAAGGTCATCTCTTTTCTAATTAATTCTCGTCGAAGAGAGTTGTGATTTGATAGCGACCCATTATGTACCAAACATTGATCTTCGCCTGTGGAGAATGGATGTGCGCCAAGTGTTGTAACTGCGGATTCTGTTGCCATGCGGGTGTGGCCAATACCATGGGACCCCTTCATTTTAGCTATTTCAAATCTTTTTACGACTTCAGCCGGCTTGCCTGTCTCTTTATAAATTTCCATTTTTTTGCCAACACTTAATATTCTCAAATTGGGGAAGTTATCATTTATGAGATTGGCAACCTGATCTTTTTGCTTCACGTCAAGCTTTATGACTGCATGCGTGGAATGAATTTTAAGACTGAAAGATATTTCTTTCTTAGCAGATAAAAACTTTTTTAGCTTTTGAAAGTCGTGTTTGGGTGATCTAGACTGGACCGTTATCTTAGTTTTACTAGCCAATGGCTTTCCGTAAATCGCTAAGCCTGCACTATCGGGACCTCTATCGCTCATACTTTCAAGCATTTTTGAAAGATGTACCCCTAGATTAGCAGATATATTCTCTTGTTTTGCAAATAGACCAACTATACCACACATTCAGATTGCTCTTTCAGAATTAAGTAAATACATCGTCTCTAACTGCTCACCTTTAAATTTAATATGCTTTTTTCAATGCTTTTTCTAATTTTTTGTATTCAGGACAAGAAGTACCGCAAATGTTTTTGAGTAAAATAAGATTTTTTTCTGCCAACTCTTTTTTATTGGTTTTAATAAATAACTCTCCTTGATACTCAAGAGCTCCCTTATGCCGTGGATCTAGCTGAAGCGCTTTTTTGTAGAACTGCCCGCTCTTACCGTACTGCCCCATTTTCCTGTAGATAAAGCCATAATAATTATTTATATCAGCGTTATCTGGGTACTCATTATCTAACAGTCTAACCTGTGTCAAAGCTTGACTGAACTGGTCGCTGTAAAGCAATCTTTCGATTGAGCCCAGTCTATTCTTCAACTGCATCGCCTTCATCATATCGCCTGAAGTTAAACTACTACCCCCGGAGCTGGACCCAGAAGAGCTCGAGCCGGAAGAATATGAGCCTCCTCCGCCAGCATTAATATTGAAAATAAATATAAGACCTAACAAGCCATAATAAGTAGCGAAACTAATTTTTTTCATCACAAACCTCATATTTGTTTTGGTAAAGAATTAAAGCATTATTTCAAAATTTCAAATATAGTTTTCTGGTCTAAGTTAGGTGCTTTCTGAAATAATTGAAATCATTTCGAACATTATAGCCATTGCTGTATGTGCGGTTATATTATTTGGGCTATCTTTTGTGGGCATCATACAAACTATATCTCCACCAATAACATTCATCCCCCGAGTTAATCTTACTAAACTTATAGCTTCGTCTATATCAAAGCCCCTAGAACTGGCCTCCAAATTTGCTACACCAGGTGCTATTGTTGGATCAAGGCAGTCCAGATCAAACGTAATATATACAGGCCTACCATCGAGTATTTTTTTTGCTTGTGCTATTACGGACTTAAGACCCCTTTTCCTAAATTCTTTCATCGTCACGACATTATACCCGTACTCATAACTAGGTTCCAG
>CACNDI010000018.1 GCA_902619165.1 uncultured Alphaproteobacteria bacterium
ACTTCTTTGTCATTTAAAGACGATAATAAAAATAGAACAGCTGCTATGTTTCATACCGGGGGAACGACTGGAACCCCTAAGTTAGCGCAACATACGCTCAATGGTATGCTTTACCAAGGATGGGTGACTAATATAGTACTTACCGATTGGAGTGAGAAAGATTCAGTTTTATGCCCACTACCACTGTTTCATGTTTTCGCTGTATATCCCAATCTGATGAATTCGCTTGCGACTGGATCTCATATTATATTTATAACACCACAAGGGTATAGAGGAGAGGGTGTTTTCGATAATTTTTGGAAACTTGTAGAAAGATGGAAGCCTGCTTTCCTAAGTATAGTACCAACGGCCGCTGCCGAGCTTATGCAAAGGCCAATCGACGCAGACGTGTCTTCATTAAAATACTCCTTATGCGGTTCCGCCCCATTACCTGTAGAGCTTTTCAAAAAGTTTGAATCGTCGACAGGGATAAAAATTACTGAAGGGTATGGTATGACTGAAGCTACCTGTAATATTTCGGTTAACCCTATTGAGGGGGAGAGAAAGATTGGATCTGTGGGAATACCTCTTCCCTATACAAAAATCAAGATTATAAAACAAAATGCGAATGGTAATTTGTTAGAATGCAAGATTGGTGAGACTGGAGAAATCTGTGTCGCAAACCCAGGTGTCGTCGCGGGGAATACTTATACGGATCCCGAAAAAAATATTAACCTTTACTATAAAAAAGAATTTTTCAGAACTGGTGATTTAGGATACATAGATCAGGATGGGTACATTTTTATCACTGGTAGAGCAAAGGATCTTATTATTCGGGGAGGTCATAATATTGATCCAGCGCTTGCAGAGGAGGCTCTTGCATCTCACCCTGCAGTCGCGATGGCTGGCGTAATTGGTCAACCAGATGCTAGAGCAGGAGAGCTGCCTTGTGCATATGTGGAACTTATTAAAGGTTCAGAAGTTTCAGTAGATGAATTGATTAAACATGCGGAAGATAACATCGGGGAAAAGGCAGCTGTACCAAAGTATCTTGAACTCGTAGATGAAATGCCAAAAACTCCTATTGGTAAGATTTTCAAACCAGAGCTTAGAAAGAGGGCGATAACCAGAGTCTATGACGAAGCGTTAAAAAAGGCTGAGATTAAAGCGAGAGTAAGTGAGGTTATTGATCACCCTAGTAAAGGCTTAACAGCTATCATTGAAAAAAATGGTGTAAACGATACAAAACAGATTGGGAAAATATTAGACAAATTTATTTTTAAATGGGATTAGTTTTAGGAGCCAATACCTAATGTTCGGAATATGGCTCTGATATCCTCTATTGCTTGCAATCTTTCGACAGAAGATAAAGCATTATTAAGTATAAAACTTTCAGTTGTACCTATAGTTTCTTCATTAGATGTATCTATATTGTTGGATACTGACGCCATTTGTATTGTGCTATTATCAATTGTCTCATCTCCGAGCTCGCCTAGCATTTTTTCAATAATCTCATTTAATATATTGTCAGTAGCCTCAGTTGTTTCAGCTACCATTTGAAGCTCCTCTTTGGAAATATTTGGGACGTTTGCCAGTATAGAAATTGAAGAAGGCGGTTCTGAACTTGAACTTTGAGGTGGCAACTCAAAATTAAACTTTTCAAGTCGAGAGCTTAAAGATCTTGGCTGAAAACTCCTGTTTAGTTGCTTTTCTTTCATAAGTTTTTCTTCCAACGCCTTGGCTATATTTTCGCCTATACCAACATTTACTTCGACTACGGGAAGAATGTTATCGAGGGCTTGATTGCTGTCAGTGGAAATGGTAGACGGACTATTTACAAAAGTGATTACCTCTGAAAAGCGCTTAATTCGATCTAGTACTTTTTGACTTTCGCTGGACTCAAACAAAGCGTTTGAAGAGTTGGGATCTACTTCTTCGGGCTCAATTAGAAGGTTTGACAAGCTTTGATTGCCTACATTAGGTCCAAGAAGAGACACAATAGCGATTATATCTTCCTGTAATTGAACTTGTTCCATTATTTGGTCAGCATTTTTAACATTTGCCTTAAAATCAATTTCCTGATTTCCTAATGTTTCAAAGCCCAATTCAGTTAGTTCTGAGGAGAATTTATACAAGATAAGGTTATAGACTTTTATTAAGTCATCCTGAGGTAAATTCGAGCTAAGCAAAAAATTTAATTCCGTTGGATTACTTATTTTGGCAAACTCTTTATCTAGAAACTCTTTTGGATCTGCTATTAACTCGAATTTTTCTTTAGAATTCGCTGAATTTATATATAGGTCTATTAATTTCTCTGAAATATTTGGATATTCTTTCTGAATGTTTCTTTTAGTCTCCGATAACAACTTGCTTGGACCCTTCTGAACATCATTTAGAAAAATATTCAACTTGATCATTGCCTCTATTCCTGGGTCCAAAAGAGGGGGTAAGTCTTCGTCATGCTCCGGGTTTGTTGGCTCTTCTTTTTTTCTTTTAATTTCTTTAACTTTTTCGGAAAGTGTCTTTGCCTCTTCTTCTGGTATTGCTACAACAACCACTTCGTCTGGAAACGTTTCTGCGGGAGCAGGCTCAACGTTATAATTATAATCACCATCGGATCCTACAGGCATAACTATCTGTGAGGGTAGGAAGTCTGAAGCTGGTGCTTGAACATAAACGGTTGTAACATAAACTTTGATTTCCCCGCTCGGTAATGTTACAGTTTCTTCTCCGGGTCCAGCATAGATTGTATTTTGATCTTCGGAAGATGAGCTGTCGGCCATATTATATTCTGTCGTGACAGTATCTAAGTCAGCAACAACTGGATTTTCTGGTACTGGCCTATCAATGAAAAATAAATTTTCGCCATTGTGATATTCACCATAGGTATCTGTAGGCCGAACAAAGAATTCGACAATGTCCCCATTAGAAAGGTTTATATATTCGTTTCCATCAGCACTTTTAAGCCTCACAAAGCCCATTTCAGGAGTTATTACTAATCCATCCTCCATATCGTATAACTCTTTATAATCAATATCGAGACTATTAGGATTTTTAACACTGTTTGCGTTATTAATTGTTGTTGTGCCATCAGCTATCACATTTTCTCCGTTTGCTATTACGCCAGGGGCCAGATTTACAAGGTTATCTTTGCTACTGGCTAAATACTCAAAAATATTTTCTCCTCCATACACAATTTTTATGTTACCCCCAGTATTTGTTTTTACGATGTTTCGGTCTGTAGAGTCTGATTTGAAGGTTTGTGTCACTACAGCTCCAGTGTCTGTTACGCTTTCCAACGTGAATTCAATCGGAGTGGTATTTTCTTGGTCAGTATATTGTAGATTTGTTATGGTATTCGTTTGGTTTCTATTTTCGACAATTGTTTTAAAATCACCTGAACCATCATTATCAAAATTAGAAAAGGTCGTTTGGCTCGACCCATCATCATTAAATTGCTTACTTAAACTGATACTGTCGTCATAATAATAGGAACTAAGAATTTCGTTGTCAGCATTAACTGTCTGAGAGTAGCTTTCGTTTGACCCATCATAAAAAGATGTATAGATGGATCCATCAATATTATTGCTGGTCGAGTAGGAGTATCTACTATCGGGATCAACAAAATACCTTGATGTATAGCCATCTGAACCAGTATATGTCGATGCCAAAACATCTTCTTCGTCATTAATAAAAAAAGATTTGTATACTGACCCATCTTCATAAATATGGTCTTTTGCGTCTACCCCACTGTCACTTAGATATTCTATTTCCGTTGTACCATAATCATATATTGTTTCAATTTTATCTGGTGCTCCGGAATTAATATATTCGGTCACTTGAGTGCCCAAAGCATCGTCAGTGTAAGTATTAACATAAGTCCCATCTTCAGCATCTCGATTTCCATTCTTAATTATAGGAAAGAACTCGCCACTATCATTTTCAGCCAAGTCATTAATTACAAATGCTGGAATTTCTATATTGAAGGAAGTACTTAAGTCATTGGTAAAGGAAAATTCGCTGCCATAGTCGGTGCGGCCAAAAATTTTTGGTTCACCAGCGGCATTTTCAACTGTTTCTCCTAATGAGTTTAAAACATCATTTACCGAAAACTTAAAAACATCAATAGTATTAGCGTTTTCTGTATTAGACGTGTTGTGGTTATCTATGATTTTTTGTGCCATTGTGGAATATGAGAAATCCTGCGCATAAGTAGAAATTTTTGACGTGAAAAGAATTATCGTGATACTTGAATAGATCAGAGCAAACCTAAAAATTATGTTTATTCTTATTTTCATATTACTCTCGACGTTTACATTTAGTCTTTAGTAATATAATTCGACAAAATTGGGTAAAATAATAGAAAAAACTTTATTTATTATTACATACTCTTGGCTTTTAACCAATAAGAACTCACACAGCTTTCAATCCTGAGATGGTCGTCATTTCGTATCTTTTTCTGACACTCCGAATAGTGGTATTTTTCTTGAGTTTCTTTAGTTGTCGTTCTGTAAAACAATTTCGAACCAGGTGTGCCGAGGTAATAATCCTCTGCAAATAACCGATTAATGTCATTTTCTAGAGAGTTGCTTGAACAAGAAGCGATCAAAAGTATCGAAATGCCCATAATTGTTTTTTTCATAGATGTGGATTTGCATTTTTCATGCCATACTAATTGTGGTGCTGCCGGAGAGATTTGAACTCTCGGCCTCTCCCTTACCAAGGGAGTGCTCTACCCCTGAGCTACGGCAGCAAGTAACCCTTTAGTTTTTTTTCGTTGTATTATATACATGTATGACGCTTGTAAAGTAAAGGGTTTAAAGTGGCTAAAGATTCAAGAAAAAATTGTAAACAAGTCAACGATCAGAAAAAAACAGTAAAGCTGACGAGAGAAGACAAGTTGGCTTACGCGCTGAAAAAAAATATTAAATTAAGAAAAGAAAATAAAAACAATTGTTGATAGGAATTTAATTGAAAGAAAAGATTTTTATTGAAGGTGGGAGAAGGCTTTCAGGCTCCATACCTATATCTGGCGCAAAAAACTCTTGTCTTACATTGATGCCATTATCTCTATTAAGTGAAAGTGAGTTAACTCTAAAAAATGTGCCAATTTTGTCAGATGTTGAGACGATGAAAGCATTACTTGAAAGCCTTGGCTGTGTAGTTAGTTATCAAAAGTCAAATAATATACTTAATCTTAGGATGTCTGATAAGCCTTTATTCTTAGCAGGTTATGAAATAGTAAAAAAGATGAGAGCTTCTATACTCGTTCTCGGGCCACTGTTGGCTAGGTTTGGTGAAGCGGTGGTTGCTCTTCCTGGAGGCTGTGCAATAGGTGCGAGGCCAGTCAACCTCCATTTGATGGCACTAGAAGCACTTGGAGCAAGTTTTTCAATTGAAAACGGTTACGTTAAAGGGAAAGTGGCTACTTCGTTAAAAGGGTGCAAAATTAAATTTCCATTCGAGTCAGTTGGGGCTACAGCTAACACAATTATGGCAGCTGTTCTTGCTAAAGGAACAACAGAGTTGGTCAACGTAGCTAGAGAGCCAGAAATAATAGACTTGTGTACGTGCCTGAAGTCAATGGGCTGTAAGATTGAAGGAGACGGTGAGCGCATTATTGTAATCGAGGGTGTAAATAGCTTGAAAGGAACAATTCATAATGTTGTGATGGATAGAATTGAGCTTGGTACATATATGATTGCTGGGGCTATTTCTGACGGGGATATTAAGCTAACTGGGGGTAACGTAGCTTTACTTGAAAAGTTCATTGAAAAACTGCATGAAATAGGAATAGAGATTAAACAAGCCGAAGACTATTTGCGGGTCCGGAGAATAAGCAACGCACCCATAAGTTCTACTAATATTGATACCGAGCCCTTCCCCGGATTCCCAACAGATCTGCAAGCGCAAATGATGGCCTTATTGTCTATTGCAGATGGAGTTTCAAAAATTGAGGAAAAAATTTTTGAAAACCGATTTATGCATGTACCAGAGCTTATCAGAATGGGAGCCAACATAGAGATAAAGGGTCGAAAAGCCATAATATCTGGAGTTGATAAGCTCAAAGGAGCACCAGTTAAAGCCACTGATCTTCGAGCATCAGTTTCACTAGTATTGGCCGGTTTAGCTGCTGAAGGGCAAACTGAGATTGATAAGGTGCACCATATAGATAGAGGATACGAAGATATTATACAGAAACTTAAGTCTTGTGGCGCAGCTATAAAAAGGGTCTAGCAATGAACAATTTTTTCTTTTACGAGGACACAAACTTTTTTATAAATTTTACAAAGTTTTTGCAGGGTCGAGAACAGACCAACACTGAAGTCGTAGAATCGGTGAGTAGAGTTATCAACGATGTTAAAGTCAATAAAGACGCTGCCGTTTTAAAGTATACTAAAAAATTTGATAAACTAAACCTCGAGAGTATGGGATTATTTTATAAGCCAATTGAAATTAGAGAAAGCATAAACAAATGTAGCGCTAAAGATAAAGATGCCATAGAGCTATCTATATCTCGAGTTCTAGAATTTCACAAAAAACAAATGCCTTCAAATTTTAACTGGAAAGATGCTTTAGGAATTGAACTAGGGTGGGTGTGGAAGCCAATAGATCGAGTCGGAGTATATGTGCCAGGTGGCAAAGCTTCATACCCCTCTTCGGCCATCATGAATATTGCGCCTGCAAAGGTTGCTGGTGTGAAGGATATTATACTAGCATCACCTTGTGCAAATGGGATTTATAACCCTCTCATGATTTATGCATCATCTTCAATGGGTATTAAAAAAATATTGCGTGTGGGAGGTGCTCAAGCTATTGCAGCTTTGGCGTTCGGAACCGAGTCCATTGAAAAGGTATGTAAGATTACGGGCCCAGGAAATAAGTATGTTGCTGAAGCAAAAAGGCAACTTTTTGGTCAAGTTGGCATAGACTCAGTAGCTGGACCATCTGAAGTTTTACTGATTTGCGATAAAAGCATGCCAGAAAAAATCGCAGCTATAGACTTATTAGCTCAAGCTGAACATGATGAAAATGCCCAATCGATCTTAATAACAAACGATAAAGAGTATGCCTTAAGGGTTGAAAAAGAAATTGAAAATTATTTAAAGACTATGAAAAGGAAAGAAGTTGCTAGACGTAGTTGGAAAAATTTTGGAGCAATGGTTGTAGTTCCTGACTTCAAAAAATCAATTGAAGTTTCAAATTTAATCGCACCAGAACACTTACAACTTTGTTTTGAAAATGCTGAAAAATATTTAAACCATATCAGAAATGCCGGTTCAGTCTTCCTAGGGTATTGGTCTCCCGAAGCAATGGGTGACTATATTACTGGCTCAAACCATGTTTTGCCGACCAATGGAACAGCTAAGTTTTCTTCGTCGCTCTCCGTATTTGACTTTATGAAAAGAGTTACTATCACTAAAGTAAACGAAAATGGGTTCAAGAAGCTTGGTCCCTCCGTTGTTAGACTAGCCGAATCAGAAGGTCTTCAAGCGCACTCTCTATCTGTTTCTGAGAGACTTAAAGACCTTTAACAAAAAATTGTAATGTCAAAACTCGTCTCAATAAGCATTATACAAGATGATTTTAAGTTGCCTACTCCCGAGGTTTTGCAGGAGCAAAATCTCGCTATCTATGACTTGGAGCATAATAATTTTTTTCAACTTGTCGGATTTGAGGCTCATGATGAAATCAAATTAAATATCTCACTATCAGGAAACTCTCTTGTTTTTAAAATTAAATCTAAAGCAGATGAAATGTTAAAGACCTTTTTTCTTTCTCTCACGCCATTAAAGCAAATAATTAATGACTATTACATAATTTGTGAAAGTTATTTTAATGCTGTAAAAAGCCTTCCAATAGATAAGATTGAGTCCATCGATATGGGCCGTAAAGGCATTCACAACGAAGGAGCTCGTGTGATAATGGAGAGACTTGAAAATAGGATCAGAACCGATTTGGCAACATCACGTCGCATATTTACTTTAATATACGTTCTAACTTACGAAAGGTAAAAGAAGAAAAATATGAATATTTCGTCTGTGCTCTTTTGTTGTAACTACAATTCTGTCAGATCTCCAATGGCTGAAGGTATCTTCAAAAATCTTGTTGGAAAGAAAATATTCGTCCAATCTGCAGGAGTATTTGACACGCTCGAGATCGATGGATTTACCGTTAAGGTTTGTGACGAGATTGATGTTCAATTAAACAAACATAGAGTTAGGTCTCTCAAAGAGATGGAAAAGGAAGGCGGATACGTTGGAAGTTTTGACCTCATAATTCCGTTAACAAAAGAGGCTTTGGAGGAAGCATTCAAGTACTCGACCTATTCGAGCGTGATGATAGAACAGTGGGCCGTGGATGAACCCATTAAAGTCGAAAACGACCTTAACCAAACCCTGTGTTCTTACAGGATGACAAGAGATATTATTTTTGATAAAATTAAAAATCGTTTTAAAGACTATTTTTAATGACAAAAAATTCTTTATTTTTTAAAAAAAAATACCTATAACGTTAAGATAAAGTTGGAGTTTTAATGGCAAAAGAGGAAATGCTGGAGTTTCCGGGGTTGGTGAAAGAGTTGCTCCCAAATGCGACTTTTAGGGTCGAACTCGAGAATGGGCACGAAATAATAGCGCATACGGCCGGTAAAATGAGAAAGAATAGGATAAGAGTTCTCGCTGGTGATAAAGTTCAAGTTGAAATGACACCTTATGATCTTACCAAAGGAAGAATCAACTACCGATACAAATAAGTTGCTTATTCTAGGATCTGGAAGCTTTGCAAGGAAAGATCTATTGATTTCTGTAGGCCTTATTCCCGATAAAGTAGAAATACCTGATGTAGATGAAAGATTGAAATTAAACGAGAGCCCTCGACACTATGTCAAAAGAATAGCGACCTTAAAAGCAAATGCTATTAACTCGAAAAAGGGGTCATACGTAATCACTGCTGATACAACGGTTACTGTAGGCAGCCGAGTTTTAATTAAGACTTCTAACGAAATAAAGGCCGAGAGATATTTGAGATTGCTTTCCGGGCGAAGACACAGTGTGTTCACCGCCTTTTGTGTAAAACATAATGATAAAATTGTTCTGAAATTAGTTAAAACAGTTTTGAAAATGAAATTTCTAACTAATGAGGAGATCAGAGCATATATAGACTCCGGAGAATGGATGAATTGTGCTGGAGCTTACAGTATTCAGGGAAGAGCAAAATGTTTTTTTCCCTTTATATCCGGGTGTTATTCTAATGTTATTGGGTTGCCTTTGCCGAGCTTGATAGGGGTATTAAGAGCATTGGGGTATTATAGAAAATAAGATGAAGAGAGAATTGATAATTGAAAAGTTTGGGCCAGGACATGCTGTGATTGTTCTTGATAGGGAAAAGATAGTCGATCTATTTATCGACCCTCCCCCAAACGCCAATTTCTACTCCCCAAATACTTTTATTGAGGCAAAAATCCAAAGGAGAATATCAAAAAGAGGAGGTTATTTCGTACAGTTACCCAACGGTTCTAACGGGTTTCTTAAATCAAACTCTGTTTATAATGAAGGGGAGGCGGTGGTTTTACTCTCAAAGGTTTTTTTTGATGAAGACAAGCCTCAAAATTTTACCGATAAATTGAAAATTAAGTCTAAATATTATATCCTAAACTTGGGTGAGAGTGGATTTTCATTTTCGCGAAAAATCTCAAAAAATTTTAATAGGAACATACTAATCCCCGTCCTTCAGGAAAAAATTAGAAATCATAAAAGTATCTTTATAATTTGTAGATCTCGAATAGCTGACATTAACTTCGAAGAGAGTATTGAGGAGTTAGAGAAAATATTGTCACATTACAACTCCGTTATGAATTCAATATTAAAAAAAAAAATTTATTGTGATGGCCAAGCAAAAAGAAGCGCACTAGATAGGTACGTAGTTGAAAAATATTCCGTTATTGAAGAACATGGAATATTTGAGCGATTAGGTTTGTGGGACAAAATAAGTGAACTCAGTAAAAGGAAAATTTATATTTCTAAGGGTTCCTATTTAATTTTAGAGCAAACAAGCGCTTTTTTTGCTATTGACGTAAATTCTGGTAAAAATTTAAATATTGGCGCAGAAGAACTGAATTTGGTAGCGTGTAGTGAAATCTGTCGAATTATAAAAGTTTTAGGAATTGGCGGTAAAATCATTATTGATTTTTTACCATGCTCCAGATCAAAAAAAAAATTAATATATGAATTCATCGTGCGGTTTTTTCTAGATGATATTCCAAAAAATAAAATTTGGGGCTGGACAAATGGAGGTTCTTTTGAGTTAGAGCGCGAAAGAGACAAAAGCCCATTAAAGCTATTACTTTGGGATAATTAGAGTTGGACAAATAAGTGAACTTAAGGTATCAAATTATCGTGCCCGGGTAGCTCAGGGGTAGAGCAGCGGACTGAAAATCCGCGTGTCGGTAGTTCAAATCTACCCCCGGGCACCACAAAAATTTTTTCAAATAAGATTAATTTTAATATCGTTTTGAAAAACTTTCTTATTTTGTTGAAAATTGGATGGTTAACTAATTGGGAACCCAGTAAATTGGGAAAATGATAATAATACATAACTATTTTTTCGTTTGTATAGGTTTTTGGTTAGAATCTTTTTAGATAGATTTTACAAAAAGCTAAAAATTCCCCGAATAGATAATGATGAATGGCTGATTGTTCTTAGGTTTTATTTGTAAAGTCTCGATCGTAATAGTTTTCCAAACTCTTGCTAAAAATCTGTTCTTATAAAACAGTAATTAGAGCAAGAAAGGTATGTTTTATAATAAAGATCAGGATTGCTATTTAACCTGCATAGGTTATCATGCGATTACTTTTATAAAAAATTGCAGAGTGTCTAAATCATTTCATTTAAAACTTTTGAGACGTTATGGATAAGCACGCAAAAAGAAAGAGATAAATGTCTTTAAATGAAACGAAAAACTTGGTTGGCGATGAGTTTGACTTAGCTCAATTGTTTAAGCTTATATGGTCCTTCAAATATAGTTTGCTGATATTTATTATTTTGTCGGTTCCCATATCAGTGTGGGTGTCTACCAGCCAAAAGCCTACATTTAAGGCAGAAACCGTTTTTGAAAAGCCCAGCAAAAAAGTCGCGCAGAACAGTTCGTTTTTTAACGGCGAACGAGGAATGGGGTTTATGAGCCTTTTAGGCGGTGGCTTGCAAGGAGGAGCAAGTGATAGTTTTTTCTCCGAGATTAGAAGTGAGTCCTTTTTAAGAACAGTCATTTTAAATAATGGTGAGTTGGATAGTCAGATGGTGCAAGAGCAGTGTCCTTTACCATCGAAACAAACCTCTACAACTTTTTTAAGATCATTGCTGATTTCACTTGGTATTTCGGAGAATAAGGATCCTAGCGAAAACCAAAAAATATCTATGTTAGTGCAATGTGTCAATAATATGCTAGAAATTAATTTCGATAAGCACCGCGCTGGTAAAAGTAGCGCATACCGATTGTCTATAGAAAGTGGGAACCCTGATTTTTCAGCCAATCTAGCAAATGAAATTGTAAATAAATATTTTACTAGACACAAAAATAATAGGGATGAAAATTTTAAAAATGTAAAAAAATACCTATCGAAAGTAATAACAGATGCTCAACTTGAATTTGCAGAGGCTAATAAGTTAATGCAAAATTTCAAAATAAAAAATACCCTTCTAATGAACATAAATCCTTCAACTGTTCCGAAAGAACGTCCGAAAATTGAAGATGGACAAATATTTATTGATAGTTTGTTTGAAGCAGAGTTTAACAGGGAAATTGCTAACCTGAGCCAACTAGAAAAATCCCTTAGTCAATTGAAACAAGCGCAGTTGAACTTATCAAGTTTTGCTGAGCCAGACCAAGATAATATTATAGCATTTATAGCATCTACAGAAGTGCAGGGAGTGCTCTCCAGGAATTTTGTTTCATCTATAACAAAGATTGATACTTCAACGGCCAGCACCAGTTTCAAAAATAAAGAGTTAAAAAAAACATTGAATCAAGAATTGCAAAGCTTAACAAAACAGATCCAAGTTCTAGAAGATAAGATAACCAAGCGAGAAGAAAAAACAATAAAATTAATGTCTATCGAAAATAAATTCCAGGAACTGGCAATTGATGTTGTAAAGAAAAAGCTCATATTTGAAAGTTTGAAAGATCAGCTGAAAGAAAAAATAATAACTGCGGGTTTAGCGAGTGTTGAGGAACCAGTTTTACTAACAAAAGCAGTGCCGCCATTTATAAAAGCTTCTCCAAACAATAAGATGATAGTTTTTATGGGAGGTGTACTATCTATAATTGCAGGCATTATGTACATTCTTATAAGGCAATTTTTTATGAGAAAGGTATATTCAATTTCACAACTCCGCAATCTAAGTAGGTTTTTAAATTGCTATGAAATAAAATATAGGCAGTTAATGGATATGGGAGAAAGATCTGATGAAACCGTTATTAGTCAATCGTTTTTTTCGCTCACTAGAGGGAAGGGCAAGCTTGGCTGCATAATCGATCTTTCACAAAAAACACTCAATAATTCTATGGCTTCAAAGTTTTCTAAGACCTTTGCTAGTTCATTGGCAACAAATGGTTCAAAAATTGTATGCTTGGATAGGTCAATGAGAAAGATCTCTTTGTCTGGTGGCAGCTTACAGAAAAGTTATTCACCTGAACATAGCGACTTTAATGATCAAGGTACCTTGGGAAAAAATATTTTAATGTTTAATAATGAAGATGATATGATTGTCTCTGGAGATGTAAAAAAAATTAAAAACAAATATTCAGAGTATGATAACATCATTTGTGCTCTAGATAGACAAATTGGTGACCTAACAAAATTCAAATTTATTGAACAATGCGATTTTTATATTTTAATCGGTAAATCTTTTCACTTCGACGAATACACTTACAAAAAGTTTTCAAATACTGTTTGGGAGAAAGAACAAAAATGTCTTGGATTTTTTTTGATAGACTGAGCGCAGTGCAATTCTTTTTAGTGTATATAAAGAAGATTCCATTTTGGTTGGTGATTTTGATTTGGTTGCTTTCTATTTCTTCTTGTGGAAGAGTTTATTTCCCCATCGAGCTAAAAACGATATCTAGGTCTGATAGATCTGAGAAACAAGAAGATATTAATGTTGTTGTTGTGCCAATGACCTTTAAAAATATAAAATCAGCTAATAAGACTCCTTATAAACGCTTTATTGTAGAAGCAGGCGACTTGAAAGAACCTGCTAAATTGGTCTCTGCGGAGTTCGCTTTGCTGGAGAAGCATCCAACTGTAAATAACCCTGGTCCTTATCTCATTGGAGTTGGCGACGTTATAGAATATGAGGAATTAGTTAATACTGTTACGCAAAATGTGAGAGCAAGTAGGAGACTTGCAGTTAATGAAGACGGTTTAATAAATTTTTTTCAGTTAGGTAGGATAAATGCAGAGGGAAAGACCCTCTCGGAATTAGAGGACTTAATCTACAAAAAAGTGGTTGAAACTGGTGGAAACACAGATTTTAACTTGTTTATAAGCGATTTTAGAAGCAAGTCCTTTTCTGTGTCACTCGGGAATGTTACTAAATCAATGCCCTACGTTTCTACACCAACGTTTATTAAGGATATTTTAGGGGAGACTAACGTGTCTACAACTGTAGACAAAAAAATTTCAATTTTTCGTGGAAGCGAAGTGTACGTGCTTTCATACAATAAACTGTTAAGGGATACTCGAAAGAATATTCGAGTATTTCCAGACGATAGGATTTTTGTCGAGCCTTTAAATTATAAGAAAGAAAAAGTTTTAATTGTTGGGGAGACAGGCGCTCAAAGAGCAATAGCTATAAATTCAAATTTACGCCCCTCATTATCTGACACCATTTTCTCTGGCACCGTACTGAACAATACAACCTCAGATTTCAGCCAAATATATGTTTTAAGAAAAAAGAAAATGATGTTTCAGGCTTACCATCTAGATATAACCGATCCGACAAGAGTTAGTTTAGCTAATCAGTTTGAAATGAGGCCGGACGATATAGTTTTCGTGGCCACTCAGCCACTTTCACTCTACAGCAGAACATTGTCTCAGATTCTCGGGTCTACTGGCTTAACAATACAAGCTAGGGATACTATCAGAACTGAACTAGGAAACTAAATGGATCAAGGCTAATTTTTTGAGATTATCTGACTTCTAAAGGGTGTGGTGATTTTGCGCATTTTTTCTGTTTTTTTCTGTATATTTATAATTGATTTCAGTATATAACAAGAATATCGGTATAAGGGGGACTTCAGTGATTGGGTATTTAGAGGAATACTTTCCACTAGTTATTTTTTTTGGTTTGGCGCTAATTTTTGGTCTAATTTTGATGCTGGCCCCATTAGTTGCAGCAGTATCTAATCCCGACTCAGAAAAAAATTCAGCGTATGAGTGTGGTTTTGAACCTTTCGAAAGTGCGAGGTTACAATTTGATATCAGATTTTATTTGGTAGCAATTCTATTTGTAATATTTGATTTAGAGGTAGCTTTTTTATTTCCCTGGGCGGTTGGATTTCAGCATATTGGGTCACTAGGTTTTTGGTCGATGATGTTGTTTTTATTGATTCTGACGATAGGGTTTCTATATGAGTGGAAGAAAGGGGCATTGGAGTGGGAATAACAACGAAAAACGATCTTTTGGGCGATAACTATGTCAATGATCAAGAAATATCGCTGGCTGGAATTAGTAATAAAGGGTACATCCTGACAACAGTTAATGACGTTATAAACTGGTCTAGAACCGGCAGTTTATATTGGATGACCTTCGGTTTAGCATGCTGTGCTGTTGAAATGATGCACACCTCTATTCCTCGTTATGATCTTGAACGCTTCGGAGCAATACCTCGAGGGAGTCCGAGACAATCCGATTTGATGATCGTTGCCGGTACGCTGACTAACAAAATGGCTCCAGCCTTAAGAAAAGTATATGATCAAATGCCTGAGCCAAGATATGTAATCTCAATGGGAAGTTGTGCTAACGGAGGTGGATATTACCATTATTCATACTCTGTAGTGAGGGGATGTGATAGAATCGTACCCGTTGATATATATGTTCCGGGGTGTCCTCCAAGTGCTGAAGCTCTTCTCTATGGCATTATGCAGTTACAAAAAAAGATAAGAAGAACTGGAACTGTGAAGCGTTGATATGGTTGATACTACAAGCCTTCAAATCAATTTAAGTGACACTCTACGTGAATCCGTGCTTAGCATTAAAGAAGAACATAGCCACATTATCTTTGATATTCAGCCTAATGCTATTATTGACATGGTAACATATTTAAAATCAAAAAAAGGATTTTCTTTTACCACTTTAATAGACATAACGGCAATAGACTTCCCGGCTAGAGATAAAAGATTTCAGCTTGTCTATCATTTCTTATCTATGACAGAAAATAAAAGATGTAAAATCGTAACAGCTGTATCTGATGAGGAAACTGTAAATAGTGTAACGTCTGTATTTGAGTGTGCTAATTGGTTTGAGCGTGAAATTTTTGATCTATTTGGAATTAAATTCTCAGCTCACCCTGACCTAAGACGAATTTTGACAGACTATGGGTTTGAGGGACATCCATTAAGGAAGGATTTTCCTACCACTGGGTTCCTTGAAGTGAGGTATGACGAGGCAGAGAAACGGGTGATCTATGAGCCAACGTCGCTCACTCAAGGTTACAGAGATTTTGATTTTCTCAGCCCTTGGGATAATCCCAGCCTTTATAAAAATACGATCAAAAATAGTAAGAACTGAATAATGCTAGATAACAAAAATACAGATAAAAATACGCTTACGATGAATTTTGGACCTCAACATCCCGCTGCTCATGGTGTTCTCCGAATGGTTCTTGAGCTTGATGGCGAAATTGTAGAAAGGGTAGACCCACATATCGGATTACTTCATAGAGGTACGGAGAAGCTTATGGAGTCTAGAACGTATCTTCAAAATCTTCCCTATCTAGATAGATTGGATTATGTGGCTCCGATGAACCAAGAACATGCTTGGTGCATTGCCCTGGAAACATTATGTGATATCAAAATATCTAAAAGATCTTCAGATATTCGGGTTCTATATTGTGAAATAGGAAGAGTGCTTAACCATTTACTTAACATAACAACACAAGGAATGGACGTGGGAGCGCTTACTCCAATTTTTTGGGGATTTGAAGAGCGTGAAAAGCTAATGGAGTTTTATGAAAGAGCAAGCGGCGCTCGGCTTCACGCTGCCTTTTTTAGACCCGGGGGTGTGCATCAAGACCTTCCAACGAATTTATTGGAGGATATTTTCGATTGGGCTGAAAGCTTTCCGGAGAAACTCGATGACCTTGAAGGACTTCTTACAGAGAACAGAATATTCAAGCAACGCAATGTCGATATTGGTGTGGTATCAAAAGAAGAGGCCATAGAGCTTGGGTTTTCGGGAGTAATGCTCAGGGGGTCTGGAGTGCCTTGGGACTTGAGGAGGTCTCAACCTTATGAGACATATAGCGAATATAAGTTTTCTATTCCAATTGGAAAAAATGGCGATTGTTATGATAGGTATTTGATAAGAATTCAAGAGATGAGAGAAAGTATTAATATAATCAAGCAAGCTATCAGAAAATTAGAGCATACCGCTGGCGACGATGTTTTGGTTAGAGGAAAATTCACTCCTCCCAAACGTGATGATATGAAGAATTCTATGGAGGCTTTAATACATCATTTTAAGCTTTATACTGAGGGGTTCCGAGTGCCCAAAGGAAGCATATATTCTTGCGTGGAGGCACCAAAAGGCGAATTCGGAGTATTTATCTGTTCTGATGGCACAAATCAGCCTTATAGAGTGAAGCTAAGAGCCCCCGGATTTGTACATCTTTCAGCTATGGAACGAATAACTAAAGGACACCAGTTGGCTGACGTGTCAGCTATTTTGGGTTCATTAGATATTGTTTTTGGGGAGATTGATAGGTAATGCTCAGAAGGCTCTCAGCAAAGCAGCCAGAGAAATTTTCCTTCTCAAAGGCAAATCTCAAATGGGCTAAAGCGCAATTGAAAAAGTACCCTAAAGGTCGGCAAGCTAGTGCAGTGATACCATTATTATGGAAAGCACAAGAACAAGAGGGGTGGGTCTCAAAGCCGGCAATAGAATTTGTTGCGAACTTTTTAGATATGCCTGAGATTAGAGTTTTGGAAGTGGCTACCTTTTACTTTATGTTCCATCTGAAACCTGTGGGATCGAAGGCTCACTTCCAAGTTTGTGGCACAACGCCTTGCATGCTAAGGGGATCTGAGTACTTGATCGACGTTTGCAAAACCAGAATAAATGGAAAACAACATTCTCTTTCCTCTGATGGGTCTATGAGTTGGGAGGAAGTTGAGTGTTTAGGAGCTTGTGCAAATGCCCCAGTCGTGCAAATCGGGTCAGATTATTTTGAAGATCTTGACAAAGAGTCATTTGAAAAACTTATCTCTGATGTTGAGACAGATGAATTACTAGTACCCGGCTCAAGAAGTGGAAGGTTTTCTTCAGAACCTTCAAATATGACAAGAAAATATAGTAGAAAAAAATTGTCAAGTGAGAATGCTTCCGTTGAAAGATTTAGGGGCTGAATTTGCTTAAAGAAAAAGACAAAGTATTTCCAAATATTCATGGTTTTAGTGATCGTTCTTTGAAGGGAGTTATGGCGCGTGGTGGCTGGGTAGATACGAAAACTATAATATCAAGAGGTCCCGACCATATAATAAAAACAATACAAGAATCAGGCTTAAGAGGTAGGGGAGGGGCTGGATTTCCTACAGGTTTAAAATGGTCATTCATGCCAAAAAGTTCAGAGAAGCCGAAGTATTTGGTCATAAATGCAGACGAGTCTGAGCCTGGGACCTGCAAGGATAGGGAAATACTAAGACATGAGCCACATAGCCTCCTGGAAGGCTGTTTGCTAGCTGGAATAGCTATGGGGTGTTCCGCAGCGTATATTTATATACGAGGTGAGTATGTAAGAGAGAGAGAACAGCTTGAGGTCGCTATTTCAGAGGCTTATGATAAGGGGTTTCTAGGTAAAAATGCATGTAAATCTGGTATTACATTTGATGTCTACAGTCATCATGGCGCTGGGGCGTACATATGTGGAGAAGAGACCGCTCTTTTAGAGTCGTTAGAGGGAAGGAAAGGTATGCCCCGAATGAAACCCCCGTTCCCAGCAGGTTCAGGTCTCTATGGTTGTCCGACCACGGTAAACAATGTTGAGTCAATTGCTGTTGTTCCAACCATATTAAAAAGAGGAAGTAGCTGGTTTTCTAGCTTAGGTAGAAAAAATAACCATGGAACTAAGATTTTTGCAATATCTGGAAATGTCAATAGTCCTTGCGTTGTAGAGGAAGAAATGTCTATCTCTTTAAGGGATTTAATTGATAAGCATTGTGGAGGCGTGACAGGTGGTTGGGATAATTTAAAAGCTGTAATTCCCGGTGGCGCCTCTGTACCTCTAATTCCTAAGTCAGTTTGTGATGATGCTCTAATGGACTTCGATTGGCTCAAAGAACAACGCTCAGGACTTGGCACAGCAGCAGTTATTGTCATGGATCAGAGCGTCGATGTAATAAAAGCAATTTGGAGATTATCAAAATTTTATAAACATGAAAGCTGTGGTCAATGTACACCATGCAGAGAAGGCACAGGTTGGATGATGAGAATTATGGAGAGGCTTGTGAAGGGTCAAGCCTCTCTCGATGAGATAGATATGTTGATCGAGATTACCAAACAAGTTGAGGGCCATACTATTTGTGCACTTGGTGATGCAGCAGCTTGGCCAATACAGGGGTTAATAAGGCACTTTAGAGGTGAGGTTGAGGATAGAATAATGACGTATTCATCAAAAAAAGCAATTCAGGCAGCAGAGTAAATCAAAATGGTTAATAAAAAAGTTAAGATAAATGAAACAATTCACGACTTTGATGAAAACTTAACTATCATTCAGGCATGTGAGATATCAGGTATACAGATTCCTCGTTTTTGTTATCATGAAAGACTTTCGATAGCAGGCAATTGTAGAATGTGTTTAGTTGAGGTTGTGGGTGGTCCACCTAAGCCTACAGCTTCCTGTGCAATGCAACTTAAAGATTTGAGGCCTGGGCCAAATGGAGAGCCGCCTCAAGTTCTAACAAATTCTGAAATGGTTGAAAACGCACGAAAAGGGGTTATGGAGTTTCTCTTAATTAATCATCCGTTGGATTGCCCGATCTGTGATCAGGGCGGCGAGTGTGACCTTCAGGACCAAGCGATGTCTTTTGGGTTAGGTAAATCTAGATACACTGAAGATAAAAGAACAGTGGAAGATTATGATCTTGGTCCTTTAGTAGAAACACATATGACCCGATGTATATCCTGTACACGTTGTGTTAGGTTTACAACGGAAGTTGCTGGAATTGATCAAATGGGGCAGACAGGTAGAGGAGAAGACTCAGAAATTGTAACCTATCTCAGTAATACTTTAGATAGCGAATTACAAGGAAATATTATCGATCTTTGCCCTGTTGGTGCATTAACGTCTAAACCATATGCTTTCACAGCACGGCCTTGGGAATTACAGAAAACAGAAACTATAGATGTAATGGATGGGACCGGTTGTAATATCAGGGTAGACTCAAAAGGAAATAGGGTTATGAGGATAACGCCGAGAGAAAATCACCTTGTTAATGAAGAGTGGATATCAGATAAAAGTAGGTTTGTCTGGGATGGCATAAGGGTTCAACGATTAGATACGCCATTTAAAAAAGTTGAAGGTAATTTAATACCAACAAGTTGGGAAGATGCGTTGTCAATAGCATCTGAGACAATGCGATGTGGTAATACTTCATTTGTTGCAGGAGACCTAGTAAGTGTAGAAACTCTATATACTGCCACCAAATTAAGTGAGTATCTGGGGGGCACAAAAGTTCTGGGAGATTTAGATACATCTGGCCCCTTAAATGGAAGATCTTTTTACGTGGGCAACGGAAAAATAGAAGATTTAGACAAAACAAAGAACATTATTCTACTCGGTACTAATCCTAGAAAAGAGGCTTCCGTTGTAAATGCAAGAATTCGGAAAGCTTGGATAAATGGTGCAAATGTATATCGGTTGGGTGTTAAAGAAACTTTAACTTACGATGTTAACGAGCTCGGAAACACTTTTTTCGATTTACAGATATTTTTAGATAAAATGGGTTCAAAAAAATCTTTTTGGACTGATACGATCTTTTTAGTTGGGTATAGTTTCTTAAACAATAGATCAGCTGATGTTGCTTTGAACACAGTAAGATCATACGTGGAAAAATTTAAATCAAAATTCCTCATAATTCATCCAAATGCAAGTGCGGTGGGATCATTAGATTTAGGTTTTGAAACCGATGTAAAAGTAAAACAGAATGTAATGAAGGAAACGAAGACAATTTACAATTTAGGTTGTGATACATTAGAGGTAGGTAAAGGATCGTTCGTAATTTATCAGGGCAGTCATGGAGATAAAGGCGCAGGTTCGGCAGACCTAATTCTTCCTTCTGCTTGTTATTTAGAAGAAGATGGTATTTTTGTGAACACGGAGGGAAGAATACAATACGCAAGAAAAGCTATTCAACCCCCAGGAAAAGCTAAGGAAAATTGGAGAATACTTCGAGCAATATCGGAAAAGTTAGGGTACATTCCAAACTGGCAAGACCTCAATGGGTTGAGAGGTGCTCTATTTGACGACTTTCCCTTAATTTCAGAGCCAGGTAAAATCATTATGGTGCCTTGGGAAACTGCTGAAAAGCAAAAGAAATTAGGTTCAAAAGTACCGTTAAAAGCTTATATCAAGGATTACTATCTGTCTAATTGCATTTGTAGAGCAAGTAAAACGATGGGCAATCTAGCGAGAGCAAGGAACTCTCTAAACCTTAAAAAGGCTAGTTAAATGCCTTTTTTTGAAACAAATATTGGTATTTTAGTCATAGTTGTAGGTCAATGTTTTCTGGTGTTGTTATGTGTGTTGGCAAGTTTAGCTTTTATCATGTATGGGGAAAGAAAAGTTTGGGGCCTTTTGCAGCTGAGAAGAGGACCAAATGTCGTTGGGCCTTTTGGCATATTACAAAGTTTTGCTGATTTATTAAAACATGTGTTTAAAGAAATAATCGTTCCTACTGAATCTGACAAAGTAGTTTTTTTCTTAGCTCCTCTAATAAGTTTTGTATTGGCGCTTATAGCATGGGTAGTTGTCCCTTTTGATAATGGTTGGGTGGTTTCAAATATTAATATTGGGATCTTATATTTGTTTGCAGTCTCCAGTTTAGAAGTCTATGGGGTTATTATGGGAGGCTGGGCATCAAATTCCAAGTACCCGTTTTTAGGAAGTCTGAGATCAGCATCTCAAATGATATCATATGAAGTCTCCATTGGCTTCATAATTATCGGAGTTATTATTTCAGCTGGATCCCTTAATTTGACCGAAATTGTTCTGGCTCAGAAAGGTGATTACGGAATGTTAAATTGGTTTTGGGTTCCACATTTTCCGATGGTTTTCTTTTTTCTTGTGTCAGCTTTAGCTGAAACGAATAGGCCGCCATTTGATTTGCCAGAAGCCGAAGCGGAACTTGTTGCAGGATATCAAGTTGAATATACTTCAACCCCTTATCTGCTTTTTATGATTGGTGAACTGAGCGCAGTATTATTGATGACTGCGTTGATTACAATCCTTTTTTTTGGAGGATGGCTGTCACCAGTACCCTTTTTGCCCGATGGATTTTTCTGGATGCTTAGCAAAATGTTGTTGTTTTTTTTCGTCTTTTCTTTAATTAAAGGCCTTGTTCCAAGATACAGGTATGATCAGTTAATGAGACTAGGTTGGAAAGTTATGCTCCCAGTTTCACTTGGATGGGTAGTTTTTGTGTCTTTTATGGCTCATTTTAAACTTTTGAATTACGCTAGGTGGTAACTTCTTATGAAGTATAATTTAAAAATTTTTTTAAAATACATACTTTGGCTAGACTTTTTTAAGGCATCAGGTCTTGCTTTTAAATATTTTTTCAAAAAGAAGGCCACGATAAATTATCCGTACGAAAAGGGGCGTATTTCACCCAGGTTTCGAGGTGAGCATGCTCTCAGAAGATATGCTAACGGAGAAGAAAGGTGCATAGCGTGTAAATTATGTGAGGCTATATGTCCAGCGCAGGCAATAGTTATTGATGCCGAAGTAAGAGAAGATGGATCAAGAAAAACTACACGATACGATATTGATATGACTAAATGTATTTATTGTGGTTTTTGTCAAGAAGCTTGCCCAGTTGACGCTATAGTAGAGGGTCCAAACTTTGAGTTTGCTACTGAGACACGAGAAGAACTCTTTTACACTAAGGAAAAATTGTTAGAAAATGGAGATAAATGGGAAAATGCAATATCCGAGAACATTAAGCTTGATGCGCCCTATAAATGATTGAGGTTGATAATTGATAGCTCTATATTTCTTTTATTTCTTTGCTTTCACTGCAATTTTGTCATCCTTTCTTGTCATATTTGCTAATAACCCTGTTCATTCTGTCCTGTGGCTTATTTTGACTTTTTTCTCGGTGGCAGGTTTTTTTATTCTTGTAGGGGCAGAATTTTTAGCCTTGCTTCTTATGATTGTTTATGTTGGTGCACTTGCTGTCTTATTTCTTTTTGTAGTAATGATGCTAAACATCAATTTCGCTGGATTAAGAAGTGGTGTTGCACAATACCTGCCTTTTGGAATTTTAATTGGATTAGTTATTTTTATTGAATTAATCCTGGCATTTGTCCCTTGGGATTTCAAGGAACAGACAATTAATAATCTAAGTTCCCCAATAAACCTATCTGAAGCAAATACAGTAGCACTAGGAAAGGTCGTGTATACCGATTATTTTTTCCTTTTCCAGTGTGCAGGGATTATTTTGTTGATTGCGATGATTGGTTCTATTGTGCTCACATTGAGATCCCGGCCTGATGTTAAAAGACAAAATATTACTGAACAAATATTTAGGAATCCCAATTCCTCAATCGAGGTTAAAGATATTAATCCAGGTGAGGGTATATGATAATTCCAATTGAACATTTCCTTATTGTTTCTGCCTCTCTATTTGTAATCGGTGTTTTTGGAATTTTTCTTAATAGAAAAAATGTAATAATCATTCTCATGTCTATAGAGCTCATTCTAGCATCTGTGAATATTAATTTTGTTGTTTTTTCTTCATATCTTGGAGATTTGGTAGGACAAGTTTTTGCTATGTTTATTTTGACTGTAGCTGCAGCGGAGGCGGCAATCGGTCTCGCAATACTTGTTTGCTTTTATAGACTTCGGAATTCAATTTTTATTGAAGATGCGAATACGATGAAGGGATAAATTTTGATTGAATTTTTAGTTTTCGGGCCTCTCATAGGTTCTTTAATTGCAGGATTTATGCACCGTTCTATAGGTGAAAATAGTGCGACGATTTTAGCTACATTCATAGTTGTGTTAGGAGCTTTTATCAGTTGGTTTGTTTTCCTCGATATAGTGCCAGTGGAGAATGGCGCTATTGTGGTTTTTGATTGGATAATATCTGGTTCATTAAACTCCCAATGGGCTCTAAAAGTTGATAGTTTAGTAAAGGTGATGTTGGTGGTCGTTCTAACTGTCTCCTCTTTAGTACATTTGTATTCTTTGGGATACATGCGCAACGATCACAATTGGAATTCTGGGGAAAAGTACAAGGCTAGATTTTTCTCTTATTTATCATTTTTTACCTTTGCTATGTTGGTTCTTGTTAGTGCTGACAACTTATTACAGTTGTTTTTTGGTTGGGAAGGGGTTGGAGTAGCATCATATCTATTAATTGGCTTTTATTTTAAAAAACCGAGTGCAAATAATGCAGCAATGAAAGCATTTATTGTGAACAGAGTTGGAGATTTTGGTTTTTTAATTGGTATATTTCTCATATTTTTATATTCCGGGACTATAAATTTCTTCGAGATTTTTAGTTTTTTTTCTGATGATAATCAAATTGATTTGTTAGGTTTTAAAGTTGAAGAGGTAATATGCTTTTTTCTCTTTATCGGTGCAATGGGTAAGTCGGCTCAAATTTTTTTGCATACATGGTTGCCAGATGCAATGGAAGGTCCTACACCAGTCTCTGCGCTCATCCATGCAGCTACTATGGTTACCGCGGGCGTATTTCTGACGTGTAGATTTTCTCCCCTTTTTGAATCTGCACCTCAAGTATCGACTATAGTTTTGCTGGTGGGTGTTTTAACAGCTTTATTTGCAGCTACCACAGCATTAGTACAAAATGACATAAAAAGAATAATTGCATATTCAACCTGTTCTCAGCTGGGTTACATGTTTGCTGCTGTTGGGGCTGGTTTCTACCAAGCTGCCATGTTCCATCTTTTCACCCACGCATTTTTTAAGGCTTTATTGTTTCTTGGAGCTGGCTCAGTGATACACGCTATGCACCATGAGCAGGATGTACGACGCTTTGGAGGATTGCGAGCAAAGTTGCCAGTTACATTTTTTGCGATGACGATTGGTACTTTAGCCATAACAGGTGTTGGCATTCCTCTAAGTTACTATGTTTTAGGTTTTAACTTTGGACTATCAGGCTTTGTATCTAAAGATATCATTATAGAAGGTGTTTTTGCCTCAAAAAATAGCTATTCCTATCACGCTTTCGTTTTTTTAATTTTTTCTGCCCTCTTAACCAGCTTCTATAGTTGGAGGTTGGTATTTTTAACTTTTTTTGGCTCATTTAGAGGAAAAGTAGATGACTTCAATCATTGTCATGAGCCCGAAAAGACAATGCTAATACCCTTGGTTCTTTTGTCTCTGGGCGCAGTTTTCTTTGGTTCATTTTTTGAATTTGATTTTACAAGCGCAAAATACCAAATTTTTTCAGATTCTATCTTTTTATCAAAAGAAAATACAATTCTAAAAGACTTTCACTATGTTCCTGTAATGGTGAAATTAGCACCTTTTTTTGCGATGCTTATCGGTCTGTCGTTAGCGATCTATTTTTATATAATAAACCCCAATGTTCCAAGGGCATTGGCAAATCAGCAGCCTATTTTATATAAGTTTTTTCTTAATAAGTGGTATTTCGATGAACTGTATAACATTATATTTGTTGGCTCAGCCAAAAAGGTGGGCAATTTTTTCTGGAAAATAGGAGATGTAAAAGTCATTAATGGGTCGATTCATGGTATAGGATTGTTCATTATACCATACCTTGTAACCGTCGCCAGCAGACTGCAGTCTGGCTTTGTTTTCCATTATGCGCTTGTCATGATTATCGGCTTCACTGCCATAATGTCATTTTTTATAATCTCTTTTTACAGTTTATAAATGGACTATATCTTATCCCTTATTACTTTTTTGCCATTGCTTGGAGCACTCATCGTAGGATTATTTGTTCCAGGCTCAGATACCCAGTCATCTGAAAATGCAAAAAGAGTAAGTTTTGTAACTTCAATTATAGTATTCCTTTTAAGTTTAGTGATGTTTAGTGAGTTTGATAAAAATTCCTCGGACTTTCAGTTTGTTGAAGAATTTCTATGGCTTGGCTTTTTTAATTATAAACTTGGCGTAGACGGAATTTCAGTGATATTAATTTTGTTAACAACTGGTATGATGCCATTGGTTTTTCTATCTAGTTGGACAACGAGTAAAAGAGTCAAAGAATATTTAATTTCTTTTTTAATCTTGGAAACATTGATGGTCGGTGTTTTCGTTTCTTTGGATATTTTCCTATTTTATGTTTTTTTTGAAGCTGGTTTAATCCCGATGTTTCTCATTATTGGTATATGGGGTGGTCAGGAGCGAGTTTTCGCATCATTTAAATTCTTTCTATATACTCTTTTAGGATCAATTTTGATGCTTGTTGCAATGATTATCATGTGGGATCTATCTGGAACAACTGATATTACAAAGCTTTTAAATTATGAATTTGAAAGTGAACCATTCTATATCTTAGGGGTTTATATTCCCTCAGGGATACAAACTCTTTTATGGTTGGGATTTTTTGCTTCTTTTGCGGTAAAGCTTCCAATGTTTCCAGTGCATACGTGGCTACCTGATGCCCACGTACAGGCTCCGACTGGTGGGTCAGTATTATTAGCTGCTATATTGCTTAAGATGGGGGGGTATGGTTTTATTAGGTTTAGTATTCCAATGTTCTATGATGCATCTTTATACTTTCAGAGCTTTATTTTTATTCTTTCTATAATTGCTATAATTTATACATCTCTGGTGGCATTGGTTCAAACAGATATGAAAAAATTGATTGCTTATTCTTCAGTAGCTCATATGGGTTTTGTAACCCTTGGTCTGTTCTCATTAAACCAACAGGGGATCGACGGTGCCATATTCCAAATGGTTAGTCATGGATTTATTTCCGCTGCTTTATTTCTTATTGTGGGTGTAGTGTATGAAAGAACGAGTACAAGAGAAATCCTAGCTTTTGGTGGCCTAATAAGAAGAATGCCAAATTATGCAATGGTGTTTATGGTTCTGACTTTAGCTAATGTTGGACTTCCAGGAACATCGGGTTTTATAGGCGAATTTCTTTCGCTTGTTGGTGTTTTTCAGGTTGCGCCCCTCTACGCATTCTTTGGTGCCCTTGGAGTGGTACTATCCGCCTGCTATGGTCTTCTGTTATATAAAAAGGTCATATTAGGAGAACTTATAAAAGAAAATTTAAAAAGAATAAATGATATCTCTTTTAGAGAAAAATTTTGCCTTTACCCTCTAGTTTTGTTAATCATATTTTTTGGAATTTATCCGAAACCTATTATAGAAACCTACAGTGTAACAGTTGCTAACTACTTACAAATCTTGAATTGACTCCCTATGTCTGAGAACTTAACACATTTAATTCCCGAGTTGTTTTTGGTAATATTCAACTTGAGTTTTTTGTGTGTAATGCTTTTTGTCAAGTCATCTGCTATTTTGTTGAATTGCAACAAGTTAGCAGCTTTAGCATTAATAATAACTGCTGTGCTTGTTCACTTTAATAGTATTGAAGCTAATCCCATTATTAACGGGTTTTATACCAGCAACGAATTCACCGCTTTTTTCAAAATTTTAATACTTTTTTTGTCATCTGTAATCCTTTATTTAAGTGATGCTTATTTAAAAAAAAATGACTTATTAAAGTACGAGTTTCCAATTCTTATTAATTTTTCTGTTTTTGGAATGCTAGTTGTTATTTCTTCAAACGATTTAATGACATTATACCTAGGTATAGAAATCCAGTCTCTTTCATTATATGTAATCGCTGCTTATCGAAGAGATAACTTGAAATCAACAGAGGCTGGTTTGAAATACTTTATTCTGGGGGCTCTATCATCGGGGTTACTATTGTATGGTATTTCGCTAGTATATGGCACCACTGGGTCGACACAATTTCATACAATTTATTCAGCAATAATGTACACAGATAGAACGCTCGGCTTGCAAATCGGTATGGTATTTTTATTGTCGGCAATTGCTTTTAAATTTGCTGCCTTCCCTTTTCACATGTGGACACCTGATGTTTATGATGGGTCTCCAACTCCTGTAACAGCTTTTATGGCGATTGTTCCAAAATTAGCTATCGGTGCAATATTAGCTAAAGTTTTATTTGATGTTTTTGGAGGTATATCAGATAAGTGGCAGCTGGTACTTGTTTTTCTTTCTGGAGGTTCAATGATCATCGGCTCTTTTGGAGCTATCGCTCAGAGTAATATTAAAAGAATACTAGGATATTCCTCTATAGGTCATGTTGGGTTTGCATTAATGGGTTTGGCGGCGGTATCGCCAGAAGGATTAAGTGGTTTTATAATTTATTTATTTCTTTATTCAATAATGATGTTAGGAATTTTTGCTTTTATATTAAACATGGAAAAAGATGGGGTGCTCGTCACCGATATATATTTGTTAGCAAAGTATTCTGAAAAGAATCCTGCTATTTCATTTGCCTTATCTTTAATTCTATTTTCTCTTGCGGGAATTCCACCGTTGGCTGGATTTATTTGTAAACTTTATGTAATGATGGCAATAATCAATTCGGGCCTTGTGTATCTTGCATTGGTTGGAGCAATTGTCTCGGTGATTGGAGCATTTTATTATTTAAGAATTGTTTATATTATTTATTTTTCGGAGTCTGACGATAAGATCGATGCAAATATACCCGTTGGACATTTATTTATTCTTTTTCTCTCTTCAACCGCAATTGTTGTTGGTACTTATAATTTGCTAGGCATTGAGCCCTTGACGCGTGCAGCTGCAGAAAGCTTGCTTTATTAAGAGTATATTATGAACCATTTTTTAAATAGTGATGTAATCTGGCTGGAATCTGTTGATAGTACAAATGAAGAAATTAAGAGAAGAGTTGATGAAATTTCAAAACCTACTTGGATAATCGCTAATAAGCAAAGTAAAGGTAAAGGAAGAAACGGAAATGCATGGTTCAGTGATAAAGGAAATTTTTTTGGATCGGTGATATTTTTTCCAACTGTTGAACATAAGCTTTTCCATCTTTATGGTTTTTTTGTGGGAGTTGCCCTTTACAACACTGTACGACAGTTTGTTGCCAACAATGTTGATATACAGTTAAAGTGGCCAAATGATCTTATGATTGAAAATTGCAAGGTTGCAGGTATTTTGCTTGAAAGTGTTAAGGGGTATAACAACACTAGAGATGCGCTAATAGCTGGCGTAGGTGTAAATTTGAATTCAAATCCAAGATTAAGATCGAATGCAAAAAAATGGTATAACACTCAATGTCTTAAATACTTTACTGATAAAAGTATTGATCAGTCAATTTTTTTTAATAAATTTAATAATCAATTAATTGATTTAGGATCAAATTTTACTGAAGAAAATATATCTTCAATTTTATGGCTTTGGCAAGCTAGGAGCTACGATAAGGGATCGAAGATTCATGTTTCTGATAGCAACGGTGAAATAAATACTGGAACCTTTCTTGGAATAGATGAGATTGGTGGATTAATATTTGGTGAGAACAATGGTGTTAAAAAAATATATTCAGGAGATGTTTACTTTGGGAGTTGAGTTATGCTACTGGCGGTAGATGTAGGAAATACTAACTCTGTGTTTTCAGTCTCAAAAAACAAAAAAATAGTATCTGAATGGAGATGCTCGACTGATGGAAATATGACTGCAGATCAGTACTTTACTTGGTTGCAGCAATTGTTCAGCATATCTAATGTCGATTATAAGGATATTAATAAAGTTATAGTATCCTCCGTTGTCCCTGATTCAATATTCAATTTAAAATTATTAGCTAAAACATACTTTAAATGCGTGCCACTAATAGTTGGTTCAGATAACTGTAAAATTCCAATATCCGTAGACGTTGAAAGAGGTGTGAATGTTGGTGCAGATAGATTAGTTAATGCGACAGCGGCATATCAAATTATAGGAGGTGATACTATTATTGTTGATTTTGGAACTGCAACTACATTTGATGTGATTAATGGTTCGGGCAGCTATATAGGTGGAGTGATCGCCCCTGGTGTTGCACTATCTACAAAAGCGCTGCATGAGGCTGCTGCTGCGTTACCTCATGTAGAGGTTAAACGTCCGCCCAATGTGGTAGGAAGAAATACTGTAAATTGTATGCAATCAGGGATTTATTGGGGATATTTGAGTTTAGTTGATGGGATAATTTCGAGAATTAAAAAAGAAAAAACTATAAGAAACGTAATTGCTACAGGAGGTTTAGCAAATGTTTTTTCTCGTGATACAAGTATATTTGACAAAATTGACTCAAGACTTACCATCAAAGGGTTGGTATACATCTCTAGCTTCAATGAGGATTAATTAGTTTGAAAGATCAAAGCATAATTTATTCACCTGTCGGTGGTGCTGGTGAAATTGGAATGAATATGTATGCTTACGGTTTTAAGAACAAAAATAAAGTAAGTTATATTCTAGTGGATGCTGGCGTTTCATTTCCAAAAATGGACACCGAGCCAGGGGTAGATTTAATATTTCCAAATCCTAAACTCATATTAGAAAACTTGAGAGACTTAGAGGGAATTTTTATCACTCATGCTCATGAAGATCACTTAGGGGCAATTGGGTTGATTGCTTCGAAAATAGATTGCAAGATATATTGTAGGAAATTCACATCTGAAATTGTTAAGGACAAATTGAAAAAAGTAAATGTGAGTAACAAGCGAGTCGTAACTGTTAACGAATGGCCGTTTGTGGTGAAGCTGAAAAATGCGACGGTAAGTTTTTTCCCTACAACACACTCTGTTCCAGAAGCATCATTTCTTATAATAAAGAGTAACTTTGGAACCATTCTCCATACTGGAGACTTTAAAATAGATAAAAAGCCGCTATTAGAAAGCCCGCTAGATTATAGAAAGCTAGAAAAGGCGCTTGGGGGCAGACCATCCCTTTGTGTAGTTGATTCAACAAACATGCTCAATGAAAATAAAGGCATGTCAGAGTCTTTACTTAAAGAACCAATTGATAAAATTATTAAACAAAGTAAGGGAAGGGTTATCTTTACTTCTTTTGCCTCAAATCTAGGTAGATTAAAAATTATCGCTGAAGCGGGAAAAAAAACAGGAAGATCATTAGTAGTTTTTGGCCGGGCTATGAATAACATGCTAAGTAAAGCGACCGAAACAAGTATACTGACTGATTTCCCCGCATTGGTTGATCCAAGAAAAGCTCACTTGATTCCTCGGGAAAACTTGTTGGTTATTGCAACAGGGTCACAGGGAGAAACTAGAGCTGCTTCAGCACAGTTATCCCGTGGCAAATACATGGGTTTGGAATTGGAGGAAGGCGATACGTTTGTATTCTCTTCAAAAACTATTCCTGGAAATGAAATTTCAGTAAATACTATAATAAATAATCTTTCAGAAAAAGGGGTAATAGTAAAATACAGTGATGATAGGGATTATCACGTAAGTGGGCATACTAATATTCCAGATATGATTGGATTTTATAAAAATATTAAACCTTTGCTTGTTGTTCCAATGCATGGAGAGATAAGGCATTTGATGGGCCACAAGCGAGTCCTTGCAGAAAAAAATATAAGAGCAGAAATAGTCAGAAATGGTGAGATTATTGAAATTGATAAAGACCTGAAAATAAAAAAAGACGCTTCAAACAGGCCAGAGAGATTATTTGTAGATGGAAAAATAATTGCAAAGTCTGATAACATTGCGTTTAAAGAAAGAGTTAGAATGTCTTCACAAGGACTACTTGTTTTGCAAATAGGATATAAAAAATCTAAGACAAAAATAAACGTTCATTTCTCCGCTTTTGGCCTTCCTAGGTTTGAAGATTATTTAGATGAATTAAAAATTAATGCCGAAACATTTTTAAATAATATGGCAAAGAAAAAAAGCAGATATAACTTGGATGAATTTGAGCGGTTTGTAAAAGAAGAGATATATTCAATAAGTGGAAAAAAACCAATAATAAAGATAGCTGAAATGGAATAAGAAAATCAAAGTGCTGCAAAAAATTAAAAGGTTGTTTTTAATTTGGTATAAAACGGTGTTGAAGTGAATTATAGGAATTTAAATTGATTAAAGAAAATAATGGATTGGACCAACTTGAGGTCTTGAAAGTTCATCATTGGACTTCCTCAACTTTCTCTTTCTCTTGCGTCAGGCCAGACAATTTTAGGTTTAGATCTGGTGAGTTTGTCATGATTGGATTAAATATATGTGATAAACCTGTACTTAGAGCATACTCAATAGCTTCTCCTAATTGGCATCATGAGTTTGAGTTCTACTCAATAAAAGTGGAAGATGGTCCTTTGACATCGAAGCTCCAGAAATTGAAAGAAGGCGACAAAATAATTTTTAGAAAGAAACCTGTTGGCACTCTTGTAAATGATGCTTTGTTAAGTGGGGAAAGACTATTTCTTTTCTCTACTGGGACTGGTATAGCGCCCTTTACAAGCATTATTCGTGATCCCGAAACTTACGAAAAGTTTAATGAAGTTATACTTTTTCAAACGTGTCGCTATGTTGATGAACTTGAATTTGGGAAGCATACCATTGATACAATTTTTAAAGATGAGCTATTGTCAGAAATTGTGACAGACAGGCTGAGGTTCTTCCCTACCACTACTAGAGAGCCTAGTAAATATTCTGGTAGAATAACCGACTGGCTTAAATCAAAACGATTTTTAGAAGAGACTGGAAGTGATTTAACTCCATTTGAGGATAGGGTTATGATATGTGGTAGTATTGCAATGCTTAATGAATTTAAAGACATTTGTCTGGGAAAAGGTTTTAAAGAGGGATCTAATTCTTCTCCTGGTCACTTTGTAATTGAAAAAGCATTCGTTGACTAGATAACTATATAGCAGTGTTCGGTCTAACTTATTATCAAATCAATTTTTAAAGGAGAGTAAGTATCAAGGAAGATAACCAAATTCTGAAGCTTGAAGAAATTTATAAATCATTCAATAGGCAAAAGGTTTTAGATAATTTTAGTCTGAAGATAGAAAAAGGCGAGCGGATGTGCCTTCTAGGGCCATCTGGGTGTGGGAAAACAACTGCTTTAAGACTGATAGCAGGCTTGGAGGTTCCTGATAAGGGCAAAGTTATTATTAATAACTGTTTGGTTTCAAGTGACAAAAATATTCTTAAAGAAACGCCTGATAGAGGTATTGGGATTGTGTTTCAAGATCTTTCACTTTTTCCACATTTAAATATTTTTCAAAATGTAAGTTATGCTTTGAATGGATTTGGTAATGAAATGATAACGGAAAGAGCAAATTACCTTCTTGAATGCGTAGGAATGCTTCAATTCAGAGAAAAATACCCTCATATGATCTCTGGTGGAGAACAACAGAGAGTTGCTATAGCCCGAGCATTGGCACCAAAGCCAAAACTAATGCTAATGGATGAGCCTTTTACTAGTTTGGACAATAGGTTGAGGGATGAAATAAGGGACCTTACCTTATCGTTGCTTAGCGAAGAAGGTACATCAGTTATTATAGTCACACACGACCCTGAGGAAGCTATGAAAGTCTCAGACAGTATTGCTTTGATGAGAGAGGGCTCTATAGTCCAAAAGGGAGCTCCTTATAATGTTTATAATAAACCAGTAGACAGTGCGGCCGCAAAATTTCTATCAAATTATAATAAAATACAAGGAAAAGTAAATAACTCGCAGACCGAAACCCCATTCGGGTTGTTCATGACACCCGGTTTGCAAAATGGTCTGACTGCCGAGATAATTATACGCCCGCAACACCTAAAAATTGACTTTGATAGAAATGGAAAAGGCCCAAATCCCACTAGTGAACATGGGATTGCAGCTAGAGGCGAAGTAGTTCGGTCAAGATTTTTAGGGAAGGAAAGTCTCGTGGAATTGAAAATGGAATTCGATCAATCCATTCTAAAAGCTTCTGTCCCAGGTGTTTTCCTACCACCTTCCGGAATTAATTTGTGGATTTCAGTTAGAAGAGATCGCTGTTTTGTTTTTGTGAAAGATTAAAAATTTAAGTGATAAATTTTATTTTTCTGTTAAATTTATTCTATAAAACCTTAGTGATAAAAAATATTTGGAGATAATAAATGTTTAATCAAATTGGATTGCCAGGCATCATTTTAATTGCAGTTGTCGTTCTTATTTTATTCGGGAGAGGCAAAATTTCGTCACTTATGGGCGAAGTCGGAAAAGGCATAACTAGTTTTAAAAAGGGTATAAGTGAGGGTAAACAAGAATTAGAGAAGGCTCAGGAAGAAGTTTCAGAAAAAGTAAAAGATGTAACCCCTGGAAAAGATAAAGGATAGAATAAAAATGTTTGATTTGGGTTGGCAAGAGCTTTTTATTATTGGAACCGTTACATTAATAGTTGTTGGGCCAAGGGACCTGCCAAGGTTGTTAAACAAAGTAGGAAAAGTTTTTGGAAAAATTAAGCAAGTATCAAGAGAGTTTTATGATCAGATAAATGAAACTGCGGAATTTGAAGAGCTTAATAATTTGAAAAATAATTTAAATAAGCATACTGATCTAGAAAGTTATATTAAAGATTCTGACATAGGCGTTGGAGTTAAAAATAGTGGTAAGGTTAAATTAAAAAAAAAGTAGCTTTTAAATTTCCAGAAATACTAGACGGGTGCTTTACTATCGATAATAGTTGATGAAAAAAGAGAAAAAAAAACAGGATGAAATAGAGTCATCCAACGCTCCTCTAATAGAGCACCTTACGGAATTGAGATCTCGTCTTATTTTATCTGTACTCGCATTTCTCATTTGCATGGTTTGTGTGTTTCCATTTTCGAAGTATATATTCAATTTTTTAGCGATGCCTATAACAGAGCTTCTGGCAGTACAAAATCAAGCTAATGACTTAATCTTTACAGGACTTCAACAGGGTTTCATGGTTAATGTAAAAATATCTTTTTTTGGAGGTTTTATAGTCTCGTTTCCTTTTGTTGGATTCCAAATTTGGCGGTTTATTGCACCAGGCTTATACAAAAAAGAAAAATCAGCTTTTTTGCCCTTTTTAATTGCGTCTCCTTTATTATTCATCATTGGGGCTGCTTTCGCCTACTATGTTGTTCTTCCACTCGCATTTAACTTCTTCTTGAGTTTTCAAAACACAACAGATTTAAACAATCTAGTAGGGATCAAGTATCTCGGTACTATAAATGAATATCTTAGTCTAACTATGAGATTCATATTAGCATTTGGAATATGTTTTCAGCTGCCGGTGTTGTTAACTTTAATGGGTAAAGCAGGTTTAGTATCCTCTTTAGCACTAATCAGATTCAGAAAATATGCAATAGTTTCAATATTAATTATAGCTGCCATAGTTACGCCTCCAGATGTTATAACGCAAATCATTTTATTTTCTGTCGTGTATTCGTTGTATGAGATATCCATATTGTTGGTAAAGTTGGTGGAAAAGAAAAAAGAGGAAGCTCTTCACCAAATGGATGAAAATATATAAGAACTAATATATGGAAGAATATCTTAAAAGAATAGCAGACGCTCTGGAAAGAGCATTTCCTTTAGATCCTGATATGGCATTTTTTGAAAAAGCAGATGCATTTATATGGGAACCAGACCGTAATCATTTTTCAGAGGTTAGTAGTATATCGACTATAGATATTTCATTATTGAAAGGAATGGATAAAGAAATTGAACAGGTAAGACTGAACACCAAAGCATTTGCAGAGGGAAACTTAGCTAATAATGTTTTAGTATGGGGGGCTAGGGGCATGGGTAAATCAACTTTAATAAAATCTGTTGTTAAAGCGACTAGTTTTAAAAATAACAATTTAAAGATTATTGAAGTTGCTAGAGATGATATAGGACAAATGAATATTTTATTAAAAACTATAAAGAACCTTGATAAAAAATTTATTATTTTTTGTGATGATATTTCTTTCGATGATAACGAAACGAGTTATAAATCACTGAAATCTTTACTAGATGGTGGATTGATTGGAGGAGCTCAGAATGTCTTGGTATATGCTACTTCTAACAGAAGGCATCTATTAAGTAGAAAAGCAGGAAATGCTGATAACTTTATGAGATGGGAAGAAGAGCTTGATGAACGACTTTCCATTTCCGACAGGTTTGGTATTTCAATAGGTTTTTATGAGTGTGATCAAAATCTTTACTTGGAAATTGTAAGGTCTTATGCCAAATCGTTTGGTATCAGCGTCGAAAAAGAAGAATTGGATAAAAGAGCATTACAATGGCAAGTGCAAAGAGGTGGTCGGTCAGGCCGAGTTGCAAAACAATTTGTAGTATCTTTGTTGAGTAGTTATCAGTAGCTCTTTTTACTCAAAGTAATTTTCTGGGTTAACACTTTGTGTTCCTCTTCTGAGCTCAAAATGAAGTATAGTCTGGTTTTTGCTGTCAATTGCTTTTTCTGCCATTGATCCAATTTTTTGGCCTTTAGTAACAACTTCATTTTTTTTTACTAATACTTTTGCAACTCTACCATATATGCTTATTAAGTTATTTTTATGCCTTATCAATACAATTTTCCCAAAGTTTTCAGTGTTATCTGTTATTAAAGCAACATTGCCTGAAGCAGCAGCAAAGACAGGAGATCCCGGAGCTACTTGGAAATCAATGCCTTGATTTTTTTGTTTCTCATTATTTGGATTGTATTTGCTTATTATTTTTCCTTTTACTGGCATAACAAAGGTATTTTTTGCGCTAATTACATTCTGTTTCTTTGATAAGGGTACAGAATTATTTGTTTGATCATCTACTAATTTCTTGCTGGCTGTCCTTATCTTTTTCTTTGGAAGACTAATTTTGTTCTGCTTGATTGGAATAATAATATTTTGTCCCAAATAAATAGTAAATTCTGCATCTAACTTATTTAATTTAGCTAAAGACGTCACTGAAACATTGTATAGTCGGGCTATGGAATAAATTGTTTCTCCTGTTTCAACCGTATGCTTAGCAAAGCCTCTTGTTGGTACAGGGACCTTTTTTGTTGCCTTCGCTCTCTCCAATACGTTTTTAGTATTTTTTTGAGACCAAACAGTTTTATTTGTATTCTTTATTGGATCAATTTTTTTATTTAATGCAAGCAACTCCCCCTGTCTGGGACGATACGACTCGACTAACCCATTGAATAAAGAAAATTTTCTTGGGTCTAAGTCTAGCCTTTTAGCGATATCTAAAACCGTTTCATTACCATTTGCTACCACAACTTGATATTTATCATAAGAGATAACACCTCTAATATCTGGTCGCATCTCTGCATCAAAAGACAATTGCTTAACGTCCAAATTTGACTTTTGAGTATTCTCTTGGGTTTGGCAATTAACCAAAATTGGCAAAACTAAGAGTAAAGTGATTACCATCTTTTTTTTCATAAAAACTCAACCCAGATTTTAAATATTTCCTAACCCTTCCTTCATTTGTACGAACCTTACACTCATTAGCTCTTTAATGTCCAAGCCTTTTTCAGTTTTAATTACTTTCAAAAGTGATTGCTTCTGGTTTGGTAGCCCAACGGGGACAATCATAATGCCTCCAATCTTTAGTTGACCCACAACTAAGCTAGGAATCTCCTCAACAGCAGCAGTTATGATAATCCTATCAAAGGGTGCTTGATGAGAATAACCAAAAAAGCCATCCTTTAGAAGAATGATCACATTTGATATATTGAGGATTTCAAGGCGCCTTTTTGCTTTATCTACAAGCTTTTTATATCTCTCGATTGAATAGACTCTTGATGACAGTTTTGCAAGTATTGCTGTTTGGTAACCAGATCCAGTGCCTATTTCTAAGACTTTGCTTCTTCTTGGAATCTCTAATTGTTGGGTCATAAAGCCTACAAGCGAAGGCTGGCTCACTGTCTGGCCGCAATCAATAGGGAGTGCAATATCTTCCATAACTCGATCTAAAAAACTTTTTGATACGAAATGGCTCCTATCTATAGACTCAATGCAATCTAAGATTTCCGGATTAGAAACCCCAATTTGTCTCAATTTTAGAATAAGAAGCGCTTTCGACTCATCCATGTCAAAATTGAACTTTCTTAAGCTTTTCAAAATTACTTTCTTTGTGAACATGCATTGAGACGGGGGATACTGTTATATATCCACTCATACAGTTTATGTAGTCGTTATCAAGTGCTGAAGATAAATGAGTGTTTATGGAGTCTATTCTAGCATTATAGGAGTTTTTAGATTTAGATTTGATATTAATCACAGAATTTGATTTATATATTGGCCCAGAGGGCATCACTTTTAGGCATTTTGGATATTCTACTTTGATAGTAGAGGGAAAGTTTACATTGAATGCCATCTTTTCTCTTGCATTTGAGAAGCTTTTATAGATAGACAAGCACAACTTTGAACCACAGCCTTCAGCAAAAAGGAAAGGGTTGAGTTTCTTTTCTTCACTATTATAAGCCTGACTTAATGCTATTGATAATATGCCTCTTTCTGCACCTTCCAAAGCTGCGGCTACGGTTCCAGAATAAAATACGTCTTCTGCTAAATTATACCCCCAATTTATACCCGATAAAACAAGGTCAGGTTTTTTATTTTTCATAAGATACTCCAGTGCAAATATAATGCAATCAGTCGGGGTTCCACCAACAGAATATTCGTTGCTACTTTTTTTAATTATCTCAAAATTAGTTTTATAGGTAATCGATCGACTTTTTGCAGATTGATTAGCTGAGGGAGCAACTACGAAAATATTCTCTTCAGTCGACATTTCTAGGGCTATTTTCTTTAAAGATTTAATTCCATTGGCATTAAACCCATCGTCATTAGTTATTAAGATACGCATGCTAATTTAGGTTTCCATTATTATCAATTTTTTTAAAATTGAACATATATGGCCTTAGTACCTCTGGAATTTCTACTGATCCATCTTCTAATTGGTTGTTTTCAATAACTGCAATTAAGCAACGACCAACAGCAAGGCCTGAACCGTTTAAAGTAGATATGAATTGAGGTTTAGACTGTCGATCATTTTTATATCTAATATTTATTCTTCTAGATTGGAACTCTCCGCATATTGAACAACTCGAAATTTCACGATATCTTTTTTGGCCTGGAAGCCAAACTTCTAAATCATATGTTTTTTTTGAACCAAAACCGATATCCCCAGAGCATAAAAGAATTTTTCTGAAAGGTATTAACAAATTCTTTAAAATTCTCTCGGCACAATCGGTCATTCTTTCGAGCTCAAAATTTTCAAACTCTGGCTTGCAGAAAGTAACCATCTCCACTTTTTCGAACTGATGTTGTCTAATCATTCCTGTTGTATCTTTCCCAGCGCTCCCGGCCTCTGAACGAAAACACTGAGTAGCGGCAGTCATTCTGATTGGTAATTCATCAGTTGAATAAATCTTATCTTTTCCAATGTTTGTTAAAGGGACTTCTGCGGTTGGAATAAGCCAAAGTCCATCATTTGTGTGGTAACTATCTTCTCTGAACTTTGGCAATTGACCAGTTCCTAACATTGAATTTTCATTTACAAGTACTGGTGTCCAAAATTCTGAAAGTTCACCTTCTATTATGTTGGTATTAAGCATGTATTGTGTCAGCGCTCTGTGTAATAACGCTACGGACTTAGAAAGAAATACAAATCGTGACCCAGTAACCTTTGAAGCAACTTCAAAGTTTATATCATTTTTTGTTGCACCAACTTCAAAGTGTTCCTTAGGCTGAAAATTAAAAGATTTTAATTCCCCCCATCTATGAACCTCTACATTGTCTGTCTCACTTTGTCCCATTGGAACATCGTCACTCAGCATATTGGGGATGGATAAAAGCAAAGCCTCTAAATTCTCTTCTATATCTCTGAGAGAGGTCTCTAGTCGGGTGATCTCATGCTTAATTTTTTTAATGTTTTCGCGGATGATATTTGCTGTGTCATCGTTATTGTTTGGAGAGGCACCAACTTTTTTTGACAACATTTTTCTTTCGGCGAGCAATTTCTCCAGTTTCTCGATATTTTTTCTTCTTTGCGTATCTAATGCAATAATTTTTGAACTTTCAGGACTCTCACCTCTTTTTTCTAAAGCTTTATCAAAAATATCAGGACTTTCTCTAATAAGTTTTATATCATGCATTTTTTAACTCAATTGATTTAAAGTTATGGTTAATAACTATAAAACGATTTTATATGTTGTCATATCAACCGTTTACAGAATTGTTTTATCCTTTTACAACCTGTTCGTAAATCTTTTTCACTTAATGCAAAACTTATTCTTATACTATCTTTGATTCCAAAGCTTGAGCCTGGCACCGTTGCTACATGTTCTGAAGATAATAATTGCATGCAAAAGTCTGTATCATTTAGTATTATATCCTTACCATTTAATCGCTTTCCAAGGTATCTTTTTATTGAGGGAAATAAATAGAATGCTCCTTGGCTAAAATTAGAGTCAAAACCCTCCAAATCAGATAAAGCAGAAATCACAATTGCTCTCCTTTTTAAGAGTGCCGCTTTAATGGATTCAAAATGATTATTGTCTAATTCTAATGCTTTCATTGCTGCATTTTGAGCAATAGTATTGGCTGCAGATGTAGATTGAGATTGTATTTTCTTCATAGCATCAATAAGTATTTTTGGCCCAGCTCCGTATCCTAATCTCCATCCAGTCATGCAGTAGCCTTTTGAAAATCCATTAACCACTAATGACCTCTCTTTAAGTTTCTCATCAATGTGCAGGATGCTTAGATTTGTCTCTGCCGAAAAGTTTAGTTTTTCGTAAATATCGTCTGAAAGCACCCAAATATCTGGGTATTTTCTTATTAATAGTACTAGTTTTTTTATAGTTTCAGGAGAGTAAACAACACCGCTCGGATTATTTGGTGAGTTTAAAATAATCCATTTAGTTTTCGATGTAATAAGCTTTTCTAATTTTTCCGAATTTATGGAAAACCCCTCTCTTCTTGTTGTATTTAAGACTTTTGGTTTTCCACCACATAATTTAATTATCTCTGGATATGATACCCAATAGGGAGCAATAATAATTACCTCGTCACCTTTGTTTATCGTGCTTTGCAGTGCGTTATAAATAACTTGCTTTCCGCCATTAGAAACGATTATCTCGTCACATTTATACTCAATCTTGAGATCTTTTTTTAGTTTTTTTCCTATAAGATTCCTCAATTCATTTAGACCTGCAACTTGTGTATATAGGGTCTCTCCTTTATTTATGGTTCTGCACGCTTCTTTCCTTACGGATGAAGCAGGCTTGAACGAAAGTTCACCCGTTGCCATATTGACTATCTTGTGGCCTTGTTCCTGTAGAGATAATGCCAAGTCAGCGACTTCAGCCGTTTTTGACATATTGACCTTTTCCATATTTCTTGAAAAACGCATGTATTGTAATTAAACCATATTCTTTAATTGTAATAGGTAAAAAATAAATTATTTTCAGAGTATGAGTATTAAAATAGTTCGAAAAAGGCTGTCAGTTAGAAGCTGGAGAAGAGGCACTAAAGAATTAGACTTAATTCTGGGCCAATTTTCAGATAAGTATCTTAACGAGTTCAAAATGTCTGAGCTAAATTTATACGAGCAGTTTTTATCGAACGATGATCATTTAATTTATAGCTGGTTATTTAATAAAGAAGAAAGTCCAAAAATTTTTAAGAGCTTGATTAAGCGAATTCAAGAAAGCATGCATCGATAACAAGGTCTACTTTGCTTATTTCCATTATTAGAATATTTTAGTTGTTTTTTTGGAAAACTTGAGAAATAATTGATATTGATAGTGAATTTCAATTTATCCACAGCTTTTAAGTGGAATTTGCAACCTCTATTAAGTGCGCTGAAAGAACAATATTGTATGCCAAATAGGTGAGTATGGCTGACGGAAACTTTGGATTAAAAGTCAATGGTTTTGACTCGTACACGCTACTTCTTGGAGAGGAGCTGAGAGGTGAAAGAGCTACTATGGGTAAGTCTCTTCTTCAGGTTCAAAAAGATCTTAAAATTAAAGCTGCATATATATCCGCTATTGAAAATTGTGATTTGGATGCATTTCCAAATAAAGGTTTTGTAGCAGGCTATATTAGGTCTTACGCAAGATATTTAAATCTTAACCCAGAGGAGATCTATGAAAGGTTTTGTATGGAATCAGGGTTCTCCTCACAAGATGGATCACGTAAATTAGATAGTACTGATCGTTATAAAAATAGAGGTTTAAAAGATCATAATATCGAAAGACAGCTTGATTGGAAGCCATCATACGTCGGACTACAAGAGGTAGAAAGCCCACTATTTAGCAGAAGTTACTGGTTTTTAGGACCATTTTTGGTCGCATTTTTGATACTTTTTGGGATAAGTTTTGGGGCTTGGAAAATTCTTATTGACATTCAAAAATTAAAAATTGTGCCAGCTGATAATTTACCAATGATAATGAGCGAAATGAACTTACAATCTTCAGAAATTTTGGGTGAAAATAAGTTAAATAGGTATCAATTTGCACGTAAAGAGTTTGAGGCAAATGAAAATAAGGTTTCCGAAAGCATTAAATTAGTGGTACCGCAAGTCTCATATAGAGATGGACCAATTATGAACTTACAGCTTGAGGACATAGGCGTACTAGGAACAAACTCTACAAAACTGGATAGATCATTACCATTTGTAAGCTCGTCTTTCGGATCCACAAGAGAAGTAGCGATTAATAGGTTTGATTTTGGTTCAGTACCAGAGTTTGGTGTAGCAGCTTTAGTTAAAACTGGAGAAGCCAGTCTAAAATCAGAGCAATTGGCAAACTCTAAAATTGTGTTAGATCACAAAATCCTTAATCAAGACGTAACTAGCCAACATAAGGAAAATGATGCATTTGTAAAGCCAAGTGAAACCACGCTTAATATTTTTGCAGTGAACCCTTCATGGATAAGGATTAAAGATGAAGGTCGAAAGGTCGTAGTTGAAAAGATTTTAAAAGCAGGAGAGGTTCTTGAAATCAAAAATAACTGGTTTAACGGAAACTTAAGGGCTGGTAACGCTAAAGATTTGTTCTTTTCACTAAACGGTGTCACTTATGGTCCAGTATCTGACAAAAGAAAAGTCATTAAGAATTTCAAGATAGATCCTCAAAATATATTTAATTCTTTGAAGATCAATGAATTGAAGGATAGCTACTTAAATAGCTTGTTGAGTAAAAAAAGGACTTTGTAGTGCCTTTACAATTTGGTTATTTAAATAAAAGGATTTAAACGTGTCACTCGACAGTGTTAGGCCATGGCGCCAAATTTCTAGAAGAAAATCAAGAGAGATAAGTGTTGGTGATGTAAAAATAGGTGGTGGTAATCCCATATCAGTTCAAACGATGACTAACACAATTACCGCTGATGCCAAACAAACTATTGCTCAGGTCAAAAATTGTGCAGAGGCAGGGGCCGAGATTGTACGAGTATCATGCCCTGATACCGATAGCACTGTGGCGTTGAAAGAAATATGTAAAATGAGTCCAGTTCCAATAGTTGCTGACATACACTTTCATTATAAAAGAGCAATTGAAGCAGCTGAAGCAGGGGCTGCATGTTTGCGTATTAATCCTGGGAACATAGGTAATAACGAAAAAATTAGAGAGGTCATTAAAGCTGCCAAAGATTTTGGGTGCTCAATCAGAATAGGAATAAATGCTGGAAGTATAGAGAAGGACCTGTTAGAAAAATATAGGGAGCCCTGTCCTGAGGCTTTACTAGAGAGCGCAAAAAGAAACATTGGAATTTTAGAAGACAATGATTTTTTTGAGTTTAAAATTTCTGTTAAAGCATCCGATGTCTTTTTAGCAGTTGCGGCTTATTCGGATCTAATCACCATAACTGATGCCCCATTTCATATTGGAATAACCGAAGCTGGCTCGTTCTTCTCTGGAACAGTGAAGTCAGCAATAGGACTCGGAAACCTATTATGGGCAGGGTTAGGAGATACTGTGAGAGTTTCATTGTCTGCAGATCCAGTTGAGGAAGTGAAGGCTGGGTATGAAATTCTGAAATCATTAAACCTCAGACACAGAGGTGTTCAGATTATCTCATGTCCCTCATGCGCCAGACAAGGTTTTGATGTAATAAAAACAGTTGGAATACTTGAAAAGAAACTAGAACACATCAAAACGCCAATTTCTCTCTCTATAATTGGTTGCGTCGTTAATGGCCCGGGAGAAGCTCTAATGACAGATATAGGCTTTACTGGAGGTGGTGCAGGAAGTGGAATGATTTATAGGTTGGGGAAAACAGATCATAAGTTAGATAATGATAAGATGATCGATCACATTGTTGGTCTTGTTGAACAACGAGCAAAAGAACTTTCTAAAAAATAGTAATTTTTTTATGTTTGAAGAAAAGCTTAAGAAAATTGTTGATCGCTTTGATTTCCTAGAAAAAGAAATGCAGCGTAATTTAGACAGAAAAACATTTGAAGAATACTCGAAGGAGTATTCAGAATTGAAAGATGTGAATGATATAATCTCTCAATTTTTTTCAACAATAATTGAAATTAAAAATACTTCACTTTTGCTGGATGATAAAGAGTTTGCAGGTTTAGCAGAAAGTGAGTTGCTGATATTAAAAGCAAAGAAAGACATAATTGAACAGGATCTAAAACTTTTACTTATACCTAAAGATATTAATGATGAAAGATCAGTAATTATTGAGATAAGGGCAGGAACTGGAGGAGATGAAGCTTCATTGTTCGCATTAGATTTGTTTAAAATGTATCAGCGTTTTGCGGACAAAAATAAATGGAAGATAGATGTAATTGAACAATCAACTACTGATTTGGGCGGTTTAAAGGAAGTGACTTTCCATTTAAAGGGAGACAAAATCTATTCAAAGTTGAAATTTGAGAGTGGCGTTCATAGGGTGCAAAGAGTTCCAACAACAGAAAGTAGTGGAAGAATTCATACGTCTGCAGCAACTGTGGCAGTGCTGCCTGAGGCTAAAGAAATAGACATAGAGATATCAACAAATGAAATACGTATAGATACTATGCGTGCATCTGGAGCTGGGGGACAACATGTCAATACAACCGACTCTGCAGTTCGAATTACTCATTTGCCAACCGGGATAGTCGTTACAAGTTCTGAAAAATCTCAACATCAAAATAGAGCGAGAGCAATGGAGGTCCTAAGAACGAGGTTGTACGATTTACATATAAAAAATCAATCTAATGCTATTGCCTCTCAAAGAAAGTCTCAAATTGGTTCTGGGGATAGGTCTGAAAGAATAAGAACCTATAATTTTCCACAAGGGCGAGTTACAGATCATAGAATAAATCTTACACTGTATAAATTAGAAGAAATACTAAATGGTGAGCTCGAAGAAATAATCAATGGTTTAATTTCTGCTGAAAGGCTCGAAGCAATGAGTTCTTACGAAATAGACAATGAAAAATAAACAAAGCCTTTTCCTTTCTAAAAAAAAATTACTAAAAGAAGCAGGCTGTGATGATTACAAAGAGTCGGCAAAACGAATGTTTTCAAAAGCTTATGGGATTTCCCTAGCTCAAAGCTATAGGTATCAAACCTATGAAGGGTCAAATGAAAATAATTCTCTATTTTCGGAAATGGTCAGTCGCAGAGCAGTAGGCGTGCCAACTTCTCATATAGTCTGTTCGAGGTCGTTTTGGAAGAATGAATTCTATGTTGATGGAACTGTATTGGATCCAAGGCCTGAGAGTGAATTGATTATAGATGTTACCAAAAATCTACTTTTTGATGGAATGAGGGTACTTGATCTAGGATGCGGAAGTGGCTGTATAGGATTATCATTATACAAAGAAAACTCTAACATCACTCTTTTTCTAGCAGATTTTTCAAAGAAAGCCTTAAGCCTTTCAAAGCGGAATGCTAAAGACCTAATGGTTGATTGCGAATTTATTCATTCGGATTTATTCTCAAATATTCGTAATAAATTTGACTTGATTGTTACTAATCTTCCATATATCGCAAAAGACGATTTCTGTTTTTTGCAAAAAGAAATTATTCTTCATGAACCACATGAAGCTCTTTACGGAGGTCAATCTGGGTTAGATGTAATAAAAGTGTTTTTAGATGGCGTTTATAAACATATGAATAGAAATGGAATTTTTGTATTAGAATTTGGCAAGGGGCAAGATTTATCATTAAAGAGAGAGCTGTTACGGTCTAATTTTAATAAAATTAGTTTTTATAAAGATCTCAATAACGTAAATCGACTTGCATGTGTTAAAAAAGACACATAAAATTAATATTAGGGAAAATAATTGCAAAGATTGCGTATGCAGTTGTCTTAATCGTTAAATAGTTTATAGTCATCTCATATAACGAACTTTTTAGTTCTAACATAATGCATCAAAAAAAAATATAGTCGAAAAATGAGACCGTCAGGAAAATCACGTAATAAGAATAGAAACAACGGACGTAGACCGAACCCTGGTAGTGTTATAAATAGGGTATTTGATAGTGCTGGTCCTGAAGGAAAAGTTAGAGGTACTCCTCAACAGATTATTGACAAGTATCAATCTCTTGCTCAAGATTCGCAGCTTTCAGGTGATAGGGTTTCGGCAGAGAATTTTCAACAACACTCTGAACATTATGCAAGACTCCTTTTAGAGGCACAGAAAGCAATAGCTGAGAAATCTGCTGCTCAAGAAAACATGGCTGAAAATGGTCATACCTCTAAAGAGAAAGCGCAATCAGATAATAGCGAAGTAAAAGACTTATCTGATGTTTCTTCGTTAAAAGAGCAAAACGAAAATATTTCTCTAGAGCAAAATATAGATAGAGCATAATAGAGCCTTTAAATTAGATCCTTGACTTGTCTATCGCATCTGTAAGGTGACAAAACTGTTGGAGAGTTACATTTTCAGGTCTACTATTTTCCGGGATATTGCTAATTTCCAGTAGCTCAATTATGTTTTTATAACTCGCTTTGAGGGTGTTTTTGATCATTTTCCTCCTACCTTGAAAACTTTCCTTAATGATATCTCTAAATAACGCACTGTTGTGTTTATTGTAGTAACTACAATTACTTTGAAATTTCACAAGAGCGCTTTCAACTTTTGGTATTGGAGAAAAGCATGTTTTAGGGATCTGAAATTCTAAAGAAGGAAGAGAATAAAACTGAGAAAATAGAGACAGTCGTCCGTATTGTTTTGTATTTGGTTTCGCAACTATTCGATTTGCAACCTCTAGCTGGAACATTAGAAAAAGATTTTCCCACCTTGTTTTATTATCAGATGGAGCTAATAATTTTGCTAAAATTTTTGTTGAAACATTATAAGGTAAGTTGCCAAAAATCACTGGAGGTTCTGAGAAATAACTAAATATGTCGGTTTTTAAAATATCCTTAGAAATCAATGTTGTTTTAATGCCGCTACTTTTTAAAATCTTACCCAGGATTTCGACATAATCTCCGTCTATCTCAACTACAATAAGATCCTTAGGTTTAGCCTTTATAAGATGTTTGGTTAAGTTTCCCGACCCTCCACCAATCTCTAGAATACTCTTGTTTTCTAGTCGGCCAGCACTTGAAACTATTCTTTCTATTACTGATTGATCAGTTAAAAAATTTTGACCAAACTTTTTTTTTGGTGCTATTTCATGCATTAGAATATAGCATGCGGCTTGGTTTGGTTAAAGTAGATATCTTTCCTGCAAACAAAATTGCTTGATAAAATGAACTACAATCTGCTTTAAAGTCCCTAGCAATATCAATGCCTGTCCCGTGTCCAGGGCTTGTTCTTATAATAGGTAGCCCTAACGTGAAATTTATAGTGTCAGAAAATGCCAACAGTTTTAAAGGAATGAGTGCTTGATCATGATACATAGCTAGTGTCACATCGTAATTTTTATACTCTTTAGATCCAAAAAACCCATCTGCTGGGAAAGGTCCGTCTACAACACAATTGTTATTTCTTTGAAATTTTAATATAGCTGGTAATATCTCCAACACTTCTTCATTCCCAATCTGCCCATCTTCCCCGGCATGCGGATTAAATCCCAAAACTGCTAATTTCGGCATGGAGTGGAAGTACTTTTTCATTTCTGATATTATTAA
>CACNDI010000019.1 GCA_902619165.1 uncultured Alphaproteobacteria bacterium
GGGGTTAAGCAAAGAAATAATATCCTCGATGGCTGAAAATATTGTTGGATGGGATAGACATAAGATACCTCATTACAATAATAACAACTTAGAAGGTAAGAATGACCATACTAGAATATTGGAGACTTTGGCCCTCAGCGACCAATTGATAGGCTTTCCTAGACACTTAGGTCAGCATGTAGGTGGCTTTATAATTACTGAGGATTATTTGGATGAGATTACATCTATTGAAAATACTGCTATGGAAGGCAGAAGTATAATAGCATGGGATAAAGATGACATAGACTTTTTAGGTATACTAAAGATAGATATTTTAGCTCTTGGGATGCTGACATGTATAAAAAAATCTTTTGATTTAATAAAAAACCATCACAACCGGAAAGTTAGCCTAAACAATATTCCGCATCGAGATACACGTGTCTTTAATATGCTTTCCAAAGCGGACACTATAGGGGTTTTTCAGGTTGAAAGCAGAGCCCAAATGAACTTCCTTCCGAGATTAAAACCGCAATGCTTTTATGATCTGGTAATACAAGTTGCCATCGTCAGACCTGGGCCAATTCAGGGGGATATGGTTCACCCCTATATAAAAAGAAGAAATGGACAAGAAAAAGTTACTTTTCCTTCCGAAAAACTAAAAGAAATTCTTGGTAAGACTCTTGGCGTGCCACTATTTCAAGAACAAGCAATACAAATTGCAATGAAAGGTGCGGGATTTTCCTTGAGAGATACTGATAGACTGAGAAAGTCATTAGCAACGTTTAAGAGAAACGGTACTGTTAGTAAGTTTAAAAAAAAGATTTATTGATGGTATGCAAAAAAATGGATACGACAAGGATTTTGCTACAAAGTGCTTTTCTCAGATATCGGGGTTTGGTGAATACGGATTTCCTGAAAGTCATGCTGCAAGCTTTGCTATTCTTGTATATGCATCGGCTTGGATAAAATATTATTATCCTGATGTTTTTGCCTGCGCTTTACTAAACTCTCAACCGATGGGATTCTACTCTGCTTCCCAAATAATACGTGATGCAAAAAACCACGGAGTAAAAGTTAAAGAAATATGCATAAACAAAAGTGAATGGAACCATTCTCTAGAAAATCACGGCGAACCTTGTTTTAGTTTACGCCTGGGGTTCAGGCAGATCAAAGGACTATCAAAAAATGACGTCGATAGAATTATTAAAGAGAGAGGTAATGGTTATAATGATCCCCAAGATTTATGGCATCGTATTAGACTGGGCCCAAGTATTATAAATCTGCTGATTAAAGCAAATTGCTTTCACTCTCTTAATAAAAACAGAAGACTATTACTTTGGGATGCTCAAGCTATAAAAAAAACAAATTCTTTAGCTCTTTTTGAAGGTTATTCTGAGAAGGAATACTTACCAGAAAAAAGCGTCAATCTTCCTAATATGACTTTAGGTGAAGAATTGATTTTAGATTATCAATCTCTACGGTTAAGTCTATCTATACACCCCGTAAAACTACTAAGGCCCTTTCTCAAGAAGAGATTCATAGAAGAATATTGTAGCCGAAGTGTCTAACGAGTTTAACCGCAATAGACGCTAACTATCTTTTTCTGACTGCCAACAATAATACTCAATCTTTTGGGGTTAGTATTCTCAATACTTTCATTTCTATCTAAGAAAATAATCCTAGTATTGGATGGGTACTCCATTGCACCTAGCGCCGATTCAGGTTGCCCCACTAAAAAGCTCAAATTACGTGCTATACACTGACCATCATCTGTTAGCTTGACCTTATTCCCGATTGTTGGGCCAGTGTAGTTCCCTGTAATATTGGGTTGTTCGAAATTGGTTTGATTTGTTTGGCAAGCAACTGTTAATAAACAAAAAGTTATAATAAAAAGATTTTTAACCACAGATATCCTCATTAATTTAATTCACTTTAAAGCTTCTTACGATTAGCAATCAGATCATCAACGACAGCAGGTTCTGCTAAAGTAGATGTATCACCTAAGTTGCTAAAATCATCCTCAGCGATTTTTCGCAAAATCCTTCTCATTATCTTACCTGATCTAGTTTTTGGAAGACCTGGAGAAAATTGAATGATATCAGGCTTTGCAATAGGACCAATCTCTTTTCTAACCCAATCCTGAAGCTCTTTCAAAAGTTCATCAGAGTTTTTCTCTCCGGACATTAGAGATACATATGCGTATATCCCTTGGCCTTTAATTGGGTGAGGGAAACCGACTACTGCACTCTCATTAACTTTTGGATGAGCGACTAAAGCACTTTCAATTTCTGCTGTTCCCATTCTATGACCTGAAACATTTAAAACGTCATCGACTCTTCCAGTGATCCAGTAATACCCATCTTTATCCCTTCTACACCCATCACCTGAAAAGTAATAACCTTTGTAATCATTAAAATACGTCGAAACAAATCTATCGTGATCTCCAAAGACAGTACGCATCTGTCCTGGCCAACTATCCTTAATAACTAATACGCCTTCACACTCCTCATCAGATATCTCTTCTCCAGAGCCTGGGTCAAGAATTGCAGGCTCAATACCAAAAAAGGGTAAAGTTGCAGAACCAGGCTTGGTTGTTGTAGCTCCTGGTAAAGGTGTAATAAGAATTCCACCTGTTTCGGTTTGCCACCACGTATCGACTATTGGGCAATTGTTTTTACCTACTACCCGATTATACCACTCCCATGCTTCAGGATTAATAGGCTCTCCTACAGTGCCTAGAATTCGAATGCTGGACAAATCATTTTTATTTACAAATTCGTCACCTAGCCCCATCAAGGCTCTTATAGCTGTTGGAGCCGTATAAAATTGATTTACTTTATATTTTTCACATATTTGCCAAAATCGTGATGCGTCAGGATAGGTAGGAACTCCCTCAAACATAAGAGTCGTTGCTCCGTTTGCTAAAGGCCCATAAACGATATAGCTGTGACCAGTTACCCAACCTACATCAGCAGTACACCAATAGATATCTCCATCATAATAATCAAAAACAAATTTATGTGTCATTGAAGCATACAGAATGTATCCCGCCGTTGAATGTAAAACACCCTTAGGTTTTCCTGTTGAGCCGGAGGTATAGAGTATAAACAGCGGGTCTTCTGCATTCATAGGCTCAGGAGGACAAACAGTACTTGCTTTATCCATTAAATCGTTCAACCAGAAATCACGCCCCTCCTTCATGCTAACTTCTGTTGAAGTTCTCTTCAAAACAATAGAGGTTATATCTCCGGATATCTCCAAAGCCTCATCAACATTCTTCTTTAAAGGAGTTTGTTTTCCACCTCGTGGCGCTTCATTGGCTGTAATCACCGCTCTTGCTCCACAATCAATAATTCGACTCGCGAGCGCTTCTGGAGAAAAACCTGCGAAAACAACAGAGTGTATGGCGCCCACCCTTGCACATGCTAACATAGCGTAAGCCGCTTCTGGAACCATTGGCATATACAAAATTACTCTATCCCCTTTCTTTATGCCTCGATCCTTTAAAACGTTTCCAACCTTACACACATTTTCATAGAGTTCTCTGTACGTAATTTTTTTAGAAACCCCTGGCTCATCACCCTCCCATAAGATTGCCACTTTTTCACTTTTGTTTTTTAGGTGTCTATCTACACAGTTTTCAGACACATTGAGCATACCATCTTCAAACCACTTTATAGAAATATCAGGATGGGAATATGAAACATTTTTGACTTTAGTAAATTCTTTTTGCCAAAGCAATCGATTGCGGCCCTGTTCCTCCCAAAACGCCTCAGGACTTTCAACTGACCTTGTATACATTTCATGATATTTGGTCCTATCTATTAGCGCTTTTTTGGAAAACTCTTCCTTGGGCTGATATCCTTCTACAGTTTTCATACCTTTAATCCTAATTATAATTGTTCTTAAACAAATCTTCGTCAGCTTTAAATAATACTCGCAATCGCACTTGCTAAATAATTTATCACGTCTTTACGCAAACCCGCTACATTTATTCTACTATCGGAGACCATATATATTCCATGATCTTTTCTTAAAACCTCAACTTGGTCGGAAGTTAAGCCTAACTTAGAAAACATACCCCTATGCTTATTAACAAAACTGAAACGCTCTGATTTAGTTTCTCGTTGCAATTCCGATGCAAGCCTCTCTCTCAAATCCAACATATTTACACGCATTTCTTCTAGTTCGTCTTTCCACAGAGCCTTAAGCGTTTCATCCTGCAATATTTGATTAACTACTGCAGCACCGTGGTCTGGAGGGAAAGAAAATGTAAGCCGGTTTAATGATTTAAGGTTATCTTGAACTACATGTTGTTCCGCTGGCTCTGAAACTACAATAGCTACGCCTACTCTATCTCTGTAAACACCAAAATTTTTTGAGCATGAGACAGCAATCATTGCCTCTGATACATTTTTTACAAGATAATTTAGACCCTCAACATCTTTAGCTAAGCCGTCTCCAAAGCCTTGATATGCAAGATCTATGAAAGGTAAAACATTTTTGTCCTGAATCAATTGTGTTATCTCTACCCACTGTTCCAAGCTTAAATTTGCTCCAGTAGGGTTGTGACAACATCCATGCAATAACAATATATCGTTTTCACGCATATCATTAAGGTCTTTATACATTTTGTCAAAATTCACTTCACATGTGGTCTCATCAAAATAATAATAGGAGCTCATATTCATACCCAAGTGTTTCAAAATAGCTTGGTGATTAGGCCAACTTGGATTTGAAACCCAAACATTACCGACGCTCTTTGTAGCTCTTGCTAAAAGAAGAAGTTGGTGTAAGGCCCCGGTTCCTCCAGGCGCTTGAGCAAATGAGAGCCTTTTGTCATCTACATAATTATTTAAGACTAATCCTCCTATATTTTTGGAAAATTCAATTGAGCCTATTAAGCCAACATAACTTTTGCTATCCTGCAATCTGTGCAGTATGTCTTCACTTTTTTTTACTGCTTTCATTATTGGTGTTGCTCCTTCGGCATTCTTGTAAACGCCCACACCCAAATCTAACTTATTTGTTCTTGTATCCTCCGCGTATTGAGCCATTAACTCCATTATTTTATCTGATGGTTGACTATTTAAATGCTCGAACATTTATAGATTCTCCTTATCTTCCAATTGAGACGACGCACTTCTCTTATGAATCTCTGTTTTATATATATTAAATCCAGCTTTTTGGTAAAGAGGAAGGGCACTTTTGTGGTCCAGTGTATTAGTGTTGACAGTTAATGTTTTTACATCACCCCTCTCCATTACTTCCTCAAAAACTCTGTTCATCATAAATTTACCTAGGCCTTTGCCAGTTACGTCATCAAACAAGCCAAAATAGGCTAAGTCACAAACAGGTAAAAGCCTATAATCGAGAACAAAAAAGCCCTTAGGTACACCTCGAAGAATGAGAGAATATAGAATAACGTTATCGTCAGTCAAAAAGCTTTCCAACTTGCTTTTTTCGGATCGCAACCAATCGGTCCACTCATATTTTCGACCAACCTCCTTATAGAGATATAAAAAATATGATGTATTTGGTGATATTGCTTTTAGAAAGCTAATAGCATGATTACCTAAAACATTTTTAAAATGCTTAATATCCTTAATTTCTAAAGACAAAAATGAGACAGTATAGTTTAATATTCTGCTTGCTTCTTGATGTTGCATTTGAAACTTCTAATCAATTTTTCCCCACTCCGCCCAGGAACCATCATATAATGAAATTTTTGAACAGCCAATCTCGTCTAACGCTAAATATAAAACCGCTGCAGTTACTCCTGACCCGCAAGTTGTAATAATATAATTATTAAAAACTACACCCTTCTTAGAAAAAATATCTAAGATCTCTCGCTTTTTTTTAAACGTAAAATCTTCATTCAATAGAGTTTCATAAGGAACATTAATTGAATTTTCTATTGATCCAGATCGCAAACCACTTCTTGGTTCAGGCGCTGTTCCCATAAAACGCTCCTCTGAACGCGCATCAATTATTGAGCAATGATTTAATTTAGTTGCTCTCAGAACATCATCCCTATCAGCTACCATACTCTTATCTTCGTAGATAGTCAGGTGTCTAATTTCTTTCTCGGTTAGATCAGCTGTAGTCGATCTATTTTCTTTAACCCACTTTGGAAATCCTCCATCAAGTACAACTACATCAGTGTATCCAAAAACTTTAAACATCCACCATAGTCGAGCAGCAGACCTCATTCCTAATCCATCGTATATGACGACTTTATGTCCATCACCTATACCGAGTTTCCGGACAGTGGAATTGAACATCTCCGAGGGCGGTAGCATGTGAGGTAAGTCGCTGTCGTTATCTTTTATTTTGTCAATATCAAAGAAAGATGCCCCCGGAATGTGACATTTTAAAAACTCTTGTTCTGCGTTTCGTTTCTCTTGCGGAAAATACCAGCTAGAATCTATTATTCTTATATCAGGAGCCTCTAAATGTTGTGCGAGCCAATCTGTAGAAACTATATTTTTGAAATCACCTTCCATAAAAACCTCAGTTAATTAACTCTTCTGCGCGAGTGAGATCTACCCCAACTAATTGACTTACTCCTGGTTCCATCATGGTAACACCAAACAATCTGTCCATTCTAGTAATAGTTATTATGTTATGAGTAATTACAATAAATCTTGTGTTAGTTTCGTTGATCATAAAGTCTAGAATATCACAGTATTTTTCAATGTTTGCATCATCCAAAGGCGCATCAACCTCATCCATTAAGCATAGGGGACTTGGGTTTGATAGAAATACCGCAAAGATCAACGCTAGAGCTGTTAGTGTTTGTTCACCTCCCGACAGAAGTGAAATTGTGGTAACTTTTTTTCCTGGTGGTTGACACATTATTTCTAAACCCGCCTCTAGTGGATCTGTGCTATCTACCAATGCGAGCTCTGCCTTCCCACCTTGAAAAAGTCTAGTGAAGAGTGTTTGAAACGTTTTATTTACTTCAGTAAAGGCCTCAGTCAATTTCTGTCTGCCATCCTTATTGATACTTCTCACCGCCGTGTTTAACTTCTCAATTGCTTGAACTACATCGTTTCTCTCAGTTAGGATTGTATCGAGCTCATCTCTAATCTCTTTTGCGTCTTGCTCAGCTCTTAAGTTAACAGACCCAAGATTATCTCTAAATCTGATCTGTTTTTCTAATCTCGCCTCTATTTCTTCTTGAGAAAAATCCTTCATTTGATTATTTGAAAACTCATCCTGAAATTCATCAAATTTTACATTATATTCGTTATTTATTCTACTATCTAACTCAGCAATATTATCAGCCAAACCCTCTTTTTTTGTAGTTAATCTTACTTGATTTTCTTTCTCTAATCCAAGATTTGCTATGAGTTCCTTATTTCTGGATTGTAACTTTCTTAGATTACCTTCTGATGAAGCTAACGTATCCCGAGCATTCACAAGCTCTTTACTAGTAACTTCCATTTTTCTATCGATAACCTCTTTACTATTTTCTAGATCTCCTGGGCGTGATGAGGTTTTTTCAATCTCTAACTTTAGACTCTCTATTCTTGCTTGAATACTTAATTTTCTTTCGATAGCAATTTCTGACTGAGCCTTCCATTTTGATCGATTGATCTCGATTTCTTCTTTTCTTTCTCCTAAAGAGTTTTTATCGTCAGTAAGTTTATCAAAATTTGCCTTTTCAGTTCTTAACTCTTCTCTTTGTTTATCCAATTCCTCTAAATTACTAATAAGTAATTGGTTCTCATTGATATCAGAATCTGGGTCAACTGGATCCCCTTTGTCACTATCATGCTCTTGATATTTTTTGAGTTGGGCAGTCTCTTCCTCGATTTTCTTCTCTAGTGAAATGATATTGTCACTAGCGATAGCGCGCTGGTTCTTATGTCGTGCAATTTCACCTTCCAAGACCTGAAGATCAGACCCCCCTTTAGATATTTTCAATCTTTCTGTCTCTAAGTTTCCGAATGAAGATGTTCTTTCTTCCAGTATCGTCTTTTTATTTTGTAAACCATCTAATTGGAGCTCTATTTCTTTAAGGCTGTCTTGTATCTCTAACACTTTTTTTTGATTCATCACTTTTAATTCATTTTTTGAGACTTCCCCTGTCGAATACCTTACAAACCCATCCCATCGCCATAAATCTCCCTCTTTTGTAATAAGCTGTTGCCCAGGAAGAAGCATTTTACTGAGTTTATCTCCCTCTTCAGTTGAAGAGACTATCCCAACATGCTCGAAGAGATAATTTAAAACATCAGGACCCTTAATACGCGAAGATAAATTTTCTAAATTAGAAAAGTTCTTTTTTATTTTATTGTCAATTTTATCAAGAACATTTTGCCAACCAGATATTTTTCTTTTTGTTATCTCTGGGTATTCTAACTCTGAAAAGAATAGTGCATCTAGACAACGTTCAAATCCATTTTCAATTTCTAGTTTATCAAAAACAGTTTTTTGATCATTATTTTTACTTAGAAGACCTTTTGATGCCTCGAGCTCAGAAATATTTACAGCCTTTGTTGCATTGAGCTTATTGATTTCGTTATCAATAATTGCAATCTCCTCCTGATTTTTTTTTAAATCTTTTTCTTTTTGAGAAAAATTATTAGCATCAGTTTGGTATGTAGATTTAAGATTATCTTGTTCCTTAATAAGGTCTTCAAGTTTCTTTATTTCATGTTGTTCAGCACTCTTTAATTTTTCTAAAGCGTCATTAAGCTTTTCGATATATCTATTTAAGTCTAAAAGAGTAGATGAACGTTCTTCTTTTCTTTTTTCATTCAGAATTTTTTCAGCTCTCAACTCATTCAACTTATCTCTTAATGAATTATAGCTCTCGTTTACTGCTTGGATGCGTTGGTTGTTTTGTTCTATTGCTCCCTTTTCATTCTCAATTTTTTCATCAATGTCATGAAGTTTTTCGTCTACTTCTCGTAATAGGTTGTTTTGATCTACCATATTACTCTCTGCATCTGCCATCAACTGATCTTCTCTTTGCAAATCAGCTTCGCTTTGTGTCAATTGACTTTGTAATTCGTTAGCTTTTCTCTCTGTTAAGTTAATTTCATTCAACACAACTTGTCGTTCTAATAGAGTATTTTGGTGGGCCTCTGATTTTTCCTCGACATCTAATTTTTGTTTTGAGATATTTTCATTTTCAATATCGATTTTTTTTTGAAGTTCACGGTCTTCAGTCTCCAGCCGGGAGAGTCTTTTCAAATTTTCAGTGTAAGATGTATCTACCGAGCTAATATCGGATCTCAAACTTAGATACTGTTTTAGTAACAATATGCCCTTTAGTGTTCGAATTTCTTTAGATAACTTTGCATACCTTTCAGCCTCTCGCGCCTGCTTTTCAATAGTTTTTAACTGCACCTCAAGTTGAGAAATTAAATCTTGAAGTCTGTCAAGATTTCTCTCCGCTCCATTAAGTTTTAATTGGGCTTCATGACGACGATGGTAAAGCCCTGAAATTCCAGCCGCCTCTTCTAAAATCTTTTTTCGGTCTTTAGGCTTCATGTTTAAAAGCTCTGCAATTTGCCCCTGTTTAATGAGGCTAGAAGAATTCGAACCTGATGAAAAATCTGCAAATAGGGTCTGTACATCGCGTGCTCTCACTTCTTTCCCATTGAGTCGGTATGACGAACCTATTTCTCTTGTAATCTTTCTTGATATCTCAATTTCTTTGTGTCGGTTGAATGCGCTAGCAGCTTTTTGTTCAGAGTTATCAATTTCTAAGGTGACTTCAGCGAAGTTCCTTGGGCTTCTTCCTTCTACGCCGGCAAAGATCACGTCTTCCATTCCAGATGCCCTCATTGAAGATGGTCTACTCTCACCCATCAACCATTGGAATGCATCTATAATATTCGATTTTCCACAACCGTTAGGCCCTACTATTCCAGTGAGCCCTGGCAATATTTCCACCTCAGTGGAATCTACAAAGCTTTTGAAGCCTAGAAGTCGAAGTTTTGTAATATCCAAAAAAACTCTTCCTTTTTATTTGAAAAAATTGATTATCAACCTTATAACCTTCAGTTATAAATAAATCACTATAAAAAGCACAACCCAATCCTTGTGACACAACAGCAAGACTCATATTCAAAGTAGCCGGAAAATAACATGATCAAATCTACGACGATAGTTGGACTTTCTGGCTCACTCAGAAAAGCGTCCTCAAACACGAAACTACTAAAATATATAGAAAAAAAAATTAAATTGAAAGATGGTGATATACATTTTTCATTCGGTAATATAAATCTTCCCCTTTACAACGACGATTTGGAAAAGGAAGCCGGTATTCCAGAGACTGTTATAAAACTTGGAGAGACTCTTAGCCGGGCCTCGGGAATAATCATATCAACACCAGAATACAATAAAGGTATTTCTGGTGCGTTAAAAAATTCGTTTGATTGGATGTCTAGATTAAAGCCTAATCCGTTTACGTCAAAAACCATAGCTATAGTTTCTGCTACCGATGGCCGGTCTGGTGGGGAAAGAAGTCAATACATGCTCAGAATGTGCCTAACTCCTTTTGACTGCAAAATAATACAGACTCCTGAAGTTTTAATTGGTCATTCAAGCAGAGCCTTTAATGATGCTGGGGACCTTGCTGATGAAAAATCTAATGAGTTGCTAGATAAATTGTTAGAAAAATTTCTTGCACAATTCTCAATATAATGCTTCTGGAATGCCGATAGGCAATCTCATTTTGGCCAAATAAAATGCTCACACAAGAAAATATTAGAAAAAATTTAGAGAAACAAAAAGTAATTAAGGATAAAGTTGATATAGCGAGATCACGCGTTGCTAAGGACTTTTTCCAAGTAAATGAACTTGAATTAAAGTTAGGAGAACCACTCCCTAAGTACTGGCATTGGTTTTTCTGTTGGGAGACTGCTGAAGATGAGCTTCTCGGATTGGATGGCCACATTAAGCCAGGAAACAACATAATTCCAGATACTGGCTTCCCTAGAAGAATGTGGGGAGGAAGTGAAATTAACTTTTTTGACCCACTTTTGATTGGAATGGAAATAACAAGGGTTATTACGCTTGAAAGTATAAATTACAAAAAAGGTAATTCAGGTGACTTCTGTGTAATTGAAATAAAAAATGAATTGAAAAATAATGACACGACACTTCTAATCGAACGGCAAAGCCTTGTATATCTTCCCGTCCGTTTAGGATTTGATCAGAGAGTGCACAAACCATACAACAAGCCCTCTGAAGCTTGTTTGAATAGGAAGTATACAGAAAATCAACTGTTTAAATATTCTGCATTAACTATGAATAGTCATAGAATTCACTATGATGTAGATTATTGCAAAACTGTTGAATACTACCCTTCACTAGTCGTTCATGGCCCATTACTAGCTCAAAATTTAATTGATGCTGCAGATCAGAGGTTTGAAGGTGGGTTACAGTTTTTTAAATATAGAGCACTAAACCCAATATTTGTGTCCGATGAATTTTCCATTAACACTTCAGATACTGGAGAGTTTTGGGTTACCGATAAGTCTGGGGTTTTGTCCATGTCTGCAGTGGCATCATAATTGACCGGTCAGAACGTTAGATTAGGTATAGCTCTCATGCTTATTGCTACTCTAGTTTTTGCTACACAAGATGGCCTCTCAAGATATCTCGCTGAAAAATACTCTGTTACGTTAACCATTATACTAAGATTTTGGGCATTAGCTGCAGGAATTTCTTTATACTTTTTTTTATTTAAGAAATCGCGCTCCCTTGTATTTAGCAAAAGACCACTCTTGCAGATTTTAAGAAGTAGTATTTTAGTAGCCGAAATATTTGTCACAGTCTACTCCTTTACTATAGTGGGCCTAGTTGCTACATCAGCAATTTTTTCAAGCTATCCTTTATTGGTCGTCATCTTTTCATACTTTATATTAAAAGAAGATCTTACAAAGCTGAAATTTGCGATAGTACTGGTAGGGTTCTTAGGGGTATTGATAATTGTCAAACCCGGTGGTGATGTATTTCAAATGCACTCAATTATTCCATTCATTGGAGCGGTCTTATTTGCCCTTTATGGAGTTTTAACAAGGATGGCAAGTTTTAATGACAGTAGTTATACAAGTTTAATATGGACGGGATTGATCGGAGCTTTCTTCTCAACACTTATAGCTCCATTTTATATTATACCTATTGAAAGATCAGATATTCTCTTAATGTTAATATTATGTATTTTGGGTATCGTTGGTCATTTCGTACTTATCAAAGCATTCGAGTTCGCTGAAGCAGCCGTCGTTCAACCATTTGCTTATTTCCACCTGGTTTTTGCTGGCATTATTGGAGTTCTAATATTTAATGAGAGTATAACATGGCCTATCATACTAGGTTCTTCGATAGTTATAATTGCGGGTATTCTCTCATACCTACTCGACAACACTGCCGAAAATATAAAAAACTGAAAATTTTTCATATAAGCGTTTGCCAACTTGGTTTTTATTCAATTTTAAAAAAGATGGCCAAAATATTTTTTTGCCAGGTTTGGCTTTTCAATTGATCCGGAGATCTTACCATCGTATATCCAAACAGCCTCCAATACACGCTTTATATAGTTTCTTGTTTCTGGGTATGGTATCAATTCAATCCATACTAGGGGGTCAATACCCTTTTTTCTTGGATCTCCCATATTAGATAACCATTTTTTTAAATTTGCAGGACCAGCATTATAGGCAGCTAAGGCAAGAACTTTACTCCCTTCGTATCTTTGTAATAAATACTTCAAATAATATGACCCCAAGCGAATATTATAATTCTCATCAGTTATGAGCTTTGACTTTTGATATTTAATTTTTAGTTTTCTAGCCACTTCTTTTGCCGTGTTAGGCATTAATTGCATTAAACCAAGCGCTCCCGTTCTAGACTTTGCGGCTCTAAAAAACTCGCTTTCTTGCCTTATAACCGATAAAACCAGTGACTTATCGACATTCTGGTCAAATGCAAAATCTTTATTGGTTGGGAACAATTCACTATGTAGGGGGGTTCCTTTTTCTGTTGACTTTTTCGCTACTGTTAGTGAGCCCTTTACAAATCCAGCGTCGTGAAGTATGTGACAAAGCTTATATCTTTCTTGCTCTGATAGGTACTTAGCCAGATGTCCAAATATATAATCAGACAAAACCCCCCTTTCCGCAAAATATAGACTGGCGGCTACCTCAACTAGGCCTTTTTGATTATTTATCTTAAAACTTTTACTATCTTTTCTTTTCACATAACGTGGGCTAGGCTTTATCTTCAACCTCTCGAGAGAAAGCTGACCATAAAACGAGTAATCATAGTTCGCCGATAAGGTAAAAAATTCCTGAGCACTCTTTTTGTCGTCCAATTGTATAAAGGTTTTTCCAAGCCAATAACCAATTCTAGCGCTAGCGATGTCAAGTGAAATTATATCTTTATGATAACCAATTTCATTTAGATAGTTGGATTTTTCTTCCCACTCTTTAAGTAATGTGAAGAAATTTAAGAAATGTTTTTTCGCTAATTTAGGGTCATTGAAGAATTCTAAAGCAATAAAACCTGCCAACCATTCAAGATAAAGAAAATCGCTAAGAGCGTTTGGATTATCAGAAAAGTTATATTTGGTGTTTGCTATTTCATAAGCTCTGTTGCTGTATCCTCCTCTCAGCGCTCTGAGAGAGTAAATTTGCTTGATTTGAAGCCATCTTTCATCTTCAATAATATCAAAATGCCTTGATGAATTTTTCCTAATAAGCTTTTGAGCCAAATCAAATTGGCCAGATCTCCTCAAAAGAGATATGTAATCATATGCCACCCCTACATCATTGAAGTCTTTGGCTTTATACATGAAGTTTTTAGACAGTTTCTTTATTTTTTTATACTTTTTTACCTTCTCTAAAATTTTCAATTCCTGTTCATCTAAAAAAATTGAAATTCTATCTAACTCATTTAGGTCAGATTTTTTCTTAAAGTGTTTAAATCGCTGGGTAGCCATCTCAGCTAATTTACTTTTGTGATAAGTATTCAGATAGTTCCATTGTTTATCTGTTACTATTTGTCTTACCACTAGCTTTTCCAAAACCTCATTAAAAAATATGGTATTAGTATTTGCGTTTAGTATCTTCAGGAGAGCTATCGAGCCTTGGGCTGTCTGGGGAAGGCAGTCGTCTTCATATAAACGAGATGAAACCTCTTTTAGTTTTTTGCAATCTGCACCAACTTTGAAAAATGTTTGTATGTCTCTTTTTTTAACACTTTGGTCAATAGAGAGCTCTCCAAACTTTTTTAATAAACGCTGTTGTGGCCAATGTTCATGATCTTTCAAAAACTCGGAATATTCGGAAAAACTGCCTTTACCCTCCCGTAATTTTAGCCATTTGATAAACAACAGCAAATTTTCATTATTGGTGTCTTTTATTTCATTTTTTGCCTCATCAAACATACTTGCATCAGAATACTTAAGTGCTTCTACTAAAACTTCTACATGCCCTTTATTTATGTAATCTTCCAAATCCTCAGCCATGCTTGCTTTAAAAAGAACAAGAATTGAAGTGAAAATTAGCAAAAACAATTTTGTCATAATAAGGATTACCTATCTTGATTTGGTTATTTGAAAAAAATGCAGAATTGTAAACTCAGAGTTTTGGGAACGAGATTATGAATCTTGCGAATTTTTGTTTCCTATATATTATGTTACAATTGTAATTATTGAAAAGGTTAAAATAATGTTTAAAGGTTCGATCCCTGCACTGATTACTCCGTTTAAAAATGGAGAAGTTGACTTTGCTGCACTTGAGAATTTAGTTGAGTGGCATATCAGCGAGGGTAGTAATGCAATAGTGGCCGTTGGAACAACTGGTGAATCTCCGACACTGAGTCATCAAGAACATAAGGAGGTTGTGGAAGCGATAATAAACTTCTCAGCAAAGAGGATACCAATAATAGCTGGTGCAGGCTCCAATAGTACTGCCGAGTCTATAGAACTTATCGAATTTTCTGAAAAAGTAGGAGCTGATGCTGCGTTAGTAGTTACTCCATACTACAACAAACCAAATCAAAAAGGTCTTCTTAATCATTACACAAGACTGCATGATAACTCAAATTTGCCCATTATAATTTATAATATTCCAGGTCGATCAATCATTGATATGAACCCTGATACTATGGGTCAATTATCTAAATTACCACGAATTATTGGGGTAAAAGATGCAACTGGTGATGTCTCTAGGGTTTCTGATACCAGAGAAACGTGTGGAACGAATTTTCTCCAATTATCTGGCGAGGATGCCACCGCGCTAGGGTTTAATGCGCATGGTGGTGTCGGTTGCATTTCGGTAATTGCAAATATTGCTCCAAAACTTTCAGCACTTTTTCAAGATGCGATGCTGGCTGGTAATTATAAAGAAGCACTTGAATATCAGGATAAACTATTACCCCTTCACCGAGCTGCCTTCGCAGAGCCAAGCCCAGCGCCCACTAAGTACGCTCTAAGCCTACTTAGCAAATGTGAAAATGAAGTGAGAGCACCTCTTTGTACAATATCTACAGAGACAGAGAGCAAGATAAAATCAGCTATGCATACCGCAGGTTTAATCTCAGCTTCCGATGAGTAAAAAAAAAGTATCATCCAAATCACTCGCCGAAAATCGTAAAGCTAGATACAACTATGAGATTGGTGAGACACTTGAGTGTGGTCTGGTTTTGGTGGGTTCAGAAGTGAAGTCTCTGAGAGATAGCGGGGGTCTCATTGCTGAAAGTTATGCAAGCATCGAGGAAGGAGAGTTGTGGCTGATTAACTGTTATATACCTCTTCACAGCAATTCAAAAACATTTGGTCACGAAGAAAGAAGAAGGCGCAAACTACTTATCAATAAAAAGCAACTGAAGAAACTGTGGGTAAATTTAACTAGGGAAAGAATGACTCTTATTCCTCTAAAACTTTACTTAAACGAAAAAGGAAAAGTTAAACTTTTAATTGGTATTGCCAAAGGAAAGAAGGTCGTCGATAAGAGACAAACCGAGAAAAAGAGAGATTGGCAAAGGGAAAAATCAAGACTATTGAAGCAAAGCTAATATCATACATTTATTTGGCGAGCTGATAAAACTATCCTTCTAAATGGGATCAGGAAAAAGGATGCCAGAACTAATTTTACCATGAAATCAGCTACAGCCATACTTACCCAAAAAGGTGTGTCTATGGGAAAAAAGTTCAACAGCGCTGATGCCTCGTTCGCCCACGCTACATCATTTTGTGGTTCAATAAATACGAATGTTGCTGAAAACGCTATAGAGAAGAATATCAACGTATCGAGAGCCGAACCTATTGTTGATGATACCAAAGGGGGAACCCACCATCTTAATTTTCTAAAAAAATGAAAGATATAAGTGTCACTAAAATGTGCTATCAAGAATGCAAGACCTGAGCCCACAGCAATCCTTAAGGTAACCAAAGGACCAAACTCGCCTTCAATTTGACTACCAATTAAAGAACATATAACGCCGACGACAAAACCCCAAAAAATTACTTGCCTTGCTCTTCTGGGACCCTCTAATTTATTCACAACGTCATTAATCAGAAAAGCTATAGGATAGGTAAACGCTCCATAAGTTAAAAAAGCGCCTAGATAAAATTGAACCAATACATTGGAAAGAATAACCACTGAGGCCATCATAATAATTGCTATAAACGTGGTCTTATTATCTATTGCTCGCTCTTCCATTTTTTCTCAATACCTTCCCAAATTGTTTGCGCATAATTTTTGTTTTCGAAGCGCTCAAGTTCTTGTAAGCCCGTAGGCGAAGTCACATTTATTTCTGTCAAATGCTGACCAATTACATCTATTCCCACGAAAAATAAATTTTTCTTTTTCAACACCGGTGAGAGACTTTTACATATTTCAGTATCTCTTGTAGTCAAGTTTGACTTTGCAGGTGTACCACCAACATGCATATTTGATCTAATATCGTCCTGAGGGGGAATACGATTGATAGCACCGATCGGCTCTCCATCAACTAAGATAATTCTCTTATCTCCATTAGACACATCTGGCAAAAATTGTTGAACAATGATTGGCTCTCTGGAGTTATTTACAAATGTTTCAAAGAAAACATTTAAGTTTTTGTCGCCTTCGACCAATCTAAATACTCCTGTCCCTCCATTTCCATATAGAGGCTTAAGAATTACATCTTTGTATCTATTTCGAAAATCAATAATTGACCTTAGGCTTCTTGTAATAACGGTTGGTGGCATTAAGTCTATGAAGTCGAGAACTAAAAGTTTTTCTGGAGAGTTTCTCACCCAATATGGGTCATTGAGAACTAAAGTTTTACCTTTGAGCCTTTCTAACAAGAAAGTCGTAGTTATGTAAAGCATGTCGAAAGGAGGATCTTGTCTTAAGAAGACTATATCTACTTCCTCCGACAAATCTATTTTCTGCTCTTTTTGGAGAGAGATAACAGGTTTTCCTTCCCGGTCTATATCTACTTTCTGGCCATACGCAATAATGTTCCCGCTTTCATAGACTAAGCTTTCAGGATTAAAATAGTATATTTGATGACCCCTTTTTTGGCCTTCCTCTGCCAATCTAAATGAAGTATCTCCGTTTATGTCGACATCAGATATTGGATCCATCTGAAATGCTATCTTGAGTTTCATAAATACATACCAATCTAGGTTAATTGTTATCTTTAAATATCGTTAGGGCTTTTTTATATATAATTTTTTTTGGAATATTTAGCTTCTCAGCTAGAAACTCCACTGAATCTTTCATGCTCATTGATTTTCTCATTTTTCTAAGCTGTTCATCTAGGTTTTTCAAGTCAAAATCTCGAGCCTCATTTTTTCCTACTACAATTACAAACTCTCCTTTTAAGGATCTCATTTTTTTTGTTACCCTCATACCGCCTTGTGCTTTAAACCTGGTTACCTCTTCATTTAATTTTGTTAGCTCCCTACAGATACATATTTCAGTAGATGGTCTGCAAGATTCTGCTAGTAGTTCCAACGTTTTTTGCAGTCGCCTGCCACTCTCAAAAATAATCAAAGAAGAGCCTAGATTTAAATACTTTTCTAATAGTTTTTTCTTCTTGCTTTTGGTATTCGGTAAAAATCCCAAAAAACTAAACGTATCCGTTGGCAAGCCTGATACTGTTAATGCCGCAATAACAGAGGACGGTCCGGGAACGCTAAAAACCTCAAAACCCTCTTCAATTGTAGTCTTTACCAGTTTATAGCCAGGATCTGAAATCAATGGTGTGCCCGCGTCACTGACCAAAGCCACACTTTTGCCTTGTTTAATTAATTCTATTATTTTCCCTCTTGTATGAGCTGAGCTATGATCGTGATATGAAATTATAGACTTTATTGATTTGCTAATTTTCAATAATTTAAAAAGTGATCTTACACTTCGAGTATCTTCGCCAGCTACGTAATCAGAATTACTTAACATATGTAGTGCTCTAAAACTGATGTCACTTAGACAGCCCACTGGAAGTGAAACAAGATATAAGCCGGACTTAATTTCTGGATATACGAATTCGTTCATACTATTCATTAAAAATTGTAATTTTGTATAACTCCTCAGCCTAAAGCTTTCCAGACTTTTTAAATTTTTTAATAATTCTCTCGTGTAGTCTAACTAAATATAATATTACTCTAGTTTATGCAGACAGCAAAGAACACCATAATCGAAATGGATAGTTACGGAGAAAAGTTAAATAAGGAACTTTTAGATTTAGCTATTCCCAATAATCCAGATGTAAAGACAAGAGCAAAGATAACATCCATTCTTAGAGCTTCTAATGAGCTCATGACCCAAGTCGCCTTTGATTTTCTAAACGAATGCCCCTTTTTAGGCAACGAAGCGAAAAGCCTTTTTTGTAAAAAAACAGACATATTGGTTACTACTGTTTTTAATCTAGTTCATAAAAAATTCCATCCGTTTACTCACTCTTCTGAAAGTCAAAGCTTATCATTAGTTGCTATAGGAGGTTTTGGAAGGGGTGAAATGGCTCCTTATTCCGACATAGATTTATTATTCCTGTCCAATAAACGTCAGACAGGCTGGGCTAAGAGTGTAGTAGAGTCTGTATTGTATCTACTTTGGGATTTAAAATTTAAAGTAGGTCACTCATCTAGAACTATTTCTGATTGTGTTCAACTAGGTTTGGATGACTTAACAATACGAACCTCAATGCTGGAGAAGAGATACTTATGTGGAAGTAGAGACTTATTTGAAGAATTAGAGACTACGCTAAGGAAAAAAGTCTTTTCAAAAAAAGCATCGAATTTTGTGGAAGGAAAGCTTTCGGAGAGAGCAGAAAGACACCTTAAGCATGCTAATGCGCGGTATATGCTGGAGCCCAATATTAAAGAAGGTAAGGGAGGACTACGAGACCTCCATACATTATACTGGATATCAAAGTATATTTATAGAACCGATAACATCCAATCCCTTATAGAGAAAAAGATCTTTAAGAGGACCGAGCTAGAAATATTCACAGAAGCGGAAAATTTTCTTTGGTTTATAAGGTGTAAAATTCACCAAATATCAGGTTACGCTAATGAGAAATTATATTTTAACATTCAAGCTGATTTAGCAAAAAGCTTAAATATTGAAGATGATAACTCGAGAAGAGGCGTAGAGATATTTATGCAAAAATATTTTTTACAGGCAAAAAATGTTGGAGATCTTACGAGAATATTCTTAACTGCAATAGAAGAGAATTATTTGGCAAAGAAAAAAGGGTTTAAGAGAAACCTATCAGAACTACTAGGGCTTTCCGGAAGATCATTGAAGCCATTACAAGCAGGGTTGATTATTGAAAAAGGCAGACTCAATATCAGAGATAAAAATTTTTTAACAGAAAAGCCCATAAATATTTTAAAGCTATTCATTTGTGCCCTCGACTCTAAAATACTTATTCATCCACAGGCATTACGACTAGTTTCACAAAATTTAGATTTGGTAGACTCTGAGCTCAAAAATAGTTTTGAGGCAAATGACCTGTTTTTAAGTTTATTGATTGATTACGGCAATCCCGAAAGAGTTCTGAGAAGAATGAACGAAGTTGGGTTTTTAGGGGCATTTATACCTGACTTTGGCAGAATTGTAGCGTTAATGCAGTTTAATATGTACCACTGGTTCACTGTCGACGAACATACGATCCAATGCTTAAAAGTTTTATCCGAGATTGAAAAATTACCAAAAAGCTATGGCACAGCTGTTGAGGAGATATTTTCGAGGAAATCTCTTAATAGAAAAGTCCTGTATCTCTCAATACTCTTTCATGATATTGGAAAGGGGCTAGAAAATGACCACTCTATTGAGGGTGAGAAAATTGCATCCAAGTTATGCAAAAGATTCTCTCTAAAAGATAGTGAGCGTAAGAAAATTTGTTGGTTAGTGAGAAATCATTTAATGATGTCTGATTTTGCTCAAAAGCGAGATTTATCAGACCAAAAAACAATTATAGATTTTCAAGAGTATGTCACAGATAGAGAAACACTTGATCTGCTATTTATTCTTACAGTCTGTGATATAAAAGGGGTATCCTCTGATTCATGGAATAATTGGAAAAAGTCTTTACTTGAGAGCCTTTACTTTCAAACACTTAAATTGGTTTCAAAAGATATCAAGGTTGAAACAAGGTCAGAGCGAATAGATACAGCAAAGACAAAGCTTAAGGGATATCTCCAAGGGTTTAAGAATGAAGATATCAAAAAGGAAACTTTGCGCCATTTTGATGCTTATTGGCTAGTTTTAGATACGCCAACCCAAAAGCTTATAGCCGAAATGATCTTAAGGCTTGAGCAAGATCCATTGCAGGTTGAACCTGCATATGACAACGACCGTGATATAACAAAGATAATTTTTGTCATGGAAGACCATCCTGGTATTTTTTCGAGATTGGCAGGAGCACTAGCAATTGCGTCTGCTAATGTTATTGATGCAAAAACATTTACAACAAAAGACGGAATAGCAAATTTCATTTTTTGGATACAAGACAATCTTGGAAAAAAATATGATGAAAGAAAAACTAAAAAGTTGTTAGAAACAGTTAAGAAAACTCTCTCAGGGGAGATTATCACAAAATCAATTCTAGAGAAACAAGACAAAATAAAAGACCGTGAGAAGTACTTTGAGGTTCCCACAAAGATTTCTTTTGATAATAACGGGTCGCATAAACAAACTATGATTGAAGTTGATACTCGAGATAGATTAGGCCTTCTATACGACATAACAAATACACTATTTCGGAACCAAATTACGATAAGGTCTGCGGTAATTGCTACATATGGAGAGCAAGCTGTAGACACATTTTATGTAAATGATTTATTTGGCGAAAAAATTACATCCTCACAAAAGGTAGAGCAAATAAGGAAGGAGCTTTTGTTTTATCTTGATAAACATTTTAAGAAGGCGCTAAAAAATTAATGACAAAGAAATCCTCTCTTATTGATAACTTCTCAATTGTTGGTCTTTGGACACTCTTTAGCCGCATACTAGGATTTTTGCGCGATATTTTTCTGGCTCTTTTTCTCGGTTCAGGTCCGGTGGCTCAGGCTTTTTTACTCGCATTCACTATTCCAAATATGCTTAGGCGAATATTTGCTGAGGGCTCATTTAACAAAGTATTTATACCTATTTTTATAGGTGTAAAAGGTACCAAAAAAAACGCTAATGAGCTGGTAACGATAGTGTTTTTTTCTCTTCTTACAATCTTAGGCTTAATTTCAATTCTAGGAGTGATTTTTATGCCTGCTTTAATAAAAGCACTTGCGTTTGGTTTTTTATATGACGAAAGGTTCGAATTGGCAGTACTATATGGAAGGATAATATTTCCGTACATTCTTCTCATATCACTGGTACAATTATTCAATTCAGTACTTAATGCTCTCAACCTATATCACATCAGTACCGCTACGCAGGGTGTTTTAAATTTATTTCTTATTGGTTCATTAATTTTTTCTGCCCTTTACTCTGGTGATTTTGGTTATAATCTTTGCGTAGCTGTATTGGCTTCTGGCTTTGTCAACTTAGTAATGGTTTTCATAGCATGCAGGTTGAATGGAATTTCTCTTACTTCAGTAAATTTATCTGCCTTAAATCCGAATCTAAGCATCGCAAAAGAACTGTTTTTAAAATCAATACCCATTAGTTTAGCAAGTGGCGTTTCACAAATAAATCTCGTAGTGGGCAGACAAATATCATCACTTTTTGATGGTGCTATGGTATGGCTTATATATGCTGATAGGCTTGCACAGCTTCCAATTGCGCTTATTGGGGTTGCTTTAAATGTTGTTACTCTACCAAAACTTAGTTCACTCAAAAAAAGTGGTCGAAAAGTTGAGGGAAACTCATATCTAAACCGGTCTATGCAACTGTCCCTTATTTTTGCGCTGCCTGCCTCTATAGGTTTAATATATTTAAATTTCGAGATCATATCGTCTCTATTTCAAAGAGGCAATTTTTTAGTTAATGATGCTATTCAAACTAGTAAAGCTTTATCAATTTACAGCTTAAGTATTATACCAATAAGCTTACAAATGCTATTACTCAACTTTTATTTTGCAGAGAAAAATATCAGGATACCTTTTTATTACTCGCTGGCATCTTTTTTCTTAAATGTAAGTATTGCTTATACCCTACTAGATAAATTAGCGTTTTTAGCGCCTCCAATAGCATACGCAATCACAAATTGGTTGGTGTTTATTTTATTAGTCTATCATACCTACAAATTTGGTTTTTATTTTAATAGTGCTTTTAAACGGGGCCTACCAAGGATTGTCCTTAGCAGTTGTTTTATGCTCATTTTGTTAATATTGACGAAATCTTTTACACTTCAGTATTTTTCTACGCAAATCCTCACAATCCTATGGTTAAGTATGGTCATACCCCTATCAGGAATTAGTTATTTTGCATGCCTAAAGTTTTTGGGTATATTGAATAAGAACTTTTGGGTCAATGACTTTAGTAAATAATGTAAGAGACGTTTTTGATGGATAGTAAATTAGTTTTTTCCGGTGTGCAGCCCACTGGAAACCTCCACTTAGGAAATTATCTCGGAGCCGTTAAGCGATTTGTTGAGCTTCAAGATACAAATGCGATGTGCATTTATTGCCTGGTAGATCTTCATGCAATAACCAATTTGCAAGATCCAAAAGAATTACGCCAAAATACTATCGAGGTAACCGCCGCTTTTCTAGCCTGTGGTTTACGGCAAGAAAATTCAATTATATTCAACCAAAGTCAAGTCTCGACACATACAGAGCTAGCATGGATATTCAATTGTGTAGCAAGAATTGGATGGCTAAATCGTATGACACAATTTAAAGAGAAGGCTGGGAAAAATAGAGAAAATGCTTCACTTGGACTTTATTGTTACCCAACTCTAATGGCGGCGGACATTCTTGCTTATCACGCCACTCATGTACCGGTGGGTGAAGACCAAAAACAACATCTCGAATTAACTCGCGATATAGCTATGAAATTTAATAGTGACTTCAACGCTCCGGGCTTTTTCCCAATACCGGAACCAATTATAGAAGGAACAGCCACAAGAATAATGTCTTTGAGAGATGGAACCAAGAAAATGTCTAAGTCAGAAGCGTCAGAGATGTCTCGCATAAACCTAACCGATGATAGCGATTCGATTAGAAAAAAAATTCAAAAGGCAAAGACCGATCCCTTTGAAATACCGAGCGAAAAAGAGGAACTCGCGAACCGTCCAGAAGCAGAAAATTTGCTCGGAATCTATGCAACGTTAGCGGATCAATCCATTGAAAAAACACTGGAGCAATTTTCAGGATCGGATTTTAAAAAATTGAAAGATGAGCTATCAGATATCCTTATTGCTGAACTTGATCCAATAAATAAGGAGATAAAAAAGCTCCTTAATGAAGAAACATATATTATAGAAATTTTGCGAAAAGGCTCTGGCAAAGCTAGTGATATTTCTCAACCAATATTAAAAAAGACACGTGAGATAGTTGGATTCTTGAAATAAAAATATAAGATTTCTTAGATTTTTAGGATACACTAGTGCATCGTTTTTATATGAGGAATCGTGAGAAAATTTTTAGTAATAATGGATAATAGTCCCGAGTTCTTAAATGCGCTTCACTATGCGGCCACTAGAGCCGCTAAAACTGGTGGTGGTGTCGAAGTACTAGCGATTATCACACCTCAAGATCAAACACACTGGCTTGGTGTTGCCGAAAAAATGAGAGAAGAAGCAAGAGAAACGATTGAAGAAAATTTTCAAATATATTCAAACTGGATGAAAGATGAGCTAAAGCTCGAGGCCGAATTAGTTATTCGAGAGGGAGAAAAAGCTACTGAGGTACTGAACCAAATCTCGGAAGACAAAGAAGTTGGGGTACTTGTTTTAGGGGCAAACAATTCGAGTGAAGGTCCTGGGCCGCTAATAAGCCAATTAGTTTCACGAGATGGTGGCAACTTGCCTATACCTGTTACTATCGTTCCAGGCTCAATGACAAAGGAAAGAATTGAAGCTGTATCTTAACCTTGAAAAATGCTACACTGATAGCTATATAAGAATAAAAGAATAAAACTGGAGAAAATTAATGTTTATCCAAACAGAAGAGACACCCAACCCGGCAACACTCAAGTTTTTACCTGGTCAGACCGTTTTGGGCACAGGAACCGCCAACTTTAGTGAGGGTGATAAAGTTGAGAGTTCACCGTTAGCAAAAAAGCTGTTTGGTGTAGAAGGTGTAGTTGGAGTCTTTCTTGGAAGCGACTTTATCACAATTACTAAGAGAGAAGATTTCTTATGGGAACATATAAAACCAGCTTTGCTGGGAACAATTATGGACTTTTTACAGTCAGGTGAGGAAATATTAAACGAAGAGTCTAGAGACTTATTGCACGAAGCTCATGATGGACCTGACGGTGAAATAGTAAAAAAAATAACAGACCTGTTAGATACTAGGGTTAGACCGGCAGTTGCTCAAGATGGTGGAGATATAACTTTTCAGAGCTTCGAGGAAGGAATAGTATACTTGCATATGCAAGGGGCTTGCGCTGGATGTCCTTCATCGACTATGACATTAAAAATGGGCATTGAAAATCTACTTAAACACTACATTCCTGAAGTGACTGAAGTTAGACCTGTAGCTTGATAAACAGGGCTATGAATACACTGGCTATTGACCTTACCACTTCAGATATAACATTGGGGCTTGATATTAACGGCGTACTTTCTGATTACAAAAATACAGACCAACGCAATTTTGATAATATTTTTTTTTTATCTCAGATTTTCTAAAAAAAAATAAGACAGAAATACAAGAAATAAATAGAATTGTGGTCTGTACTGGACCCGGAAATTTCAACGGGATAAGGGCATCAATATCTGCTATGAAGGGTATTCGCTGTTCTTTACCCATTGAACTTATAGGTATAAATAAGTTTCAAGCGCTATCAAAAATATATAAATCTGCTTTAATTTCCCTCAAATATAGAGGGAATAAAATATACTGGTGCATATTAAAAGATGGAGAGCCTGTTTTTATGTCCTCTTCAGAAATAGAGGATATTAAAACCTCCGACGAGCACTCTGATTTAGTAGTTGTTGGATATAAAGCGGAAGAAATAGCAACAAGTATTAAAGTAAAAAAATTTATAGAACGAAACGAGGTGTCTATTCGAGATTTACTTAATTTCTCAAGAAAAGTAGTAAGTTCCAGAAAATTTTTGCCAAGGCCTTTATACATATCACCGGGTCAGTCTTTATTCTCTAAATATAAAGGACCGAAAATACTCGATAAACCATTAGATGTCTGTTGAGGAATATTTTAATCTCTATAAGAAGTGTGTAGACATTGGGTCAATTCAGTTCTCTTTGGAAGATTTTAAACGATTTCAGAAGTCTAGAAACATCAAGATCGAAAAGGAAAAAAATTGTATAGCTATACTAAGTCTCACCGATCGCGAGGTAGAGATATACTTTATTGGCGTTGCAGAAAGTCTCAGAGGAAGGGGATTAGGGAAAAAGTTCTTAAAGAATATCGTAAATTTTTCTAAATATTATGGAGCAGACTTTATAACTCTTGAAGTAGGAATTAATAACATCCCGGCAAAAAATATGTATTCCTCGTTTAATTTTATAGAATGCGGCATTCGAAAAAACTATTACAGAAAAAGTTCAGGTAGTCGAGAAGATGCGATAATAATGAAGCTTGATTTAAATTAGCCTTCTTTGCTGTAGGGGACGCCTATGGCTCCTGGTGCCCTTGCTTTCCCGATAAAGCCTGCTAGCAAAACTACAGTGAGAACATAGGGTAATGCCTGCATTACTTGCACTGGTACTTCTCCAATCCATATCAACTCGACCCCCTCTAGCCTTACCCCTAATGCCTCTAAAAATCCGAATAAAAGGCACGCAAAGAGAGTTGGAATTGGGTTCCATTTACCAAATATCATTGCTGCTAAAGCGATATAACCTTTACCAGCAGACATCTCTCTTCCAAATCCTGCACCATGAGCAATTGATAAATAAGCTCCTGCAAGTCCGCATAACATTCCAGCGATTAAAATAGATTGATATCGCATTTTTATTACCGAAATTCCAGCAGTATCAACTGCTTCAGGTTTCTCCCCCACAGCCCTTAGTCGAAGACCAAACCTAGTTTTAAAAATTATATAGTAAGTGAAAAAAACAGCTAAAACTGAAAGATAAACTAGAATATTATGGCCTGAAATTACTTCAACAAATAATTCTCCAAAGACTGGAACAAAACTTAACTGATCCAGAAAAGGAAAATCAATAGGCATAAATCGTTGTTCTGATGCTAAAGGCGGCGTTTGGCCACCTCTAGAAAATAGAGCTATCCCTAAAGTTATTGTCAAGCCTGATGCCAAAATATTAATAGCCAAACCACTTATAACTTGGTCTCCCTTATTTGTAATACAGGCGAATCCATGGATTAAAGACGCACTACATGACGCTAAAATAGCAGCAAATAATCCAAAAATTGGTGACCCTGTCACGAATGTCGCTGTTGCAGCTACAAAAGCAGATAGCAGCATCTTACCCTCTAATCCAATATCTATGATACCGCTTCTCTCAGAAAAAATACCGGCCATCGCACAAAATATTAGTGGTGTTGCAATCCTAATAGTTGAGTCAAGTAAGGAGATTATAATTTGAAAACTTTCAAGCATTATTATAATTCCCGTAATACTTGAGGTAAATTCTCTCCACCAAAGGGTTTAACATATAAGCTAGTGCACCAGAAAAAAGTATTATCAAACCCTGAATGAGCAAAACCATTTCCCTGGTTATCGATGAAAACTCAAAGTCTAATTCCGTTCCACCTTGGTATAAAGCTCCAAATAAAAGACTAGCCAGAAATATACCAACAGGATGATTTCTTCCCATCAAGGCAACTGCTATACCAGTAAAGCCATATCCCGCCGTAAAACCCAAAAGCAGTTTATTGTGAACTCCTAAAAGTTCATTAATTGCAACCAAACCAGCAAGACCCCCAGAAATAGCCATAACAATTATGATTGTAGATGATACTTTTATGCCAGCGTATATGGCTGCTGTTTCCGAGTGACCAAGAGACCTCACTTCATAACCAAACTTCGTTCTCCACACTAAAAACCAAAAACCAACCGAGACAGTTAAAGCGACTATAAAAGAGAGATTTAAGGGGGACATTGCCATTTCTAATCCCAGATATTTCGCCAAAATATGTATTTGCACTAACCCCACATCTGATGCAAAGTCTCTTGTCTCGGGAGACATCTGTCCAGGTTCTATTATTACATTAACCAATAAATACACCATAAGTGCTGCGGCGATAAAGTTGAACATAATTGTTGTTATCACAATATGACTACCTCTTTTCGCCTGAAGATATCCTGGAATTATACCCCAAATTGCCCCAAAAATCACTGATCCCAAAATAGCTAATATCGTAACTAGGAAACCCACAACATGTTGATCAAAAATCAAACATACTAGACCCACCCCAAGTCCACCTACATATGCCTGTCCTTCCCCACCGATATTGAATAGCCGAGCGTGGAATGCCAGAGCAACTGCTAGTCCAGTAAAGATAAAATTTGTTGTATAATAGAGCGTGTACCCTATAGCCCCAGGGTAATAGAAAGCACCTTTTATCATGACAAAGATTGCTCTAAACGGATTCTCTCCAATAAAAAAAATGAATAATCCAGACACACAAAAAGCCAAGAACAAATTCATCAGTGGTATCACGCCTACCGAGAGCCATTTAGGGATAATATTACTATCACTCATTCTAACCTCTTAAACCTGTTCGAGACCTGACATCATTTTTCCAAGGTCTAACTCAGTTGCATTTGAGCTATTAGTTTCTCCAACGATAGTGCCTTGGTTCATCACTACGATTCTATCAGATAAAGACATGATTTCGTCCAGTTCAACTGAAACAAGCAAGATAGCTGTACCTTTACTTTTTAACTTCATTAAATCTTCATATATTCTTTCAATTGCTCCTATATCAACTCCTCTAGTCGGTTGGCCAACTAAAAGGATATTGGGATTGCTTTCTATCTCTCTTGCAAGTACCAACTTTTGCTGATTTCCACCAGATAACTTTCCTGAAGAAATTGAAGAGCTTCTAGGTCTTACATCAAAATTTTCAACAAGGTCGTCCACAAAATTTAATATTTTTCTTTTATCCATCAAAAAGCCACTAGAATAATCCTCATTGCGGTGGTAACCCAATATGCTATTTTCATAATTATGAAATGGTAATACCAAACCTCGTTTGTGCCTATCCTCAGGCACATGAGCAACGCCAAACTCTCTTGCTTTTTTTGAATTCCAATCTTGAAATGGCAAAATTGTTTTATCATTAACAGTAATTTGCCCTCTCTGAAGGGTTTCTATACCCGAAAGAATATCTAAAAGTTCCGATTGGCCATTACCAGCTACTCCTGCAATTCCTAATATTTCTCCTTCCTTTAAATCGAATGAAATATTTTTAAGCACAAGGACACCATCTTTGCTTTCGTGGCTCACGTTTTTTACTTCAAGAACTGGTTTCCCTACCTTTAAAGTAGGCTTTTTAATTGATAATAACACCTTTCTGCCAACCATATTTTCAGCCAATTCTTCAGGTGATGTTTTTTCTGTAGAAAAATCCGCGACAACCTTTCCCCCTCGCATAACTGATACCGTATCAGTAATACTCATGATCTCTTTAAGTTTATGTGTTATTAAAATTATGGTAACTCCCTGTTCCCTTAACGATCTAAGAATATCGAATAAACCAATAGTTTCTTGCGGAGTTAGAACACCCGTTGGTTCATCTAAAATTAGAATTTTAGCTCCTCTATTGAGAGCTTTTAGTATTTCGACCCGCTGCTGCATTCCGACCGGGGTATCTGAAATTATCGCTTCAAAGTCAACATCAAGACCATAATTATTTGATAAACCTTTCAATCTATCAAGAACAACCTCCTCCCCGCTTCTCAAAAGCATACTTCCTTCATTACCAAGCATTGCATTTTCTAAAACAGTAAATGTTGGAACCAACATGAAATGCTGATGCACCATACCAATTCCTAGAGCTATTGATTTTTCTGGAGAGTTCACATCAACTGCTTGACCGTTTAAAAAAATCATCCCACTATCTGGCTTATACAAACCGAATAAAATGTTCATTAGAGTTGATTTTCCAGCACCATTCTCTCCAACAATTCCATGGATAGTACCTGTGCGGACTTTAAGGTTTACGTGACTGTTAGCTACAACATGACCAAATCTTTTAGTGATATTTTTAAGCTCAATTGCTGATTCAGTAGAGGGAGGCAATGAAGCGATTGCCTCATTGCCTCCCTTATTTTCAGTATTTTTCATTAGAAGTTAATTCTATGATGGGCAGTTATTATCGCTCATATAGTCGTGAACTTTTATTGATCCACTCTTAACTTTGTCCGACAAACCATTTATTGTTGACTTCATTACATCACTAATAAGGGGCTTGTTATATTCATCAAAAGCCCAACCAACTCCATCTTCAGCTAGTCCAAGAACCTTTACTCCACTTGTAAAGTTGCCTGACTTAACGTCCATAAAGGTTTCATAAGTGGCTAAATCAACCCTTTTTAGCATTGAAGTTAACATGGTGCCTGGATGCATATAGTTTTGATTACTATCAACACCTATTGCGAGTTTTCCTGAGTCTGCAGCAGCTTGATATACTCCTGCCCCAGTACCTCCAGCCGCAGCATAAACCACATCGGCTCCACGATCAAATTGAGATTTCGCGAGCTCTGATCCCTTTGCTGGATCATTCCATGCTGCAGGTGTTGTTCCCGTCATGTTTTGATATACTTCTACCTTGGAATTTACTGCCTTTGCTCCCTGAACATATCCACAAGCAAACTTTCTGATCAAAGGAATATCCATTCCTCCAACGAAACCAACTTTCCCAGTTTTAGAAGCCATAGCAGCTAACGCACCGACCAAAAACGAGCCCTCATGTTCTTTAAAAACATATTGGCGCATATTAGCGTTGTCTAACCAACCAACATCAATTATTGAAAATTTTGTGTTTGGAAACTCTTTCGCGACTTTATCACACGCATCAGCTTGCGCAAAACCAACACAAACAATAACGTTTGCTCCTCTCTGTGCCATTTTTCGCATACCTTGCTCACGCTGAGCCTCATTGGTAACTTCAAACTCCATAACTTTGATGCCGGTTTCTTTTGTGAAACGTTGAGCTCCGTTGTAAACACTTTCGTTAAACGATTTATCAAATTTTCCACCCATATCATATATTACCGCAGGCTTTATATCTGCAGAAAGTATAGAGGCAGAGAACGTAATAATCGCTACAGTAAACAGCTGAATAAATTTACGCATCTAATTCTCCCTAATAATTTTTTAAAAAAAGTAATGACTTGCATTGTAACTATAATATAACACTAACGGTATACCATTAACGTAAAGTTTTAAACCATAAATGTTAAATAAAACTACCATCAAAGTGATAAGCTAAAAAAGTTATTCTAATGCAGATTTTTCTACCAATAGCTGATGTGCCTGTAGATTTGTTTGTTCTTCTTATACTTGGCGCAGCCGTAGGGTTTCTATCCGGTGTTTTTGGAATTGGAGGGGGATTTCTTATGACCCCACTCTTAATACTTCTTGGAATTCCCGCTGCTGTTGCTGTTGCAACCGAAGCGAACCAAATAGCGGCATCTTCTTTTTCTGGCGTCTTAGCGCATCTAAAAAGAAGAGCGGTGGATTTTAAGATGGGAAATATTCTGGTTGTCGGTGGTCTTCTTGGTTCTGCCGTTGGCGTTGAAATTTTTAGAATAATCAAAAGTTATGGGCAAATAGAGCTGTTCGTTTCTCTTTGCTACATCTTATTTCTTGGTAGCATAGGAACTCTTATGTTTCTCGAAAGCTTATCTACGATTCAAAAAAGTCGAAAATCAGAAAACACTTTTAAGCAGAAGAAAAAACATAATTGGATTCACGGACTTCCATTTAAGACCAAATTTAAAAGTTCCAACTTATATATTAGCGCAATCCCCCCTGTTATTATTGGTTTCATTATAGGTATTTTAGCATCAATAATGGGAGTAGGCGGAGGTTTCATACTGATACCTGCAATGATTTACATTTTAGGCATGCCGACCAAAGTCGTAATCGGCACCTCACTCTATCAGATAATGTTCATCACAGCCTTCACCACCTTCATGCATGCTACGCAAAATCAAACTGTCGATCTTTTACTTGCTTTGATTTTAATTGTTGGTGGTGTTTTAGGAGCACAATTAGGAGCAAGAGTTACCGTTAAACTGAAGGCTGAAGAAATTAGAATCCTTTTGGCAATAATCGTTCTTTTGGTCTGTCTAAAGCTTGCCTTAGATTTAATGATAACTCCCAACGATTTATTTTCAATAACGTATGGTAGTGGGTCATGAGAGCACTGATTTTTGCAATAATTTTTATATTTTCAACGTCTCCGTTCTCCTTGAGCTCAGTCATATCTGATATCGATAAATCTAATATCGAGCTCTCAACACGTTTTGATGGAACAAGTATCTTAGTTTTTGGAGCTATTTCATCAGAAAATGATAGTACATCCTTACTAATAGAAATTATTGGTCCTTCAACATCAGTCAATATAAGAAAAAAGGTTCAAATCTGGGGGATATGGGTTAACAAGAAAATTGCACAGTTTCATGGTATACCAAGTTTTTACAAAATAAGTATTTCTAATCCAGAACACCCGGTTTTGATAGAAATCGAAAACCAGAAATTGAAATCACTTTTTTATGACTTTCTAAAAACAAACTCAACATCAGAAGAAGGCAATGAAGTGGAGCAATATTTCGATGAGCTTACTAGATTAAAAAAGAAGCTTGGTAAGTTGAGTACTTTCGAAGAACAAGTAAATATAATCGATAAAAAATTGTTCTCATACAAGGTGAACCTTACCAAAAAAATTCACCCGGGTATATATAAAATCAAAATGACATTAATAGATCAACAAGGCATTGAATTAAGCAAGTCTGAGCAAAGTGTCAAAGTTTCAAAAGTGGGGGTACAAGAATTTCTATCATATAATTCAAAGTATAATCCAGTGTTTTACGGATTATTTTCGGTAATAATCGCTCTATTTCTGGGGTTTTCTGCAGCTCAATTATTCCGTTGGTTGTACAGGTAATTCTACTAAATGCTAATGCTAGCGTCCCTAGCATCCTCGATTGTCCTCAGGCCTGTTTTCGGAGCACCAACCAAAACAGCCATATTTCCTGGTTTATGCAGATTATCCATCATTTTGGAATGCGCATGTGGTATCTTGTGCCAAGGGAACACTTCCGACATACAAGGGTCTATACGCCTATCTAACATCAGTTGATTAGCTGCACTCGCCTGAAAAAGATTGGCAAAATGACTACCCTGAACTCTTTTTTGATTCATCCACAAATATCTTGCGTCAAAAGTAAGATTATAGCCTGTAGTTCCAGCACATATCACAACTATACCTCCTTTTTTTACCACAAAAACAGATACAGGGAACGTACTTTCACCAGGATGTTCAAACACCATATCAACATTTACACCCTTGCCGAGAATATCCCAAATTGCTTTTCCAAACTTTCTGGCTTCTCCCATCCACGCACGGAATTCTACACTATTAACGGTTGGCATTTGACCCCAACAATTGAAATCTTTTCTATTAATCACTCCTTTTGCACCTAAACCCAATACAAAGTCTCTTTTGTCCTCGTCGGATATAACCCCAATTGCATTAGCGCCCGCCGTGTTTATCAATTGTATTGCATAAGAACCTAAACCTCCAGACGCCCCCCAAACCAATACATTTTGACCGGGCCTTAACTCATGTGGCGCATGACCAAAAAGCATTCTATACGCTGTGGCAAGGGTTAGGGTATAGCACGCCGCTTCCTCCCAAGTTAGATGCTTCGGCCGTGACATGAGTTGTTGCGATTGTACAGCTGTGAATTGACTAAATGATCCATCAGGAGTTTCGTATCCCCAAATACGTTGGCTTGAAGAGTACATAGGATCACCACCATTGCATTGCTCATCATCTCCATCATCTTGATTGCAATGAATTACAACTTCGTCGCCAACCTTCCAGCGGTTTACTTTTTCGCCTACCGCCCAAACTATCCCAGACGCATCTGACCCAGCAATATGATAATCGGCTTTATGGACATCAAAGGGAGAGATAGGTTCACCTAGACCAGCCCAAATTCCATTATAATTTACACCAGCAGCCATAACGAAAACGAGTACCTCATTACTATCAACCCTGGGGGTATCTACCTGCTCAATTTGGAAACTTTTTTCTGGAACACCATGTCTTTCTCGTCTTATGGTCCATGCGTACATTTTTTCTGGTACTTGGCCTAGTTGGGGTATCTCACCCACTTCGTATATATTTTTTGCTTTCACTTTAGACATAACATTATCCATCATTTGGTTTTTATGAATGATTCTTGGTTCTATTTCAACTCATATTTACTCCACATTATTAGATCCCTACATTTTCAAAAATCCAAATATTTAATCTAACCAGTGTTTCTTATAGAGAAAATTTGACTTGAAAAAATGTTTTTCTTCAATAAAAGAGAGTAATATGAAATCTAAGCCTTGGATATTCAGAACTTATGCGGGTCACAGTTCGGCCTCAGCTAGTAATAAGCTTTTCAGAGATAACCTAAGTAAAGGTCAAACGGGCCTTTCAGTAGCTTTTGATCTACCAACTCAAACTGGTTATGATAGTGATCACCAACTAGCTAGAGGGGAAGTTGGAAAAGTTGGCGTCCCAATCAATCACCTGGGCGATATGCGAATGCTTTTCAAAGATATTCCTCTTGATAAAATGAATACTTCCATGACAATAAATGCGACAGCACCTTGGCTTTTAGCGCTCTATGTAGCCTTAGCAGAGGAGCAAGACCTCAAAGTTAATGCATTGCAGGGCACTGTCCAAAATGACATTATAAAAGAATACTTGAGTAGAGGAACCTACATATTCCCACCAGAGGATAGTTTAAATTTAATCGCCGATGTTACGGAATATTGCTACAAAAATATTCCAAAGTGGAACCCTATAAACATTTGCTCGTATCATCTCCAGGAAGCTGGCGCAACGATTGAAGAGGAGGTTGCCTTTGCAATTTCAACTGCAACCGCAGTATTGGATAAAATTCGCCCGCGAGTATCCGCTAAAGATTTTCCTTTCGTAGTAGGGAGGGTATCCTTTTTTGTAAATGCAGGAATAAAGTTCATAAGTGAAATCTGTAAAATGCGTGCCTTTATGGAGTTATGGAATGAAATATGTCTCACCAAATATGGTGTGAAAGAAGAAAAGCTCAGACGATTTAGGTATGGTGTACAGGTAAACAGCTTAGGACTGACCGAACAACAACCTGAAAATAATGTTTACCGTATATTGCTCGAATTATTAGCTGTAACCCTCTCAAAAAATGCGAGAGCAAGAGCAATACAGCTTCCTGCATGGAATGAAGCGATGGGACTTCCTAGACCATGGGATCAGCAGTGGTCTCTGAGAATGCAGCAAGTCTTAGCCTATGAAACAGATCTATTAGAGTATGAAGATATATTTGACCAAAATCCAATTATAGATCAAAAAGTTAAAGAGATACTGGGAGAAGTTAATTTAAAGGTGGAAAAAATTGACAAAATGGGCGGGACGGTAGCGGCTTTAGATTACATGAAAAGGGCTCTAGTTTCATCTAATTCGAAAAGATTAGCTAAAATTGAAAGTGGTGAAACAATTATTGTTGGAGTAAATAAATTTACTACTTCTGAAGAAAGTGGCCTTTCTTCAAGAGACGGCGATAGTGTGCAAGTGGTTGATAAAAAAATTGAGCAAATTCAAATTTCCTCTCTTATAGATTGGAGGTCGAGAAGAAATGATAATTTGGTTGAAAAGGCTAAAAATACCCTAAAAGATGCCGCCAGAAAAAAAATCAATATAATGACAGCATCTATCGAGGCAGCGAAAGCAGGGGTTACCACTGGTGAATGGGCAGATACGATGAGAGAAGTTTTTGGTGAATTTAGAGCACCAACAGGAGTGACTGTTTCAAAATCTTCAGACAGCGAAAGCCTACCTACGCTACAGCAGAAAGTAAAAGAAGTAAGTAAAAAGCTTAAAAGAAATATTAAACTCTTAATAGGAAAGCCCGGTCTTGATGGGCATTCAAATGGAGCTGAGCAAATTGCAATGAGGGCAAAAGAGGCTGGATTTGATGTTGTTTATCAAGGAATCCGACTTACTCCAAACCAAATAGTCAACTCTGCTTTAGAAGAGTCCGTTCATATTATTGGGTTATCAATACTGTCAGGGAGCCATCTAGAAATTTTAGAAGATCTGACAAACTTACTGAAAACAAAAAATATGACAAAAATACCAGTAATAGTAGGAGGCATTATACCCGAGAAAGATTTCGAAATAATTCGAAAGATGGGTGTGAAAAAAGTCTACACCCCTAAAGATTATGATCTTAATACGATAATATCAGATATGTCGGATTTTGTTGAGCAGAGTGCTGCTTAGTTTATAATCTATCTCAGCTGTTCTGCAGCTGTAACTTTTTTATCTCTGCTATAGCCTTCGCGGGATTTAAGCCCTTTGGACACGCCTTTGCACAATTCATTATTGTATGGCACCTATACAGTTTAAAAGAATCATTAAGTTCATCTAACCTGGCTTTTCGATCCTGATCTCTACTGTCAATGATCCATCGATATGCATGTAGCAATGCCGCAGGGCCCAAATATTTATCACCATTCCACCAGTAGCTGGGACAGGATGTTGAACAGCAAGCGCACATTACACACTCATATAGTCCGTCAAGCTCTTTTCTGTCTGCCTCAGATTGCAGCCATTCCTCATTTGGCTCGTCTGAAACAGTCTCCAACCAAGGCTTTATGCTTGCATGCTGCTTGTAAAACTGCTTTAGATCCGGAACCAAGTCTTTGATTACTGGCAAATGAGGTAAAGGGTAAATATTAATTGGCCCCTTGAATTCCTTGATTCCTTTAAGGCATGCAAGAGTATTGACGCCTCCAATATTCATTGAGCAAGACCCACATATACCTTCTCTACAAGAGCGCCTAAAAGTTAAAGTTGGGTCTATCTCATTTTTTATTTTTATAAGCGCATCTAGTATCATCGGCCCGCACTTATCTAGATCCACAAAAAAGGTATCTAAACGAGGGTTTTCGCTTTCTTCGGGGTTATAACGATAAATTCTAACTTCCTGCACATTTTCGGCATCTGATGGCTTTTCCCATGTAATACCCTCCGTTACCCTGGAGTTTTTTGGTAATCTTAATTCAACCATTTTTTAGTAAACCCTAGCTTTAGGCTGAATCTTTGCCGTATCTATCCCGCCGTCCTTTATATCACTCAGAGGTTTAGTAATTACATCTCTGTAACTAAGGCTCACGAATCCATTTTCCGATATCTTGGCCAGTGAGTGTACACGCCAATTCTCATCATCCCTGTCAGGATGATCTTCCTGTGCATGAGCTCCTCTGCTTTCTTTACGGGCCTCAGCAGAAACAATCGTTGCTAGGGCATTCGGCATTAAATTTGTAAGTTCCAATGTCTCCATTAAGTCTGTGTTCCAAATCATAGACTTATCAGTAACATTTACATAGTCTATGCCGGCAGCTATGTCAGCCATTTTTTCACAACCATCTGATAAAGTCTTGTCTGACCGGAACACTGCCGCGTCAGACTGCATCGTTTTTTGCATTTTCAATCTCAACTCAGCTGTAGGAGTTGTCCCCTTGGAAAATCTAAGTCCATCTAGCCTCCCAATCGCTTGATCAACAGAATTCTTATTTAAAGGTCTATTACTTTCGTTCTTATCTACGACTTCAGCAGCCTTAATTGCGGCTGCTCTTCCAAAAACAACTAGGTCTATTAAGCTGTTTGATCCTAAGCGATTAGCTCCATGGACCGAAGCGCATCCCGCTTCACCAACAGCCATTAGCCCAGGCAATATTTTGTTCTGATCGTCTCCATCAGGACTTATTACTTCGCCCCAATAGTTTGTCGGAATACCACCCATGTTATAGTGCACGGTTGGTAGGACTGGTATTGGGTCTTTGTTTACATCGACTCCCGCAAAAACTCTGGCACTTTCTGATATACCAGGAAGTCTTTCTGCTAATGTTTCAGGAGGAAGATGGTTTAGGTGTAAGAAGATGTGATCCTTTTCCAATCCAACTCCACGACCATCTCTTATCTCCATTGTCATACATCTCGATACGACATCCCTACTAGCCAAGTCCTTATAGGTTGGGGCATATCGCTCCATAAATCTTTCACCATCTGAGTTAGTAAGGTAACCTCCCTCACCTCTTGCACCCTCGGTAATAAGACATCCAGCTCCATAAATACCAGTTGGATGAAATTGTACGAATTCCATATCTTGAAGAGGTAACCCCTGCCTTGCAACCATCCCATTACCATCACCAGTGCAGGAATGCGCAGATGTTGCAGAAAAATAAGCTCTTCCGTAACCCCCCGTAGCTAAAACTACCATCTTTGCGTTAAATCTATGCAGTGTTCCATCATCCAAATTCCACGCAATGATGCCCTGACAAATACCATCCTCTGTCATTATTAAATCGATAGCAAAATACTCTATGAAAAACTCAGCATTGTTTTTTAGTGATTGCCCATAAAGCGTGTGCAAAATTGCGTGCCCCGTACGATCAGCTGCTGCACAAGTGCGTTGCACAGGAGGTCCTTCACCAAATTCTGTGGTATGTCCACCAAAAGGTCTTTGATAAATTTTACCTTCTTCCGTTCTGGAAAACGGTACCCCATAGTGTTCTAGTTCGTAAACAGCTTTTGGCGCCTCTTTTGCAAGATATTCCATCGCATCACTGTCTCCCAGCCAATCTGAACCTTTCACAGTGTCGTACATGTGCCAATGCCAATGGTCAGGTCCCATGTTTGATAATGATGCGGCAATTCCCCCCTGAGCAGCCACTGTGTGACTTCTGGTAGGAAATAACTTTGTAACGCAGGCAGTTTTTAGGCCTTGCTCAGCCATTCCTAGGGTTGCTCTCAACCCCGCACCGCCAGCTCCTACCACCACTACGTCATAAACGTGGTCTGTGATTTCATATGAATTCATAAAACACCTACTAACACCAACTTTCCGAGACTGATTATACTCACAACAAACAGTGAGCCGCAAAATACTATATTTAAATTGATCCACAGCTTCTTATAAACATAGTCTTCAATTATAACTTGTAAACCCTGTTGAAGATGAAAAATTGTCGCTGTAATAAATGTCAACATCAGTAAAGAATTTAAGGGTGTAGATAATGAACTAGCAACTTGTTCGAACGGCATTCCAAAATTTTTACTGAAAAATGCAACAAACCATATTGTAAGCGGGATTAGTAGTGTGGAACTAATCCTCGAATATTTCCAATGTTTAATACCGTCCGACATTCAACTAATGAAAAATAAAAGTGTTAGAAATGTCAGCACAAACGAAAAAATCACTGCTATCCACCCGCTAATGGTAACAGACTTTAAATCGTACCCATAACCCATATCCCAATAAAGATGGCGTAGCCCGGTACAAAAATGATACCAAAGCGCCCATAGTGAGGAAACTAAAACTATTATAATAAATGGATTATTTAAAAAATTGTTAAAACCTTTGAAAGTAACTTCACCAATAGCTAAAGATGCCAGCCAAAATACGACCAGTACTGTTGAGACTGCGAGACCAGCGCCTGTGATACGATGAAAGATTGATAACACCGACGTTATTTGAGGTTTGTACACCGTTAAGTGAGGAGATAGGGGTCTATTGTCCATGTTTTTAATCCTTACTGTCAGTTGACTTCAATATATATCTAAAATTTGTTTGTGCAAGTGGGATACCCAGTCATAGCTCTTTAGGAACTAATACCCAGTAATCAAAATCTAAAACTATAGTTGGTAAGTATTTCCCATCATCACTCTTCACTCTCATATTGTGGTTTTTTTCTTTTGTACCTACACTTCTTAGTCTTAAAGCTGCAATGTTCCGAACATTTAGATCTATCTTATCCAAAACTTCTGACCAGCAATATATCGTTTCCTCAGCAAATACTGGATTTGCGTGGGTACCACCGTTTATCCCCACGATCAATTGTGCGTTTTCCAAACCGTTAAAACTTAATGCTCTAACTAAAGATATTATGTGGCCTCCATAAATAAGTCTTTTTTTATCCTCACGAGCATTGATATCAAAATGCACTTTCGAATTATTTTGCCATAGTCGGGTTGCAAAAAGATGATCCGCCTCACATATGGTATTTCCATCTATGTGATCAATCAATTCACCTACTTGATAATCATTAAAGCTTTTTTTTGATCCTGCTGCACTGGAATCATATTTTGTAAAGTCAAGCTGCTCAGGAATATTAAGCTCGCTTCCATCTAATGAAGTCTTCAAATGAGGTAAATTCGATGATGTGTCTTCGACACCAACAATTCTCTTCTTTACCATAACCCATCTTTTGTATTCTAAAATCGTTTCTCCAGATGAGTTCTGTCCTTGTGTTTTTACATAGACTATCCCTGTTTTTCCGTTAGAGTTTTGCTTTAGACCGATGATCTCGGATATAACTGATAAGGTTTCTCCTGAAAAAACAATATTAGAAAATTTACCCTCTGCATATCCAAGATTCGCCACAGCATTAATAGAAATGTCTGGTACCGTTTTGCCAAAGACAGTATGGAAAACGATTAAATCATCTAGAGGACGATCTTTTAATCCACAATTTCTTGCAAATTCTGCTGAGGACTGAAGGGCAAACCTTGTTGGATATATTGAAATATAGAGAGACGCATCTGCCTCGGTCAGGGTCCTGGGTGTGGCGTGCGTAATTATATCTCCTACAGCATAATCCTCAAAAAAACGACCTAAATTATTATTATGATTACTCAAATTCAGCTCATACTCTGGATCATTTTCATTTTACTTATTAATGCAAGTGACTGTTTTACATGTAATTCTTCAACTAGAACACCGTCAACAGTTGTTACGCCACTTTTTTCTTCTTTTGCTTTTTCATAAGCCTGGATTATCTTATTTGCCAGATCGACTTCTTTTTCCGTAGGAGAAAAAATGGCGTTTGTTGTACCAATTTGATTTGGATGAATAAGTGTTTTACCATCATATCCCATATTTTTGCCTTCTTCAGCCTCACAGCGCAAACCTTCTTCATCTGATATCCCATTGAAGACACCGTCTAAAGTAATAACGTTGTATGCCTTTGCTGTTAATATAATTGAACCGAGGGCATACAATAGCCCGGCTCGACCTGTTTGTTTGGGAAGAACGAGCTCTTTTGCGAGGTCATTAGTTCCTACAACTATCCCACCGATGTTAGAAAATTCTTCCAAAATCTTACCCAAGTTCAAAACGCATTTTGGGGTTTCAGCCATTATCCAGATCTCAGGAGGTTTTTTAAAATTCAACTCTTCGAGTCTTTTCTGAATTAACAACATATCAGTGACCTCTGAAACTTTTGGGAATAGAATACCATCCGTCCCACTTTTTTGAAGACACTCCAAATCCATATTCGCCCAGACTGTATCCATTGAATTAATTCTGGTAAGAATCTTTTTTCCCCTGTAATCAGCTTTTTCATTCGATAAAACATTTAAAATCAAATCCCTCGCTCGCTCCTTATTATCAGGTGAAACAGCATCCTCCATATCGAATATAAAAAGGTCTGCCGGTAGAGACTTCGCCTTTTCAAGAGCTCTCTCGTTTGAGCCCGGCATATACAATGCGGATCGGTGTGGATAAAATTCTGACATAACTTAGGGCCCTTTCAAATATTTCAAAAATATATAATCTAATATTTCAATAAATAAGTTTGAAATTCATAAAAAATTATTTTACTTTTTGACTCAAGCTTTATCTACAAATATTTCGAAATAATTTTCCATAAGATGAAAGATAACTGCGTTACAAAGTGAAAGGTATAAACCATATGGTAAAAGCAAAAATATCACTTATAGGAGCAGGCCAAATTGGTGGTACATTAGCCCATTTGGTTGCATTAAAAAACCTCGGTGATGTTGTCATATTTGATATCGCAGAGGGTACCCCTCAAGGAAAATCTTTGGATCTTGCAGAAAGCGGGCCTGTCGAGGCATTTAATATGCAACTAAAGGGAACAAACGATTACAGCGATATAGCTGGATCTGACGTATGCATTGTTACTGCCGGTGTCCCTAGAAAACCAGGTATGAGCAGAGATGATCTGCTTGGTATAAATTTAAAAGTTATGAAATCAGTAGCGGACGGAATCTCTACCCACGCACCTAATGCATTTGTAATTTGTATCACTAATCCTCTGGATGCAATGGTTTGGGCGCTAAAAGAATTCTCTGGTCTCCCGCATGAAAAAGTTGTTGGAATGGCTGGAGTGCTTGATAGCTCAAGATTTAGATATTTTATTTCCGAAGCTACGGGCGTATCAGTTCAAGATATATCGGCGTTTGTTTTGGGGGGGCACGGCGATACTATGGTTCCACTAGTTAGATACTCAACTGTTGGGGGTATCCCTCTTCCTGACATAGTAGAAATGGGGATTTTGTCTCAAGATGCTTTAGATAATATTGTGCAAAGGACAAGAGATGGTGGAGCAGAAATAGTAGGCCTTCTTAAAACTGGGTCAGCGTATTACGCCCCTGCATCCTCTGCAATACAGATGGCTGAGTCGTATTTATATGACTCGAAAAGATTACTGCCTTGTGCTGCATTCGTTGACGGAAAATATAATCTTAATGGCATATATGTTGGGGTACCAGTGGTGATAGGGGGTCAAGGAATAGAAAGGGTAATCGAGATATCTCTCTCTAAGGAAGAGCAAATTGAATTTTTTAATTCTGTTGACTCGGTCAAGGGTCTAATTGACGCATGTATAAAAATTGATCCGTCATTAGGAAAAAAATAGATTGTAAAGAAGGGGGCAAATGAATATACACGAATTTCAGGGAAAATCATTGCTTAGTCAATTCGATATTCCAGTTCAGCCTGGAATAGTCTTAGATTTAGAGAGCAATTTAACTTCTCTAAAAACACTTGCCGAACAAGCAGGTGAAGAACCTATATTTGCGGTAAAAGCACAGATTCATGCTGGTGGGCGCGGAAA
>CACNDI010000020.1 GCA_902619165.1 uncultured Alphaproteobacteria bacterium
AACCTCTTCCGCTGCGTTCAGAAAGTCTTGATGAAACCCTAACTGCCCTTCTACGCTAGCATCAGCTTTCAACCCAGCTTGCAGTATGTGTATATATTTTTGAAGTGAAAGACTGTAAAAATAGTTTTTCCCCATAAGCTTTATTGTTTTATTCTGAAGTTTGTTAAATCTTTCAAGGTCTTGTTTTGACTTATTGCCTTTTCTCAACAAAATATTTACCTTGTTTATTAAACTTGAAATCTCTTTCGCAAGAGAAAAATTTCGTTCAATAAAATTGACCATCTTTTTATTTCTAGCTTTTATTTCATTTTTATTACTAGCCGGTGATGCAAAAATTGAGTTTATTTTTTTTTCGATGTTTATCTCACACTCGTTTTTCAAGAAATCCTCTAAACTACAATGTTCGAAACCATCTATATACATCCCTCCCTCCGTGCAGTTAAAAAACTTCAATTTTGATTTTTCTTTCTTTAACTGCTTTGCGAAGGTAGAAAAATGATTGGCAAACCCAAATAATACCTCACTTGTTAGAACAGTATTTCCAAAATATCCAGGGACTTCTAGATCATTTCCATAGCCTTCTCTAACTACTTTATCGTCTTTTTTTCTTTCTAAGCCACCAGCAGCATAAGGTGATCCTCCTTCACCATATGCTAAATCTTGCCCTACTAAGGCAATAGAGCTACACCCAAATTCAACTGCCACATCAAATGCCGAGTGCGAGACCGATCCCCCAACACGATTATAATCTTCTATATCAAGTGGAATATATTCTTTTATAGGTAATCCAGGATTCATCCACATGATATTTTTTGCAGGGATCTTGAAAAGATCACTGCTCGCATATGCGCTGGTAATAAAATAATTTACTTTAGATAAGTCATTTTTATTTATCCATTCCTCCCAAAGATTTGAATCTAAACCCTGTTTTGTAGCGTCTATGGATCTCAAATCAATAGGGTCAACTTGAATAACAATATCAGGCTCTATTTGTTCTTTCTGCATATAGCTTAATGCATGTAAAACACATATAATAAGGGCTTTGCCTTTAACTTTTTTTAATGTTCGAATGTTTTTGCTCAGCGATGGACCGGGTGAAACAATCACAGCAGGTATCCCATCAAATCTTTTATGAAATTCAGAGGTTTGGTTGTGAAATGTCAAGTTATACAAATTATCAAGTATTCCTTGGGAGTCTGCTCGATTAATTGTATTGAACCTTTGCCAGCATGCAGTCCTACCTAACTGGACCTCAAATTCCATCTTCTTAGCAGTTTCCACATCTAATTTAACTTCACCACAGTCAATAGATACGATTTTTAATGGAGGGCGATCTACTATAGTTCTGATCAATTCTTTAATGACGTTCGGGTCATTATGAAACCAATAGGTCACTCCCATATCACTAAGCTTTCTGTTGAGAGTTTCTTCTTTAATAGAGCCCCCTATTAAAAAAATTCTCTTCTGACCACGAGTAACGAGATAATCCAAAAGGCGTGTGTCTGTCAAATTTACTAATATTACTGCATCATATTCAAAATCCCAGGCGAGAGGCAAAAGATGGTCAAGTACAGCATTTGTTAATTCCTCAGATGAAAACAACATAGGTCCAAAAGGAATTGAGGCCCCAGCCTCAAGAGCATCTTCAATAATTTTTAGATTATGCCTTAATTCAATTATTTTTCTTCCTAAACCAGAATCTTTTTTCTCTTTTTGAGGCAGATTCTGTTCAGGCTCTTTATTTATATGCTCACTTAAAGTGATAGAATTTGTCGCAATGTAGCTCAAAAGTGGACGCATCTTGTCGGTAAAAACACTAAAAAGCTTCATATTTTTGTTTTTTAAAGCCTCCACAGCATCAGTCGATAATGAACTGAGTGTTTCATACATGCGTCTGCTTCTATCTTTATCCAAACCCTGGAGCCTAATCACCCATGAAGGTTGTGATAAATCCTCTTTTTGCTTCAATTTCATATTTTTAATTTATCAAACTGTGAGTTTATCAATCATTTTGATTTAAAGAGTCAATAAACCCTGTAAGAAACTCACCGGTTTTTTTGAAACTGGTCACAGCAGACTCCATTGCAGCAAACTGTGTCATATACCGATCTCTAAGAGATACTATTTTATCCTCAATTTTCATTTTTTCTTCGTTATACTCTGAAATAGATGTATTCGCGTCAACAGTACCCTTTGCTAAGGTACCTACAGGAGATGTTACCTCATCGAGATAGTCAGTCAGCTTTGAAAGAAAGCTTTCACCAAAATATATTGTTGCAGACGTTACTGTTGATGGCATTTCTAGCTTAAGACCGGCTATATCTCCTGATAACCCTGCATACCTATTATTACCATTCTCTACGGGACCACCAGATACTGTCGCTCCTCCAAGAGTTGCTGTTGTACCATCGCTACTGACAACAAATTCATAAATTCCACCCTTTGGTTTTAGAACATCACTGTCGTTGTAAACTTTAACTGATGGATTATCAGACTTTCCAATTGAGTTTATCATCACGTCAAACAAAAGTGGTTCTCTATCAAATGCTTTTTTGAAGTCCGTTTCCGAAATACTCAGTGACCCATCTCTCTCCGTTTTAATTCCCAGTTCTGATATGTAACGAGTTCTATCATCAAACCCACTAAGACCATCGGTTATTATTCCTCTTATTTCACGCTGAATTCTATTGAGAACAACATCTCTACTAAGTGGGCCCTCCTCTGCTCCATTTATTCCTTTTCTTGTCAAATCAGCAAGAGTGTTATTAACACTGTTAAAAATATCTACAAACTCTTTAACCTGTTGAAAGGCTAGATCAGGGTCTACTTTGCCTGTCACTGAGACTGGATCAGTTTTTATCTCATTGAGAGTGAATTCATAACCATCAATTAGATCAGTTATTGTATTAGTACTTCTGGTGACTTGAACACCATTTATGTTGAGAGATGCGTCTGCTGCAGCTACTACTTGCTTTTCTGAATTGCTTGAAGTGTTATCAAAAGATGCCAAACCTAAATTATCAGTGTCTTCGGTTGCAGTCAATCGAAGTGCATTGTTTTCACCAGTATCAGAATTAACAATCAACGAATAAGTTCCATCACCTTTGTTTGTTACTGTAGCTGTGACACCTTCTAAATCGTTTAATTCTTTGGCAAACTCAGTTAGAGAATTGTTGGAACTACCAATCGTGATATTTTGAACTACTTTATCGTCGTTAATAATGAAACCACTAGAAGTCCACTTCCCAAATTCAATGCCTAAAGAACCAGTACCTACGGTTTCGGTTTTGCTACTGAAACCAGTAAATTCTAGCGTTTGAGATGATGCAAGAGCTGATACAGAAATCTTGGCACTAAAATCTGTTGCTTGCGATTGGTCAACTACCTTCACTGAAACAGCAGAACTATTGGAAGACACAGAGTACGCAGTCGAACCCTTTACACTTTCTGCATAGCTTTTCATTTTTCCCAACTCAGCAGCTACAAGCCCGTAGCCAGATATTTGCTGATTTTTCTGCTCAATTTTACTATCTAATTGCCCGGAAAGAGGAGCGGTTTCGGCTTGCACCAAACTATCTACTATCTGGGTAATATTTAAGCCGGATCCTTGCTTATTTAGCGCACTTATATAGTCAACACTCATTGTTTTTCCTTTAACCTATAACCTACTACGACAAAGATACAAAAAATTTTAATTAAGTATTTCGCAAATAATATGCCATAAATAAAAAAAAGTACCATTTTTTAGAAAAAAGAGAAAATCTTAAGCACTTGGTTACATTTAAAAATGTTTATTTAGAAAAAAAAGTGTGAGAAAAATTGAGCGATTAATCTTTGGGCATTATAGCTAAAAAGTGGCAGTATCTTTAAGTAGAGATAGCACCAGGAAATTTAATTTTTTCCAATGATATCTCTTACATTTTCGAAAAAACCGGTGTGAAAAATTAAACAATTATATTTTCCAGTCGTTGACTGCTACAGGTTTAAAAACGGAGATATATCATGAGTCTAGATCAAATAGCAAAGAGTTACAAACAGTCCGAAAATATGTATGTTAGAGGAATTGAGACCCCTCATGGAAGAGTACAAATAATATTTGACCAGCTTGAAATAAACATAGAAAGCCTAATAGAAAAGCATCCCAAAACAGATTTTATTGCTTTTGGAAAGGTCATTCAGTGCCTAAAAATATTATCAGATTCGCTGGATCATGAAAAAGGAAAAGGCTTAGCAGACCAATTGAATGAGCTGTACGATTATTGCTTAAGAACAGTAAAGAGTTATCTTACCGAAAAAGACGAAGCAAAGTTGAAAGAAGTTTTATCAATAGTAAATCAACTTTCTGAAAGTTGGAATAGTATTAAACCAAAATAATCCTCCCAGCCAGAGTTTCAAAATATTAAGTTTGGCTGATATATCGTAAACTAAAATATTGCTTTTTTATTAAAATTTGAAATTCAATTAGTAAGGGATTATACTCTCACATATTGAGGTTTTGGCATAAAATATAATAATTTTCATATGCCTTAATTACGGGAGATAGCGTGAGCAATTTTTGTCCACTTTGGATTGCTAGCATAGTGACTGCGCACTCAGCTATGGATTATTTGACTGGCTCAAGTCCTCTTGACGCCATCACAAAAAAATATGCGCGCGGGTTATCATCTGAGTATAATGATGTCCATGCTGGATATATTTCCTCAATTGCAGAAGATAAATTACGAACATTATCCGAGATTGAGGCTGCAGAAAATGCGACATTAATTTTAAATGCTTATATTTTTAGACGGTTTAAATACCATAGGGATAATAAACCAAGGAAAATTACGGGTATGTTTAAATCGGAATTTAGTGGAGCAAAGACACCACTCCCTGAGGAAAAAGAAATGGTAAAAATGTTTAAAGCATTTATTTTTAGTATCCGATCTAATGTATACAATTATGCTCCAACCAGTTGGAGTATTATGGAAGAACCTGAAGCTTCTTGGCTTGGAGAATTGGTCGCCGAACCAGCCTCTATATTTGACGGATTGTGATTTTCCAATAGACTTAAGGTAAACAGTTGGCTTTTTTATGTTTTGGAGAACTATCAATATAACATTTCAGGTTTCTGTTACAGGGATAGTGATAGGGATAATAGTATCTCTATGTTCGATCGGCTTTGTTTTTGGTGTTCAAAATGCCTCTAACTTCAGAACAAGCTTTGGCTCATGTCTTTTTGACGTCGGAGGTTTGTGCTTTAGTGTAGCACCTTTAATTTTCCTTTTTATTACAGCTACAGTTATAATAATAGTAAAGAAGTACCTCAATATAGCTAGATACCACGGGCCAGCAGATGTAATCTTGAGCGCACATAGTAACGGTACAGATTTAGACGTAAAAACAGGCTTTTTATCTACTTTTGCGGCCTTTGTGTCAGCTTCAGGTGGTGCTTCAGTTGGCCAATATGGACCATTGGTTCATCTCGGTGGTACTATCGGTTCACTTATAAAAAGATATACCCAAAACACGCTTACGAGGGATGTTTTTATTGGCTGCGGTGTTGCGGCAGCGATCTCGGCTGGGTTTAATTCACCTATTGGCGGTATGATTTTTGCGCATGAGGCAATTCTAAGACATTTTTCTTTTAGAGCCATCGCTCCCATAGCGATTAGTAGTGTGGTGAGCGCTACGATAGCTAATCAATTTTTTCCTTCAGGGATACTTTTTCAAAATACGGATGCAGATATCGCAGTTTTGCCTTCCGTAAGCATATCTCTTTTATTAGGACCTATATGTGCAATTATAGCTGTTGTTTTTATGAGAGGATTGTTGTCGCTTCAAGCAAATTTAAATAAGATATCGTCTTCAGAAGTTCAGAGGATCTATATAGCGGCACTTATCTGTGGTTTATGCGGAGGACTGATACCTGAAATCTTAGGATTGGGTGGTGATACAATTGAGGGAATATTATCGAATTCATACTCTTTAGCGTTTCTATTTATTATACTATTTTTCAAATTATGCGTAACAGTTGTTTGCTTAAGTATGGGTTTTTTTGGAGGCGTATTCTCGCCTGCGTTAGTTTTAGGCGCAAGCGTCGGTGCAATTCTCACGGCAATAGCCTCCCAAGTTGGGATCAATATACTAGGTGATTCACTAATTTTGGCTGCAATGGCCGCTCTATCAGCATCAGTGATTGGAGCACCTATCGCGTCTATTGTGATTATTTTTGAGCTAACCCAGTCTTATGATCTGGCGTTCGTTGCCATAACTTGTGTGGCTAGTTCATGTGTAATAAGTAACGTGATATTTGGCCATTCCTTTTTTGATAAACAGCTGCTCAATCGAAATTTTAAAATCTCCAGAGGAAGAACAGAAATTTTATTATCTGAGATCACTGTAAAGGACCTGTTAGGGAAAAATGACTTTCTCAAAGTAAAGTCAAATATTTTGAGGAAAGATTTATTACGAATGTTTGAAAAGTCAGAGTTTACAGAAGTGTATTTTGTTAATGATGATGGGGTTCTTCTCGGCAAAACAAAGGTAAATGCTTTGTTACAAAAGAATACAACACTAATAGAAGATTCGTCACCATTGACGCTAAATATTAGCCTAGATGTTTCTGATGCAATAGTAAAAGTGAGTAACTTTGTAGGTGAAAGCATCCCGGTGGTAGATCACAATGGTAAACTTGTGGGAGTATTGAACGAAGCGGACCTTTTCCTTCAGTATCTAAAGGTACAAGACGCTATTTCTCACATAGAAAAAGACTAATTTAAGCGGAAATATCTACAGATTGCTGCAACTCTGTGTTTTGATCCGTCATCATAGCAATTGCGTTAGCATTGTTAACTGACATCTCGGAGTCACTTTCGTCAATCTCGTTATTTGGAGCTATTTCAATGTCTGCAACTCTAGCCTCGAGCGCGCGTTCCGTCGTAAGTTCCAAAGGTCGAAAATTTTCTAATGCTGGTCTTAGCTGCGCCCCAGATGTTATGTTGTTTTCGATCGGTGGCCTAAGTTCTGGAGAGCCTGCATTAGAAAATGCGTTATTAGCATCACTATCCATCACTCTGGGCGTCACATCTATTACATCATCCATCACGTCGTTATCTGGCATCGAACTTGCATTAGATACAGCAGCATTTCCTACAGACCTATTTTGCACAGGCTGTAACTGTGGAGCTGTAGAGTTTGCAATTATAGAATCAACCATGTTGGTAACGTACCATAACATGAGCAAGAAAGCAACATTTTACAATTATGAATAACAAAATCGCAAACCTATACAAGAATACTGATACAATAAAAGCTCCTCAAACAGATAATCCTAGAGCCATGCTTATCACAATATTTGATGAATTGCTAAATTCCATTAATGCCTTCCAGTCGAATATAATTCCTTCGTCTGATACATTTAGAAAAAAATCTTCAAGTTTTTCAAAAGCACTCACGATCCTGTATACGCTACAAGGTAGTATTGATTTTGAAAAAGATTTAGGAGTTGCAAAGAGCTTATTTCAGATATATGAGTACACAAGAGTTGCGCTTATTGAAGAATTCAAGAGCTGTAAAATTGATAGGAGCCTCAAAGCCGTCAGTGCGTTATCGGAAATAAGAGAGAGCTGGAGTAGCATAGACTAGAGGTCACCATGACTACGATAAAATTCACGGAAATATCGAAGCTGAAAAATGAGATCGATCATGCTCTTGATGAAAATAATTTTGAAGAGCTTAATAATCTGTCAAATAGTCTAGAGGCCGTAGTGAAAGCGTTAGTCGAAGACAAAGACACAGCACGTAACCTTTCAAAAAGTGAGATCAATGTGCTTGTTAAGCTGCTTGAAGATATTTCTCGCTATGAGGAATTAACAAAAAAACGATTTAAAGACTATACGTACGGCGTATCACGAAGTCGGAAGATGCATGAAGCCTATAAACAAAGTCCTCGCTGATTTTTTTATTTTGAAATTCCATATTTCTTCATTTTCTCGATTAAAGTTGTTCTTCTAAGTTTTAATGCATCAGAGGCTTGACTAACCATTCCATCCGTCTTTTCCAACGCCGCTTCGATCATTACAATCTCTATTTCGCTAAGATGCCTCCTCAGATCCATTTTATCAAAATAAAGAAACCAATCCTTGTATTGCTCTGGTTTGGGAAGAGGCAGGTTGGTGACCTCTTCTTCTTTATCAATGGACTCCACCAAGTCAGTCGAGGCAGCCCATAACTCATCTTGTTCCTCATCAGGGTCAGGAACTTTCAATCTTAGTAGATTTTCCTTAACATTATCTCCAGACACCGATCTGTCGTTGAATAATACAGATGCTCTTTCAATCACATTCCTCAACTCTCTTACGTTACCTGGCCAGTTGTAATTTGATAAAACCTTTATCGCATCTTCACTAAAGTTGACATTAATTTCTTGGCCAGAAAATTTCATCTTCTCTATAATTCCTTGAATCAGGATAGGAACATCTACTGTTCTCATAGCTAGGTTTGGCACCTCTATTGGAAATACATTTATCCTGTAAAAAAGGTCAGCTCTAAATTCACCCTTTTCTACTTTTTTATCTAAATCTTGATGGGTCGCGCATACCAGACGAAAATCAACGTCTATTTCTTTATTTGAACCCACTCTCTGGATCTTCCGACCCTCTAATACTCTCAATAATTTGGATTGCAAAGGTAAGGGCATGTCTCCTATCTCATCTAGAAAAATCGTTCCATGATTTGCTTGCTCAAACCTTCCAGCTCTTGCACGATCTGCCCCAGTGAAGGCCCCTTTTTCATGTCCAAATAGCTCAGACTCTAAAAGCTCCGAAGGAATAGCGGCGCAATTTACTGAAATATTGCTTCCTTTCCTCCCTGATGCCACATGTAAGGCCTCTGCAACCAATTCTTTCCCTGTACCCGTCTCTCCTTGTATTAAAACAGTGGTAGCGGAAGCGCATACCATCTCAATTAGCTTTTTCATTTCTTTTATTGCTAATGAGTTTCCTAAAATAATTTTTTCTATTGCCTGCATATATTTCGTATTCTCGTCAAAATTCTTACTAATGTTAGCATGCAATTAGAAAAAATATAAGTAAAAAGTCAAATTTTTGAACTACTATTATTAAAACAAAGAAATTGGTTAACTTAAAAATATATATTAAAAATACAATAAATTCAATATGTTAGGTATTAATTTCTTTCTAAAAATCTGTTTGGCTTACTTTTTGCCTTTATCAAAATGTCAAAGGAGATTTAGGTATGTTAAATGTTATAATAGAAGCCGAGAGGTTTCCCTTCGCAAAGAGGTTAAAAGAAATTCTCGAAGAACGGCAAGCAATTGTTGAGTATACGGGAAAGGATAATGTAGCGTGTAATAAGATGCAGCCTTCTAGAGAAGCAGAAAATTGTTTTCTTTGCTCCAAAGATTATTTTAATTCTATAGATGGCCAAGCTGGTTTAATAAATATTGCCAAAGGCCATAAAGCAAACTCTATTGTGATTGTAGGACAGGTTGATGATACTTTTTCCGTGAGGGAGGAGTTGGGTGGGAAATTATTGCATATAAATTTTCCTAAAGATAATGAACATGAGGACACTATTAACGAGTATGGCTCTCAGATGGTCGCAACACTCGTCATGAAGAATAACCAATTCATTGCCGGGGACGCAAATACGAAGAAACTTTTAAAGCTAGCTGAAAAGGTTGCTAAGACAGATGTTACAGTTTTTATAAATGGGCCTACCGGAACCGGTAAAGAGGTGTTGTCAAAATTTATCCATAAAAACTCTCCAAGGAGCGATAATCCCTTCGTTGGAATTAACTGCGCAGCTATTCCAGAAAATATGCTTGAGGCAATTCTATTTGGGCATGAAAAAGGAGCGTTTACGGGTGCATCTAGCCCGAATAAAGGAATTTTCAGAGCTGCCGATGGTGGAACCTTGCTGTTAGATGAAATTAGTGAGATGCCCCTAAGTTTACAGGCAAAAATTCTACGAGTTTTACAGGAAAAAATAGTAACCCCTATTGGCTCACAGAAAGATTTGCCCGTGGATGTCAGAGTAATAGCGACCACTAACAGAAATATGCTGGAAGAAATAAAAAAAGGCACTTTTAGGGAAGACCTTTATTATAGACTGAACGTCTTTCCTCTTGCCACTTCACACCTAAGAGACCGAAGAGATGACATTATACCTTTAACTACTGCCCTGCTTTATAGACATTGCAAATCAGTTAATGAGCTTCCATGGCTAAAAAGTTCGGCATTAAAAACGCTTATAGATCATAACTGGCCAGGAAACGTAAGAGAGCTTGAAAATATAGTCCAAAGAGCCTTAGTCCTTTGCACAGAAAAAGAAATTTGTTCAACAGATATAGTTATTGATAACAATCCTCTTAATGTTGCAACAAATTCACCAGTCGATGAAAATTCACAACAGCTAGCAATTTGAGGTTTTAAATGTCACAAATCGGAGCCATCACAAACAAAGTATTATCTTCTCACAAGGATATCATTGAAAGTGCAAGCAAAGCTTTAGGCAATGATACTGATCCTGGGAAATTCGGAGCCAGAATGGAAAAAGCGCTCGACTCAGTAGCAGACGCACAGAAGATCGCGGCTGATACTACAAGAAACTTTGAGCTTGGAATTGAAAATGATTTGACAAAGGTAATGATTAATCAGCAAATATCTTCGTTAGGTTTCCAGCTTACACTAAATACGCGAAATAAAGTGCTTTCAGCATATAAAGATATTATGAGCATGCCCGTCTAATTAAAGCTAAAGGTATAAAATATGGCAGATACAACAGAATTCACAGGTACGCAACAAACACAACAGGGAACCGGTTTGATTCCCCAAGCAGGTCAATTTCTGTCAAATGTTCAGCAGATTGCTAGTCAACCAAGCGTACAAAGATCTTTACCCGCGATAATTGCAGTTGTTGTTTTAGTACTTGGACTATTTGTTTACTCTCTTTTACAACAGCCAGAACGAACAACCTTATACGCATCTCTTCCAGATTCTGAGAAATCCAAAGTTCAAGATGCATTGAAGAACTTAGGGGTCGATGTGACGCTGGATCCCACTACTGGAGAAATACTCGTCCCTGTTGAAGATTATCACCGTTCCAGAATTAGTCTAGCAGCACAGGGCTTGCCAAGCAGTGCGCCCGATGGATACTCAACATTAACAGATTTACCGATGGGTTCGAGTAGGTCAGTAGAGCTTATGCGGCTCAAGCAAACTCAGGAAATAGAGCTCGCGAAATCAATAAGAGAAATCGAAGGTGTTATATCAGCTAGAGTTCACTTAGCACTACCAGAAAAATCAGTATTTGTAAGAAACCAACTACCTCCTACTGCTTCAGTTTTTGTACAACTGCCTAACGGAAGATCAATGGCAAGTGGTCAAGTCAATGCCATCATTCACTTGGTGTCCTCGTCAATTCCGAATATGACTAAAGAAGATGTAACCGTTATCGACCAAAACGGGCGGCTATTATCAAAGTCTTTAGATGATCCAGATAGTATGCTAAACGATGCGCAACTTGAACATAGAGTTAAACTCGAAAATATTTATCGTAGTCGTATTACAACTCTTGTAACCCCTATTGTCGGCCCAGGAAATGTCAGCACTCAAGTGAATATTGATATTGATTTCACGAGGAGTGAAATAACAGAGGAAATCGTGGATCCAGATGGAACAGCTCTTAGAAGTGAACAAAGCACATTAGATTTAACCACCGATTTACCGGCAAAAGGAATTCCCGGTGCAGTATCAAATACTGCGCCCACAGAGGCTGAATTGAGCCAAAGCCCTGTGACGGGAGACTCCCAAGGGCAAATTAGAAATAGATCATCAAGTGACATAAAAAACTATGAAGTTAGCAAGCGAATAGCTACAACAATGGCTCCATCAACAAAGATTTTAAAGATAAATGCGGCCGTTCTTCTTAGAAGTCCTAAAGTAATAGATCCAGAAACCGGACTTGAGGTTTCCCAACCGTTGTCTGATGAGAAAATTGAGGAGATTAGACAGCTCATTACAAGTGCGGTAGGGATTGATACGGAGAGAGGAGATAAGCTTACCGTCAGTAGTGCTCCGTTTATTTCCACACTTGAAGGGGTAGAAGTTACATGGCATGAGATCCCTCTAGTAAAAAATTTAATCAAACAATTGATTACAATTTCGATCTTGGCCATAGTGGCGCTGGGTGTTATTAGACCACTTTTAAGCAGAATGCTTGTTCCGGTCGGCTCAGGTGTTGCCGGGGAGATAGTTTCAGGTATGGATGATGATATTGATCTCGATACAATTGAAGTCAAAGAAGGTGAAAGCTTAGAAGACATTAAAGCAAAGCTTAAACCAAAGAAGCAAGCTATCTCTGCTGAAATGCTTGATACGGCAAATACTTATGATGACAAAGTCGCCGTAATAAGGATGATAGTTCAGGATGAATCTGGTAGAGTATCAAATGTTTTCAAAAACATGATACAAAGAGATATGAATTAAAGTAGATTATTAATAGGATAGGGTAAGGATTAGGAAAAAATTATGGCTGAGCAAGAGAGAGAGGATAAAAGCAAAGTTTTTGATAACCTTAGCGGAACACAAAAATCAGCAATATTGATGATGCTCTTAGGTGAAGATGAGGCTTCAGAAATTCTCAAAAACTTAACACCAAAAGAAGTTCAACATCTTGGTGGTGCAATGTATTCCGTTGAAGGACTAGACCAAGATACCGTGAATAAAGTTTTAGATGAATTTCTTGCAATTATTAAGGAACAAACAAGTCTTGGATTAGGAGCCGGCAACTATATTCAAAATGTTCTGAATAAGGCATTGGGGCAAGATAGAGCGCAATCTATTTTAGGGCGAATTACACCCTCTGAAAGTAACAACGCAATTGAAATACTTGAATGGATGGATTCAAGAGCTATTGCAGAATTGATACAAGATGAGCACCCACAGATTATTGCTCTGATTATTTCCTATCTTGAGCCCGCGCAAGGCTCTGATGTACTAGTTATGCTTGATGAGAAAATACAGCCGGAAATTGTCAAAAGGATTGCAACAATTCAAACAGTTCAACCTGATGCTTTAAAAGATTTAGAGCTTGTAATGCAAAAGAAATTTGCTGCTAACACGTCACTTCGAGCTTCCCAAGTGGGAGGGGTAAAAGCCGCCGCGCAAATTATGAATTTCATGAAAGGAGAAGACGAACAAAAAATCTTTAAAGAAGTTGCGAAGTTCAGCAAGAATTTAATGACTGAAATTCAAGAGGCAATGTTTGTATTCGATAACCTCATTAAATCTGATGATAAATCTTTGCAAATGATATTGAGAAGTGTCGAGACTGAGGACTTGGTTTTAGCAATGAAAGGAGCTGATGACGTTTTAAGAGATAAATTATTTGCTTGTATGTCACAGAGAGCAGCAGCCAACATACAAGATGAGATGGAAGCTCTTGGTCCAGTTCGTCTTACTGAAGTTCAGGAAGCTCAAAAACGAATAATAAATGCTGCTCGAAGAATGTCGGATGAAGGCACTATAGTCTTAGCTGGCCGTGGTGGAGATGATTACGTTTAACAATATTAGATATCACAAATGCAACCCTTAGAAGAAAAAGATAGCTCACCATTAGAAGACACTGAAATTACACGGCTTATAAAGGTTTCAAGAGAAGTAGGTTATAAAAAGCAAGATAAGATACCAGAGAGAAACTTGATCGATTTTAAACCAACCTCTATATCTCAAATCGCCACTTCGTTTGATAAGAAGAAACAAAATATATATGAAGCAGAGCCCCTTCAATCGTCAGAAACTCTAGAAAATAGTGAGCAAGAAAACGTAAAAAAGGCCTTAGATAATAGCCCTTCTGATGGTGGCGATAATCCAAACTATGCTGATGTTGAAGCAAGTTTACAACAAAATCAGAAAGAAAAGGAAGAGGGTGACACTTCAGAGAATTCATCAAAAAACTTAGATCTCTCCGATGACCCAGCCAAAGAAGACAAAAAAGATTCAAAAGCGGTAAATCTGAATAAAGAGCCTGAGGCAATTTCACCTGACGCCACCCCAAATGAACCCACTATCAGTGAAGAAACACCTAATGTGCCACAGAAAAATACCAATACAAATGTCGAAGAAGCAAAACAGGAGGGCATTGAGATTGGAAAAAAAATTGCTTCGAAAGATATGGAAAATGAACAGCAAAAAACCTTGGAAACCTTTAGAGATATTATAGCTAATATCAGGAAAAAAGAAACGATTGATAAAACTGAGATGATGCAATCTGTACTCGCAGTGGTTACCAGATTGGCTAGTGAAAGGGCCGGTAGCGCGATAGATGAAAATCCAGAACCCTTTAAAAATAAAATAATTGCGTTTGTTGAAAAAATTGAAAAAGCATCTAGAAAGCTTATTCTCAAGCTTAATCCAAAAGATGCTCATTTAATTGAGAAAAACTTAATTGGATCTTTTCATGAGGAGGAGCTGGAAATAAAAGAAGCGTCTGAGCTATTTCGAGGGGACTTTATTCTTCAACTGGGCTCAGTAGAAATAGGTGACCTTATTTCAGAGCAAATATCAATCAACGAAGAAAATGACGAAAAAACAAAGGAAACGCAAGAAATTCATGATGATACTACCAACGAGACTGACATTGAAGTTAGTGAGGCAAGCAAGTCATTACAAAACGAAAGTAAAGATAGTCACGCAGTAAATGATGATAAAAATGAAAAATAGTTCGTCTTCAATAAAACAAGCTATTAATAGTATAAACTTATCGGGTACGCTAACAACCTCTGGAAGGGTTAACAAATACGACGGGCATTTTTTGGAGTGCGATGGGTTCCCAGCAAACCTTGGTTCTATTTGCTCGGTTGCGACTTCGGATGGTACTGAAACATTAGCGGAAATAATAGGATTTAAAAAAGGCAATAATATTTTGTCTATGTTTGAAAGTGACACAAAAATTCAATCGGGAGCAAAAGTCTCAGTTGTTGATGAGGGTCATGATGTCAAAGTTGGACCCTCGTTACTAGGAAGGGTCGTTGACGCAATGGGAGACCCTTATGATGGAAAACCGTTAGGGCCACTACCCGAAATCTGGCCTTTAAATGGTAAGTTTCTTAACCCTTTAGCTAAAAACTCCGTCAATGAGCCTCTTGATGTGGGTGTGAGGGCTATCAACAGTCTTTTAACTGTGGGGCAAGGACAAAGGTTGGGGATAATAGCAGGATCTGGAGTAGGCAAGTCCGTACTACTTGGAATGATGTGTAAATATACGGAAGCTGAGGTGGTGGTTGTCGGCCTTATCGGCGAACGAGGGCGAGAAGTGGGGAGTTTTGTAAAAAATATTTTGTCAGGAAATGCAAAAAACAAAACAATAGTTGTCGCCGTACCGGCCGATAGGTCTCCATTACTAAGGATCCGGGGGGCGAATAGAGCAACTGCTATTGCAGAATACTTTAGATCAAAGGGGAAAAATGTACTACTTATAATGGACTCATTAACTAGAGTCGCCCATGCCCGACGAGAAATTGGGCTTGCGCTTGGCGAACAACCAACTGCTAAAGGTTATCCTCCTTCGGTAGTATCGCTAATACCTAAATTGATAGAGAGGTCCGGACCTGGAATTGACCACCAAGGATCAATTACGGCTTTTTATACCGTTTTAGCAGATGGAGATGATGAAAATGACCCTGTAGTGGACACGGCAAGAGCAATCCTTGACGGACATATTATTTTATCGAGACAGCAGGCGCAAATGGGAATTTATCCGGCTATTGATGTCTCAAGCTCTGTAAGCCGTGTAATGAATGATATTATCGATGAAGCACATACTGAATACGCGCGAGTTTTTAGAAAACTGATTACGCTATACCTAGAAAATCGAGACCTTATCTTAATGGGAGGCTACACTCAAGGTAAGGATCCAGACCTCGATCTAGCAGTAACTCTTTGGCCCAATCTGACTGCCCACATACGGCAATTAGAAGGTGTATCGGCAAACTTCCGGGATAGCAAGGATGCTCTTCTAAAACTATTAGGAGGCTAGGTCGGATGATGACAAAAAAAAACATATTTGATCGGCTTTCCCTTAAAAAGAAAATATCTCTTAATAAGAAGAATAAAATATCTAATCAGTTATCGTCAGAATTAGAAAAAAATACACAGCTTATTGAACAAATAAAAGAACTGCAAAATGATCGACTTAAGGATGATATTGGGCCTAGATCTGGGTACTTACTTAAATCTCAAAATTGGTATTCACAAAAATTGGCAGATGAACTCAATCAGAAACAAACTAAACAAATATTCATAGAAAAGGAGCTAAAGGAATTACAAAAAAAAATAGCTATTGAGCACAAAAATATGACTAAAGCTGAAAGAAAAGCTGATGAAAAAAGAAAAGAGGAAGAAGATTTCCTTGAAGCCAAGAGAGAACTGATGACACCCAAAATAAATAAACTCTAGGGTATTGTTACATTGGCACCTATTTTGCAAAGTCTATCACAGGATAAGCTTAGATGACCGAAATAGTACAAAATAACAATAGTATGAAATTTGATTTACTTGAAACTGGCAACTCTAGCTCGAGTGAACCTGACAGTGATAATTTATTTAATAATTTGTTAGGAAGTGTTGATATCGAAAATACTGATCGTGAACAAGATAATCAAATGTCTGTTGATGAAGAGCTACACGCTGATAAGAATATTCATGAAATATTGAGTGTTTTAAGCGAGGGTAATTTAAAGTTAGACGAAGATACTATTAAAGATATCAAAATACGATTGAAACATCTTTTTGAAATGATAGAGCTGAATGTCGGTAAAGAAGCGAATAAAAGTCCAGAACAAGCACACGGTTTAATCAATGAAAATTTTTTACACCTCATGAAATTCTTAAAAGAACTCGAAGGTTTAATCAGTGACCAACCAAATAACAAAAATACAAACAGAAATCTCGATTTGGTTTTGGACAAAGTAAGAACTAAGCTGAATGAACAGTTAAAAAATATTCTTGGAAAAAAAAGCAACATCAACGTAAAAGCGTTAAACAACGCGAATACCATTACTAACACAGAGCAAATCTCACCGCTTAAAGTTATTCCAAATGCTCAAAATAAAAATCCAAAAGAACTCGAAGGTAATCAAGGCAGAATAGCGTCTCACGGCAACTCAAAAAAGTCTGACATCAAAATTGATCTTGATGCAGATTATTCACAAAAGGCAAAAAGTCTTAAAAGTTCTCATCAACAAGAAAACAAAATAACCCAGATTTCTGAGCTAGGGAATAAAGCCAATGAGAAGAATGTGGATGTTGTGAACAAAAATTCCACCAGTGGTATGCTTTCAAAGGAATTAAATTCAGAAACAACTCTTTTTCGTCAGCCTATTACTCTAACTAATAAACTAGATACGCCTTTAAACTCGGAATCGCTCAGTGCACAAAAATCTTCGGTCTTCGGCCAAGAAAATAACGGTAAATCGTTTCAAACACTAAATATGTTGTCAAGGAATTGGGGAGATAAGTTAATAGATAAAATTGAAAAATCGATCGTCGATGGGATCGAACAACTAGAAATTTCTTTAACTCCAAAAAGTTTGGGGAGGCTTAATGTCACGATAAATTTACACGATACTATTGCTAAGATTAATATTGTAGCTGAAAGTGCCGGCGCCGCCGCACTCTTAGGAGAGGCGGAACAGAAACTATCACAGATGATGGAAGCTTCTGGACTTAAGTTGGCATCGCTTCAAACACTTACGCAACAGTTTGGTGGCAACCATAAAGGTAAGGGGCAAGAGCATAAGCTTGCTTCAACAGAGAAAAAGAGTAATATCGAAGAAGATTTAAATTTACCACAACACGTTAAAAATATAAATAGTGAAAGCGAAGGGCTTAACCTTATAGCTTAAATAAGAGGACAGGCAAAATGGCAGAAGAAGAAAAAGAAGAAGAGCCTAAAAAAGGCGGGTTAATGAGAATAATTATGCTTGCTTTAGGAGCTATTGCTTTAATAGGAATTGGTGTAGGAGCAGGATATTTTCTATTTGGAGGGACACCAGCTGACCCATCTACAGAAATAGAAGAAATAATTGAAAGAAAGATGAAGGAAGCTGAAGAAGCAAAAGCGGCAGAGGAAGCCGCAAATGCTGGACCTCAAAAAAAAGAAGCTCCAGAAGTGGAAAAGTTTATAACGACTTATTATGAGTTTCCAGGTAACTTTACAACAAACTTGAGAGGCTCTAGAAAGTTTTTACAAGCGGGAATCGGGGTTTCGACCCAATATGATGAAAACGTCATAACAAATGTGGAAGATCATCAATTATCTCTAAGGTCTAGTATTTTGGCTGTTATGAGTGAATTTTCTGAACAAGATATTGAGGGTAAATCTGGAAGAGATGCACTCGCAAAAGCTATTGCAGCAGAGCTAAACACAAAATTGCAGGCTTTAGAAGGATTTGGAGGTATCGAGAACGTTCATTTTACTTCCTTTATGCTTCAATAAAAAGGGAATGAGGGCTTAAGTGGTATCATCTAGAAAATTATCCAGCGAGGAAGTTGATGCGCTAATTGAGGGTTTGCAGTCCGATGATATTGGAAGTTCGTCATCTTCTGACTTATCAGAATCTGCTAACGTTAGACCATATAAGTTTGGGTCAGATGAGTTATCTTTGTTGGGAGATTACTACGCTCTAAGGCTTGTAAACGAAAGATTCGCGCGACAAGCTAGAAGTGTCTTTCTTCCCATGCTGAGAATTCTTCCGCGAATATCTTCTTTTCCTCCGGAAGTGAAAACATTTGATGAATACTCATCAGGGATTGAAAGCTTTATGAGCCTAACATCCAATAGATTAGAAGAACTCAGAGGGAACATGCTACTGGTTATGGACCCAAATTTTATATCTATTTTAACAAATTCTTATTATGGTGGACAAATTGAAGCAATAAAGGAAAAGAGAGCCGAGTTTACGAGCACTGAAGAAAGGCTAATAGAGATCGTGTCTGAAGGGCTTAACAGGATGCTGGAGAAAGCATGGTATGATCTTATGCCAATTACTCTCGTAGAACAAAGTAGAGAGGTCAATCCACAATTCGCTTCATTCGTTGATAATTCTGAGATGGTGATAATATGCTCTTTTGTAGTTCAATTGCCTGGTGTTGATGCAGCAACCTTTGATGTAATCTATCCTCTACAAACGCTTAAGCCTATAGCTTCCCAGCTAAGATCTCGAGTTCAAAGCGAGGTAATTGATGATGATTATACATGGAAAGAAAAGTTAGAACGAATGGTTATGGAGATTCCTTTGAATGTCAGTTGCCGATTGAGTGAACCTACTGTCCAAATGAATAAACTTCTCCAAACCCGAGCAGGTGACACCTTCCCTATATATGTGGGCGAAGGCATTGAAGTTTTAATTGAAGATCAATTAGTGTTTTTAAGTGAATTGGGAGAACTTTCTGGACAAGCAGCGGTAAATATAAAGAAAAGATTAAGTAAATAACAAATGGGATCAAACAATGGGTGAAGAAGAAAACATAGAGGAACAAAGTGAAGAGCAGTCAGCTAATATTGAAGAAAAAGATCAAACCACCGCTTCTGCGGATAATCTGCGCGTTTTAGAAAATATTGATGTTAAACTGACAGTTGAAGTAGGCAGTGCCGAGCTCAAAATCAAAGAATTACTCAGGCTAAATGAAGGATCTGTTATTGAGCTAGATAGATTAGCAGGAGACCCATTAGACATATTAATAAATGGGACAATGATTGCTAAAGGTGAGGTCGTAATGGTTGGTGAAAGATTTGGAATTAGATTTGTTGAGATAGTTGATCCTCAAAAAAGAATTGAGAGCGTCAAATAAATAGGTCATTTTTTTGACGTTATTCGTTGAAAATTAATATTTTTCTTACAAAAGACGGCTAATTTACAAGAATAATTTCTTTGGCACAATATTTGCCTTTTACTAAGCAAGGAGGCAGGTATGCAAGTTCAAGATATAAGCGTAACTCAAATAGTTGTTGTATTACTCTTTTTAGGTGCTCTTATTGTTTTACAACAGTTACTGAAAAATAATAAATTTAGTTTCCAAAGTCATTTAAACAAAAAGAGAAGAATAAAATTCATTGATGAATTTGCTTTGAGTAATTCCGAGCGAATTAGATTAATTAGAGTTGATAACAAAGAATATCTTTATTTCTTTGTTAAAGGATCCCAACCAACAATTATTCCTCATGAAGGGAAAAATACATCAACAATTAAGCAAAATATTGAACTCAATACGCTGTCGGATAAAACGACTAACGAACCGCGCAATAAGGAAAAATCAACCAGTAAGCCTAACATTTTGTCAGACGCGATATCTAATGCACGAAAAATGAATCCAAAGCTAGGATTTAAGAGATGATAAAACTCAAAAATATACTAGCATTGCTACCGATAATATTCTTATTTCTTTTAGCTGGTTCTGCCTTTGCACAGAATGGGATATCAAACTTTGCGGAAGGACTCCCAGCTTTGAAAGTTGAAAGCAATGGGGACTCAGAAACAACCTACTCCTTATCGCTACAGATCCTTGCTCTAATGACCGGGTTGACCCTGCTCCCCTCCATAGTGCTAGGAGCTACTTCGTTCACCAGAATAATAATTGTTTTGTCAATACTCAGACAAGCTATGGGAACGCAACAAACTCCACCAAACCAGGTTCTTATAGCGATAGCACTTTTCTTAACTTTCTTTATTATGACCCCAACACTGACGGAAATAAATAAAATAGCCCTTGACCCCTATCTTGAAGGGGAATTACCAGCAAAAACAGCATTATCTAAGGGATCAAATACCCTTAAGGAATTTTTGGTAAAAAATACTAGAGAAAATGATTTATCTATGTTTACGGATTTAATCGGCAATGAAGGATATCGTGGTCATGAGGATATACCACTCACCGTAATACTCCCAGCTTTCATTACATCAGAATTGAAAACTGCTTTTCAAATAGGCTTTCTTCTTTTCCTTCCTTTTCTGGTTATAGATATGGTGATTGCCTCGATATTGATGTCCTTAGGAATGATGATGCTCAGTCCTATGTTAGTCGCCCTTCCGTTTAAGCTTCTCCTTTTTGTTCTGGTTGATGGTTGGGCAATGACGGTGGGATCGCTGGTAGCAACGTATGTGTCAAATTAAAAAAGGAGCCTTGGCATGGAATTCGACAAGAACATCACTTATTTAGAAGATGCTTTCTGGCAAATAATTATTTCAGCAGGCCCAGTCCTAATAGTGGCACTTGGCATAGGCCTCTTGATTGGTATAATTCAGGCAGCAACTTCGATCAATGAAATGACCTTGAGTTTTGTTCCAAAGTTAGTTCTTGTTCTTCTGACTTTGGCTTTGATTGCAAATTTTATGTTAACTGGTCTTTCCGATTACTTTGCGTTTATTTTTGATCAAATAGCCGCAATCGGTCAAGCCTAAAAATGGAACAATCAATTAACGAGATTATTCCAGGCCTAGGGCTTCACAATATAATAGAAATATTGCTGGCTTTTTTTTTAACTTCCATCAGACTTAGTGCGTTCATTATTGCATCACCTTTTTTTAGTGCACGATTCATAATGTTGAGAGTAAGAATAATAATTGCGTTTGTAATTTCAATTGTAGTTTTTTCAATTCAACCTATGGATTTAGACACTCAGGTACTTACCTCTGCCTACGGTATCGCTATTATTTTTAAAGAGATTGCTATAGGCGCGACCGCTGGACTAATACTTTCTATAATGTTCTCAGCAGCTTCGTTAGCAGGGGAAAAAATTGCAACCAGCGCAGGCTTAAGTTATGCAGCCCAAGTAGACCCAGTTTCTGGCGTCCAGACACCCGTGGTGAGCCAAATTTTGTATCTTTTCCTTATAATGATTTTTTTGACAGTTAATGGTCACCTTGTAGCACTAAGGATCATAATTGAAAGTTATAATTTCATCCCTATAGGTACGCTTCCAGTTCCTTCAGCATTAATAGATGGTGGAATGGCTGCTTCAGGCTCCATGTTCTTAAATGCATCAATAATTATGATGCCAGTTGTTCTGGTAGTATTACTCATCAATGTGGCAATAGGAATAATTACTCGATCGGCTCCACAATTAAATTTGTTTTCATTTGGTTTCCCAATCACAATGCTTGGTACTTTTATCGTTTTATATTTTTCCATAAGCAACCTAGGATTTGCGTTCTCAGATTTGATTGATTCATCTCTCGACCATCTAATGACAACTCTTGAAAGTTTAAAAGATGGCTGAAGAAAACCAAGATGGACAGGAAAAAACGGAAGAGCCTTCCCAACGCAAAATTGACAAACATAAAGAAGACGGAAAGGTTTTAAGTTCCAAAGAAATGTTTGTTTTCACAGGGATTGCAGCAGCTTTGTTGCTTATGTACGCTTTTTCTTTTGCATTTAAACCAATTTTATTTGAATGGGGAAATCTATTTGTTTTCACAGGAAATGACAAGCTGGACGATTTACCAACAACAAAATCACTAGATGCTTTATTTTTTATAATAAAAATCTCTCTATATGTTGGCGTGCCAATGTTAGTCGTTGTATTGGCTACGCAATTTGCCGTTGGAGGTATAAATTTTGCACCCAAAGCCCTTTCTTTTAAATCTAATAGAATTAATCCGTTAAGTGGATTAAAAAGAATGTTCTCCTTAAAGAGTTTAGTTGAGCTCGGAAAAGCATTATTAAAAGTCGGTTTGTTATTTGCAAGTGCTATTGGCGTAATTTATTATTTGCTGCCCCAAATACTGCGAATAACAGATGGTAATTTAAAGACTGGGCTAGAACTCACTCAATCTTCTTTTCCACTCTTGATAGGAGCCTTGCTGATTTGTTTATTGATAATAGCGGCAATAGACTATTTTTATCAAAGGTACGAGCACATTAAGTCTCTTCGAATGACCAAGCAAGAAGTTAAAGACGAGTATAAACAGACGGAGGGTTCCCCTGAAGTAAGAGCGAAAATAAGGCGACTTCAAATGGAAAGTGCCACGAAATCTGCAAAGCAGCAAGAAGCTTTAGAAAATATGGGTGAAGCCACAGCTATTATAACAAACCCAACGCATTTTGCTGTTGCTCTCAAATACGAAGTTGGGCAATTAGGAGCCCCCAAAATCATTGCGATGGGTAAAGGACTGATTGCAAAAAGGATAATAGATATCGGCTCTGAGAAGAACATAACAAGTTTTCGAAGCCCACTACTCGCCAGAGCATTATTTTTTACAGGAGAAATTGGAGAAGAGATCTCTGAAAAGCTTTACAATGCGGTGGCAGTAGCACTAGCATATGTTTATAAACTAGATAGAGGGGAAGATATAGTAACCCCAGATATTGATGTTCCAGAGGATTTAAGATTCAATGAAAATGGAAAGATTTTGAAGGAGAATTGATATGCCTAGAAGAAGCCACGAATCTCTTGGAGACTATATAAGTTCCGCTTGCTTTGGAGGAGTTGCTTTTCTATCCCTATTAAACGGTCTTGAAGCATTTTATGCAGGCAATATTTTAAGAGCTGTAGTTATTTGGATTGTCTGTTTTTTGTTGTGCTTAGCTGTCTTTAGATATGCAATAGCTCGCCTTTTTGACTCTATAAATGAGAAAAAAAATAGAAAATCATGATAACTTGTAATCAATGCATTCATTTATTTATTACACATGATCCTAGACGAAGGTGGGGTTGTCGAAAGTTTGGTTTCAAGTCGTCAAGGATTCCTTACCAGGAGGTTATGGCAACAACTGGCATGAAATGTGCTTACTATAAACGTAGAAATGTAGAAAAGACAATTGAATCTCGCAGGAGGTCACATTAATGAGTTCAGATCTAAGTACAATCGAAGAAAGTATTAAAATCGCCCTAGATGCAGCAGACGCGGCGACTGATGTAACCTCTGAATACAACAAAGTAAAAAGAGAGCATAAAAAACTGGAGACACAAGTGAAGCAAATACATCGTTATACGACTATAATTTTTGGAAGCTCTATGATCGCAGCAATAGTAGCGATGATATTTTCATCCGTGCTCTATTTCCGCTCAATGTCAGACTTGAGCGTGATGACTACTACAAATAGAGAGGCTCTTGTAATTTTTGCAGAAAATGTTGATGATCTCAAAGATAACGTCAAAGCTTTATCAGTGGCCATGGAGAGTCAGGTAGCACTCGAAAAACAGAATGCGAAATTAGTAGAGGAGTTATCTTCTTTGAGAAAAGAAATTTCTGTTGCAACAAACGCTCTCGCCAGCAGAGTGCTTGAACAAAACAAAGGCTTACAAGACGCAATGACTAAAAATACAGAGCAAGCGGTTAATATATTTGCTGAAAAAATAGCCCAATCATTTGAAAAAAGGCTTAATGAGCTTAGTAAAGGAATTGACGCTTATCAAAATGAACTCCTCGCTTCTTTAAAGAACATTAATACTTCTTCCTCTGACAATATGGTAATGGAAGAGATATCTAAGTCTCAGAACCAATTAACAAAAGAAATCAGATCTCTCTATAAAAAGAACGAAGAAATATTCAGTAAAATTAAGAGCTCAGATGGACTGATTAAATTCCCATGATTTCTTGGAATAAGCTACTATGCAAGATTTAGATAGTCAACAATCAGAGAGTGAAAACGAGGACTTCATTAAGCCAGAAATGTCCGACACAAATTCTATTGCATTAAACGAAAGTTCTTCTGAAGAAGCACAACTGCAAACTTTCTTAAAGCTTAAAGAGCATGGCCAATCTTCTAGAACTAAAGCTTTAAGACTGAAAGAAAATGATGTGATAGTTGCGGTAGATGGAAGCAGTTATCACGAGAGCATAGATAAATTGGTTGATCTACTGTCCAGTGGAGAAGAAGATGACATGTGGCTCTTAACGGTATGGAGGAATGGCAAGTTTTTTGAGATATTTACCAGAGGTCCATTAGGTGGAATTTTTGAATTCACTCGTCCTGAGGAGTCTCAGATGATTATGGAATTGTTTCAGAAAAGGGAAATGGGACAGAAAGAGGAATACCGTATTTTTGAGGCACTGAGAGACGTTAAAAGAGTCGTAGATGTCTACGATACGACACATTCTCAGCTCGCAGTTATCTTACCTCCAGTATGGTTGCTGCAACAGAAAATGTGGGAGCCATTGCTAGCAATACTTTGTGTCTACCTTATCACCTTCAGCGTAAACATATATCTTTTTATATTAGCAGTCGTTTTAGTAAGCCTCTATTTAAGAAAAGGCCAAGTCACTCTTAGAAGAAGCTACGGGCTGTTTCAGGATCGGCAAGTATGGGCAATAGTTGCGGCAAGATCAGATAAAGAAGCTCAAGAGATGTGTCGAAACCTCGATGAAAAAGTTAATTTTATAAATGCCGTTGTAAAACCTTATAAAAAGGAAGTTCATAAGCCTAGGAAAAAAAATAAATCAGGAAATGTTCTCAAAGCCTCACAACAATACACGTAAGAACCCTGAATAAGTTTAACTACTTACTTAGCCATACATTTTTTTTTCAGTGTTAATTTTACTAAAAAGTATGTATTGATCTCTCTCTATACCTTCCTACAATAAATAGGTGGATAAATGTATGGACTTTCAAAGAAAGAATATAGAGTAACGAGCAATTAGATTGGGTGGCTAGCACTAATTTCAGTAAATCTCACCAATACTTTTTTGGGTCATAACAAGCTTTTTTGATGTTGTTTTAAATACAAAATGCCTATTTTTACTTAAATTATACTCGATCGTTTCAAAGTAATTCTGGAAAATTTCTTTAGTATTATCCTTCACTAATCTTAATTTAAGAAATTCTCTACAACTTAGACTTTTAATAGATCAATCTCGGTTCATTATAGCGCTGTAAAAAATAAAATTCTTTTTTTGCAGAATTAAGTTAAATAATAAAAAAAATTTAATGATCTTACCTTTATATTTTAATTGGTTTATGAAAACCAAAGAGGCAGATTTGCCGTTATAATGATATATCTTATCGCATGACTCACTGCTTTTGCTTTTCCAGTTATTGATCTCATCTACAAAACAACAGGGATACCAAATTTGCTAATGACGTTCTGAAGAAGAGAAACAAATGACTATTGCGAAAATAATTTTCTGATTTTTTTGCGATTAATCTTATAAAATTTCTACAATCCTACTTTTAATGCAATAAGTAAATCCTATTTTTTCATATCACTCCATAGGCCTAAATCCTCTCTTTGGCGGGAACTTTTATATATAGCTCAGCGAGGTTAGATAAAATCAGGAGCAAGCACATGCGTATGGATGCGTTTTTAGATTCCTCCATTTTAAATAAATTTTAGTATCCATCGCATAAAAGTCACAATTTTGGTTATTAAAATCAACAAGCTCTTTACTACCTTAGTTTCAAAGTTGATAACGTAAATAGTAATTGTTATATCTATCAAAATATTGCTGTAAGATTTTTGTTGATATCGTAGTTTAACAATGCATTTGTTACAAATAAATTCTTACGGCGTTAGAGTAAGATTATCAGAAATTTATTTCAATCTCAATTCTTCTATTTTTTTCTCTTCCAGCAGAAGTCTCATTTGTATCAATTGGCTTTGACTCACCAAAGCTCACCGCTTTCATTCTATCTGTGCTTATGTTTCCTGCTTTTTCGAGCTCTTGCACTACACTAGATGCTCTAGCTGCAGCTAAATCCCAGTTGTCTCTGAAATTTCCTCCAAACATCAAGGGAACATTATCAGTATGGCCAGAAACAGTCACTGTCCCTGTCTCTCCTACCCCCTTATCGGCAATTTTTGCCATAATCTGTCTTGCTTGAGACGTTAACTCCGCTGATCCTGATGAAAATGCTCCACCAGAGCCTACTGTCACGAAGACCTTGCCATCTTTTCTTTCTACACTAACAAGACCCTTATCTATTTCATTTTTTAAAGCAACTTCAAGTTCATTCGCTGCTTGATTGGCTGACGCTTCTTCTGCCGACATTTCTTTATCTGATACCCCTGAACCGGAATCTTTTGATGAACCTTTTGTTTCGCCATCAGCCTCTGTCTGTGCAAGAGAGGCTAATTCCTTTAATTTCTCCTCAAGACCCCCAAAAAGTACCTCTTGATCAGCATTACCTGTTTTATTCTTAGCTTCTTCAATAGCTTCTAGCGTTTCTTGTATCAACTTAGGAAGGTCCTTCGCCAAAGTCTCTTCATCACCTATTTCTACTTTTACAGCTTCCCCAATTGCTTCTACTTTTATTTCTCCTTTATCAACAGCTTCTTGAAGGGCCTCTACTAATTCCTTAGCTTTTTTATCGTTCTCGCCTCCCTCATCTTCTTCCGTTTTTACTTCAAGCTCTTTTTTTTCAAGATTAGTTGTTTGTTGGGTCATCTGCTTTGTAACTGATGGACTAGGAGAAGGGCTAAAGTTTAAGGACAATACCGTAGTTCCTTTTGGTTGCTCAACAACAGGAACCAACCTTTGAACACCAAATGCATTTTTCAACGAGCCGGATATCTGCTTAAATTTGGGCACATTAAATTCTGCAAATGACAGTATCAGAACAAAGAATGCCATTAAAAGAGTCGCCATATCTGCAAAAGTTGCCATCCATGCAGGAGCCCCAACAGGAGGGCACTTAGGGCATTCCTCTTCCTCTTCTTCTATCTCAGCTTCTACTTCTTCTGCCACTTCTATGTTCCCTCAAGATCCAAATCTTATTAAGCGGCAGCTTCAAGTTTTTGTTGGACTGCAGGTGGTAAATTAGCCACCATCTGATCTTGAATATTCCGAGGAGATTCTCCTCTTGCTATATTTCTGAGACCCATAACCACCATTTCTCTATATGTCACCTCATATGCGGTATATCCTTCTAGGGACGTAATCATCGGCAAGAACAAAACGTTTGCTATAAAAGCACCATACAGAGTGGTTAAAAGAGCGACAGCCATAGCCGGGCCGATAGCCTTCGGGTCGGCCATATTTCCCAACATTAAAACCAATCCGACAAGAGTGCCAATCATTCCCATTGCTGGGGCAATGTCTATCCAGGCTTTTACAACACCTTGATTAGTCTCGTGGCGTGCCTTCATAGCCTTTATCTCTTGATTTAATTGCGTCGTCAGTTTGGCCTCATCTGCCCCGTCAACAAGCATCTGTAATCCCTTGGAAAAAAACTTATCAGGCACGTCTTGACCTTCAAGTGCCATCATTCCATCTTTCCTAGCAATACCCGCTAATTCCACCATTTTTGTTACTAATTCATCTTGAGGTTTCACAGGTGGAAAAAAAGCCTTTGCCATCACGCCGAAAGAGCCAAGAAACGTTGGCAAAGGACATGTGTACATGACACAAAAGAAAGTTCCACCAAAAACGATAGCTAGTGAAGGTACATCTATAAAAGGACCAACGCCGCCGCCTGAAACCATTGCGTATATAATAAATCCAAGAGCTCCGATTAATCCAAGAAGAGAGGCTATATCCATAGTTTTTCCTTTATCCTCATTATGTTTTATTACCTGCAACGATAACCACTGCAATTATAGTACCAAAAAAATTCAACTAATTTAAAAAATGAAAATTTTTGGCATCAAACTTGTTTATGAATATAATAATGTTATATACAAATACAAGAAAACTAATCCGATGCTAAACTTACGATTGACAGCGATATGTTGGGTTTTAATACTAACTGGTACTATTTCTAATGCTAGTGACAGTAGATTTGTTGTAAAAGACCACATTGTTATAGATCTGGAACATAAAATTGAATGGTTAAGATGTTCCGTTGGCCAGAGGTGGGACGGGAATAAGTGTTCAGGGAAAATTGTGAACTTATCTTTAGATCTCGTACCAGAAGCGATAAATATTGCTAATGAACAACTAGGCGGAAATTGGCGATTACCTTCAAAGGCAGAGCTTACATCTATAGTTTGTAAGAGCTGCCCTTCTCCTAAGATAAATGTAAAAATCTTTCCCAACACGGATAATGCGCCGTACTGGACAAGTAACCGCAGTATTTTTAACAGTAAATTCTACGTTAGCGTAAATTTCCACACTGGATTTTCCTTTAATAGATTTTCTCCGATCAAAGATCTAGCGGTAAGGTTGGTAAGGGATAGATAAAAATACTAGAGTTACATTTTCTTTTCAATTTTATCTGTTTTCCACTGCCAAAGCTTAAACAAAAATACAACTAGTCCAAACACCAAAACGAGTATTGCTATTAAATCTGTAGAAATAAATGTCAATAAATGCATTTTGTCACTGGCAACTAAGCCTAACACTATGAGCATTACTGTAGCCATTATAAAAGATCTAATTAACCTACACGTAAAGCACGGACCCTCGGGAGCATTTTTCTGTTTTATTCTAAACATTATAATTTTCCTCGCATAGATTAACTTATAATTTTAAATTTTCATAGTAATTTTTTGACACAATTAATTTCTATTTTTTTAATAAGAAAATACAAATCATTGATATTGTTGCATAAATTTTTCAAAAAGCTGACATTAAAGCTCGTCAAATTGATTTTTTTTAATTTTAAGCGAAATCTGCTTTCATAATCTCATAAGGAGATTTGAAATGCAACTATCCCAGTCTTTAAATATAAAACAAAAACAGTCATTAGTAATGACCCCACAGCTCCAACAAGCTATAAAATTGCTTCAGTTGACTAACCTGGAACTAAAGCAGTTTTTGGAGGAACAAACTTTTGACAATCCATTTATAAATGTAGAAGAAGAAACCCAGGCATCAGAAAATAATGAGCCTTCGGTCGACTTGTCGAACAAAAATGACTCTAATAGTGAGCAAGTAACAGCAAAAGAACAAACTGATTTTGGAGATGATCCCACTAATAACGAGGATTATGATAACCGCTTCGACAATGCGAGCATCGATTATGGAGTTGTTGGAAATAATAAATCAAATAATGGCGAAGATTGGGACTTAATAGCATCCATAGTACCTAACCATGAAAAATCGTTGATTGCGCACATTGAGGATCAGTTACCTTTTTTGTTGAATTGTCCGAAGGAACATTTCATTGCAAGACATTTTTTGGAAGCAATAGAGCCATCAGGCTGGTTGGGAAAATCAATTGACGAAATTCATATCGACACGAACGTGCCTTACGTCGATCTTGAAAACGTTTTAAAAAAGCTACAGAGCTCAGAACCGACAGGACTATTTGCTAGAAACTTATCAGAATGCTTAAGGCTTCAGATATTAGAAAAAGGCTTAATGTGTGATGAGCTCTCAGTTCTCTTAGATAATCTTTCTCTACTTGGCAAAGGTGATTTGAATGGTTTGATGCGAAAAATTGGCTGTGACGAACGAAAAATAAAGGACTGTCTAGCGATAATTAGAAGCGTTAACCCCAAGCCAGGATGTTTATTTTTGTCAGAAACTTCAAATATGCACAAACCAGATCTGCTGGTGAGGAAAGTAGGTAAGGATTGGATAGTTGATCTTAATCGGTCCACGCTACCGTCCATAAATATAAATGAAGACTATGCCAAAAAGTTATCGCCAGTAGGTCACAACAATTCAGAAATTGATGGCTATGCAAGCCAAGCACTTTCATCTGCTAGATGGTTAAAAAGGGCTTTGGAGCAAAGAAACATTACAACGCTAAGAATTACAGCAGAAATAATAAAGAGGCAAAAGAGTTTTCTAGAAAGAGGGTTGGACTTTCTTGAGCCCCTATCACTAAAAGATATCGCAATTGCAGTAAAAATGCATGAGAGTACAGTAAGTAGAGTAACAAACGGATTGATGGTCTCTACCCCCAAGGGAACGTTTCCATTAAAATCATTTTTTAGTGTTACCATTGAAACTAATGATAGGGAGAATAGTAAGTCAGCTGCAGCGGTAAGAAATATGATAAAGAGAATTTTAAATGAAGAAAAAGGCGAAAGACCACTTAGTGACGATACTATAGCGAAAATGGTGAGTAAGAATGGTGTAAAGCTCGCAAGGAGAACGGTAGCTAAATATCGGGAAATGTTGAATATCCCCTCTTCTTCAGAAAGAAAAAGAAGGGCTAAATTAGATGCAATGGCTGCAAGCTAACCTATTAGATACAAATTCCTCTCCTAGCTTATAATACTATTTCTGTATAGGCTTGTCTCTTTCAATACTAAAAGTACTTAGAGCTTTATATTGAGCTGGTTCTACTTCTTCATTATTGTCATCAAAGAAAACTAGTTTGAAAGCCAAATTAAAATCGTCAACTAAGATCACTTTGTCTGAAACTTTTTCAATTGTTTTGCTAGTCATATCCTTCTCCTTTTAGTGGAGAAACTGCATAATATATGCCAACACAATCATGGACCGCTTATTTCTTCGTATCTTTGAAAACCTCGATAATTGCATCAACGTGATCTTCGCTCAAATCAAATCTTTTTCTTAACGACTCAATCTTCTCTTGTTCTTGATCCGAAATTTCGCCATCCAAAAGAGCATTAGCTACCTCTGCCTCTAATATCGCTTTTCTTCTTGCTACTTGATTGGCAAAAGCATTTGCTACAATACCAGTTAAAAGAGCAACTACGCAAACTCCCATTATAGCAGTAACAGCACCTATAATCTTTCCCAAGGGTGTAAGAGGAGAAACATCCCCATAACCAACCGTTGTCAACGTAATCAAAGACCACCACATTGTTTCGGGAATTGATTTAAATTTATCCGGTTGCGCGGTATTTTCAGCAACGTACATCATTGCAGATGAAAAGAATAACGCAATAGCAAAAAGATAGATAGCGGCTACGAATGAACTTCTTTCATGCTTTATTGCTGACCATAGGTCTTCAAGTGCTGTGGAATAGTGAGAGATTTTCAGTAATCGAAGTAACCTTAGAACCCTCAACCACCTTAAGTCTACACTGCTTATAAATATTGCAAGAATACTTGGCACGATCGCTAAAAAGTCAATGATCCCAGTAAAACTAAAAATATAGCTTAATCTTCTCCCAAGCCCCGTTTTATACTTTGTGTCTTTTTTCTCCGCGCTTGCCCATATACGTGCAATGTATTCCAAACCGAAAATTACCACCGAAAAAATCTCAAAGTAAAGAAAAGACCCAGCATATTTTTCACTCAAAGTGGGCACTGACTCCAATGAAACAGCTATGAGATTCATTATTATTAAAGAGGATAGTGCGATCTCAGTATAAAAGCTTACTTTATCTTCAGGCTTACTTTTATCTAATATTTCTAGAAGACGTTCTTTTGTAATCATAGCTTAAACCGTGATTAATTTTAAACCCAAGCCTTATTCTTCCGTCTCTTGCTTGAATCACTTTTCATCATCTGACTAAATGCATTTGCAAACCTTCTATGGGCTTCCCTATTTTTTTTTAGTGCACTATTCAGAGGTATAACGAGGTCTCCATCCGTTCTGAAAAAAGGAGGGTCGAAATCTGGATGATTTTTCAATATTTTTGCTATTTCATCCAATAGTTTCTTTTCTGTCTCGTTCATACAATATACTCAATTGTTATTTTCAAGTTGATTCCTTATAGATAACACAATTGTCCAATTATCACGAATATATTTAGGTACCGCCGTATTTTTACGACTTACACTTTTGACAAAGCTCGTAAAATCGAATTCAGTGTCAGTATCCACCAATTTCTGAAAATTCATGCCACTAACGACTATGGATTTATTTTCCTCGATATTCTGCTTATAATTTTCTGACTTTTTAAACTGTAGATATTGATCATTCTGATTTAATTTGATCAGAGGCGTAGTTTCTTTTTTCTTGATAATAATGTTTTCTTTTTTAGGTTTAGGGGCGAAAACAGCAGCTACTAGTTTTGGTGCCAATGAGCTTTCATTGTTCTCTTTATTCCAGACCGCTTTAACCTTTCTGTAGTATTTTACGTTATATTTACTCTTTGAAGAGTGGTAATATTTTACCGCCTTTTCCCATGAACCATGTCTTTGATGCAGTTTTTTGAGGAACTTTGCTGCGTAATCAACATTCTTAATTGGGTTTATCATCTCGCTTAAGTTATTAAAAAAATCTTTGTGCCAACGAAAATTAAGCTGCATACAGCCAATGTCGATATTCGTGACACCTCTTTTAATCCTTTCTTCCAAATGACGCAACGCATCTTCTTTATTTTGAAAATAAGCGCTATCACCTCCTGCATTCAATGTCCATGGCCAAGCTCTCGTAACTCCGTCCACTTTTTGATAACCTGACTCAACTCTTGATATACTGAGCAGGACATTTTCTGGTAATCCATACTTTTTTTCAGCATCTAAGGCCAAATACTCACACCGTAATGCATCTTGGTGACTATTCACTGACTGAGAATGCACCCCACTAAAGTTTAATATTAACGTTAAAAGGAAAATAAAAAAGGGGATTTTATACTCAAGAAATCGTAGATTAATTATGATCATGCAAAGAATTTTGCAATGAACATGCCAATGTGGGTTAATTTATTTCTTTCTTACCTCAACAATTTCCAATCCTTTCATTATTGGACCATCTTTGTGGAAAAGCAGCCGAGCTATTATCGTAGCTGCACACCTAGTTTCATTCTCACTGGATATAACAGGCAACCCACACTCACCAACTAAAGTGCCGGTAAAGTTGTCTTGAACCATCATTATTTTCTGGCCTTCCCTAGTCATAAAAATTATTTCTTTACGTTCAAGGTCATAACCCATAAAACCAGAAAATACGACTTTAATACCATTCAACTCATCAAAGTTAACTCTATACTTTTCTGTTCGCGCTATCTCACTTTTTAATCTTCCAACCTCATTTCTGTGTTCTTTCTTTAAATCTAGTATTAGCTTTTTGTAATTGTCATTATTATCAATTTCAGAGCCACTAATGCTATTTAATTGAATTTGTTGATTTGATTCATAGCCCTCAATAAGCATTTTTTGAGTAGTAAGTTGTTCATTAAGCGAAACTATTTTCTGTTTAAGTTCTTCCGACCTTTCCAGTAATTTTTCCTTGTCAGGGACACTTTTTACTTGTTCGGTTAAACTTCTATTTTTTTTCTCTAAATTATTTAATGCGCTTTCCAATTTGCTTTTTTCCAGGGCCACTTCATCCAACGCGATAATCTTTTCTTTCAACTGCTCGTTTTCCTTTTTAAGCAGTTTTAGCTCGCTTTCAGTTTTGCCTCTTTTATTTTCAGCTAATTTTTTTTTGTTTTGTTGATCTACCAGTTCAAATTTAAGCTTTTCTATACTTTGCTTAAGTTTTTCTTTCTCCGTTTGTAGACCATTCCTAACCATTTCTAATTGAGATAATTCTTGCCTGCTATCTAGCAACAATTTCTCAACATTCTCTGTTTTAGAGGTTAATTCTTCAAGGTGTCGATTTACGAGAATCTGTCTGTTTTTGCTTTCGACATCATTACTTACTTCTTCAAGATTAATCGAAAATATATTTGATTTCACTAACGCAGCTATTATTTCACCAGAATAAAGAGTGAAACCAAAAAACGCTGCTCCTACAACCAACAGCATCGTTCGATTTCTTCTAGGATTTTTCGAGACCATTTTTCTCTCGTAATGAAATAAATTTGATGCTAAAAGACATGTGACTATTCACGCGGCTAATTCTTTATATCCTAACGAAGCCGAAAATTAAAGCTTAAAAATTAATGGTAAGCAAATGCGCACTTCTAAAATAGAAAGAGTTACCAATGAGACCAAGGTTAATTTGGTTTTAGACCTAGACGGTGTCGGGAGAGGTAAAATTAAAACCGATATTCCCTTCTTTGATCATATGCTTGAACAACTTACCTTCCATTCTTCAGTTGACCTCGAACTAAATGCACAAGGGGATATCGATATTGATTTCCATCACTCTGTTGAGGATTGTGGGATTTGTTTGGGAAAGGCTTTTTTCGAGGCCCTTGGGGATAAAAAAGGTATCAATAGATACGGCTTTTTTTTACTCCCTATGGATGATGCCTTGATAAGGGTTGCTCTAGATTTTTCAGGAAGGTCGTTTCTCAGTTGGAAAGTAAACTTTCCAACTAACAGAGTTGGTAATTTTGATTTAGAGCTTGTGCGTGAGTTTTTCAATGCGTTCAGCACAAACTCAGGTACTACACTCCATGTGGAAATGCTTGATGGTTTCAATTCACATCACATCTCAGAGGCCATTTTTAAGGCTATGGGTAAATCTATTAAAATGGCCATCGAAAAAAATAAAGTTGTGGAGATGATACCCTCTACGAAAGGAAGCTTATAAAAAATGAACATTGCCATTGTCGATTATAGAAGTGGCAATCTGCATTCTGCTCTCAAAAGCTTCCAAGCTGCTGCATCAAATTTTAAGAATGTGAATGTTAAAATAACTTCTTGCTACAAAGATGTTCGTGTAGCAGATAAAGTAGTTTTACCAGGAGTTGGATCATTTTCTTTTTGTAAGTCAAAATTGCATGAGAACACCGATGTTTGTAACTCTCTCATTGATATGGTAATAGAAAAGAAAAAACCATTTCTCGGAATATGTGTTGGAATGCAACTTCTTGCAACAACAGGGCATGAGGGACAAAGTAATAATCCAGGTTTAAATTGGATCCGTGGTGAAGTGAAAAAAATTGATGTAGAGCAGAATTTAAAAATACCGCATATGGGTTGGAACAACCTTTCTTTTAAAAATTACCATCCAATATTCAATGGCATTAACACAAATGACCATTTCTATTTTGTTCATTCTTATGAATTTATTGCTCGTTCTGAGAATGATATTGTGGCTACTACAAATCATGGCAAGAACATAGTGGCAGCTATAGCTAAAGAAAATATTATTGGTCTGCAATTTCATCCTGAAAAAAGCCAAATTCCGGGACTAAAGATGATAAGCAATTTTATCGAATGGGATCCTCTACGTTAACGAACCTATTTTACTTTGCCCCATTCCTGTGCCTGACAAATAAACAAAACACATCCCGATACTCCGATTTTTTTCTTTGTTAGTATTTCCATTTTTGAATTATAAACTTTTCCATCACTATAGTCTTTTATTTTACCCCCTGAAAACTTATTGTCTCCATCTTTTTTCATATCCCAAACAACATACTTACCCTTGTGTTCATAATTTTTTATCACTTTCCCATCTTTAGAAAAAGCCTTTATTAAAGTACCACATGTTAAGTGTTTATTCTCTTTACATGCTCCAAATTTCACATAAGCCCAGCCCCCAGACTTTTTACTTGGCATAGTTTTGTATGTACCTGAAAACGCTCCCGCAAAAACATGAGTGCTAATCATAAGACAAGCTACTATTGCTATAAGTGTTTTCATCATTATTATCTCCACTAGAAAGTCTTTAAATCTTGTTAATGAATTAATTACATTGTATTAAACTCACGACGCCATTTTACTAGAAAAACTAAGATAAGGAAAGTTAAGTTGAATTTTTATCCGGCTATTGATCTTAAAGAAGGCCAATGTGTAAGACTGCAGCGGGGGGATCTAGACACTGCGATCGTTTACAATGATAATCCTATTGCTCAAGCAAAGATATTTCAAGAGGCAGGGTGTCATTGGTTACACGTAGTAGACCTAGATGGTGCCGTTTCTGGGACTAAGAAGAATGTAAAAACCATTGAAGAGATAAGAAGTTCTACCTCCCTAAAAATTCAAGTTGGTGGGGGGATAAGAAGTCTGAAGGAAATAGAATTCTGGAAGTCGAAGGGTGTAGATCGTGTCATTTTAGGGACTTTAGCCGTTTCTAACCCTTCTGTAGTTCAAGAAGCATGTAGACTATTTGATGGCATCCTAATTGCGCTAGACTCCAGGTCAAATAAGGTCGCTACGGCAGGCTGGAAAACCACATCAAATAAAAATACCTTAGACCTGGCAAAAAGTTTTGAAGATTGTGGTGTCGATGCAATTATTTTCACCGATATAGAAAGAGATGGCTTAATGACGGGATTGAATTCTGATGCTACAAAGAGACTGTCGGATAATGTAAGTATTCCCGTAATTGGGTCAGGAGGTATAAATGGCCCTGAGAATCTTGAAAACGTGAAAAAAAATATTCCGAACTTAGAGGGGATTATCGCTGGAAAAGCTTTATATACTGGAGCTTTAAGAATTGAAGAGGCATTGAGAATTTTGAAGGATTAGCATGTTAAAAACGCGTATAATACCTTGCTTAGATGTTAAAGATGGTAGAGTTGTCAAAGGAACAAATTTTATAAACCTGCGTGACGCTGGTGATCCTGTGGAAATAGCAAAAATTTATAATGATAAAGGTGCGGATGAATTATGTTTTTTAGACATTTCGGCTTCCCAAGAGAATAGGAATACAACCTACGAAATTGTAAAAAAAACAGCCGAACAATGCTTTATGCCTTTAACGGTTGGAGGAGGGGTACGACAAGACTCTGAAGTTGAAAAGTTACTCAATCATGGTGCAGATAAAGTAAGTTTTAATAGTGCTGCCGTTTCTAATCCTCAATTGATATCAATAGCTGCGAATAAATTTGGAAGTCAATGCATCGTTGTAGCAATAGACGCCAAATTTAGTGCGAGCATAAATGATTGGGAAGTTTTTACACATGGAGGGACTAGGTCCACTGGTATAAAAGTTACTGAGTTTGCAAAATCTATGGAAGATAATGGTGCTGGAGAGATTTTATTAACCTCTATGGATAAAGATGGTGTACAAGATGGCTATGATATAAAGCTCCTAAAAACCATAACAGATTTTGTAAGAATACCGGTAATAGCATCGGGAGGTGCTGGCAAGGTAGAACATTTCCTCGAGGCTGTTAAAGACGGTGGCGCATCAGCTTTGCTTGCTGCATCCGTTTTTCACTTTAACGAAATTTCCATATCGGAGGTAAAAGAGTTTCTTAATAAATCTAACGTACCCATGAGGATGACATGAACAAGATACTTGAAAGATTGGATTTAACAATTCAAGGAAAAACAACTGAGTCTCCAAACAAATCATATACCGCAAAGCTGTTAAAGAAAGGAACAGAAAAATGCGCAGAAAAATTTGGCGAGGAGGCAATAGAACTCATCGTTGCCAGTGTAAAAAAGAAAAAAAAAGAGATTATTGGAGAGGCTGCTGATACTTTGTATCATATGTTCGTTTTGTTGAGATCAAAAAATATATCTATAAACGAAGTAATGACAGAGTTAGCTTCTAGAGAAGGCACATCGGGAATTGACGAGAAAAGAAAAAGGAATTTAGAATGATAGAGGAAACCATAAAAATTACAGAAAAAGTACTTTTAACTTTAATCGGCATAGCAACTGTCTTTGCTACCGGTCAAGAAATTTACTATCTGATATTACAACAAAAGGTTCAATTAGCAGATCTCTTACTCCTTTTTATCTACACCGAGGTTCTGGGGATGGTAGCAATTTTTTACAAAAGTCGACGGATCCCGATACTTTTACCTCTATTCATTGCGATTACCGCTCTTAGTCGTATGATAATCTTGCAGGGGAAAGGCTCTGATCCACAGAACCTCATATACGAGGCTGGTGCGGTTCTTCTCCTTGCAATTGCTTGTTTCATTGTAACACATAAAAATGTTTCTAGAGCAGAAGATTTCGATTTTAATAGTAAAAAAAGTAATTAATAATATACAAAGTTCTAAACTAAAGAGGGTATAAAAATGGAAGGTAGTCTTGGCGCAATGTTTGTTTTTGTATTTATTATATGTATAGCTATTATTGCGTTGATTTTGGCTTTGGAATCTCATAGAAAAAACAACGAATAATTTTCTCTTTACTTTTATAAAATTAAATCTATTTGTACCTTCTCAGGTCATAAATATGAAATTATTACTAAAGGTTATTATATTGTTTTTTTCAACCGTCGTACCGGCACTTACAGATGCAACAGAATTCTCATTTAAAAGTATAGACGGGGGCTCCTTGGATATAAGTGCGTATGAAGGAAAGGCGGTATTGGTTACCAATACTGCTTCAAGATGCGGATTTACAAACCAATATTCACATCTAGAGAAATTACACAGAAGCTACAAAGACAAAGGGCTGGTAGTGATAGCTGTACCATCTAACGATTTTAATCAGGAGCTATCAAGTAATTCTAAAGTTAAAGAGTTTTGTAATATATCATTTGATCTTACTCTACCTATGACAGAAATCACTTCGATTCGAGGCAAAAATGCTCATCCATTCTACCGTTGGTTAAAAAAAGAACATAACTTCCAACCAAAATGGAATTTTTATAAAGTTTTATTAGACAAAAATGGACACTTCCACAGTAGTTTCAACTCGTTAACAAAACCTAATTCAACCAGTATACTGAAAGTGGTTGACGAAATACTAAAACAACCTTAATCATCTTACCTATAATTGGGAGACGTTAAGATGAAACAAATTATTTTACTAGGTTCGTTGGTGTTATTGTCCGCGTGCTCATCGTTTGATGTGCCATTGATACCATTTATCTAAACTCAAATAGCCCTTCTTCGTAAAGAACAAGGGCACTTTGAACC
>CACNDI010000021.1 GCA_902619165.1 uncultured Alphaproteobacteria bacterium
ATATTATTGAAATTAAAAAGCGTAAGACAAGTGATGAAATCATCACAAATCGTGCTCAAAGAGGAGAGAATGACGTTGAAGAGCAGGTTAAAGAAAGAGTAAGCAGGTCTGCTCAAAAGAAGGTCTCCTCAGAAAAACAAAATTATGATCCAGAAAAACAAAAAAATACCCGTTCACATATTTCGTCAGAAGGAAAAAATGTGGAGATTATTTCCGGTGCCTTAAACGTTGCGAAGTTACCACCATCGAGGCCGACATTTATTAAGTTACGCGATCAGGATGACACTAATGAACCTACATTACAAAAGAATAGTGATGAAGTGTATAATAACTTAATCGAACAAGTGGTCAATAATCAGAAAAAAGAAAAAGTTTTAGAAACTTCAATTCAGAGATTGACTAAGGCTAGGATTCTTCAGAAGTTAAACGAGAATTGGAATGTTGTTTCGATAAATAGACTAGCAAATTATGAAAAGTATGTAATTATTTTAGAGTTAAAGATTGATAAGAATGGAAATATAAACGGCCCAATAAAGCTGGTTTATCCACAAAAAGCCTCTGGAAACTTTCTAATAGCGAAAAGATCTGCTATCAAAGCAGTGTTAGAGTCTTCTCCTTTTCCAGTTCCGAAGGAAAGCTTTCCGAGAGGTTTGGTCTTAAGAGTAGTATTTGATCCTGAAACAAATGTGGGTGTAAATAATGGTTAGACATAGTGTTTTAAAATTCCTAAAAATTTTTTCTTTTACAAGCATTTTATTCATAAACTTTACCTTCGTAGCCGCTCAGAAAAATGACACTCCCCAGCTTGACATGACAGTAAAGAGGGGCGTAATAAAACCTATATCGCTGGCCGTTCCAAGCTTTATTAAAGAAAGCGGTGCAAACTCCATTATAAGCAGAGAACTAGCAAAGGTAATCTCAAATAATCTTGACAGCACCGGGTTATTTAAATCTATCCCACAGTCTGCTTACGTCAGTATGCCATTAAGTTTCAATACACCAGTGCAGTTTAGTGACTGGTCAATAATTAATGCTGATGTTTTGGTTATGGGATCTGTTGGTTTGAAGCCTGATGGTCGCTTGGAAGTTAAGTTTAGATTGTGGGATGTATCTCAGCAAAAAGAAATTGGAAAGGGAAAGCAGTACTTCACAAATTCGGAAAGTTGGAGAAGAATTTCACATAAAATCTCTGATACAATATATACTAGAGTTACAGGTGAAGGGGCATACTTTGATAGCAGAGTTGTTTTTGTTTCTGAGACTGGGCCAAAGGATAAAAGAACAAAGAGGCTTGCTATTATGGATCAAGATGGAGCAAATTTCAGGTTATTAAAGCACCCACCTTCTCTAGTCATTGCGCCGCGCTTTTCACCGACTACCAATAAAATTATTTTTACTGGATATGAAACAGGTAAGCCTAGGGTTTATTTGATGGATCTTAGCTCGGAAGAGATAACCTCTCTCCCTGAATTAAAGGGAATGAGTTTTGCTCCTAGGTTCTCTGCGGATGGTAGTCAAATAGTATTATCAATGACCGAAAATGGTAATACCGACATTTTTATAAATACTTTGTCTACGGGAGTGAAGAGAAGACTAACAACAAACAACGCGATTGATACCGCGCCAAGCTTTTCACCAGACGGGAAGAGTATTGTGTTTGAAAGTGATCGAGGAGGAGGGCAACAACTTTATATTATTTCTACACAAGGAGGAGATGCAAAAAGGATAAGTTTTGGCAAAGGTAGATATGCTACTCCCGTTTGGTCACCAAGAGGTGACCTGATTGCATTTACAAAGATTAAAGAGGGAAAATTTCATATTGGAGTGATGCGGGTTGACGGAACAAAGGAAAGGTTACTGACTACGTCATTTCTCGATGAAGGCCCTGCTTGGGCTCCAAATGGCAGAGTATTAATGTTTTTCAGGGAAACACCAGGTAGGGCCGGAGCACCTTCTATTTACTCGATTGACATATCTGGACGTAATCTTAGAAAAATTAAAACCTCTTCTTTCGCTTCGGACCCTAATTGGTCTCCAATTTTAAATTAATGTTATCGTTTAATATTTGTGGTATAAAATACATAAAATTCGAACAGTAGACGAGGCAAAAATTATGAAAAATATCGGACTTGCTTTTTTTGTTATCCTACTTCTTGTGGGATGCGAAAATGATAAGAGTTTTAAAAACTCACTTGATGAAGCACAAATCTCTGAAAGTGATATAGAATATTTCCAAAACTTAGTGGGGGACACCGTTCTATTTACTGTTGACCAAAGTGGTTTACGGCCAGACGCCATAAGTATTTTAAATGCACAAGTGAATTGGCTTAAGGAAAAGAAATTTTTACCCATTACTATAGAAGGACACGCTGATGAACAGGGAACAAGAGAATATAATTTAGCTCTTGGCGCACGAAGAGCTACTGCAGTTAGAGAATTCCTCTTAGCCAAAGGAATTGAGCAAGATCGGATCAGTATAGTTACCTATGGAAAAGAGAGACCTTTGCGTGTTTGTTCCAACGAGGAGTGTTGGTCCAAAAATCGTAGAGCAGTAACAGTAGTCGGTAAAAAAATTGTAGAGTAGTGTTTGAAACAGATATTACAAAGTTATTATGCTTTTAAGATCATTAATTATTATTTTAACACCGTTTTTGTTATACGTTAGCAAATCGTTAGCAAGCGAAGCTCCTGAATTGGAAGCCCTTCAAAAAAGATTACTATTACTTGAAAAGGAAATACTCGACTTAAAGATGAAAAACGTTGTTGAAGATAAGTTTGAATGGCAATTTTTAAAGATGACTGAAATAGAGAATGATATCAAAAAGCTACACAACAGATTTGAAATCCTAGAAAATAACTATTATAAGGAATTAAAAAATTTGAAAGCATCAATACTAAACTCAAATACAACCAACCTTGAAAAAATTGAAGGCTCAAACGAAGATATTCAAACAGAGACAGTGATCCAACCCCTAATAGACAGCTCTGCGTCTTTAGAGAACCTTGAAGTTTTTAGCAGAGAGGAAGAACTGTATATGAGCGCATTAGAACTCTTTGATAGCGGTCAAACGAATATGGCCGAGCAACGTTTTTCAGAATTCATAGAAAATTTTCCAACTAGTGGAAAACTTTCGGCTGCTTTGTTCTGGAGAGCGGAAACTAGAGTAAAAGATGAAAACTGGATTGGTGCTGCCAATGATTATTTAGAGAGTTTTACAATCAATCCGGATGGAGAGACTGCTGCTAAAACATTATTTGGTTTGGGGGTCAGTTTGGGAGCCATTGGAGAGAAGGAACAAGCATGTTTAACCCTCGATGAAGTTGGATCAAGATTTGAAAATATTGAAAGAACTTTATTGGTTGAAATTGTAAAAGCAAAAAATCTCTTAAACTGTGATCAACCAAGATAGCAGAAAAATGATTGAGCAGGTTGTTAGGAACTTAGCTAGCCTGAAACTTAGCTCTTGTGGAATAGCTGTTTCAGGTGGCAGTGATTCAATAGCTCTTTTTCATATTATAACAGAGTGGGAAGCTGAAAATAAGCCTGAGATATTGGTAGCATCGGTAGATCACGGGTTGAGATCAGAGAGTAAAGCAGAGGTGGAGTTTGTAAAGAAAATCTGTGAAATGAAAAGAGTTAAACATTTTTCTTTAAAGCCAACTATGAACATACTAGAGGCGCGAGGAAATTTGCAAGACAATGCTCGATCAGCAAGATATCAATTATTAAGAAATTGGGCCATCTCAAATGATTTACAATGCGTCCTCGTTGGCCATACATTGGATGACCAAGAAGAGAACCTTCTTATCAGATTCTTACGAGGATCTGGTGTAGATGGATTAGCTAGTATGGAAAATATGGTTGTCAGGAATGAGATTTTATGGATAAGGCCATTATTAAAATATAGAAAAGAAGACTTACGAAATTACTTGAGAAATAACAATTATAGTTGGATAGATGATCCCTCAAACGATGATGATAAATATCAGCGAGTAAAGATGAGAAAACTTATCAAGCAACTAAAATCTGATGGGCTCATAGCCCCAAATTTTGTAAAAACAGCTGATCACATGTTAAGGGCCTCGAAGCAATCTAAGGAAATAGCAAAAAAAAATTCGAAAACACTTTTATCGTTTAATGATGTCGGTCAAATTACTTTCGAAGTTGAAAAATTTTCTCAGCTCTTTGAGGATACCCAATTTAGAATACTTTCGGGTATAATCTCTTGGTTTTCAGGAAAATTCTACAAACCCCGTTTTTCAAAGCTTGAGAGTATGCATAACAAAATACTTAACAGTAAATTGACCGGCGCCACCTTAGGTGGGACAGTTTTTAAGAAAGAAAATGATATAATAACCGTCACACGAGAATTAGCGTCCATTGAAAAAAAATATTTAGTAAAAGAAGAAAAATTTATCTGGGATAACAGATGGCTAATTATGTTAAAACCAAAAATACAAGGAAAACTATATGTAAAGCCTTATGGGTTGTTATATCTTGATGACCATAGATTCTCTATCACTAGTGAATTTGACAAAACTGCATTGGCAACAATCCCGGCAATAACAACAAATAGAGGTGTTAAATTTGTGCCTCTCTCTAATTTGAAGTATGATGTTGACATAAAATTATTAAATCAGGATGGTGAGTTTTACAAATTCTTTTAAAAACAGTTGAATTTGCTTTTTTTTAGCATACTTATAAACCGTAAAAGAACAAAAAGTTGGTATTAAACACATGAATAACTTTCGAAACATAGCCTTCTGGGTGATTTTATTTTTTCTTCTAGTCGCCTTATTCAACGTTTTCAGCGGCAACACAATCAACAACAAAAGAGAATTATCTTTTTCTCAGTTTTTGGATCAAGTTGGTTCAGGAAAGGTATCCGAAGTTGTTCTTGATGGAGAAACCATACATGTGAGAGAAGCAGACGGAACAAGGTATGAAGTTGTGCAACCACTTGGTACGAATCTAATAGAAGTTTTAAGCAGATCAGATGTCGAAGTTCGTGCTGTGAAGCAAGAAAAGTCAGGACTTATGAGTGCCATAAGTGTTTGGTTGCCCTTTATTTTACTAATAGGAGTATGGCTCTACTTAATGAATCGAATGCAAGGAGGTGGCCGCGGAGGCGCCATGAGCTTTGGGAAGTCCAAGGCTAAACTTTTAACTGAAAAACACGGCAAGGTAACGTTCAACGATGTCGCTGGTATTGACGAGGCAAAAGATGAACTGGAAGAGATAGTAGAGTTCCTAAAAGACCCACAAAAATTTGGAAGGCTCGGCGGGAAAATACCGAAAGGAGCGCTGTTAGTAGGGCCTCCTGGAACAGGTAAGACACTGTTAGCTAGAGCCATCGCGGGAGAGGCTGGTGTACCCTTTTTCACTATATCTGGTTCAGATTTTGTTGAAATGTTTGTCGGAGTAGGGGCAAGCAGAGTGAGAGATATGTTTGACCAAGCAAAGAAAAACGCACCCTGCATAGTATTTATTGACGAAATTGATGCAGTAGGTCGTCATAGAGGTGCTGGATATGGTGGTGGAAACGATGAGAGAGAGCAGACACTTAATCAACTGCTTGTTGAAATGGATGGTTTTGAGTCAAACGAGGGAGTTATATTAATTGCCGCTACCAATAGACCTGATGTTTTAGATCCAGCACTTTTGAGGCCTGGGCGATTTGACAGGCAGGTTCAGGTTCCGAATCCTGATATACAGGGCCGTACAAAAATACTGAATGTGCACGCAAAGAAGACCGTTTTAGGACCAGATATAGATTTAAGAATAATAGCTCGAGGAACACCTGGTTTTTCCGGTGCTGATCTTGCTAATCTCGTAAATGAAGCCGCACTAATGGCAGCAAGGGCAGGTAAACGATTTGTCGCTATGATAGATTTTGAAAATGCAAAGGATAAAGTCATGATGGGCGCAGAGAGAAGATCTATGGTCATGACGGACGAAGAAAAGAAATTGACCGCTTATCATGAGGCGGGACATGCGATCGTGGGATTAAATGTTCCTCAGCATGATCCGATACACAAAGCCACCATTATACCTCGAGGAAGAGCTTTAGGTTTGGTATTGAGTTTACCTGAACGAGATCAGTTATCAGTCACTAGAACTAAATATAAATCGAAAATAGCAATGGCTATGGGAGGTAAAGTTGCAGAAGAAATGGTTTTTGGACCTGAGAACGTAACATCTGGGGCAAGTTCTGATATCCAACAAATAACTAAGATAGCGAGAGCAATGGTAATGCAATTTGGGATGTCTGATAATTTAGGAAATATCGATTATGCCAATGAACAGCAGACTTATTTAGGTCCAACAAGTCCTGGAAGTCATCTAGGTCCGGAAACACAGGAAAAGATTGATATCGAAGTGAGAAAGCTCGTCGATGAGGGTTATGCGACAGCAAAAAATATTTTAAAAAAAGAAAAAAAGAAGTTAGATTTGTTAGCTAATGGACTACTAGAGTATGAAACTCTTACGGGTAGTGAAATAACACGGGTGCTGTCCGGAAAACCCCTCAACAGAGATTTGGATGACTTTGATGAACCTAATGATAAACAGGATAAGAGTAGTGTTACTTCAATACCAAAAACGGGCACAACTGGTAGAAAGAAAGGTGGAGGCTTGAAGTCCCAGCCACAGTCCTAGGATAAAAGAAGCTCTCCTTCCAAGTCATATTCGGAGGAGCCTCTAATCGTCACAGTTACACGTTCACCCACGCTATGATGAGTTTGTTTTTTGGGCATTGAGACTATGCCGTCTATCTCTGGAGCGTCAAAAATTGATCTACATATAAGATGGTCCTGTTCCACAGTGTCTATAACACAGCTCAACGTTTTTCCTACTTTTTCTTTAAGCTTCAACTTGGATAGTTGTTGCGCCCTAGACATAAAACGGTCGTATCGATCTTGTATTATATCATCGTGGAGGTGATCCTCCATTACGTTTGATCGTGCGCCAGATACGTCTTCATATTTAAAGCAGCCCACTCTATCAATTTTTGCTTCCTCTAACCAATCAAGAAGAAAATTAAACTCACTTTCAGTTTCTCCTGGGAAGCCCACAATAAAAGTTGATCTGATACTAAGATCTGGATTAATTGAACGCCACTCAGAAATTTGTTCAAGGTCATGCACGTTATTTGACGGCCGAGCCATTCTCTTTAATACATCAGGGTGTGCATGTTGAAAGGGGACATCTAAATACGGTAATATCGTATTCTGATCCATAAGAGGTATTAATTGCTTCACATGAGGATAGGGATAAATATAGTGAAGTCTCACCCATACTCCAAGAGACGCTAACTCGTTCACTAGATTATAAATATTAGTCTTAAGTTTTTTCCCATTTACGAGTGTCTCTTCAAACTTTAGATCTAGTCCGTAAGCGGAAGTATCTTGCGATATTACAAGTAATTCTTTAGTACCCCTTTCAACTAAACTTTTTGCTTCAGATAGTATTGAAGCCATTGACCTAGATTTTAAAGGCCCTCTCAAAGAGGGAATAATACAAAATGAGCATTTATGATTACATCCTTCGGAGATTTTCAAATAACTATAATGTCTTGGTGTAAGTTTGACGTAGGACGATGAAGGCTTTGCTTCAAATGGGTTGCTCTTTATTGGAATGTTCTCCGTAATTGAGTCCAAAACTTCATTAAACTTTTGAGGCCCAGTTATAGCCATCACATTTGGATGAGTGTCCCTTATAAATTCTGGCGTGGAGCCGAGACACCCAGTTACTATTACTTTTCCGTTTTCATTCACGGCTTCACCAATAGCATTCAAACTTTCGGCTTTTGCTGTGTCAAGAAAACCACACGTATTTACAATCACTGCATCGGCGTTGTCATAAGTTTGTGATATTCCATAACCTAATTTTTGGAGCTTGTTTATTAGCACTTCCGAATCAACTAGTGCTTTGGGACAACCTAGGCTAACTAAACCAATCTTAGGAGAATTTTTATCCATAATATATTTAAATAAACGGTTTTAGCTTGGGGTTAAAGGGTTTTTCTTTGACAAAAGCATCTCTTAACTTATTGTCTATGAGTACTTGCAACTTGGTACCCTCAATAGCATACTCAACATCAACAATGCCAATAGCGACATTTGTATTGAACTCTGTCGAAAAAATTCCAGACGTAACCTCCCCCACCTTTTTATTATTAAATATAGGCCAGTGATCGTGACAAAATGGCACCTTATCGCCTTTAACATCAAAGTATCTCAATACTTTCGAGGGTCCATTACTTGCTATATTTTCAAGAGCTTTGGAACCGATACATGTTGAATTTGCATCAATCTCACAAAATCTGCCGAGACCGCATTCGAAGGGAGAGTTTTGGATTGTCATATCAGATCCAAAAGATAAAAGGCCAGATTCAATTCTTTCGATCTGGTTAGGACATCCTGGTCTAACATTCAAATCCTTCCCATTCGTAAATAATTCCTCCCATAGTTCATTGGCATATTCCGTGCCTTCGACATAAATTTCGAAACCACCTTGCTTAGACCAACCCGTTCTCGCAACATTGATTGTGTGTTTCCCAAATTTTAATTTTCTAAGGTCAAAATAACTGAAGTAGTCCATTTCATTTCCAAATATTCTTTTCATAAGTAGTCTAGATTTAGGCCCCTGAATTGCCAGAGGCGAAACTGAAGGTTCTGACACCTCAACATTTAATTTCAATGCAGCAGCAATCCCTGAAACCCATAAAAGAACATCACTATCTGCTATAGAAATCCAGTAACGGTCTTCATCTACTCTTAACAGCACAGGATCATTTATCATGCCCCCATATTGATTGACCATTGGAGCGTAAAGACATTTGTTTGGGTTCATATCCTTTACATTTCTTGGAGTTAATATTTCTAATAGCGTTGCAGCGTCTTTTCCTACAATTTCAACCTGTCTTTGGACGGATACATCCCATACTTGAACTTCACTCTTCAAGTGTCGGCAATCTTCCTCTGCATCTTTAAAGATGGTCGGTAAAATCATATGGTTATAAACTGTTACACCCTTAACCTGATCTTCTATTTTAGAAGAGAAGGGCGTGCGTCTTATTCTTTTTGTTGGAGTTAAAATTTTACCTTGCAACACTTTTATCCTATCGTAAACACGCTCGAACTCTGATATAAATCATTAAAAGAACTATGCAATGGTTTTTATTATTTTGGACAAAATTTTGTAAACATGACCAAACAAAAAAATATTTTAATTTTAAATGGGCCCAACCTGAACCTACTTGGCACAAGACAGCCTGAAATATATGGATCTCAAACTCTTAAAGATTTAGAGGAAATGTGTTTAAGTAAAGGCAAAGCTTGTTCAATGAATATAAAATTTGAACAAAGTAATTCCGAATCGGAATTAGTGACGTTTATTCAGGAGGCAATAAAGACTTCAGATGGTATAATTATAAATGCTGCTGCATATTCACATACGTCAGTCGCAATTCTTGATGCGTTAAATTCTTTTACTGGGTATGTAATCGAAGTTCATATATCTGATATTTCTAAGCGAGAAGAGTTCAGGAAATTTTCATATGTATCTTTGAGGGCGGACTATGTAATTATGGGTAAGGGTCTAGAAGGATATATTGAAGCAATAGAAAAAATGCAACGACAACATTAGTCTCAAAATATGAAAAAAGATAATTTTAAACAATTTTATAAAGAGTTTCCAAGTAATCCAGACGCTAGGGTTAAAGCTTTGAAGTCGATCTTAGAAAAAGAAGGACTCATTGATCAAAAAGCATTGGATGAAATTCTTGATACCTATCAGAATAAGGTAGGGCCCTTAAATGGTGCAAAGATAGTTGCCAAAGCATGGACGAACAAAAAGTTTAAAGAGGATCTAATAAATAATACAGATAAGGTGTTAAAGGATATGGATCTTAATGGTCGTCAAGGTGAACATGTTGTGGTGGTAGAGAATACTAAGACAGTCCATAATCTTATAGTCTGTACCCTTTGTAGTTGTTATCCGTGGCCTTTGTTGGGGTTGCCGCCTAGCTGGTATAAGTCGGATGCCTACCGAAGTCGAGCAGTGAGAGAACCCAGGGCAGTTTTAAGCGACTTTGATGTCAAACTTCCAATATCAAAAAAAGTTAAAGTTTGGGACTCGACTGCAGAGATACGGTATCTTGTTCTGCCACAACAGCCACCCGGTTCTAAGGGATTGTGTGAAAACGAATTAGTGAGTTGGGTTACTCGTGATAGCATGATAGGGACAGGCTTTCCAAAGCCTCCAACAGGTGAATAATGTCTAAGGCGCATGATATGGGTGGTCGGCTTGATTCCCAAAGAATTGATATAAAGTCAAGTAAGGAAAAATTTAAGGCAGATTGGGAAAAGGAAGTTTTTGCCATAACATTAGCGTTGGGTTTTTCAAGTTTATGGAATTTGGATAGGTCTAGGTATGCGCGAGAGTCTTTGGAGCCAAAAGACTATCTACAATTTGGATATTATGAAAAATGGCTTGGTGGTCTGATTAACTTAATGGGTGAAAATGGTATTATTAAAGATGGGCAAGAAAATGGAGGCAATTTTAAAAAAAGCTCTTTTCGCGTTTTAAAAGCAAAAAATGTAAAAAAATTGTTGAATATGGGGGGACCAACCAAAAGAGAAAGTACCACAGAGAAAAAATTCAACTTAGGAGAGACCGTTTCCGTAAGAGCTAACAATAGTAATACAAAAGTTGAAAAAGGTCATACAAGATTACCAGACTATGTAAAGGGAAGAACTGGTAAGGTCATTGCCTATCACGGTAGCCATGTATTTCCAGATACAAACGCTCATTTTTTGGGGGAAAATCCGGAGGCACTCTACTCAGTAGAATTTAAGAGCCAAGATTTATGGGATAAATGTGAGTATTTTCAGGACACAGTAGTAGTTGATTTATGGGAAAGCTATCTTGAAAAATTCAAGTGATAAACCAATACTATTACCTCAAGGCAGCGAAGTTTTTTCCGCACCATGGCATTGTGAATTATTTGCACTTACCATTTCTTTGTATGAAAACAAAGTTTTCGATTGGGCGCTTTGGACTGCTGCACTAGGTAATAAGCTTAAGGACAAGCCAGTGAGCATGGAAGACGATTTAGATTTTTATTATGGTAGTTGGCTTGAGGCACTGGAAGAATTGATTTTAAGTAAAGAGATGACTTATCGGGATGATTTCAAAAGAGAAGTTTTGTCTCAAATGAAGCATCTCCAAGATGATCACCATTAAGATACAGTTATTTTAATTCTTTAATAATACGTTTAACAATTTCACTAATATCTTTTTCATTGAAAGTTTCTTGATTCAGTTTCTCATGTATTTTTTGATCAAAGAGGCTCTTTTCTATTTTTTCATAAAGTATTTGACGTACGAACCACAAATAACTTTCTTTGCTTTTCTCTAATTTTGATCTCTTCTCTAAATAATTTTCAATGTGGGTAATTATTTTGGTGTTTTCTTCTCGATCTTTTTGATTGGTAATCATTATTTTGATATTTTTACCATTGGGAGCCTGAGCCATATCAATTATAGACTTTAATTGGTGGAATGTTTGTGCGGATTCTGGTTTGTCGGATTTATTAACTAAGATTAAATCTACTATTTCCAAAACTCCACCTTTCATCGCCTGGATACTATCTCCAAGTCCTGGGGCTAAAGTAAGAATTGAGAAATCTGCTAGTTTCGTAATATCTGATTCAGATTGCCCAACCCCAACGGTCTCAACGAAAATAAAATCAAAGTCGAAAGTGGCCATAACCAATGATAGAAGAAAGCTTTTGTGAGATATTCCACCTAATGCACCATCCGACGATAATGACCTTATAAAGACGTTGTCGTCTGAAGAATGCTGTTCCATTCTAGTCCTATCACCGAGAAGAGAGCCTCCAGAAATTAAGCTGCTCGGGTCAATAGCAATCACGCCAATTTTGTTTTCTTTCGATCTAAGGATACTTATGAAGCTATTTATCAAACTCGATTTGCCTGCCCCAGGGAAACCAGTTACTCCAATTATTGGCGTTGTGCGCTCTGCTTTATTATAAAGCTTCAAGACCAATTCTATTGGATTGTCACTGGTCTCTACATGGGTTAAGAATTTTGATAAAGCTAGCCTGTCGCCTGCTTTGAGGTCTTCTATTGTTTTCTGTAACTCCATTGATTTCATAACGAGGTTATTATTTTATTACATCACTTTTCAAAACCATAAAATGTAGTAAAATTGTCGACTGCTTCACGGTCGGTTCTCCATGAGTTAATAGGATGATTGTCATCAGCGTACCCGATACCCATTCCACAAAAGAGCATAAATTTGTCATCTACAACAAGGTGTTTGTTTACAGTGGAATGCCACATCGCCCATGCCTCTTGAGCACAACTATGCAAACCCTTCTCTCTTGCTATTAACATAACAGTTTGCAGAAACATTCCAACATCTGACCATTGGGGAGGTCCCATCTTTCTGTCGATGTAAACAAAAAGCCCAACAGGGGCATCAAAAAAGCGCAAATTTTTAGCCAATTGGCTTAACCGTGCGCCCTTATCTTCCCTTGGTATATTTATGCTTTTGTATAAATCTTCGCCACATTTAAAGCGTCGACTTCTATAAGGTTCCCAAAGGTTTGGCGGATATACATCATATTCCGTTTTTTCCCCCATAGGCATATCTGTGATTCTAGATTCAATATCCGAAACTATCTGATCAAGTTTCTTTCCTGATACTACATGAATATGCCATGGCTGAAGGTTGCCCCCCGATGGAGCTTGTTTGGCGACGTCTAAAATTTCCTTGATTAATTCCTTTGAAACAGTTTTCTCAGTAAATGCTCTGCAAGAAAATCTTGATTTTACAGCTTCTGAAACATACATCTTAATTAATACCCCACTGGCTAAACACCTCGGCTTCAGTCAATTTAATTTTATGCTTTTCTGTTATGTTTGGTGCTGGAGTTACGGATAGATCGGGTGCCGGTTTTGGCTGAATAATATTAAAAGCCTCAGGAAAAATTCCTCGGTATTTATTATGAGGATCGACAAAAGCTTCCTCAAAGTTTAAAACGGGGGCAACGCATGCGTCTGTCCCATAGTAAATCCCCTCCCACTCTCTCATAGTTTTTGTCTTGATAATTTCTTGAAATATATCTTTTAGCTTCGGCCAATTAGATTTATCTGTTCTGTTTGGAAGTTCATCAAGTTTTAAATCAAGTTTTGTAATAAACTCTAGGTAAAACTTATCTTCAATAGCACCAACTGAAATATGCCGACTATCAGAAGTTCTATAAGTAGTGTAAAAAGGCGCACCTCCATCAAGAAGATTAATGTCTCTTCTATCTTCCCATTGTTTAAAATTAAACATAGAGTACATCATTGCCATCAAATTAGCAGTTCCGTCCACAATAGAGCCATCTACAACTTGACCCTGACCAGTCTGCTTCGCGTGTAAAACTGCGCATAGGATTCCGAAAACTAAATACATTGAACCTGCTGCAAAATCCCCCAAAAGATTTAGTGGCGCTATTGGAGTATCTTTGGTCCCAATAGCGTGAAGTGCGCCAGATATAGAAATATAATTAATATCGTGACCTGCCGTGTTACTGAGAGGCCCTTTCTGACCCCATCCCGTCATTCTTCCATAAACGAGCTTTTTGTTTGCTGAAAGCATCTCTGAAGGGCCTAATCCCAATCTTTCCATAACACCTGGTCGAAAGCCTTCTATTAATATATCAGAATGGGATACAATTTTCTTCGCAATAGCAATGTCATCACTATCTTTCAGATCTAGCTCTATAAAAGATCTATTCCTAATCACAACATCCGTAAATTGGTTGGCAGCCTGGGTACCTGTTTTTCGAGCGATCCTAATCACATCAGCACCCATATCTGCCAACTGCATAGCGGAAAAAGGAGTTGGGCCAAGCCCATCGAATTCAACCACTTTTAAACCGGATAAAGGTCCGCCAGAGTTGCTCTGATCCGTCATCCTAATTAGTCGTCCAACGATCTGGCAATTAATTCCTTCATGATCTCATTTGTCCCCCCATAGATTGACTGCACACGGGCATCAGCGTACATTCGAGCGATAGGATATTCCATTATAAAACCGTATCCGCCATGAAGTTGTAAACATCCATCCATGATCTCATTTTGTGTTTGGCTTCCCCAGTATTTTGCCATTGAAGCGGTAGCAGCATCAAGAGAACCCTGTTTAACTCTATCAACACAATCATTAATAAAGGACCTAAGAACCTCAGCTTTAGTTTTCATTTCAGCAAGTTGAAAACGAGTATTTTGAAAATCCATAATTCGCTTATCAAACGCCTTCCTATCTTTTACATATTTGATTGTCTCTTCAAGCGCAAAGTCTATGTTACCCAGAGCACCTATGCCAATTGCTAATCTTTCCCACGGCAACTGTTTCATCAATTGATAAAAACCTTGGCCTTCTTCAGTACCAAGTAAATTTGTTAATGGAACCTTGACATCTTCAAAAAATAATTCACATGTGTCATTACCTTTTTGACCTAGTTTCTTTAGAGGTTTCCCTCTTGAGAAGCCTTCTAGGTCTTTTGTTTCAACGACTACCAACGACACACCTTTCGATTTTTCATTTTTATTTGTCTTTGCCGCTAAAACAATGAGGTCCGCTGAGCCACCATTTGTTATGAATATCTTTGATCCATTAATTCGATATTGATTTCCATCTTTTTCGGCAGTTGTTTTAATCGATTGAACATCCGATCCAGTGCTAGGTTCTGTCATTGCAAGAGAAGCAACGTATTCACCAGTTGAAAGTTTAGGGAGCCATCTTTTTTTCTGTTCATCGGTGCCGTAGGCGTTAATGTAATGAACAACTATTGATTGAATCGCATATCCCCAGCTACCGGAGTCGCCTGCTGTTCTTCCAAGCTCATATAAAGTGATGGCATCAAATCCTAAATCACCGCCGAAGCCACCGAATTCTTCTGGTATTGAGCTTCCCAAAATTCCAGCATCTCCAGCTTTATTCCACAATGCCCTATCTACTTGTTGCTTCTTACCCCATTCCTCAAGATTAGGTTTTACTTCATCAGTGAAAAACTTTTTTACGCTATCGGTAAAAAGCTCATGCTCCTCTAGTTGCCATTTTGAAGTGGGAGTAAATAATGTCATTTTTTAATCCTTACATTAATTTTCTTAGCCTACGATGCTACAATAAAAAAAGTGTACTGAACATACTAAAATTAAACTTTTTTATAGATATTTTTACAAAACTAGGTCAGCTTTAAGGGGATGCGAATTCTTTTTAACAAGGTTACGCTATGTGTCGGGATACTCCTAATTTTCGGAACATTGGGATTAGGAGAGTTTATCTTTTGGCGAGTACTGAAGGTATCATGTTCAAATGATCAAGTAATCGAAAGTAATACACCCCTTTATTTTGTAGCGGATGGAAGAGACCAAGGACCATTTAGAGGCGAGCGTTGGAATAGATGGGTTGATGAGGATCTTTCCAAATGGTTTCTTAAGAGTGGCGAGATCGAAAATATAGATATTTTGGACCTTGAAAATGAACTAGAGCTAAGTGCTTGGTGGTTTGGAAATAATTATCCTCAGGAAAAAAGAACGATAATAATTGTTCATGGCATTAACTCCTCAAAAAAACATTACAATCAACTCATGCCTGCTACAATGCTTGCGAATGCTGGTTTCAACGTATTGATGTTTGATCAGAGAAATCATGGAGACAGTTCTTGCCCCACGGGAAGATATTTTGCTGGGACAAGAGAATGGGAGGATTTAAATACGGTAATTGATTGGCTAATAGAGGTTAAGAAAATAGATACTAAAAATATTGGCATCCATGCTGTTTCAGGAGGCACTTTAGCTACCCAGTTTTTAATGGCTGAGAGAAGTGATATTCCTGCATTCAGTCTGGATAGCCCAGTTTTCGATTTTGAGGAAATTGTGAAAAGTGAATTGGAGTGGAATGGAATTCCACCAATTATATGGAGGCTTGCAGTATTTATGGGAAAGCTACACGGTATAGATATTTATGAAAAAAGTCCAAAGGACGGCATTCAGAGAATTGGGGATAGAGCTATTATGGTTATGCACGGAACAGATGACACTCGGGTTCCCTTTCTTCACTCAGAAAGATTAGTGAAGTTTGCAAGCTCATTTGGGAAAGAGGTAAAGTTTGTTGTTAATTACGATTCTGATCATAATGAAGCATTATTGAAGGAACCAGAAGTTATACGAGAAAACTTAGTCAAATTCTTTCAAAAAAATTTAATCAATTAACTAGGAGTGAGTTTAGTGAACAGAAAAATAATTCTTAAATCGCGACCCGAAAAAGAACCTCTAAAAGAAAATTTTCAAATTGTTGAAGAGGATCTCGACGCAGTTCAACCTGGTCAGGTACAATTAAAGTCAATTTATTTGTCTTTAGATCCCTATATGAGGGGAAGAATGAACGCAGGACGGAGTTATGCGAAGCCGGTGGAACTAGGAACGGTAATGGAGGGAGAAGCCGTTTCTGAAGTTATAGAAAGTCAAAGTGATACTTTTAACAAAGGTGATATGGTTATCGGTAGAACTGGATGGCAAACCATGCCGTTGGTTTCTGACAAAATTATAGAAAAAGTACATAACCCCAGTCTTCCTCTAAGTCTAGCACTAGGAACATTGGGAATGCCAGGAAGAACTGCTTACATTGGAATGATGAATATTGGGAATCCAAAAGAGGGCGAAACACTAGTTGTGTCTGCTGCTTCAGGAGCTGTTGGATCTGTCGTAGGACAAATTGGAAAAATTTATGGCTGCAATGTAATAGGGGTTGTAGGTAATGAAAGAAAATCAGATTATGTTAAAGATGAATTAGGCTTCGATCATTGTCTAAATTACAATGATGATAATTTTGAAAAAAAACTAGGCGAAATTTGCAAAGATGGCGTCGACATATACTGGGAAAATGTTGGAGGGAAAACGTTCAATGCCGTTTATCCTCATCTTCGTGATTTTGCAAGAATTCCAGTTTGCGGTATAATTTCAATGTATAATAATCAAAGCCAGCAATTGGATGAAGATCGTCTGCCGATGCTTTTTAGAAATGTTCTAACTTGGCGTCTGAGAATACAGGGATTTATTGTAAGAGAATTTCCTGAGCAACAATTAGAAGCAATGCAGCATCTAGAAAAGTGGTATTTAGAAGGGAAGCTAAAATACAGAGAGGATATAGTAGAAGGCTTGGACAATATGGTTGAAGCTTTTCGAGGTCTTTTAAAGGGTGAAAATTTCGGAAAGTTATTAGTAAAAGTAAATTAGAAAACAGGAGCAACTAAAGAGGAGACTGATATGTCAGATACAAATTTGGATATAGAAAAACTAAAAAACCTCCAGTTTAAAATAATGAAAGATGTCGCAGCATCAGCGTTAATCCCACTTATGCGAATAGGAGATCAGTTAGGGCTCTTCCATAAACTTTCGGAATTGGGACCTATAAACTCAAAAAGATTTGCTGATCAAGCCAGAGTTGATGAGCGCTATTTGAGAGAATGGCTTTATGCGCTATCGGCTACTGACTTTGTGTCTTACGATGGAGCAAAAGAAGAATTTTCATTATCACCTGAACAAAAAGCAGTTTTTGCTGACGAAGAAGGGCCAGCAAACATGATGGGAGCGTATGAAGTTTTAGCCGGACAAGTTTATGCGGAGGAGAAAGTGTTAGACGCTTTTAAAACAGGCAAAGGTGTAGCTTATGAAAATGCATGCCCTCTTTGCTTTACTGGCACTGCTAGATTTTTCAAACCATCTTATCAAGTAAATCTTATAAAAAAATGGCTTCCAATGATTGATGGTTTTGAGGAAAAAATGAAGTTGGGAGGAAGTTTTGCTGATGTAGGCTGTGGTCATGGGTTGTCTACGCTGATGGTGGCGCAAGCGTTTCCAGAGGCAAGGGTCTTTGGCTTTGATTTTCATGAGCCGTCGATAATTGAAGCAAAAAAACTGGCAGATAGTGCTGGAAGTTCTGAGAAAATTAGTTATGAGATAGCTGACGCTAAAAGCTACTCAGGCAATTACGATTACATCGCATTTTTTGATTGCCTTCATGATATGGGTGATCCCGTGGGGGCAGCAAAATATGCATTTGATCACTTGAATGATGGTGGAGCTGTCATTCTCATTGAGCCAACAGCAAATGACAAGCCAGAGGAGAATTTCAATATATATGGACAGATGTATTATTCATTTTCAACCATGGGTTGTATCCCAGTCTCTAAATCTCAGGAGGTAGGCTTAGCATTGGGTGCTCAGGCTGGACCCGCTAAACTAATTGAGGTATTAGAGCAGGGAGGCTTTAAGGACTGCAAGATAGTCAAAAAGAATGCAACAAATATGGTATTAGAAGCGAGAAAATAAAAGTTTATAATTAATCATGCATATTCCTGCCATGAAAAGCGAGCAGCCAGATAAAAGCATGGCGTTTTGGTAGTCTCCAAAAAAGTCGATCATTAAACCTGAAATGTATGGCCCAACAATCTGGCCGATGCTAAAAGTAGTAGTTAAAAAAGCCACGGCAAATTTTATTGAGCCAGCATGCCGGATTTTTCCCTCCATTAACACTAGACCTACAATGCCGATTACCCCAATTCCATAAGCTAAGCAGGCAAATAATGAAGCTCCAATTCCATCAAAAAAGTACAAGGTAAGTATCCCTGTAGAGCAGGTGAAGCAGGATAAGGCTAAAGAGATATGATTCCCAGTAAGTTTACTGATAGCTTGCCAGATGAAAATGGCTGGCATAGCAGATATCCCAACTAAGATCCAACTTGCATGCTGAATGTTCTCTAATGTGGGGGTGTTGACAGCCAAAGCTGCGATAAAGGTACCAAAAATAATATAGCCAAACCCAAAAAAAAAGTAACCTACGGAGATACCGACGAATCCTAAAGATAGTTTATTCGACTGAGAGGTCTGATCAATGCTTGATTCTGAACCTACTTCTAGCGGACTTGAAATGATTGGTATGGTTAAAACCAAGCAAATTAACGCTATAACAAACCATTGGTAGTGCCATTGCAAGTCAAACATAGAGCAGATCCATACAGCTATAGCACTTAAAAACATTCCAACACCAAAACCCGATATATGAGCTAAACGAAGATCTATGCGACCGGTAACTGTAATCTGAGAAAAAATTAGGTTTGTCGCTATAACTAACCCAATTGCACCTGAAATTCCCTGGAGGAATCTTAATAAAACAAATAAGTAAAAATCGCTAGTTGAACCCATAAGGCCAAGCGTTACAATGGACACTACAACCGATAGATAAAGTGTAAGCCTTTGTTTGTTTGCAAAAGAATAAATAAGGGGAATAATCGAACCAATTAGATATCCCAAATAGTTAGAAGAAGCTATCAAGCCGATATCTGCAGAGGAAATATTAAGAGTATTCTGCATGTAGGGGATTATAGGAGTATAAGCAAACCTGCCTAAGCCACCAGTAATTGCCACAACACAAATTCCTACTAGTACCAATCTAAACTGTGAATTTGTTGTTAAAAATGACATTTCTTTTTATAGTTCCTATGATTGAAAATAGCTTTTTATGCCTTAAGAATATGCAAACAAAAGGATAGCCATAAATGAATAGTGAGGAAAGTTTTTTTGAAAGAGACTTGGTTCTCATCGGAGCAGGGCATACTAATTGTCTTTTTTTGAAAATGTGGGCAATGAAGAATGATCCTTCTCTTCGAGTGACTCTAATCAATCCAGATCCTATTTCCTCTTATACCGGCATGCTACCGGCTCTAGTAGCTGGTTTATGTACTAAAGCAGATGCGCAAGTAAATTTATTCAGTTTATGTAGAGCTACAGGAACAAGACTAATTATCGATACTGTTAAAAAAATCGATAAGAAAAAAAGTGAAATTATTTGTAAGACAGGGAGGATTGTAAACTTTGATCTCCTATCCATAAATATTGGATCTAACTCTGTCCCTTTGATTAATGGGTTTAAAAAATTTGGATGCAGCGTTCGGCCTCTAGCTGCATTTCAAGAGCGTTGGGAAAACTTTTTGGAGACTGTTAATGAAAAATCTTCTCCAGTTATTTGTGTTATAGGAGGAGGCTTAGCATCAATCGAGTTGAGTTTCGCGATGGATATTCGATTGAAGAAGACTGAATTAGAAAATTTCAAGATTAAAATTTTTGCGAGTGGTAAAGCTTTTGAAAAATTGAGCTCAATTCAACAAAGATATTTGAAAACCAAAGCCAAGCTACGAAAAATTGAAATAATTGAAAACACACCAATAAAAGAAGTTTCAAATAATGGATTAGTACAAAAAAATGGCAACTTGGTTCATGCAGATTTTATTATTTCCTGTATTGGACCTCAGCCAAATGATTTGTTTAAAAAGTCAAAAATTGAAAATAAAAATGGTTATATATGCGTGGACGAAACTTTAAGAGTCATAGGCTTTCAAAATGCGTTTGCAGTTGGCGATTGTGCATATTTCCCCTCTGAAGCGGTAGATAAGTCAGGAGTTTATGCTGTTAGGCAAGCACCTATTCTTTACAAAAATATCCTTAAGTTTCTTCAGAACGAGCAGCTAATCCGATTTAAACCTCAAAGTGATTATTTAAAGCTCATTGTCTATGAGGGTGCATCTGCGATCTTCCTTAGAAATGGCGTTGCCTTTTCTGCTAAATGGGTTTGGTCATTAAAAAGTTTCATCGATAAAAAGTTTATAACAAATTTCAAAAAACTTAGTGAAATGGTCACTAAAGATATGGAAAAAGCTCAAAACAATAACCAAAAAATACTCTGTGGTGGCTGTGGATCAAAAGTCGGAAATGTTATTTTGGAGTCTTCATTAAGAAAATTATCAGATCCTGGCTCAAAACATATTGTTAGTAAAATAGGAGATGATGCAGCAATTATAAAATTTAATTCCTCATTTCAAGCTTTGACAACAGATCATCTGAGGTCATTCACAAAGGATGCATGGCTTCAAAGTAAAATTACAGCGATTCATGCGTTGGGAGATATTTGGGCAATGGGATCCGATCCCGAAATCGCTCTCACAAATATTATTATTCCAGAGTCCTCCAACGAGATACAAAAGCGAACAATCGAAGAAATTATCGATGGGGCAAATAGTGTTTTTGGTGCTGAGGGAGTAAAGATAGTAGGAGGTCATACCTCTTTAGGAAAAGAGATAGTGATTGGTTTCACGTTGGGAGGTTTCTCAAAAAAGCAACCTAAGACTGTTGATAAGGCATGTGTAGGAGATCAAATAATCTTAACCAAACCATTAGGCTCAGGAGTTCTTATGGCAGGAGAAATGCGTTTTGAAGGTGAAGCGCAGCATCTTAAAAATCTTTTTGATGCTATGTCTCAGTCACAAAGTTCTATAGCTAAGGTGCTAAGCAAAGTAGCAAACTCAATGACTGATATAACTGGTTTCGGCTTGGCCGGTCACCTTCTGAACATAGTTTCAAAGTCTAACGTAGGGGCAAAACTATTTTTGGATCTGGTACCTGTATACCCTGGCGTCAAAAATCTAATAACCAAGGATATCAGGTCTTCGATTTTCGAGAATAATTATATGTATACTGAGAGAATGATTATTAAAACGACAGCAAATACAGATATCCTTTTTGATCCCCAAACATCTGGTCCACTACTAGCTACGGTCCCCAAAGACAAAGTAAAGGGGGTCATTGCTGCTGGAGAAGATTTTGGTTTCGATTGCAAAGTTATAGGAGAACTTACAAATGGCAAGCCCTATATAGAAGTATTATAGAGTATTCATTCTATTTTTTTCGCCGTTTGCAATATTCTATCAACCATTGAACTTAATCCTTTTGGGGACATATCCTCTATTTTTAACTTGGCAAATACTTCTTTCTTCTTTCTTAACAGGCTTCGTTTGTACCTAGGGTCATAATGTTTTTCCATAAGTTGTTTTACAAGTTCATAAAACTCTTTATTTTTTGCCAATAGCAACCAGCTTTCTACAACTTTATGCCCAGCTATGGTCGAAAGGCTTGTAATTTGTTTTTCTAACAAATCTAGATCAGTTGTTATTTCGGAATATTCTTCAACTAAAAATTTTGCCCTCTTTTCAACAGTGGCTGATAGTTCAATTTGTGGAGCGCTTTTCATCAACTTCCAAAATTCCTTAGGTATATGCAAGTTTCCAATTTTATTGGATTCTGCCTCCACAAATATTGGCTCATTAGTTTTGAGATTTACCAGTTTATCGTAGATTAGCGTTTCAAATAACTTTTGTGACGGTTGTTTCTGACCTTGTGACCCAAATACAGATCCTTTGTGATTTGCCAGGCTTTCCAAATCGAGAATTTGCCCATTTTTTTTTTCTATCAAATTAAGTACTTTTGTTTTCGCTGTGCCCGTATTTCCTGTGAGGAGTATTAGATAGTACCTGTCAATATTTCTATTTAGGAATTCACTGATATGTTTTCGAAATGCCTTATAGCCTCCATCTACCACTTCTACTTTCCAACCTATTTGGTCCAGTATAGTGGCCAAGGCATAAGATCGCTGTCCACCTCGCCAACAGTATATCAAAGGAAGCCAATCTCTATTTTTGTTGTAGAGATAATCTTTTAAATGATCTGAAATATTTTTAGAAACTATAGATGCGCCTAACTTCTTTGCTTCAAATTTACTTTTCTGTTTATACATCGTACCAATCATTTCCCGTTCTGCATTAGAAAGAACTGGAAGATTAATAGACCCCGGTATCCGGTCTTCTTCAAACTCTAATGGTGAACGAACGTCAATGACATCATCGAAATCATGTATTTGAATATCCGAAAACTTTACACGCTTTATAGTCATATTTTTATTCAACTTCTCAAAAGAAAGGAGTTATTAATATAATTAGTATTAATTTAGGTAAAAAGATAGGAGGATACTAAATGTTTTTTAACTTAAGAAATTTGTGTGCATGTCATGAGAAAAAAGATTATTGATCTATCGGTATCGTTAGAAATAGGCATAAACTCTGATCCCCCTGCTGTTCTCCCGAAGATTGACTACATATCTCACCAAGATTCTGCTGAACACGTTTGTTCTTTCTTTCCGGGGCTTCAGAAAGATGACTTGCCCGGAGGAGAAGGGTGGGCGGTTGAGCAATTAAATATAAGTACTCATAATGGCACCCACCTTGATGCTCCCTATCATTTTCACTCGACTATGGATCGGGGTAAAAAAGCGATCACTATTGATCAGGTTCCACTTGAATGGTGTTTTAACCCTGGTGTTAAATTTGACTTTCGACATATGGAAGATGGTTATGTTGTTACACCTAATGATATAAAAGCCGAGCTTAAAAGAATTAACTATGAAATTAAGCCATTTGACATTGTTCTGGTTAATACATCGGCTGGCAAACACTATGGTGCTGACGACTATCTCCTTAAGGGCTGTGGTATGGGAAAAGACGCGACAATATTTTTATTGGAAAAAGGGGTAAGAATTACTGGGACTGATGCTTGGAGCTGGGATGCACCCTTTGCTCATACTGCAGAAAAATACAGACAAACAAAGGATTCTTCAATTATATGGGAAGGTCATAGAGCAGGTATGGAAAAGGCTTATTGCCATATGGAAAAGTTGAGCTCTCTGGAGAAATTACCAGACTACGGATACACGATATCCTGCTTCCCCTTTAAAATAAAGAAAGCTTCCGCTGGGTTCATTCGTGCGGTGGCCATTTTGGATCTGTAGCCTAATATAGAGGGAGAATTTGTTTTCTATAAAATTTAATGAAACAGCAGTTCTAAAGTTAATCCTATTTATAAGCCGCCCATTATATATTCAAAACTTGTATCAGCAGGTAATGTCCCAAAAGCTCCACTCCATCGTGGTCCAAGTCTACTATTACAAAAAGCCGAAACTTTTTCCTCTTCGCCACTTTTTATAAAAATTGATGCCTGAATAAGACAGGCCATTTTTTCCGTCAGTAGCCTAGCCTTAACTTCTAAATCTATTGGATCTTGCAAAGTTTCTTTCAAGTGATTAAAGCTCTCATCAAAATTTTTATTTGATCCTTTTGCTGAGGCGAGTTCTCTAAATAATGCAGGTAGTGCATTTTTATCTCTCTGTAGAGCTCTCAAAACATCTAAACACATTACATTACCGCTTCCTTCCCAGATGCTATTAAGAGGAGCCTCCCTGTAAAGCCTGGGCATAATAGATTCTTCTATATAACCAGAACCACCATGACACTCTAAAGCTTCGAATACCAAATAAGGTGCTCTCTTAGTTATCCAGTATTTACTTATAGCGGTACTTATACGAGCGAACGACCGTTCATCTTCATTGGAATTTTGATTGTCAACGGCCCTTGCTACTCTGAGCGACAAATTCAAAGCAGCCTCACTTTCTAAAACCATATCGGCGACAACGTTTCTCATTAAAGGTTGATCGATCAGTCTTCTTTGAAATGCTGACCTGTGAGAAACATGATGTTGGACCTGAACAATCGCCTGACGCATTAAAGACGCTGAGCTGACAGCACAGTATATTCTATTTCCTATAACCATATCTAGAATTGTCTTAATTCCCTTCCCCTCTTCTCCAATCATTGTGCCAAATGTATCATCGAGTTCAATTTCAGAGGATGCATTTGACTTGTTGCCAAGCTTGTCTTTTAGTCTCTGAATGAAAAAACTATTTCGTTCCCCATTTGGCATCCATCTTGGCACAAGAAAACATGATAACCCGACATCAGTGTTGGCTAGCACAAGAAAGGCATCGCACATAGGGGCCGAGCAAAAATACTTATGACCAGTAAGAAGATAATCCGACCCATTACCAACATTAGAGGACACTGGCTTTGCTCTCGTTGAGTTGGCTCTTACATCCGATCCGCCTTGCTTCTCGGTCATAAACATACCTATTGTTGCACCCACTTTTTGATCGATGGGTATATCTCGATCATCATATTGATTTGATAGCACCTTTGGTAACCATTGATCCTCTAATTGTTGATTATGCTTAAGTGCTGGTATAACAGAATACGTCATCGCCATCGGACACATAACGCCACCCTCTACTTGATTAAACATGTAAGTGAGTGCCATGTGCGCAACCTGTGACCCCTCTTTGTTATGTTTCCATGCAAAGCTTGGAATTTCATTATTTATAGCTGCTCTTAGAAGTTGATGATAGGACGGATGGTAATCAATGTAATTAATTCTATTTCCATATTGATCAAAAGCCTTTAATTCTGGTGGATTTTTATTTGCCTTCTCTGCATGATCAAACATTTCGGTGCTGCCCATCAACTGCCCAAAATCACTTAATGTTTTTTCTGCCCACCCCGCACCTTCTCTATTAACAGCATCTCTTAGATTTTTATCACCTTTCCATAGATCTTGATTGCCTATATATGGAGGCATGTTTTCAACCTCATGTGTTGGTAATTGTTTGATTGGCCTGAGATGGTTCATATTATTTAGTCCATTTAAAAAAGTGAAAGCACACTGTTGATGCCTACGGTCCCGGGAGTCCTTACACTGCAGTAAACTCCAAAATCCTGATGTCCAAATCGTTCATTAAGTACACTTATAGTATCACAATTACGTTGGCCTGTCTTTGTATTAGTTTTTGTAGCATTACATCGCTCTATTCTATCAACAACCTTTAACTCTACTTCATCAATTTTAATCAATTTACCAACCCAATCAAATTCAACCCATGGCTTCCCTGTACGTATCCATATATTTCCTCTGAACCTCTCAGGTTCCAAGCTAATCCCTGCTTTCTTGGAGAGATCTTCTAGAGAGTCTAACGAGTTGATAGAAATTGACTGGAAGGGAGTGTCTGTGAGAGCCGTATCGGCTACGCTTACTAATTTTGTAGGTTTTGGAAATTTATCAGTACAAACAGGGAGCAACCACTTCACAAAAGTTTCTCGATCAATATGGTCACTAAGGTCTATTTTTATAGGTTTTAAATCGGGGTGTTTAAAAATATATTTTTGATCATCAGTCCTTATTGACTCGACGGCTGATAGCGTCGGCATAATTGAGCCTCTGAGAAACTTAGTACACGGTTGCCACTCATTTGATAATTCGTCAAAAGAACTTTTTTCATGCACCAATGCCCAACTTCTGTCCAAAGGAAGAGCTTTTCTTCTTTCTAACTTAATCTGTGTAATTTCTTCGCGACTTATCGATTTTATTGGATGCCGAAAAATCTTTTCCACTTTGACAGGCAATGTGCTTATTGAATTCATTATGGCCTCATTGTTACTCGGTAAGGTTTTGGACGTTTCAATCGGTAAGCTGCAAGCGCGAGTTCTAACCAAGATATCAGTCGTGGACGCGTTTCCCTAGGATCAATCAAATCATGGGCAGAAAAGCCTTCTGCTCTTGGAATTGGTGATTGTCGTTGAGCTAATTGATCCTCAAGCTCCTTCTGTTTTTTTTCAGGATTTTTAGCCATTGCAATTTCCTTTGAAAATGCAACAGCAACGCCACCTTCTACAGGTAAGGCACCGCTTAAGGCACTAGGCCAAAGTAATGTGAAGCTGTCAGGCCCGTAGTGTGCAGTAGCAGCTACTCCAAAAGATTTATGCATATGGACAGACGCCCATGGCACTCTTGATTGCATGATCGCGGATATGGCTGCTGTGCCAAATCTAATTGTACCACTTTTTTCTGATTCTGGACCAATCATGAACCCTGGTTCATCTACCAAACTGATAATCGGAATATGGAAACTGTTACAAAAATCAGAAAATCTTTCTAATTTCTTTGAGGCACTGGTTGTCATTGCTCCTGCGTAGAACATGCAGTCATTAGCAATAATGCCAACTGATTGACCATTCAGTCTACCTAAGCCTGTTACGAGGCTTGGACCATATTTTTTACCGATCTCAAAAAAGGTGCTTTGATCATCATTTATATCTAGTAGGGATGTAATAATCTTTCTGACATTATATGGTCTACGTCTATCTTTTGGTATTATATCGACTAATAAATCATCACAACGATCTACCCTGTCACTAGTAGAAATAGAGTCTGGGAACGACCAGGCGTTATCCGGCACGAAGGAAAGAAATGTTTTTATTTGTTCGAAAGCGTCATCTTCTGTTTTTGCAAAGTTGTTTATTACTCCACTTTTTAAGTGAACCTCAGGTCCACCAAGGGCCTCTTTTGTAACATCTATATTTAACGCTCTTTTTACGACTTTTGGCCCTGCTATAAGTACCAGCGAGGTCTCTGTCATTACTGAAAAGTGTGAGGCTACTAGACGAGATGCGGGCAGGCCGGCGACTGGTCCCAAAGCAGCGGTTGCTACAGGCACTTCCCCCAAAGTGTTAGCAAGCGAAATAAATCGTGAAGGCGTGTATACGGCATCACTTGTAGGCCGATTACTTTTTTCTTGATTGGTGCCACCAACGGATCCCCCAGCTCCTTCATGCAATCGAATTAAAGGGACCTTGTATTTTAGCGCTAGTTCTTCTGTATAAATACTTTTCCTTAACCCGGCAGCATTTGGTGATCCACCTTTTAAAGAAAAATCTTCTCCTCCTATTACCACTGGTCTTTTATTGATTTTACCAAATCCTAAGATAAAGTTTCCAGGAGTAAATTTCTTGAGTGACCCATTATCATTATACTCTGAGAAACCAGCACTTTTACCAATTTCATTGAAAGATTTATGATCTAGTATTCTGTTGATCCTTTCTCTTACAGGTAGTCGACCTTTTTTATACTGTAATTCTACAGCCTCTTTGCCACCCATCTGATCAGCAAAATCTCTCTTTTCATTGATTTCTTTCGCTTCTTTTTCCCACGTCAATGTCTATCTCCAATTTATTTTGTCTGGATAGTGTTAAGTTTCTCGACAAACTCTTTTTCGTTATAAAAATTCTTTTTACCGATCACAACAAACACAGGATCCTTTTCATTTTCTGCTTTTTTAATTTCCAAAGTTAATCCATCATATTGGATTGTACATAATTCTCCCTTATTATCTTTAAAAAATCCTTTTGCTCTTTCGATATTATAAATTGGATCCCGCAAAAGCGTGCTGAGAGTATCGGCGTTTATTGTTCCAGAAGGCTTTATCGTTGATGAAGTGAATTCATGCGGTTGCTTTTTTTCTAATTTAATTTTGTCACTCTTAACTTTTTCACTGGGTGCAAAGTCTAGAAGCATATCTCTTTCTTCAATATGTGCCTTCACCGTTTTGAGAAACTTTCGTATTTCGAAATGTTTTGATAGAGTTTCGATACAATTTAATAACTCATCTTCTTTAAGCAAATCAGTTTTATTCAATACCAAGAGATCATGTTGCTCGATTTGTAAACTAATTGTATCACTGATATACAAGTCGCTTAATTGTGACCTAAGTCGGGATGCGTCTGTTAACAACACAGTTCCATAAAATGACAAGAAGTCCATAAGCGATATTGTTTGTATGATTTTAGAAGGTAAAGCAATCCCGCTTGCCTCAAGCACAATATGATCTGGTAAAATCTCATTTGAATTCATACTCTCCAAAGTTTCTATCAACTCATTTCCATAGCTACAACACACACATCCACCCGCGATGCTCAGAACGGAGTCAGTTCTAGCTTCGATTAAGGACTCGTCAATGTTAACGTCACCAAAGTCATTCACCAGTAGAGCTATTTTTTTCTTAGTCGTCCTAAGTAAATTATTTATTAATGTCGTTTTACCTGTTCCAAGGTAACCGGAGATCAATGTCAGAGGAATGCCCACAATTACACACTATTTCCATTAATATGTGGCTTGCCACCTTTGATTGTCCCTACAATTTTTTGATCTTTGAATTTAAGTTCTTTAACATCAAAAGGATCCTCCTCTAAGATGCAACAATCTGCTTTTTTCCCTGTTTCTAAAGACCCTACTTCATGATCTATCTTAAGAGTAAACGCAGCTCCTAAAGTTATGGCATATAACGCTTCCATTTTATTAATTTTTTCATAATTCCCCAAAGTTCTTCCAGAAAATGTTAGCCTGTTCATGGCACACCAAGCTGTAAATAGTGGGCCTAGGGGAGTTACTGGGGCATCAGAGTGTATTGCCAGGGGGACTTTTTCTTGTAATGCTGTTTTACAGGCATTCATTCGATGAGCTCTTTCTGGACCAACCGTCAGGGAGTAATGTTCATCTCCCCAATAAAAATGGTGGTTAGAAAATAAGTTTGCGCACATACCAAGCTTATGCATCCTTTTAAATTGAGCAGTTGATGCAAGCTGACAATGTTGAAGAGTAAATCTATGATCATTTTTAGGAAATTTAGCCAGAGCACCTTCTAGGCAATCTAAGGCTAATTCGGTAGCCTCGTCTCCATTAGTATGCGTGTGTACTAAAATATTATTTTCTAATGCAAGCTCATAGGCTTCTTGTATATGTTCCGGTGCTGTATACCACATGCCGTTGGGGGCACCATTATAATATCCAGGCCACTTAAGCCTAGCCGTGAATCCTTGAATTGAGCCATCTGCAACAATTTTTATTGAACCTAGTCTTAAATTTTCAGTAGATTTTTGTTTGAGTTCTAAGACTTTGGGAATTAATTCTTTTGGGCTAATCCCCTGCATATATCGTAAAGAAACGATTCGAGCTGGAAAATCTGCTTCCGATGTAACCTTTAGCATCATTTCAACGGCCTCATCTGTTTGAAGGTTCGCAAGGTCAGCAGCAGTAGTGACCCCGGCTCTGGCACATATTTTTCCAAAGTTTCTTAGACCTTCTGCATCTCCTGAAAGCCAATCCTTGCCTAAGCCTACATGCCTTGTTACCAAAGCAATGGTTTCAGCCCCTCTTATCTCCCCAGATGGAAGACCATCGTCACCGAGAGGAAGGCCCTCGTGGTTTATGCCTGTTCTCAAAAATCCTGCAAGCTTTAAGCCTACTGAGTTTATGTTAAGTTTATGTCCAGACGCATGTAGTATTCCTATCGGTCTCTGATCTGAAACTACATCCAGTATTTTTCTGTCTAATGCTTTGTCTTCAAAATAAATTGGGTCTAATCCCCATCCCGCCAATGGCGCGTTCGGGTCCAATAAGGTTTCATTCTCGTGTTTAAGTTTCTGAACAAGCTCTTTTACATTTTTAATGCCAATGCTCATTGTTCCATCGGGCTTTTGTCTATCAAAATACCCGCAATATAATTTACTCCACAATGCACCTTCAAACAAATGACTATGTCCTTCAACAAGACCCGGCATTAAAACGTAATTCTCAAAACTTCTGTCCAGTTCGTACTTGCCCTCAGGTTTAATTGTCTTGAGGTCTCCCACTTGAACAATTTTACCGTCCAGAACACTCATGTATTGTGCCTCTGGATTCCTGGGGTTCATTGTAACTATTTTTTTTGCCTTAAAAATTTTTAACAAGAGTAAACCTTTCAAAAAAAACTTCTGTTTATACGAAAGCTTGATATCATCAACATTAAATGTAACTTTTGAATGATTATCAATCAAATGTTTCTATTGCATATTAGTTTACCTTAAGTCAATCTAATCATATGGGGGCGTTAAGTGAAAATCGGGCAAAAATTCAATTAACTAGAAAGGTCGAGAAATGAATAAACATTTTTTAAAAACGTTACTTCTCACTGCTACTCTAATTTTTACGTCATTAGGCGTAAGTTTTGCAGAGCCGAAAAAGGGCGGTACTCTGATAGCTGCTGTTGGGAATAGCCCACGACATTTAAATCCAGCTGTTCAATCAGGAATTGTGACCGGGTTTCCGGGAGCACAACTCTTTGCAACACCAATTCGATATGACAATAATTGGGAACCACAGCCTTATCTTGCTGAGTCATGGGAAATAAGTGATGGTGGAAAAACAGTTAGACTTAATCTTGTGAAAGATGCTGTGTTTCATGATGGAGTTCCAATTAAATCTAGTGATGTAAAGTTCTCCTTGGAAACAATTAAAAAAAACCATCCTTTTAAAACTATGTTTGCTCCTGTTGTGTCGGTCGAAACACCTGACGAGCATACGGCCATTTTAAAATTATCATCTCCACACCCTGCTTTAATGTTAGCCATGTCATCACAATTGATGGCTATAATACCCGAGCATGTTTATGGAGATGGTCAAGATCCAAAAACACATCCACAAAACTCTGAAAATGTTGTTGGATCGGGTCCCTTCAAGCTTGTTGAATTCAAATCAGGTGAGCATATCATCTTGGAAAGATTTGATGACTTTTTTATAGATGGGAGACCATACCTAGATAAGATGGTTCTTAAAATTATAAAAGATCCAGCAACCAGAACTATAGGGCTTGAAAATGGCGAAATTGATTTTTATGCCTTCGAAAATGTGGCCAGAAACATTGTTCGATTGAAAAAGAACGATAATCTTACAGTAACGCCTGATGGATATGCGGCGATTGGACCAATCGACTGGTTAGCTTTCAACACAAAAACTGGAAAAACGGCTGACGTGAATGTTAGACGTGCTATCGCTTATGCAATAGACAGAAATTTTATTCTGAAAGCTATTATGCTTGGTGTTGCTGATGAGGCACGAACTGGTATTCATCCTGGAAGTCCTTTTTATGAGCCAAATGTCGAGCCATATAATCTTGATATTGATAAAGCAAACAAGATACTTGATGATGCCGGTTACAAAAAGGGTAGTGACGGTATGCGTTTTGGATTGACAGTTGACTTTGGTTGGCCAGGGCTAAAACCAAACGCTGAGTACACAAAGGCGGCACTCAAGAAAATTGGTATAGACGTGACTGTAAGAGCATCTGCCGACTTTCCAACATGGGCAAAGACTGTTAGCAACCATAATTTTGATTTAACCTGGGATACCGTTTTTAATTGGGGAGATCCTGTTATAGGTGTTCACAGAACCTATCAGACCTCTAATATAAAAAAGGGAGTTATTTGGTCTAATACTCAACAATATAGTAATCCAAAAGTCGATGCTATAATGGAGAAGGCTGGAGTAGAAAACGATATGGATAAGCGAAAAGCCCTATACTCAGAGCTTCAAAAAATGCTGGCAAACGACTTGCCTGTATATTGGACAAATACTCTTCCCTATCATACCATTTACAGCAAGAAGGTTGGCAATCCTCCTATGGGAATTTGGGCAACCAGCTCTCCAATGGATATGACATATATCAAAGATTAAACTATAAAGATGAGAAGGGGCACAAGTTGCCCCTTCTCATTTGCCAATAAACTATTTCAGTCATACATACATGCCATTTTTTGTTTCTCTGATTAGGCGCCTAGTTTCCATGCTCTTGGTTTTGCTTGTTGTAGTCGTCTTAAACTTTCTCATGCTGCATCTGGCTCCTGGTGATATTGCGGACACAATTGCTCAAACAATGGGAGGTGCTGATGAACAAGATATGGCTGAACTTAGACAGCAGTATGGGCTTGACCAACCATTTTTTATTCAGTTGTTTAACTATGTTGTTAGGGTTGCTTTATTGGATTTTGGACATTCTCACTTTTACAATTTACCAGTATTTGACTTGATAATGGAGAGATTTCCTGCCACCTTATTATTAGTCTTTTCAGCGCAGATATTGTCTTTATTCGTAGGCATACTTCTGGGAGTATATGCTGCTCAAAACCCTAATGGACTATCAAGTCTTTTCGTAAATATGTTTTCTCTATTTGGATACGCAGCTCCTGTATTTTGGACTGGAATTCTTTTATTGATTGCGTTTTCACTCCACATTCCTATCTTTCCAGTCTCCGGAATGAGAGATATAACAATTGAAACCGATAATTTCCTCGTTCATTTCTTTGATGTACTTAGACACTTATTTTTACCTATGATAACGCTGGCCTCAATATTTTTTGCCTATTATTCGCGTCTTTGCAGAGCGAGTATGTTAGAAGTACTGGGCGCAGACTTTGTTCGAACTGCTAAAGCAAAAGGACTATCCAAGAAGGATGTATTACTAAAGCATGCACTAAAGAATTCTTTATCCCCGGTTATAACTTTTGCTGGACTGAGTTTCTCTGCCGTTGTCTCAGGAGCCATTCTAGTAGAAACGGTTTACAGTTGGCCAGGTTTAGGGACATTAGCATTTAATTCAATAATATCTAGGGATACGCCGGTTTTACTAGGTATTCTGATTTTCTCAACGCTAATGGTAACGGTAGGAAATCTTTTAACAGATTTAACGTTAAAAGCTTTAGACCCAAGAATAAAAATTTGAGGTTTCTGCATGTTAGAAAATGAAGAAATTGAAGAACCTACAATCAAGCCTGTTAAAGAAATTTTTCAGACATTCTTCAAGAGTTACTCAGCAGTTACAGGACTTGTTATTCTTATTGGTATCGCAGTGATGGGCTTTATAGGACCACTATTTTATCCTACTGATCCCTTTGATATGGTATGGATGCCATTTTCGCCTCCAGGAGCGGATGGGTTTCTGTTAGGAACCGATTATTTAGGTCGTGATATCTTGTCCCAAATTATCAACGGGGCTCGCGTTTCAATAGCAATAGGTTTTTCAGCGGCTTTGGTTTCGTGTTTTATAGGGGTTGGTATAGGCTCATTCGCTGGGTTTTATGGCGGTTGGGTCGAAGAAACATTAATGAGAATAACTGAGTTTTTTCAAGTTTTACCAACCTTATTATTTGCTATGGTAATCGTGGCACTATTTGGCTCATCTGTACTTTCTATAACTCTAGCGATAGGAGCAGTAAGCTGGGCTAGTGTTGCTAGAATTACAAGATCAGAATTTTTAAGAATAAAGGAGCTAGACTTTGTCTTAGCCTCACGCTCCTCGGGAAGCAATAATATGGCTCTAATTTTTCGAGTTATTTTACCCAACGCGGCTGCACCAATAATTGTACAATCAGCATTGCTGGTAGGAGCGGCAATTACATTTGAGGCAGGCTTAGCTTTTCTAGGATTGTCAGACCCAAATGTCATCAGTTGGGGTCAGGTGATTGGATCTAACAGAGTTTATATTCTTGACGCGACATATACTGTTACATTTCCAGGAATAGCAATTTTTATAACAGTGCTAGCTATATCTCTAGTAGGTGATGGTCTTAATGATGCGTTGAACCCAAAGCTTAGGTCAAGGTAATGGAAGACCTAGTTTCAATAAACAATCTGAATATAGAGGCAAGAACAAGAGCCGGCACTCTGAAAGTGGTAAATGATCTCTCTTTTACAATAAAAAAAAGTGAGACTTTGTGTGTTGTTGGAGAGTCAGGTTGTGGAAAATCTGTAACAGCATTGTCGTTGATGAGCTTGTTACCTGAGGGAATATTAAAGGTTTCATCAGGAGATATTTTATTCGACAATACTAATCTAGCGCAATTATCGGAGGCAGAGCTTGAGGGTATAAGAGGTAACGAAATTTCAATGATATTTCAAGAACCAATGACTTCTCTAAATCCTCTTTTTACAGTTGGAGAACAGGTGTCTGAAGTTATCAGGCGGCATAAAAATCTAAATAAAGCAAAAGCATGGGTGAATGCGGTAGAATTACTAGATGCTGTGAAAATTCCTAATCCAGATAAAAGAGCTTTTGATTATCCTTTCCAGCTTTCTGGTGGACAACGACAAAGAGTTATGATTGCGATTGCGCTAGCGTGTCAGCCAAAAATCTTGATCGCCGATGAGCCAACAACGGCATTAGATGTGACCATTCAAGCAGAAATACTCGCTTTAATTAATATGCTCAAACAAGAAACAGGTACGGCGGTGATGTTTATTACGCATGATATGGCGGTGGTAGCGCAAATGGCCGATCGCGTTGTGGTTATGCATCCGGGTAAAAAAGTCGAAGAGGGAACAGTGCATGAGATTTTCAATAATCCTCAGCATGAGTATACGAAGTCCCTTTTAGCAGCCGTCCCAAAACTTGGAGAGATGGCAAGCAAGAAATACCCCGAACCCATGCGGTTAGTTGGAGAGAAAAAGACAAATGCTTTAAAGCCCATCGTTGGAACGAATGAGCCACTACTTAAAGTGAATAATTTAGTAACCCGCTACCCGGTTAAAGGGGGTGTATTGAGGAGAACGGTGGCACGCGTGCATGCTGTTGAGGATGTATCTTTTACTATCATGAAAGGAAAGACACTTTCTCTTGTAGGGGAATCGGGGTGTGGTAAGTCAACGGTGGGACGTTCACTCATTCGATTGGTAGAACCTACATCAGGGGATGTGAATTTAGATGGTCAGAATATACTATCACTAAATCCAAAGGATATGCGGGAAGCCCGTAGTAATATCCAGATGG
>CACNDI010000022.1 GCA_902619165.1 uncultured Alphaproteobacteria bacterium
TTTAAATAAAAACGTCGTCATTAGAAACTATTTTTCTAGAAGAAAATTTGTAAAAATTAGCAAATACTTTTACATAGGTAATTAGTTTGATCGAGAAAACTATAAATCGGCATATCGTGGGTACGAAAGAGAGTATATTTTTACTTTTTCTGCTTTTACTTATCCTGATGATAAAAGCCTTTTTTACCATATATGCTAAACCTCTTCCTGATGAAGCTTACTATTGGCTTTGGTCAAAAAATTTAGCGCTTTCCTACTTTGATCATCCTCCATTAGCAGCTTGGGTGCAGGCTCTTTTACTTTCTTTTTCTGATAATAACTATTTTGCTATAAGAGCGCTACCAATCATAAGCTTAGGATTTGTACTGGCGATTATGATTGTGTGGCAACGAATTATGTTTAAAACGCTAAATTTCGGGTTATGCCTCAAAAGTGTGGTGTTATTTCTTGCATTCCCAGTATACGCGATTTTCTTTTCCCTGTCGTTCCCAGATTACCTTCTTATCACATTACTATTTGCAAGTTCGTTCTTCCTGTTTGTATATTTCGAAACAAGCCAAAAATTAGCTCATGGAATTTATTATTGGTATTTAGCGACACTTTTTTTTTCTTTAGCGTTACTTACAAAATATAACGCAGTTTTACTTGGAATGGGTGTTTTGGCTTTTATTTCATTTTATAAAAAGAAAATAAAAGGTCCCTCATTTGCAAACATATTAATTTCAATTGTAATAATTTTTTTAATTCAAATGCCTGTTCTTTTGTGGAATATAAGTAATGATTTTGCTTCTTTTTCCTTCCATATGGCTGAAAGATTGGACCAAGGAAAAAATGTTCCAACTGTATTTAAAAATATTTTAGGCTTTATATCTGGAGTGGTCATCGCTTTTTCCCCTATCTTTATTTTTAATTTAAGGAATAACTTTTCTTCTGAAGATTATAGTGAGAATAGGAAAAGCTTCATTAAAATGAGTAAGTTTATAGTAGTTTGGTCAGTAATCTTCTGCTTATTTTTATCTTTTTTTACCAATGTTTTGTACTATTGGTTAACTCCAGCGACAGTCCTACTTATCCCCTTTTTGGTCCATATTTTAAGATTAAAAGTTTGGCACTATCTTCACATTTTTTATGGGATAGTGATTTCATTAATTTTAGTAATAAATATCAGTATTTATCCGATTAGTGCTTTTTTTGGTAAAGTAGATCGAGAGACGGCAATATTATTTGGTTGGGAAAAAATAGTAAAGGTTGTAAGCAAAGAAAAAAAATTACATGGTATAAAGAAAGTTGTTTTTTCTGACTATAGAATTGGATCTCTATATATCTTCCATTCGAATGATTTTAATGCGGATGTTGTTATGGAGGAAAGAAGAACACAGTTTGATATTTGGAGAGAAGAAGAAAACTCTTTTGGAAAGAGCGCTTTGATTATTGCTGATAACGATTTTCCAATAGGTAAAAAGATTCTATCTCACTTTGAAAATATTGACTTTGTTAAAGATATAGAAATAAGCTTAGGAAATAAACTAGTGAGGAAATACCAAATTTTTTTGGGAACTAATCCATAATTAGCTCATAATTTTATAGATTTCTTCTTTTGCTAAACTGGTTGGGTTTGTATAGCTATAAGCGAGAACCGCCTGGATAAGATTCATACGTAACCCATTAATAGTCTTCAAGCCTTTTTCTTCGCTATCCTTAAGCAACATTGTTTTTATTGGATCATAAATAATATCATAAACAACTAAAGTTTTCTTTGCTTTTGCAAGTAATTTCGCGGGTACTAGGGTTTTATGAATGCTTTCAACATGACCGACGGAAGTAGCATTTATCAATAAATCAATATTAGGCAAGAGGGTATTCAAATCATTAAAAGTAAATGAATGCAACTCATTCCTCTTTGTGTCTTTTGTATGTACAAGGTTTCTATTAAACAAAAAAACTTTATGTTTTTCTTCAAAATCTCTTAGAAGAAAAGCTAATATTGCTTTTCCAGCACCACCAAATCCCAAAAGACCAATAGTTAAGTTTTGGCTTTCAATAAGTTGCTGCCTTATAGGTTCTAACGCAGCTTCACCATCTGTGTTGGTTCCAGTAAAGGTATTAATTAAAGATTCATTAGCTGGTCGGTGAAAACAGTTTACAGATCCTATAGCTCTTATTTCTTCTTCAACATCATCTTTAATTAAATTGAATATTTTTTCTTTATACGGAACAGCGACAGCTCCCCCCAAACATTGCTCATCTTGCTTCAAGTAGTTAAAAACTTGTTCTAACATGTCTACCCTAACATCGAGTGGTATCATTTGGATCTTCATTCCTTCATAGTCGTATACTTTATTCCACAATTTTGGAGATCTTGCTCCTTGGGAAGGCTTGGCTCCAATAATAACCGTATAAAAGTCTAATTTTGACTCGCTAATTTTGTTTTCAATAATGGGGTTAAGAGATTCAAACATTTAAAATATGTTTACCTACAATCTTTGCTACCTTATCCATGCCAAGCATTAGCTCTGAAAAACTGGTAAAATCTATTGGTTGGAGAGGATCAACTGCTGAGTTTTCAGGATCAGGATGAACCTCTAGCATTATACTGTCCGCGCCAGCAGCTACACTAGCGAGCGTCATTGGTGCAACCCATGGACGCCAGAAAGTAGCGTGGGATGGATCCACAGCTATAGGCAAGTGCGTGATCTCTTTTGCAGCGGGTAAAACTTGTAGGTCTAACAAAAATCTTGAAGACTCTCTATGCGTATGGGGAACGCTAACGCCTCTCTCACACAAAATAATTTTTTTGTTTCCCTCGTAAAGGGCATATTCAGCTGCACCGAGCCAGTCTCTGAGTGATGCTCCAAAATGTCTCTTTATCATCAAAGGTTTTTGTGTTTTTGCCGCGGCCGAAATCAATGGATAATTTTGCATATTTCTTGAGCCAATTTGCAGTATATCAGTTACTTCACAAATAAGGTCTAGGTACTTTTCTTCCATGACTTCTGTTATAATTCCCAGGCCAGTTTCCCTTTTTGCGATGCCCAGCCACCTTATTCCGTCTTCTCGGGTTTCCGTATATTTTTCAGACCTATAAGGGAAGCTTAAAGGCTTAAAAGCACCACCCCTCAAAAAATGAGCTCCCGCTTTCTTCACGTTAATTGCTGTTTCGACAATTAGCTCTTCACTTTCAACCATATTTGGCCCAGCCATAATAGGGATTAAACTATCTCCGAAAGGGATACCACCAACATCAAATTTGGAAAAGTGTGTATTATTTTTTTTTGACGCTAAAGGAAACTTTTCTGCCATATCTTCAACTGAGACATCTTTTCCAGGAGCCTTATTTTGTATCATTCTCTATTCCTAGTTTTGAGCTACTTATCTGTTCTGATAAATTGATTTTTCGACCTTTTTCTTCACTAGCATAAATTGAGTGTATAAGTCTTAGGGTATGTATACATTCTTTTGCTAGAAATGGGACTTTATCGATTTGACCATTTCTGAAGGTTTGATAAATCATTTTGAGTTGTCTGTAATGACTTATACCGTAACCATTATCAACTTCCTCAGAATATTGATCGGCTACATCTTTTTCAATATCAACGGAGTCATAAAAACTCCACTGCTCGATTTTATTTAGAGCTACTCCTCCAATTTGCACAACCCCTTTTGTTCCCGTAATAGTTATTGAAGCCTCAATATCTTTTGGTCTTGCGGCTGTTGTCAGCTCTAAGGTCGCTAAACCACCATTTTCTAACTCAATAGCTGCTACAAGTGTGTCTTCGGCTTGTAGATCATTTGCTCTCTTAGCTGACATTGCACTAACAGACTTTGCGCTTCCACATATCCACGTGAGAGCATCGACATGATGAATAGCTTGCTGATTTGTAACTCCGCCATCCTGTGCCCAAGTTCCATGCCAACCATCGTTATAATATTCTTGAAGTCTACACCATCTCAATCTCACAGATACCGATACTATATTACCAAACCTCTTTTTTTCATAAGCATTTTTAGTAATCTCAACCGCTGGGTTCAACCTATTCTGAAAGATTGAGGAACAAAACTTCCCAGTTTTAGACGAAATGCTAATCAAATCCTCTGCGTGTTCTATTCTAAGGGATAATGGTTTTTCTACTATTACATTTAAACCATTCAACATGCATATTTTTGAGTGTTCGTAGTGTTGGCCACTTTTTGTAAGTATAACAACTACTTCCATTTCCTTGTGCTGAACGAAATTTTCAATATTATTGTAAGATCTACAGGAAAATATATTTCCAACATATGTGCTTTTCTTCTCGTCCACATCACAACAGGCAACGACTTGGTAAAGGGTACCAACTCTCTCTGATATAAAGATTTTCTGTATATAATGTTCGCATACGCGGCCGCATCCAAGAATGCCTATTTTTATTTTTTCTTTATTCATGATTGGTCTTGGTTATCAATTTGAAAAGAATATGGATATTTTGGAACTGGAGAAAGCCCTACATTATTTGTCAAGATTGTGTTGTTTCTTATGTTATCTACATACGTGACCGCTCCTAAACCAAATAGATTTATATGTATTTTCTCAGGTTTAATGCTTCTTGACATCATTTTATTATCTCCAATTGCATTAATTTGATCCTTAGTGTCCAACCAGATACTTCTCTGTTCGATAACTGACGCACACACTGTATCGTATCCACCGTCGATGATATTATTTATCAGTTTGGTAAGTAATCCTGTTGGTCGGAAAGGATAATTTTCTTCTGCAATAACTACTAAATCAACATTCCTAAATTTCTCTATTTCCTCAATAGTATATTTTAATACATCTGGCAAACTTACATTTTCAGCTGAAAGTTCAATTGGTCTTATAAAAGGGGCTAATGCACCATTATCTCTAGCAACCTTTGCAGTATCTTCGTTGTCTGTTGATACATAAATGTCTGAAATGAGTTTACAAGACTTAAGGTATTTTATACTTTCAACCAACAAGTTTTTTCCCTCAAATGTAGTCGGCACTCCTTTGATAGGAACTATGCTGATTATATTCAACTTATCTACTATCAGTTTTGAAAGGGAGGCAGGTGAGCCCTCTAAATTTTCAATGATTTTTACAATTTTTTCAGCTCTATCAACTTTTCCCCCGTGATTTATTCCGTGATGGTGGTAAACGCAGGCGTGAGGAGTGTAAAAGATATGATATCCATTTTTTATAACGTTAGATCCCCATAATCTATCTTCAATATTGGTGGTGGTTTCATCAAATGGAAATTTCTCCCACATTTCTCGTGTTAATGCACTGTTGGCATTATGAAAAAAACTATCTTTTCTCTGAGTTCGTTCATCTAACCCAAAAACGACAGTAAGGTCTCTTCTATCTAATGCTGAGGTAGAAGACAAGGGTTCTTGGCGACCGTAAACACCAGCAAGTAAACCTGTTCGGTCATTTTCCAGAGGCTCAATTAATTTTTGAAGCCACATGTTGTTTTTAGGAATACAATGTCCAGATACAATAACGACAAATTTACCAGATGAAGCCCTAATGCCTTCGTTTATTGCTTTCCCTGGATAAAATTGAGCTACATTTATAATTTTTTCTGTATATTTCCTCGCAATTTTAACGGAGTTGTCGTTGGAGTTATTATCAACCAATATAATTTCATAGTTTCTTATGCTTTGCGTCGCTATGGTGCTTAAACAGTGGTCTATCCACCTTTCCTCATTCTTTGTTCTTATAATTATTGAAACCAGGGGAGGGGAGGTCTTAGTATTTTTATTCATAGGAATAGTTTCACTTTGTCCGGATTATTTTTTTTCAAATATTCAAGAGCTTTCTCTGCTAAGAAAAAATCAAATTCATTATGAATATCTATCGATGTTTCAAAGTTATTATTAATTATTATTTCAACGTTGTTCCCTATTCTTTTTCCCTTACGCCACAAATAAGATCTAGAGGCACACGCCAGTCCAGTATCTTCTCTATATATAGGTTCTTTATCCTGTCTACTGGAATAAACTTTCATTTTTGCTGAAACTCTTTTTAATTTTCCATCCTTATTTCTTTGCCAGAAATTTTTGTGAGTTGGATGAGCAGCAAAAACTGACTCTAGAGCTTTATTATTCTCTAATATCGCTATAGCATTAGTAATCCAATTGGTATCTCTGAAAATGTCTGTGCAGGTAAGGAAAACACATATATCAAAGTGTTTTTTTGTAAGCTTTTCAAATTTTTCTAATGCATCTCTTAAAGTTGCTTCAGTCGTAGAATTATCTTGGGCTAAATTAGAAGGTCTTAAAAATGGAACTTCAGCTCCATATAATTTTGATTGTATGGCAATTTCTTCGCTATCTGTAGTCACTATTACATTATCTATCTTTTTACAGTTCGTAGCCGCTATAATCGGCCAAGCTATCAGTGGTTTCCCATTAAAAAGTCGCAAATTCTTTCCTGGCAATCCTTTAGACCCTCCTCTAGCAGGTATTATACAAATAGTTTTTAACTTATTTTTCATAGCTTTATGTTTATATCAAGCAGCTTAAAAACTCAATATCATATGATTTATTTATAAATCGTAGAATTTAGTTTGCTTATGTAGCTATATTTTCTAAAGGTTTTATCAATTACTATCTAAGGAAAGCTATTAAGTTTTTCTTATTTATCTATGACGATAATGCTAGGTAGTGTTGATAGTAATAAGGAAAGAAAATATTACATGTATTGATAACGGACATTTTAATTAACATTTCATTTTAAAGCGTTAAAGTTTATTGAATTCTTTCTATTGAAATTACATGGATAATTCCATACTGGCGCGTACCTCTATAAAAAGGTATTTCAAATCTTTTCGTTATGTCGTAATTATAGAGTAGCATTTTTTCCGATAAATCATCGTTCTTATTTCTGTGAATAAGCCGAACGTCAATCAGCGTAGTGAAATTTTTTTTTGTCAGAGCAATATATTCAAAATGATTACCATTTGGACCTATTACACCAACGGGATACTTGTAATAAAAAGCTGAGGATAGTTGTCCACTGTCATACCAATTAAGTGTTGCTAAAGACTTTAATTCTTTTTTCTGAAGAGTGTTCGTCAAAATGGTTGCGATATTTTCCCAGTCTAGCAGCTCTCTAGTATCATCCCATCTAGGTAATTTCTCATGATAGTTTCTAGTAATGAAACCAGTTTTTGCGTGTATGATAATACTTGAGATTAGTATAAAAATCACAAAAATATTAGCTACTTTGAAGATAATCACCTGGGGTATTAATGATTTCATTAACACAATATGGTTAGAGGCGATAGGAATTAATAACATCCACCCAACCATGGACCAATGAGCAAAACTATTATCGGAAAGCAAAATTAAAATGTTAAATATAACTATTATTGGTAGGGACAATAAAATAAGGAATTTTTCACGCACAGTAATAATTTTTTTAATATTAATTAAACGCATAATAATTAAAAAACCAGTAGTAGGTAGCAACAAGAAAAGTTGAGCAATTAAAGAGTTAAAAACGTGGAAAAGATCAAAGTTGAAAGAGCTTCTATTTCCATGAAAATTGAAGCTGTCAAAGTTATTCTCGATATTCCAAAAAAATACGGGGACTAAGCCAAGCGTAGAAATTAATACAGAAGTATAAAAGCCTTTAGAGACTAGAATATTTCTTCTCCATATGATGAATGCTACAAACAAAGTCATTCCAAACAGGTAAGACTGGTATTTTGATAAAAATGCTATTGTTAACAGTAGGCCAAGTGAAAGCCATAAATAGATATTATCCTCATTATTAAAAATCAGCCTAATAGCAACATACGTTGCGCCAGCTACAGAGAAATTTAAAGATGCATCGGGTACAATTAAAAAACCACCAGAAAAAAAGAAAAAAGGAGAAACAAAATATAGAATAGCTGAAACTGTACCAGCTTCCTTTGAATAAATTTGAGACCCTATCTTATAAAGAAAAAAGCTCGTAAATAGACCAAATACGACATGTGGAATTCGGAAAATATATAAATCAACAATTTCAAACAAGTGTAAAAAATAAGAAAGCCACATCATTAATGGCGGATGATCAAAATATGATAGAGAAAAATATCTGCTAATTGTTAATGTGTAAGCCTCATCATTAATCATCGGTATGTATTTTATTATTGCGAGCTTTGTAAAGCAGAAAATAGCAAACAAAAATATAAGCAAGTGAGTTTGATCGTATGCTTTACCTCTCATCTTCTCACTTAGACTTCCAAGTGAAAATAGATGAAAGGGTAAAATTCCAGACCGCGCCGAAGCAAGCGCCGACAAAGCTTGAAATGAGCCAATTAGATGAAAAACCGAAAAAATAACTAGCGGTTGCGATATTTATTAATGCGCCTAAAGAACAAATTAAATAAAAAGAAAATAGTCCTCTTATTAAATCGAAGGACCTTAACTTGCGCTCCTGAAATGTAATTGTGTTATTCAAAAAATAATTAGAAGTCATGGCCGCAACTATTCCTAATGTTTGAGAAGTAGGAAACTGGTTTATTAATAGCATTGCGAAACCAGTAATTAATAACTGGACGAAGATACCACTAAGTCCAACCATGCAGAAAAGTATAAATCTTATAGACACTCTACCCTGAAATATCTGAGACAAAACAAGGCCTATCAGTTCCAACACAGTAAGAAAACTCATCTTACTTTCGCCTACGATACGGTTCTTAAATTTATACCCAATTTCTCTGATTTCTATGCTTTTACCCGATGTCGCTAGAAAGTCAGCTAGTATTTTAAAACCTTGAGTTTGTAATTTGTCTGAACTCTTTAAAAAAGTTTCTTTTTTAACCATAAAGAAACCAGATAAAGGATCGGAAGATTTTATGTTTAGTATTTTCTTAATAAGTAGAGTTGTGATTTTACTCCCTAATTCTCTGATTTTTGAGAAAGCTTTCTCAGAAATTTCTCCACTTTCAGTAAACCTGCTTCCAATAACAATGTCGAGTGAAATATCAGAAGAAAAAAGGTTTAGCATATCTAAGAGCTTCGTCTCATCATGCTGCAGGTCGCAGTCCATCACCGCAACTAATTCAGAGTTTGCGGCAAAAATGCCTTCGATTATTGCGCCTGCCAGCCCTCTTCTTCCTATTCTGTGAATGAGGTGTATTTGTGAGGAAGCTCTCATAAAATTTTGCACCTCTTTACTCGTCCCATCAGGACTATTGTCGTCCACAAATATTATTTCATGAGTAATATCTTTAAGTGTTTCTTTTAGCCTTTCCAATATTTTTGAAATATTGTCTTTCTCATTGAAGGTCGGGATAACTACAGAAAGGCTAGGCTTATTCAAGTATGTGCTCCTTTTGTAATAGTTTTAAAAAAGGATGGTGTTCTTGTAAATGATAAACTGCTATAATGTTCACTTTTTGGAGGTATCGGCATGTGGGGTGGGATCTATGCAGTTCTGTTTTCGATTTCAACCATACTATCTTTTGAATATCCAATCCAAGGAGGATTTCCTAAGAGTGTAGCCGAAAGTTACACCAAATATACATGGTCTGGTGTAGAATTTCAGAATAAACTTGTAGGTCAAGAGGTTCAGTATACTTTTTATGAAAACAAGAGATTCGGCCCCCTTCAAAGAGGAAGATCAATATCTATAACAGATCAAGGTGGTCTTTGGGTGGGCTTCGGCTACATAAATAAATTTAGACTAAATGATGTATTGAAATTTAATTTTGATTTTTTTCCAGGTATTTATTTACAAAATGGTGAAGAAGATTTAGGTGGATGGATAATGTTTAGATCAGGTATTGAGTTAGAATATTCTATAAATGATGATTGGAACATTTCTTTAGGCTATGACCATAGATCAAGTGGTGATTTATGGAACTATAATCCAGGCATGGAGACAGTGAAAATAAGTATTATAAAACCACTATAAAACACTGGGTAAATAGAGATTATAGAGGAAATAAATAATTTTATGCTTAAAGGATATTCTGATTTCCTTACTCATATATTTTCAATTTCCTTTATAAGGCTATTAAAAACCATTCAAGAGATTTATTTATTAAAGGGTACAATCTAAATAAGAAAAGCGAATTTCAAAAAATATTTGATTAGTATTATTTATTAGGTAATTTTTTTTGAGTTGGTCTAGTAAAGATTTATTTATAAAAAAAGGGACAAGCGTTTAACTTGTCCCTTCCAACTACTTATTTTAACTTTTTGCTTAAGATGTAGTCGTGGTGCTGCTAGATTGCATTGCAATAACTACTGCTGCTACTGCTGCCGCAGCTACTGCTACTGTTGTCGCTGCTGCTGCTGCCGCTCCAGCCGCGCCAGCTGATGCAGCTGATGCTCCGGCGGCGCCCGCGCTACCACTTGCTCCTCCTGCCGCTTCGCTCTGTGAAAAAGAAGGTGAGCTCAATGACAGAATGAAAGCTAAAGTTGTTAGAATTTTAAAAATACGCATTAGTTAACTCCTACGATTTGCTAGCTTAATTTTTTATACAATATTTTCAGGCATTTTAAAATAGATTTTTTTAAATGCTATCTTTTATTTAGGCAGAATATAATGTGTGTTAAAATCGCAACAAAATCCTTATTAAAACAGATTATTTTGAAAGGCATAATAATTATAGATCTTTATGGACCCATTAGCCGGACTTATCCACTGCTTAGATTTCAGGACTATATTTGTTTTTGGCAAAACGTAATATTCATTAGTATGACGGGTGTCCCCCGCTTTACAATTTTCCGTAAATTTCGTTGTTTTAAGGACCAAGTTTAAAAAACGGGACGAGACATTTTTTTTAGCTGTAAATGAACAAGAAAAATTTAACTCTCTGTATTGATTTTGCCCATTTAAATATCTATAGCTTTTTGAACGCTTTTTGATATTGCTGGTGAATAAGGTCTCTAGATCATTATGTTGCGACTCCATAAGATCTTGAGCGTAACCTCTAGTCGCTATTAATACACCATTTGAAAAGCTAACGCTGACACCATCAGAACTGACCCAAGTCAACTTATTCTGATAATTTCCAAGAGCAACTAATGTAGCTGAATTTTTTGAGTCCAAAGAAGATAGTAATATGATAGGTTGATTAAACTTAGATAGCCATTTTTTATCATAAACTTTTTTTTCAATTATTGCTTCCGTGTTTACATTAGCTGTTTTGCTTTTCATGATATCTTTATAAACTCTGTAAAAAGCTGTTTTTTCGGAGCGTATTATGTCATCTGAGGAACAAGAGAAACTAAACAAAGCAAAGAAGAAAAAAATGTTTTTTATCATCTATACACTCTCTTCCAATTGTCGTTGAAGCTTTTTTGATCATATTTTGCGATATTATTATATAAATATTTGTGTTTATCCAGGTAAAGACGTGCTCCTCCATCTCCAGTAATAGGTCTAACAACAGTTTTTGCATAAGCTTGTGTTTTTTTGCCTGTAAACCAAGACAATGGCACTGTAATAGTTATTCCTTTGTCAAAGGAACCCTCCCCGAAAGTAGAGAACTTTACGTCGGTTAGAGTTGCAAAAGCACCAATCTCCCATCCATTGTTAAAAGTTCTTGATAAAGAAAATGTGGACCCATAATCACCTGCAAGATACCTTCCCGCGTCTAATTGAAAGCTCCAATCACTCGATAGATCGTAATACAGCGTTCCAATAATTGTTGAATAGCTTTCACTTAGCATAGAAAAATCGCCAAATGTATTCCTCTTATTAACTCTCGTTAGATCTAATCCGATCCCATAAGGCTTTTGTATATCTTTCCAAATTGTTTCTGCTCTTATTCCAGCATACATCATTTCAAGGTAACCAAAATTTATCTGTCCATAGATGTTTTTGAAAGGTTTGTAATATTGATCAATAGTTAGACTGCTGATATACGGCCTTGTGCTTATATCTCTATAATAATACATAAAGTCGGACCTGACATTAGGAAGACCAGGTTTGGGGCCAGGTTTAATATCGTCTAATCCAGTGATGATTGGTTGTTTGATAGAGCTATTGATTGTAGTAGAGTTGCGGATTCTGTAAGCTAATATCGCCTCCCACCCAATACTTCCATTTATAGGGGAGTGCGCGTCGAAAAGCAACATATCGAGGTCAGGATAGAAAGACCATGTTAATCGACTGTTTGATAAGGCAAAAGATGAATTTATTCCAGCCGAAGAATTCTCTACTCTAACATTTTCCCAAAGTCTGGCAGGACCATCTAGCATTAATTCAAATTTTCTTAAACTTTCTCTTTCAATTATGATTTTAGAAACTGAATAACCTGACTGATAATCAACCAAATTAATTCTAAAAAATTTTACACTTAAAGGAACTGTCTTAGATAAAATTCTAGAAACCCTACCTATCATCTGTGCTACGTTCAGATAGTTTCTATCCAGAATTTCAACGTCCGCAAATTTATTATCAATGTTAATTTCAACTAAAGTAATGCCATCTAATTTGAGAAGCTCTTCGCTCCTAACAAAAATATCACTATTCATAAAAGATTGTGTTTCCATTAGGGCTGCGTTTTCTAATAGTGGCATTGGTGCTGGTTCTATCCCACTTTTATATGGTGTATTTCTAGGGTTTAGTGCTAACGTTCCACTCAATCCTATAGAATCTCCATGCATTAACTTCCCCATAATAGAAAAGCCTTGCGCTATCTCGTATTTAAACGCGAAATTAACATCACTTTTTCGTTTGAAACCCTTTGGGGTTAAGATTTCCAAATTATAATCGTCTGAAGACATTTCAGTTATAACCTCGAGCCTTGGGCTCACTTTATAAGACAAAGAAAAAAATGGGGAGTTAGTACCAGAAAAAAAATGGTTAGAATGTATTGTTCCACCAAAACCAGCTGAGAAACCAATACGTTCATTGCCTAAGCCAAAAATATTTGTTTGATTATTTGTTCCAGATAATCTACCCCAACCAAGCCCACCGCTAAACTTTAGCTTTTCGGTAATATTTTTGGTAGCGACAAAATATTCACCAGTGTAAAGACCGGTTCCGATAAAATCACGCAGGCCAATTGCCAATGAAGGAAAATTCTTTGTTTGCTTATTTAACAAATAGTGAAAATCAAAGCTCCTATCCCAAAAATATCCATCGTAATCACCAGCAGCACTTGGTATTCTTGAGTATCTAAAGCTTACCGTTGCACCATTCGTTATCTGAAAAGATAGGTTATTTCTGATTGTACCGCCAAAAATAGCCGATGAGATTGAAAACTGGCCTTCAGGAAATGCTTCGGCAGAAGGAGTATCAATGCTACCTGGCATACCGTAAGTATTTAACATTAAAGGGGTTTCGTATATCTCGTCCCCCCTAGCATGGCATAAGTTTATATTTATTAAAAAGTATAAGGTAACAATGTTAAGAGAACTACGAAACAGAAATCTCAACAATTATATCACCTGTTTTCTCTCAGATTTCTGAGCTACTTTTAGAGAGCCATATTTTCTTTTTCTTGACTTAAATTCAGTTATTGCATCGATCAGGTCTTCTCGATTGAAATCCGGCCAGTCTTTTTCAACGAAGTACAGTTCACTATAAGCAGACTGCCAAAGTAAAAAGTTTGATAATCTTTTCTCCCCAGCTGTTCTTATTATCAGATCAGGGTCGTTCTGACCGTTTGTATAAAGGTACTTTGCAAACAGCTTTTCATCTACATCTTCTATTTTAATTTTGTCATTTGAAAAATCTTTAATCATTCCCTTAGTAGCTCTTACAATTTCCGCTCTTCCCCCATAGTTCATAGCCAAATTCAGGATCATTCCATCATTATTTTTGGTAAGTTCTTCCAAATTTTTTATGTAGCGTATAATAACCTTAGGGAATGGGCTTATATCGCCAATAACAACAACTTTGACATTTTCTTGGTACAACATTGTGAGCTTTTTCTTTAGATAATAATGAAATAGTTTCATCAAAGCTTTAATTTCGAAGACTGGCCTATTCCAATTTTCTGTTGAAAATGCATATAGAGTTACATTTGATATTCCATATTCTTTACAATATTTTAAAATAGTCTCTACGTTTTCAGCACCCTTTCTGTGTCCAATGGATCTAGGTAAAGACTTATTAGCGGCCCATCTTCCGTTTCCATCTAATATAAAGCCAATGTGCATATTTAAATACCCGTAAAAATTTTTATGAGCTTATTCGAATAAGTATTAAGAATAAAGAAAAAAATATTGGCTGATGTAAAATATAAATAATCAACGAATTCCTTCCTAAAAATTGTAAACCATTATAATAAATGGTTATTTTTTCGCTGTAAATTTTGCTGCTTTTATTTTTGTTGGTCAGATAATTTCGTAAAGGCTCATAAATCCATAAACCAAATAAATAAAAGCTAACCCAGGGAAATAGTGGATAGAAATCATTAGTAATAGGTACGTCTCTGTTAAAGCCTATCCAAGATAAGTAGATTGGTAATTCGAATGTAACTTTGCTCATACTTAATAAAAAAGAAAAAACAAAGAGAAGAAATATAAAATTGTTATTCTTTACCTTTAGAAGAACTAAGCCGAGAAGAGAGCATGTTAACAAAAAGTGTAGTATTCCAAAAAAAATGAAGCTTTTTTTATCTACATAAAAGGTTATTGACGTTATTGATAAGCAGATTAACGTCAAAACTAACAAGCGCTTCAAGAATTTTGTACTGAAATTGTTGGAATGGCTAGCCAGCTTTAGAGATATACCTGAGATAATGATAAAACTCGCTCCAATGCATTGAGCAAAAAGCAGAGGTAATCCTCGCGTTATGTTTTCTAATTCAATAAACCTAAAGTAGCCTAAATCCCAAAAAAAGTGATAGACAACCATAGCGGAAACAGAGATCCCTCTCAAAGCATCTAAAAGATGAATTCTCAACATTTCTCCTATAGAACGGACTAAAATATAATAAGTGTAAACTCGATCATTTTTTTCGTAAACTAAACAATTGCTTGCAAATAAAAATTAAAAAATGTCTATTAATCAATATAGACATAATATTTGGAAAAAAAATGGAACTTGAAGCTATTACACGGTTTTTGTCAGGTTATGATAATGCCCTTTTCGGTAGCTTTCTAGTTTCTATTTTGATAATTATATCTGGACGCATTCATCATCAATACTCCGCCCGAGGACTAGGAGAAATAGAAGTTCAAAGAAGCCATGTTGGTTCCACTCCTAGAATAGGTGGTATAGCCATATTGGTGGGCTGTGTGTACGCTTGGTATAACTCAGATAATTTTTCTAGTAACTATCTGGGTTACATTATATTGTCTGGAACACCTGTTCTCATATTTGGCTTGCTCGATGATCTACATTTTAAAGTAAGACCAGTCTATCGCTTGTTAGGGGCTGCCATTTCCTCCATCATGGCCATTCTTCTACTCAAAACATGGTTAAATAGAGTAGATGTTTTATTTGTTGACCAACTTTTTTTATTATCACCGTTAGCTATATTGTTCACCATATTTGCAACAACAGGGGTTACACATTCATTTAATGTAATAGACGGATTAAATGGCTTATCCTTAGGTATATCTTTATCAACGTCGTTTTTCCTGACTGTAATTGCCTGGTTAACTTCTGACGCATTGGTTGTCTTGCTATGTCTAGTTTTCTTTCTGAGTTCTTTAGGGCTTTTTTTACTAAACTTTCCTTGGGGAAAGATATTTTTGGGAGATGGTGGAGCATACTTCCAAGGGCATTGTCTGTCTTGGATTGCAATTCTTTTACTGGTAAGGAATCCCGAGATTACGGCTTGGTCAATACTACTAATTTTTTTCTGGCCTGTTGTTGAAACAGTTTTCTCAATTTACAGAAGATTATACAAAAAAAAACCAGCCTCAATAGCTGACAGGGAGCATTTTCATCAGCTAGTTTTTGATAAGATCAGGAACTTAAAATTTTTTCAGGATAACTCAACTTTTGCTAATTCGTTTTCAACTTTTCTAATTTTACCGGCGTTCGTTACGCCCAGTCTACTAGCATTAATTTTTTATAACGAGACTATTAACGCCGCCATAGTTTTTTTAGTGTTACTCGCTTTATATATATTTACCTACTATCGAATGAAGGCTTCTCTTTAGGGAGTTGCTATCCAATCTCTTAAAATTGATTTTAAATAAACATTTGCTCTGGGCATTTCATAATCAACTAAGTTGATGGGCCTAACCCATTTAAGCTTTTGGCCCAAAAGACTCTCAGGACTACCTTGCCATTTTCTACAAATATGAAGCATAAGAATTGTTTGATGGTTATGTTGGTAATCTACTGAAAATGTTAGAGGAGCAACACAGTTACTAGAAATATCTATATTCAGCTCTTCTTTAGTTTCTCTTTCTAAAGCATTAGCCACAGTTTCACCTTCCTCGACTTTGCCTCCAGGGAATTCCCAAAAATTGTTATATTGACTTTTATTTTTCCTTAGTGAAATTAGAACTTCATTGTTTTCATTGATTAAGCCTATTAAAGCTACTAACAATGTTTTCATGACCTATAGTCCGCATTAATTTTTATGTATTCATCGGTCAGATCAGATGTCCACACTGTAAATTCATTGTCTCCTTCTGCGAGGTCTACTTTAATATTTATGTTTCTTTTCTTTAAAGCTTTGGATAAGCTTGTTTCATCGATAGCACTTATTCCTTGTCCATTTTTACATAACAGGAAATCCTGGATATAAATTTTTAATTTTGTTATTTCCAACTTAATTCGTGTCTTGCCAATCGCCATAATAATTCTACCCCAATTAGCGTCTTCACCAGCAATTGCTGTCTTTACTAAAATTGAGTTTGCAATTGAAAAACAAATTTTTCTTGCACGATAAACAGTCTTTGCATTTTTTACTCTAACCGTAATAAATTTTGTTGCGCCCTCTCCATCAATTACAATCTTTTTCGCTAGATCTATCATTGCGCCTTTAAGCTCATTGTAAAAAACATCTATAGCTTTTTTTTTCTTATCTTTTGTAAGCTCAACTTTCTTTTTGTTAGTCGTAGCTACAAAAACAGTGTCAGATGTGGAAGTATCGCCATCTACTGATATTCTATTGAAACTTTCATGTATACTTTTTCTGGTTATTGTTGAAAGAGTTTTTTTATCGATTGCAAAGTCTGTAAATATAAAAGCTAGCATAGTTGCCATATTTGGCATGATCATTCCAGACCCCTTTGCAAAAGCAGAGATGGTAAAAATCTTATTGTCAATTTTAAATTTTTTTGTGTAAATTTTTGAGCTTAAATCAGTTGTCAGTATTGCTTTCGAGGCAGCCTCTAAGCCAGACTCTGACAATTTGTTTTTCAAGAGATTTAAATGTTTAATAATATCCTGGTGAGGTAGTTGTTCCCCTATAACACCGGTAGAAGAAAAGAAAATATTCTTTATGTCACAGGTAAAAAGACTGGATAGGGCCTGGGCTTTATTTTCGCAAGCTATCAAGCCTTGTTTGCCAGTGAAGGCATTGGCATTACCAGCATTTATTAATAAAACTAGGTTCTGTTTTATATTCTGTGCTTTTCTTATATTCTTTTTTGAGAAAATAACTGGAGCTGATGGCATTGTTGAAACAGTGAAACAAGCACAAATATGGCTTCCAGGATCTAGTACAATTAGCAATAGATCATCTCTATTTTTATATTTTGTTCCGGAGCAACAAGTCGCGAATTTTAAACCAGCAAGAGTAAAAGACTTACTACCTTTACCAGGTCGTTTGTTTAAATTAATCATCCAGCTTTTCTAGAAGTTGGATATTTGTGATTTCATTTGGGTTGATATTTTTTCCAACAAAATTTATTTCAGAGTTTTCAGTTAATGATTTCAAATAATCATTGATTTTTTTTTGTCGCAGGTTTTGTATTAATTGAGCCTCCACCTCTTTCAATTCCGGTATCTTTTTTTCTCTTGTTTCATTAAGCTTTATTAGGTGCCAACCGAATTTTGTTTGCACAGGTTGACTTACATCTCCTTCGGACAAGACCATTAATGCAGTTGAAAATTCCGGCACCATACTAGCCAAGTCAAACCAATTAAGGTTCCCACCATTTTTTCCTGTTGGACCAATAGAGTGTTCTTTTGCTAAAGCTTCAAAACTTTTACCATCGTAAATGTCTTTTCTAATAGTTTTTGCTTGATCCTCTTCTTTTACCAATATATGTGACGCGTTATATTCCAGCGATCCCTTTAATTCATTGGTAAGACTTTGATATGCTGAGTAAAGTAGTTCATCATCTGGAAAGTTTTTCAATATTTTTGATACCATTTGAGCTGCTTTTGCACTTCGTTTTTCATGTTCAAGTGCAAGTAAAGTCAGTTTATTTTCTTTACCAATTTTTTGCGACAACAATTCCTCGTTAACGAGTTGTTGGACTATTTGAGAGAAAATTGTTTTCTCATCAAAATTCACATTTCTCTGTTGAAGTTTTGAAAAGGCAATAATGGCGCTACCAAATTTAATTATTTTCCCATTAACTTCTACAAATGGCGTATCAGCTGACAAAGCTTCCTGTGAATAGATTTCTTGTGATGACTGGATAAAAAAAGTTAATGCTATTATACTAGCAAGAAAGCGATAATACGTTTGTTTCATAACTATTCCTTATATCTATTCGGGTGACGATCTTTTTGATACAAAAAATATACAGATTAGTATAGTAATTTTTATTTAGTTAATAATTATTCAGTAATCTAGTACTTTCCAAGCTCGGATTAAAGCTATATAAGGCTTTTTTATATAAATGGAAAAAAAATGATTAATATTTCAGTTTTTAAAAAAATATTTGGGAATTCAAATGATAGGCTATTAAAAGCTGCAAGACCCATCATTGAGGAGATAAATTCTCTGTCGAAGGAGCTGAAAAAAAGCTCAGACCACCTTTTAAGGCAAAAAACTAATGAGTTTCGCGAGAGAATAAAGAATGGACAAGATTTAGACTTAATATTGCCTGAAGCGTTTGCCGTTGTCAGAGAAGTATCGGAAAGAGCGATTGGCTTGCGCCCATTTGATGTGCAATTAATAGGAGGTTATTTTCTCCACAAGGGATATATTGCCGAAATGAAAACTGGAGAAGGTAAAACGCTGACTGCCACGCTGCCGTTGTATTTAAATGCTCTTCAAGGTAAAGGGGCCCATCTCGTGACAGTTAACGATTATTTGGCAAAACGTGATGCTGAATGGATGGGAAAAATATTCTCTTCTCTTGATGTAAGCGTGGGTGTAATAGTTCCAGATATGGAGGACAGCAAAAAGACACAAGCCTATACCGCTGATGTTACATATGCTACTAACAATGAACTTGGCTTTGATTATTTACGTGACAATATGAAGTCCGACTTGTCAGAGATTTGTCAAAGAGCCCCCTATTATGCGATTGTAGACGAGGTCGACAGTATACTAATTGATGAGGCAAGAACACCATTAATTATTTCTGGCCCAACCAATGATAAGTCAGAACTATATACAAAGGTAAATTCTCTTATCCCGGAACTTGATGCAAGTGACTTTGAATTAGATGAGAAAACTAAAACGGGAAGTTTAACTGATAGTGGTAACCAATTGATGGAAACATTACTAAGAGAACAAGAACTCCTTACCGCAACATCTGACTTATATGATCCAGAAAACACCGACTTAGTTCATCATGTAAATCAAGCTTTAATTGCTAACAAGCTATTTAGAAAGGAAAGTGACTATATAGTTAGAGGAGGAGAGGTTATTTTAATTGATGAATTTACTGGAAGAATGATGGCTGGTAGACGCCTTTCCAATGGCTTACATCAGGCAATTGAGGCAAAAGAAAAATTAATTGTAAAGCCGGAAAATACTACTCTTGCGTCTGTCACTTTTCAAAATTATTTCCGGCTCTATGAAAAGCTGGCTGGAATGACAGGTACAGCGATTACAGAGGCTGATGAGTTTGCAGAAATATATGGTTTAGGTGTTGTTGAAATCCCTACAAATATGCCTATTTCCAGATCAGATGAAGATGATCAAGTTTATAGAACTAAGGAAGAGAAGTATAGAGCAGTAATAAGTGAGATTAAAAAATCGAATGTTAAGGGACAGCCTATATTGGTTGGCACTACATCAATCGATAAATCAGAGGAAATCTCAAAACTTCTTAAAAAAGAAAACATAAATCATAACGTGCTTAATGCTAGATACCATGAAAAAGAGGCAGAGATAATCTCACTAGCTGGGGCTCCTGGAGCAGTAACGATAGCCACAAATATGGCTGGTAGAGGAACAGATATTCAGCTTGGCGGTAACGTTGAAATGCAAATAAAGGGTAAGGTTGACGATGATGACCCAAACTTTGATCAGAAGAAGACCAGAATCGAGCAGCAAGTTCAAAAAAATAAGGAACAAGTAGTCAAAGCAGGAGGTTTGTATGTTTTGGCTACAGAGAGACATGAAAGTAGGAGAATAGATAATCAATTAAGAGGGCGATCTGGTAGACAGGGTGATCCTGGAAAGACTACTTTTTTCCTAAGTCTGGATGACGATTTGTTAAGAATATTCGGGTCAGATAAACTTGATGGAATGTTGTCCAAGTTAGGCTTGAAAGATGGTGAGAGCATTGCACACCCATGGGTGAGTAAGGCACTTGAGCGAGCTCAAGGAAAAGTTGAAGCTAGGAATTTTGACCTAAGAAAGAATATCCTTAGATATGATGATGTAGTAAACGTTCAACGAAAAGAGGTTTTTTCTCAAAGACGAAATATAATGGAAACAGTTGATGTTTCAGAGATGTTTGAAAACATCTATATGGATGTAGTAGAGGATATTATTGTTGAAAGCATCCCGGAGGGATCGTTCGTAGATCAATGGGATGTAAATGGTTTAGAGGAAAAGCTCAAAGAGCAATTTAACCTAACTATTCAATTAGGTAGCTATGTTAAAAAAGACAAAATATTAGAAACAGAAATACGAGATATAATCTTAATGGAAGTTCAAAATAGTTTAAATCACAAAAAAGTTGAGGTTGGGGAACAATCATTTAAAATAATTCAAAAGCAGATCTTACTCCAAGTCGTAGATCACTGTTGGTCACGCCATCTCTCGACTTTAGATCACTTGAGATCTGTTATAGGTTTTAGGGGCTATGCTCAACGAGATCCTTTAAATGAGTATAAACAAGAAGCGTTTATACTATTTGAGAGTTTATTGGAAAAAATAAAGAGAGAAACAATAAAAGTAGTTTTTTTCGCAAAGTTTGTTTCAGAAACAGATATAAAATCATTAAACAAAGAGGAAGCTAGTTCAGAGATTAAAGTTAGTGAGCCGATATCTGAAGAAATCAATTCCTTTCCAAAGAAGAAAGTTAGAAGAAATAGTCCCTGCCCATGTGGCTCTGGAAAAAAGTTTAAGCACTGTTGCGGAGCAATTTAGCTCCTTGGGGAAAGTATGTGTTGTTGAAGGATTGAGTTAGGATTTCACATCCTTGCTTCCTTACGAATAACGTGTGTTCAAATTGTGCTGACAACGACTTATCCCTTGTAACCGCTGTCCAGTTATCACTTAGAATTTTTGTTTCTGGTCGACCAATATTAACCATTGGTTCAATTGTAAAGCACATGCCACTTTCCAATCTGGGCCCAGAGCTGTGATTACCATAATGAAGAACATTTGGTGCTTGATGAAATTCACTTCCAATTCCGTGCCCACAGAAATCTCTGACAACAGACATGTTATTTTTTTCTACATATTCTTGTATTACTGCTCCAATATCCCCAAATGTATTACCAGGTGAAACCTTGTTTATTGCCAATTTGAGTGCCTCATAAGTTATTTCAATTAACCTTTTTGACTTTAAACTAATTTCACCCACGGTGAACATTCTGCTAGTGTCCCCATACCATCCTTCGAGAATACAGGTAACATCTATATTTAAAATATCACCATTCTTAAGTTTTTTTTTACCAGGAATTCCGTGGCAGACAACGTGATTAAGAGAAATACAACAAGATTTTGGATAGCCTCGATAACCTAATGTTGCAGGAACCGAATTGTGAGCCACGATAAAATCATGACACTTTCTGTCCAATTCTTCAGTTGTTACGCCTGGTTCAATGAATTGACCAATCATATCGAGTGTTTTTGAGGCAAGCTCACAAGCTTTTTTGATGCCCTTATAAGCATCTTCATCATATATGTATATTCCGTCTTTATTTTTATGCATTTTCTTAGTAATAATTTTCACATAGTTTATGATTATTATCCTATCTTTATTGAGTAAAGAGGAAACTTTATCAATCGCGATAAATATGGAATTAAAATGAAAACAGCTTCAATTATAATCATTGGGAATGAAATTCTTTCTGGCAGAACTAAAGATACAAATTCCAATTATTTAGCAAAAATATTAGTTGAAAAAGGCATTATATTACAGGAAGTGAGGGTTATTCCAGATAACCACAATGTTATAAAAAGTGTTGTAAATAGAGAATCCTCGCTGAAAGATTATGTTTTCACTAGTGGCGGTATAGGACCAACCCACGATGATATAACCGCTAATGCTATTGCAAGCTGCTTTGGTGTTCCTTTGCTTGTTAGGGATGATGCCGTTGAGCTGCTTGCAATGAATTATAAAAATGGGAAAAATGATCTCAACGCGGCAAGACTTAGGATGGCAAGAATTCCTGAAGGAGCCAAGCTTATAAAAAATAAAATCTCCGGAGCTCCAGGCTTCATAATTAGAAACGTTTTCGTAATGGCTGGCGTCCCACAGATCTTTGAAGCGATGGTACAAGAAATAATTTTAGATCTAGAGCCTATTGAACCAATTCTTTCAAAGACTATAAAAATATTTAAGAAGGAAAGCGAAATTTCAGAAAGACTTTGGCAGTATGCAGATAGATACAAAGACGTCTCTATTGGGTCGTATCCTTTCAACAATTCAGGAGTATTTGGAGTAGAAATAGTTCTCAGTCATACTGACATAACTTTACTAAATAAAATTTTTAATGAAATTTTATTAGATTTTAATGAGCTAAATACCAATTAATTGCATGCCCTCCTTCAACTTTCAGGGGAACGTCCAAATCTAAATATGGTAGTGTCGCTTGTTCCATAATTTCAGAGGCTCTATTTTTTATTATATTTATGGCGTCTTTTCTAGTTTCAAATATTAGTTCGTCATGCACTTGCAATAAAAGGTGAGCATCTAGTTCAGAACTCTTCAGAAACTCATGTATTTTAATCATAGCTCTTTTAATTATATCTGATGCACTACCTTGGATTGGTGCATTTATAGCAGCCCGCTCAGCAAAGCCACCAATTGGACCCTTAGTACCAATATTTGGTAAATGTATTTTTCTATTGAACAAGGTAGTAACGAAGCCAGTTTTCTTCGCAGTTTCTACTGTTGTGTTCATGTAGTCTCTTATTTCAGGAAATTGTTTGAAATAATCATCTATAAATTCTTGCGCTTCAGTACGAGCAATTTTAAGATTTCTCGCTAGGCCAAATGCAGAAATGCCATAAATTATCCCAAAATTTATCGCCTTGGCTTTCCTTCTGAGAGACGAATCCACTTTTTCGAGAGCGACCTTAAATATTTGGGATGCAGTGCTTGCGTGAATATCAATATTATTTTTAAATGCATCTTTAAGGCCTTTTACGTCAGCTATGTGAGCTAATAATCTCAGCTCTATCTGGTTATAATCAAGGCTTAAGAGCTCAGCTCCTTCTTTGGCTATAAAGGTTTCTCTGATTTTTTTGCCCTCTGCATCTCTTATTGGTATATTTTGTAGGTTTGGGTCAGAGGACGACAGACGACCCGTGGATGTGCCAGCAAGATTAAAGGACGTATGCACTCTACCTGTGAAATTATTTATATGTAACATTAGCGAGTCTGAATAAGTGGATTTCAATTTTGACATCTTTCTCCATTCTAGGAGAAAAGATGTAATTTCAAAACCTTTCGCTGACAAGTCTTCCAGTACATCTGCTCCAGTTTGAAATCCACCAGATTTGTTTTTTTTCCCACCTGGCAAATTTAACTTTTCAAAAAGAACTTCACCCAACTGTTTTGGTGATGCAATATTGAACTCAGCTCCCGCTATTAAAAATATTTTAGTTTCCAATTCACTCAGTTTTTTTTCAAAAAATTGTGATAATCTTCGCAGCTGCTCCTGGTCAACCGTAATGCCTTTTAGCTCTGCATCTATTAGAACCGGTACCATCGGCTTATCAATATTTTGATAAACACTATAAACTGATTGTTTGATAAGCTCTTTTTTTAAAATTTTCCACGCTCGAAAAGTCATGTCAGCATCCTCAGCTGCATAATCTGCTGCTAAACTTATGGGCACATTCTTAAAGTTAAGTTCTTTCTTTCCCGTTCCTATAAGATCTTTAAGTTTTATTGTTTCATGGTTTAGAAGATCCTTGGCAATTGAGTCTAAGCTGTGTCTTTGTCGTCCACCATTTATGCAGTGTGACATTAACATCGTGTCATCAAAAGAATTTACGTAGCAACTATATTTGTACAAAACCTTAATGTCGTATTTTATATTGTGACCGATTTTTAATATACTTTCATCAGCTAGAAGTGGCTGGAGTCTTCCTAAGACCATATCTCTATCTAGTTGTTTCTCTTTTAAGACTCTATGTTCAGGTTGACCGGCCTCATGTGCTACTGGTATATAGCACGCTTTACCAATTCCGATACACAGGGAAATACCTACAATTTCAGCGGAAAGAGTATCAAGGGAAGTGGTCTCAGTATCAATTGCAAAAAACTTTTGTTTCAATATTTCTTCGCACCACTTATTAAGATCATCTTCAGTTGATATTATTTCATATTTTTCTGAAGGTATTAGTTCTATTTGGTCGTCTTTGGATAGATTTGATGAATTGAACTCTTCTAATTGGGAAGATATTCTTTTTGATAATGTATTTAGTTCCATAAGTTTAGTGAAAACTAGCAATTTGTTGAGATTTAAGGTTGCTAGCTCAAGATCTTGAAGATTTGTATCAATTTCTACTGTTTTAAGTAAGGTAACGAGTTTTTTTGACAAAATTATTTTATCGATGTTGTCAGAAATCAAATTCCTTATTCTATCCTTATCAATCGCTTCATATTTCTTTACTAAGTTTTCTACAGTTTGAAACTCTGAAATCAAGCTAGAAGCAGTCTTTACGCCGACGCCTGGCACACCTGGAATATTATCGACTTTATCACCAATGAGAGCTTGTACATCTATTACCTTGTCAGGCGTAACGCCAAACTTTTCTCTTACTCTATCAATATCAATGAAAATATTTCTTATAGGGTCGTACATTTTTATATTGTCCGAAACAAGTTGCATCAAGTCTTTGTCTGATGAGAAGATCGTTACAATAGCACCCTCGTCAGTTGCGTTCTTAGCCAGTGTTGCAATTATGTCGTCAGCTTCATACCCTTTCTTGTCAATTGCTAAAAAACCAAATGCTTCGGTAGCATCTCTTATTAATTGAAACTGTGGTACCAAGTCATCGGGAGGAGGGGGTCTATTTGCTTTGTAATCTGGATAAATATTGGACCTAAATGTCTTGTCTTTATGGTCAAATACGACTGCAATATGAGTAGCTTTAAATTCCTTAAGCTCATTTATTAATTTAAAGAGCATATTACAATAACCTGAAACCGCTCCTGTAGGTGTTCCATCAGACTTTGTAAGAGGTGGGAGAGCATGGTAAGCTCTAAATATAAAGCCTGAACCATCTACCAAAATAAGATGCTTCCCAGACTTAAGATTATTCACAATCTATTCCTTTGGTGGCTGATATGAAAATCTCCGCTCGCAGTAAGGGCAGTCTATAAAGTTCTCTGTCTCTTTTATTTTTAGCCATACTTTAGGGTGATTGCTTCCTTTGCTATCATCACCATTACATGATACAACAATTTTGTTCGTAATTATAACTTCTTTCGACATGACAAAATAAATAACATATTTTATGTCTAATACTACTATAAAAGTGAAGAGTAAATATCATGAGAACAGAATTAACAGAGCTTGGTCTAGAGGTTCAAAATTTACAGAAGGTATATAAAGGTTACGATAGAAGTGAGCCAGTTTTTGCCCTTAAAAATTTAAGCTTACAAGTTAAGAAAGGATCCTTCTTTGGCCTTTTGGGACCGAATGGCGCTGGAAAGTCAACACTGATAAATATATTAGCCGGTCTAGTAATTAAGACATCTGGAAAAGTTAAAATAAGAAATATCGATCAGGATATCAATGTAAGAGAATTTAAGAGAAGTATTGGGGTAGTTCCACAAGAAACAAACTTTGATCCATTTTTAACACCCTATGAGAGTCTAGATATTCAAGCAGGTCTTTACGGTGTAAGAAAGTCAGAAAGAAATATTAACCAGTTATTAAAAAGACTTGGTTTAGAGGGAAAGTCTAATGCTTATATGAGATCTCTTTCTGGTGGAATGAGGAGAAGGTTGCTTATTGGTAAAGCTCTTGTCCACGCACCAAAGGTAGTAATTTTGGATGAGCCTACAGCCGGGGTAGATATTGAGCTAAGAGAAATGTTATGGGATTATATGAAGGATTTAAATGCAAATGGAACAACGATTATCTTGACAACCCATTATTTAGAAGAGGCTCAAGCTCTTTGTGAGAAAATAGCGATCTTAAATAAGGGCGAATTAATTGCTTGTAATGACACAAGTGACTTGCTTGATAGAGTGAATCTAAAAGTTATAAATATTAAACACAGCAATTTAAAGCTAAAGAAAATCAACCTTCCTGATAAAGCAAGTTTAAAAGAAAATAAAAATCAAAAATTATCCATATCTTATGACAGAAATGAAATTAAAACAGATCAGCTGCTTGATTGCTTAAGATCTCAGGGAATTGTAATAATGGATCTCTCAACAGAGGAAGCCGATCTAGCTGATGTTTTTAGACTATTAACAAATAATAATTAGCTACTGATTCATAACGAAGTTCTTCATATTTTTTTCTACCCTGGGACCGTAAACTTTCAGAACTTCACTGGCTATAACGTTTCCAAAAGTAGCACACTTGTCAAAGGTAAAGTTTTTAGAGAGGCCGTATAAAAATCCTGCAGCAAAACTATCCCCTGCTCCCGTTGTATCAACTACAGATACTCTATTTGTAGAAATTTGTCTTATAGATTTGCCATGAAACAAGTAAGCACCCCTTTCTGCACAAGTACAGGCTAAGCAACTTATAGAGTCAGTAATAAATTCCTGAGCCTTTTGAATATCTTGGATTTGGTATAGTGATTTCAATTCGTCCTCGTTACAAAACACCATGTCGGCTGATTCATTCAACAGATGTATAAAATCAGACCTATGTCGATCTACACAAAAACGATCGGAAAGGGTAATCGCAACTTTTGTGTTATTTTTTCTTGCAATTTCAATAGCTTTATAAAATGCCTCTTTACTTTTTTGCCCATCAAATCGATATCCTTCAAGATATAACCATTCACTTTGAGCAATAAGCTCTTCATCTATATCAATAGCCGTTAGAAATTCTGTAGCTCCAAGGTAGGTGTTCATTGTCCTTTCTTTATCAGGCGTGATCAAAACAATGCATTTACCAGTCGCTTCAGTGTAGTTTCTGTCCAGAAATTCAGTGTTGTAAATTATTGAATTGTCTAATAAATCTTTTTTAAATACTTTTCCCTTAGGATCATCTGCAATTTTTCCTATATAACCGGTTTTTAAACCTAGCTTTGCCAGAGTTGAGATTGTATTGGCTGCCGATCCTCCAGCAGTCTCTTTGATTGGTTGAACTGATTTTAAAATATAATTTGATCTTTCCCTGGAGACTAGATTCATAACACCTTTAGAAATTCCTTCTTGGGTAAGAAACTCGTCGGGCACCTCACACACGAGATCTAGCATAGCGTTTCCAATTGCCGACACGCTATATTTTTTACTTACTCTCATCAGGAATTTTTTTTTAAGTATGTTTTTCTAATATAATATCTAGGAAGTCTTCTAAAAGTTACTAATTGTAAACTTTCTTTAAACCTTTTTCTATTGATTGGATGGATGCGTCGAACTGGTTATCATAATCACTAACTGATAAACTTTTGGATAACTTCATTCTTACTTTTTCAATGCTCAAATCTATTGCGCGATCTTCTATATCCTCCAGAATTTTTCTTTCGTTTGACATTACTTGTCCTTCTGCAGAAATGAGTTTATTTTTCATTAATTCTTCAATGTGTTTTTTGGCCTTATCTTCTTCTTCTCCTGCCCGAGATTTCGCAGTTACTACCATTTGTTCAATTGTTTCACTAGTTTTTATATGATCGGCCTCAATCGAAGAAAGAATTTTCTTTGCTTCTTCCAATATTTCGCTTGCCTTCTCAATTTCACTCTGAATATCGTTAGATCTTTTATCTAAGAAAGCTCCAAGTAAATAAGGAACCTTGAAATAAATCAAAATGCCTACAAATATCAAAAAGGAAATTAAAACAACAAAATCAGTGTTTTCTAAACTAAAAATTTTTTTTGAGCCAGCAGCATAACTTACCCCAGACAGAAGGACGTAAGCTGAAAGTGTTAACAGTAAATATTTTAGGTTAAATGTGTGTGGTTTGAAGGGGTTCATTTAAAGTTACTTTCCTCTGGAAATCTTACTAATTATTTCCGATGCTAATTCTTCTGATATTTTCTCAATTGCAGCCTCAGAGCCATCTCTAAGCTCCTTCAATCTTCCTTCTGCTTCATTTATAAGTTGAGTAGTAGCAATTTTACTATCCTCTAATGCTAAGGCCATTTGTTCTTTAATATTTTTTCCGCTAGTATTCATTATCTCATCGCATTGAGACTTAGCCTTTTCAAGTTCCTCCTCAATCAGTTTCTCTATCTCACTCACTCTTAGCCTAATTTCCTCCGCTTTTGCTATATTCCCATCAATAATTTTTCTTCGATTTACAAAGATATCCTCCATCCGTGGAATGATAAAAAACTTTACAATAGCGAACAAAACCACACAAAAAACAACTAACCAAAATATTTGGTTTGGAAAGGTGGAGAAATCCAGTTGAGGCATCCCCACCACGCTATTATCTGAAGTCGAAGCCATTTAAATTTAATATTTAATTACATCGCGTACATGAGCAGTAATGCAACTAAAAAGCTAAAAATTCCTAAAGCTTCTGCAAATGCAATACCGATAAACATTGTAGCGGTCTGTCCAGAAGCAGCGCTTGGGTTTCTTAGTGCTCCTGAAAGAAAATTCCCTACTACGTGTCCAACCCCTATCGCTGCACCACCCATTCCTGTACAAGCGAGACCTGCTCCTATAAGTTTTCCCATTTCTACTAAGTTTCCATCAACCATAATATTGCTCCTTTAAAAAATTATAATTAGTGACCTGGATGCAAAGCATCATTCAAATAAACACAAGTTAAGATAGTAAATACATACGCTTGTATTACTACTACAAGCATTTCTAGACCGTAAACTGCTGTAATCGCGAATATAGGAGCTATTGCGCCTATTCCTAAGGCTCCAGCAAAGCCCGCAAATACCTTAATCACGGCGTGTCCTGCCATCATGTTACCGGCTAGTCTGATAGAGTGGCTCACGGGCCTTACAAAATATGATATCACTTCTATTATTAGGAGTATTGGCCTTAAAGCTAATGGTGCACTACTTATCCAAAACAGGCTCAAAAATCCAAACCCATTCTTCACAAAACCGATTATTGTAACTGCAATGAATACGGAAAGTGCAAGAAACCCTGTTACAGCGATATGACTAGTGTAAGTAAAACTGTACGGTAATAGCCCCAGAACGTTCCCAAACAATATTAGAATAAAAAGTGTAAATATGTAAGGAAAGTATCTCAGCCCTTCTTGTCCTACTATATCGATAATCATATCTCTAATGAAAAAGTAGAGTAGCTCAGCAATAGACTGGAGCCGACCAGGAACTAACTGATGCTTTCGTGATCCGTAAATAAATACAAATGAGATCGATACCAGGCTTATCAGCATCCATAACGCTTGGTTTGTAAAAGAATACCATTCCAAGTTTTCTCCCGTAAGAATAGGGTCGATAATGAATTGATCCATCGGGTGAATATTAAAAGCTGACTGTTTTTCCATCTACTTATGCATCATCAGTTATTTGGTTCATTCATCTTTTTTGCAGTAGCTATCATTGTTTTAACTCCAGCCATGAAGCCAAGAAGAGAAAATATTATCAAAAATATGGGTTCACTTCCTACGATATAATCAAGCGTTATTCCCAAGATAACCCCTAAAACCATTCCTGTCACAAGCTCAATTACCATTCTCCATCCATCGTTTTGAACTTTCAGCCTTTTGGGCCTATTTTCCTCTTTTTTAGACTTAAATTCCTCTATTTTCTTATCTAGTTGATCCAAATTCTTTTTTTTAGAGGCCTCATTCATTGTAAAGTTGCTTTGCATTTCTAACTAGATGAACGTTATAAACACATGTAAGTCTAGTCAACCCTAATTTAAGAGCTACATGCATTTTTTAAGTTGCCTATCAAATATTTTTTTACTTAGTGCTGTTTTTCTTGCCACTTCTAACAGAGCTTTTTTAGTTTTGTACGCTCCTGTTTTAAACCCTGCCTGACCTTGGTGATAGGCAAGATATTGAAGATATGCATTACTTTTTGATATTCCTAATAATCTATTAGTTTTGTTTATATACCATCCGATAAAGTTTGTTGAGTGTGCGAAATTAGATCTTCTATGGTATTTGTGTCCTGTGCTTTTTTTATATTCTTTCCATGTTCCATCAAGTGCTTGAGAATATCCGTAGGCTGATGAAATCCTGCCTGAGGGAATGAGTCCGAGAAAATACTTCCTTTGAGTGCGAGCCGTCGGTCTGAAATTAGATTCTGTTTTTATGAATGCAAGTTGCATTCCAGGGCTGACCCCCCATTTCCTTTCAGTCTTCTTTAACGCAGTTCTCCAGCTTTTCTTCTGCTTTATTATTGAGCATGCGTCCCCTTGATTCTTTGGAATATTCATACAGCCAGACATGATGAGGTAATTGAAAACAATAAAGATGAAAAAAATTTTTTTTAGCATAGAAAATTATTGTATTTGGATTGTTAGTCAATTTATTATTAATCGTACTACTTGTAACTTTTTTAAATTCGATTATTTAAAAGTCAAAGGTTTTGGTCTATAAGGTAGATAATGCTAAACAGAAATGCAAAGTTTTCAATAGGCGAGGTTGTAAAACATCGAATATATCCTTTTAGGGGAGTTATATTTGATGTAGATCCTACTTTTGATAATACGGAAGAGTGGTGGAATTCTATCCCAGAAAATCATAGACCTAAGAAGGATCAACCATTTTATCATCTTTTGGCGGAGAACGACTCAAGCTATTACATCGCCTATGTGTCTGAACAAAACTTACTCTATGATGACAGTGGGGAACCAATTGGGCATCCTGAAGTTAAGCAACTATTCGGTAGGTTGTCTGAGGGCAGATATCTTCTATCTGACATAATGCATTGATGGCTTATCAGTAGCCTAGCGCACAGCCGTCTTTTCTAGGGTCAGATGCACCTATTAGTACGCCAGAAGAGTCAAATCGTACCAATTGTGCACCGCCTATGGGAATAATTGCCTCCTCTATTTTATAACCCATTTCGTATAGTTTTTCTCTAGTAGCGCTTGGGTAACCTCTCTCCAAGTTCAATACACCATCAAAATAAAAGCTTCTTGGGAAGTTTAAGGACTCTTGAAATTCCATGCCATAGTCTTTTATATTACTTAGAATTCTTGCATGACCATTAGCTTGGTATTGCCCACCCATAACCCCAAATGGCATTATGCTGCCATTCTTGTCTTTTAGAATAGCAGGGATTATTGTATGTAGGGGTCTTTTGCCACCTAATAATTCATTTGGGTGATTTTTCTTTAAAGTAAATCCAGCTCCGCGATTATGGTAAAGCAGTCCATATTTTCTAGAGCATAAGCCTGAACCAAATGCATGAAAAGTCGAGAAAATAAGAGATATAGCGTTTCCCTCATTATCAGCTGCACATATTAAGACGGTATCTTTATTTCGCATAAAAAAATCGCCTTCGAGACTGTCGCCTAATAATTCTCCTAAAGAGATCTCTTTCGACAATTGTTTTAAATATTTTTCATCTGTAAATATATTTTGTTTAATTTTTGAAAAATCTGGATCTCCAATAAAATTATTTCTCGCAGAATATGCTATTTTTGCTATTTCAGCCTCTAAGTGAACTCTTTCAAAGGAATCAGCTTTAAATTGCTCAATATGACAAAATTCCATTAATTTTTTCATCATTATAGCAGTTATACCCTGTCCATTTGGAGGCAACTCGATTAATGTACTTCCATCTTTAAGTTCTGCATATATTGGATCGACATATTGAACGCTAACATCTTCGAAATCAGCAAGGGTATGTACTCCGCCTAACTCCTGTAAAGAGTTAACAAGGTCAACTGTAATATCCGACTGATAAAAACCCTTTGAACCGTGAACTGCTATTTGTCTCAAGACCTCTGCCTGCATAGGTGCCCTAAATAAAGAACCAGCTTTATATGGACTTCCAGAATTAAGATAAAACTTCTCAGAAGATCCAATAAGCTTTTCTCTGTGAGTAGCCCAGTCAAAGGAAACACGGGGGCTGACTACCACACCTTCTTCAGCATACTTTATTGGTTGGGTACATAGTTCTTTTAAACCTAAATTACCAAATTTGTTCGCAACCTCTTCAAATAGTGATACTGCACCGGGAACAGTAACAGAGTGGGCGCTGTTTAAAGGTATCTTGTTCATATTTTCTGACAGCAAAGTGTCACTAGACAGCTTCATTGGTGCCTTGCCAGACCCATTTAAACCAATAATGCTTTTGGATTTTTTTGATTTAATAATTGCAAATGCATCTCCAAATAGTCCAGTAGACTGTGGTTCACATAAAACCAGCATAAGGGCACTAGTGATAGCTGCATCGATCGCATTCCCTCCTTTACTCATAGCGTCAAGTCCTATTTTTGCAGCCAGAGGGTGAGAAGTAGCTATCATTCCATTCGATGAAAATACTTCAGACCGTTCAGGTTTTTGAAAGTCTCTCATTATGTGCTCCTAGACTAAATTCAGCTTAAGTTCTTTATGTTTTAATACTCTTAGAGTGGATTTTAAATCATTGGAACACTTTATTATTCTTCCATCCATTGCTACCAAGGAATACAATCTTCCGTATTTTGAATTTTTCGGTGTTTTCTTAATACTAAATAGAGCCCAATCAGAATTTTTTCTGTAAACGGAAAAAACCACAAATTCTCTCAAAAAAGAGATGCTATAATCCTTCCATAGTCCCTGAGATACCATTACACCATAAAGTTGTAAAATTTGATTAAGCTCTACTTTATCAAAACGCGCTTGTTTCATTTATTTCCTGGTGGAGCCAAGGGGGATCGAACCCCTGACCTCTTGCATGCCATGCAAGCGCTCTCCCAGCTGAGCTATGGCCCCATTCTCTTTTAATTAAAGTTTAACACTAAAATAATTAGTTTAAAATTAGTTTTCTTCGTTGTCTGTAGACGCTACGTCGGTAATCTCTTCCAATGGAACTGTATCCTGATCGTCCTCTTCTAAAAGCTCATCATCTAATTCGG
>CACNDI010000023.1 GCA_902619165.1 uncultured Alphaproteobacteria bacterium
CTGGACAGAAGTTTATCGCAAAAGCGATGACTTTCTTTTTCATGCAGATAATCCCCCTGTTCAAGAGTACGTAGAAAAGCACGCGGAGCTGGCAACGCATTTCTCCATTGAGATTTATGGCGATGTTTCCAATGAAGTCATTGAGAGAATAAACTCATTAGAAATCCCTCTTGAGCATTTCGTATCAACATCTGTTGGGTATGTTAGGTCAGAGCGATTTTCTTAAAGCGACTGTGCTGCAAAATGTAATTAATCTAATAAAGCTATCGACGTCTTTAACCTAGAACCTGCTACTCTTCTTTCTAAACGGTTTGTATGAATATTTGTGGGTAGAAAGATTATATGCTGAAAAAAAGTCCAGATAACGGAGGCTTACAGAAAATTGTGGTAGTAGTTCACTCCGCCGCGAAATGTGCCATGTTTTTTATTAATACTGAGGATCCGAATGAAACGCTTGTATTGGCAAACTTAATAGTCAATTGTTGAATCTAATTTCGCTTTGCAGTAACATGAACTGTCATTTCTTTTTGGTAAAAAATGAATAAAAAGAGTTCCAACGATAAAAGTATTCCTGAGGATTCAGTACGAAATCTTGGCGAACTATATCGAAATGGGAGTTACGAGGAAGCAGAAGTACTGGCTTTATCCCTGATCGAAAAATTTCCTGAAAACGTAAAATTGCACCAAATATTGGGATCTACATTGAAAAAGAGTGGCAGATTAAATGACGCCTTAACTGCTAATAGAAAGACTGTTTCTTTGTTCCCAGACTCAGCCCAAGCCCATAATAACATGGGTAATACATTACGTGAGCTAAATAAAATCGAAGAGGCAACAGGGAGCTACAGAAAAGCCATTCTGTTAAAACCAACATTGTCAGAGGCACACCTAGGCATGGGACTAAGTCTTGTAAAATTGAAAAAAGATTATGAAGCGGCTCTCAGTTTTACTGAAACACTTTCACTCAACCCTGATTCTGCACTAGCGCACTATCATCTTGGGAATATCTCAAAGAAACTTGGAAATATATATGAAGCTGAGGAGAGTTACAAAAAAGTAATTAAATTAAAGCCTAGGTATGCCGAAGCTTATAATAATCTTGGCATCATATATGCCGAATTAGGAAGAAAACCTGAAGCAGAAGAAAATTTCAAAAAGGCAATAGAATTACAGCCTCAATTGGCACTTGCCTTCAATAATCTGGGTAACTTTTTGAAACAAGAACGTAGATACTATGAGGCTTTTACTATTTTAAAAAAGGCAATCGAGTTAGATCCTGACTTAGTAGAGCCTAGGATGAAACTAAATGAAGTTTCAGCTAAGGCCGTTCCAATATGGCATTTGTCCATGATGAATGACACTGCAAGAAACGATGCATATTTTGCTGCTATAAAGCGAGCAGTCGAGGAGGAAATGTTAGTTTTAGAAATAGGTACAGGATCGGGATTATTATCGATGATGGCTGCAGATAGTGGTGCAAAAAATGTGATTACCTCTGAAACTATTGAGACGATTTCTAAAACAGCAAGAGAGATAATCTATGAAAATGGCTACCAAGAAAAGATCACCGTATTAAATAAGAAATCGACTGAGCTAATTGTTGGTGAAGACCTACCTCGCAAAGCTGATATTTTAATATCAGAGATCTTATCATCAGAATTCGTAGGTGAGGGGGTTAGAACCACTTTAGCAGATGCAAATGCAAGATTGCTTAAAGATGGCGGAAAAGTTATTCCTGAAAGTGGGAAAATCAGGGTCGCTCTTATTGGAGATAGTCCAGAAATTTTAAATGTTACTAATGTTGCGAACGTTAGAGGATATGACCTATCAAAATTTAATTTGATAACCGCGAATAAAATTAATGTAAAGCTTGAAAACAAGGCACCTTTTTTAAGCAATCCTAAAGATGCATTTGACATTCGTCTTAGCGAACCAAATAAAGTTTTGAATGAAAAAAAAATCTTAGAGTTTGAGGCAAATAAAAACGGAACTTGTGTAGGAATAATTCAATGGATGTCAGTTAAGCTTTATGAAGACATACAATACGAAAATATACCTGGAAATGTTTCCTCACATTGGAGCACACCTATATATCTATTTGATGAGCCTATTAAAATTAGGGTAGGTGATAAGGTTTCCATCAAAGCTTATCTAGGAAAAGATTCTGTATGGTTTTATAAATAGCTTTTTAAAAAAAATAGAAACACTCCATTGAATTATTACCTACTGAAAAATTATAGTTTTTAAAATTTTTCTTTCTGCCTTCATTTCTGACATCAAATTACTCTCACTGATACTCCAGACATGATATACAATATATGTAAATTTGCAAAAATAGTTTAGTTAATAAACCATTTATATGTTTATTTTTATAGGATTAAAAAACGTTAAACAAGAGATTTGGCTAACGAATATAAATATAAGATAGAAAAATCGTTTATTGATTTTAATGGCCACCTAGCGGAATTTGGTTATTACTATTATGGTGTCGATGGGTTGAGGAAACTTTGTGAAGATAAAGGCTGCACTCCAAAGCTTTACGAAGAATTGAAGATTGGTCCCATTACCTTTCAAACAACAGTATCTTTTAAAAAGGAAGTTCGGGAGAACTCAATGATTATTGTAAATCCGAGAATTACTTCAATGTCAGAAGATTGCAAAAAGTGGTCTAGTCAATCTGATATTATGAATGAAACGAGGGAACTTTGCGCTTCAATCGTCAGTAATGGAGCATTCATGGACCACGTAAGCAGAAAGGTGGCCCCGCCTCCAAAAGAATTACAAGAAAAATGGAAATTGTTATTAGAAATTGACTAAAAAATCTTCGATTTTTTTTGTAAACTTAATAATTAAAAAAAAATTACGAAGTATACAAAATATTTTAATACAGAGAGCTGTCTTCCCAGACATAGTTGCATAAAAATATAAAACACTTGCCGGTGAAAAATTATGCTTGAATAATCTTCATCAATAATTAATTGGTATGGTCATGGGGAAGATAAATAGGAACTTTCGCCCCTGTTTGTTTAGATAGTGCGTTTGTAATCGGAAAGGAAAAAGCAGATGAATATTTTGCCTGACATTAGAGTAAATTCTAATTACCTAGAGGAGATTTATAAAGATCTTCATTCTCACCCAGAGCTTGGCTTCGAAGAAGAGAGAACATCAAAAATTGTGCAAGAGAAATTGAAGGAATACGGAGTAGACGAAATACATACGGAGATCGGAAAAACTGGTGTAGTAGGTATCATTAGAGGTAATAATGGTGGAGGAAATAGGAGAATTGGCTTAAGGGCTGATATGGATGCTCTTCCAATTCAAGAAGATACGGGACTTTCCTATGCATCAAGAGTTGATGGAAAAATGCACGCATGCGGTCACGATGCACATACAACCATGCTTCTTGGAGCAGCAAAGTACTTAGCTAAGACCAGAAATTTTAGTGGGACAGCAATTTTAATATTCCAACCGGCAGAGGAAGGTCAGGGCGGTGCAACAAAAATGCTCGATGATGGATTATTCAAAAAATTTCCATGTGATGAGATATATGGCATACATAACGATCCTAATGGAAAAAATGGAGAGATAGGCATTTGTAAGGGTAAAGCTATGGCAGGAGCGGCCATATTTGATATTAATATTGACGGGATAGGTAGTCATGCTGCAATGCCTCATCAATCAAAAGATCCTATAATTATCGCGCATGAGCTTATTACCCAACTTCAGAGCATTTTAAGTCGCAACGTACCTCCTTTAGAAACAATAGTTTTATCAGTAACAAAAATTCACGCGGGATCTGCCTTCAACGTCATACCAAGTAACTGTGTTATTGCTGGGACTATTAGATATTTCTCAGATGAAGTCTATGCAATTGTTGAAGAGCGTTTTAAAAATATATGTAAGGGTTTAGAATTAAGTAATGGCGTTAAAATCCAGCTCAATATCAAAAAGCTTTTTGATGTCTTAGTTAACGATGATGAAATTTCGGATTATTATATGGATGCTGCTGAAAAAATTGTTGGACAAAAAAACATCAAGAGAAATCAGCTACCATCTACTGGCTCCGAAGACTTTGCTGATATGCTACGGTATGTTAAGGGTGCATATTGCTTCATTAGCCATTCTGGGAAAGCGCCTCTTCATAGTCCTCACTTTACTCTCGATACGAGCATACTTCCAATTGGGGCGTCAGTATTAGCCAAAGTGGTTGAGGACAGACTAATAAAAAGCTAATTAGGCAAACCTAGCTTTCTAAGAAGTATAGTTTAATGAGACTAGGTCGAAAAATCTTGAAGATATTGATTTATCAGAAAATCATTTCATACTGAGTCATCAGAAATTTAAAATAATTTGATAGGCTAACTAAAGTGTCGGAGCTTGTACAATTAAAACTTGAAGATGCATCATTGGATGAGATTGCGGAGTTAGCGTTAAAGGCAATTGGGCCAAATGCTTCAGCAAAAAAAAACATAGATGTAAAAGATGTTTCTGGAAATAGCGGCGCTAAAACGTATGTCTGTTCCCTCCACGAGGTTCCAAAGTGCATAGTCAAAGTTAGTAGTTCTAAAAGCATTATGAGTTCACAACCAATAACGCAAAAGAGAGTGTCGCTAGCTACCGAAGTTCTTCGACATCAAAAACTTGCTCCCCCAATTATATTAAAAGGAACTGACTTCCATATTGAGCGCTCAGCTGGAATTTCTGTAATGCAGGATTTCTTTCATTTTAATGAAGAGTTAGCGCCACCTGATAAAATAGCTGAAGTTTTAGCAAAATTGCACTCAGCACCAACTAACTGGTATGATCAATTGAGAGCTGAATTTGTAGATGGAGATAAATTTTTGTCTTCAGCATTACATTCGGTTGCACCTCACGCACCATTTTGGTGTCTGCCATGGTCCGGGATTGATACGAAAATGCCGGTACTTGGAGTAGGTAACCCAGATCCCAGCATTGCAAAAAGAATTTTTGACCTTGGTGTAAAAACTGGAGTTTATGAAAAAGTGATACAGTGTGATGCCTTTTCCCCTGTTTCGGAAGCCGCAAGACGGCAGGTGGTCGTTCATAATGATTTCAAGCCAGATAACATATTATATAATCCTGAATCCAAAGAGCTTACGGTAATAGACTATGACCTGGTTCAAGTCGGAGCGGCAGTAATGGATTTTGGATTGCCATACATGATGTGGCTAGGGTCGAGGTTTACGGACTTTGCATATAGAAGGGATTTTATCAAATCATATCTTCATCATTCTAGCCTTCCAACAGACGAAAAAAGTGTTAGAGATATGATGGTTGATTGTGAAATAAATACTATCGTGGCATTTCCTGGACTATTGGCAAATATTTATGATGCTGAAATTCCACTGCTCCGTGGGGTTGATCACCCTACAGCTAAATCAGGATATATAGCCCGTTCTTCTGAAGCTTCTCCTACAGGATCGGAACTGATAGACCTTCTGGCTGAAGCTGTCTTTAAAATTAAATCAAACGCAGATTTAATCACTTCGAGCCTTGAACAAGGGCTAGTGGTAACGATTTTCAAGAATAAGGGCTTGGGATCAAATTTGCTTTATTCTTGGCTTAAAGAAATGCAAGAAAATAATATGCTCCGACTTTTTGGCATCGCAGAGACTGATGGAGCTGAACTATTTGTTTCAGATCACGCAAAAGAGAAAAAATAGACATTTATATTTTCGATTTTAGGTTAAAAATGATATCAAACTTCAACTAGATTATTTATTCGCCGATACGTAATTGAGGCATGCCTTATACGTAATTTCTTTTCCACTTTGTCGTTGCTCACATAGTTTTATGATTTCATTTTTTATCATCGCGATTTTTTCGCTTGATAAATTTTCTTCTGATAAAATTCTTGCTCTCGGACCAATCCCCATTAGAAGTTCAGCATCTTTCTCGGTGCTATCTTTCGTTGAGATAAAAGTATAAACCTTATCAACACTTATATTTTTAAATCCAGCCGATTCTAAGACTTCTTTAATATATTCAGGCTCACTGAATGCAAAGGGACCTGGGTCATTTGTTACCTCTGGAAGAACTTTCTGAGTATATTTAGTGATAATATCCATACCTTCAATTATAAACTCATTCTCCATCATATTTGTCCAACACACAAAATTTAGAGAACCACTTGTCTTTAAAGAACAATAAATATTTTTGAAGGCTTCTAAGGGACTTTCGAAAAACATTACACCAAATCGAGATATAACTTTATCAAAGTAATTTTCATCAAAAGAATAATTCTGAGCATCACAATGCACAAATGTCATTGTATCGATATCTGAAAATTTACTTTTTGCATGATCAAGCAAAGTTTTAGAAATATCCGCTCCAACAACATGTCCAGCATCAGCCAATAATTTTGATACTCGAAAAGTTGTATCACCACCTCCACACCCGATATCTAAAACTTTATCCGATGCCTTTATCTTCACTCTCGAAAAAAATTCGTCAGTTAGTATTGATAATCGCTCATTTAGTGCATTCTCATTTTTGACCCACTTAGGCCCAGATTTTTCGTTCCAATATTCGGATTGTTCAACATTGATAATTTTTTGTTTCATATCGTGCCTTGCCTTTAAGCTTTCTGAATCCAGATATAGCTATCTGCTTCCAGTGTGGGAATAACTGTAAGTGGCTCGCAATCTTTTTCTACTTCTTTAGGTTGTAATCCAACCCATTTTCTCACTTCACCTGATCTAAAACAAAACTCACTATTATGATAGGGACATAAGATAGTTCCTTCATCTGTTATCTGACCTATGTCCAATGGTAAATTCATATGTGGACATATATTCTCAATAGCAAAGATTCCTTCCTGATTTATAAGAAGAAATTCTTTTCCATTATATTCAAACTTTTTCTTTTCTCCAACATCGAGCTCACTAATAGGCAAGGTCCTTATCCAAGTATTGCCATCAATCTCTTTTACTTTAATATCTGCGTGATCTACTAGCTTATCTTTATTAAGACCACTAACCTCATGCAAGGTAATTAAGTTACTAGATCCCCTTAATTTTAATCGAACAAAATTTCTTACATCAACTGCATCTTTTATTCTTTCATAAGCAACATCGGAAATAAGGAAACGTGTTCCCGCCTCTTTATTTATAGCTTCAATTCTACTGGCGATATTTACAGTGTCTCCAATTATGGTAAATTTTTTGTCTTCGCCAAAACCAACAGAACCTAGAATAGCTTCACCATAATGAATACCTATTCGTATATCAAAATCTCTACCGTAAGCTTGAGACAGATAATCCTTAAATTCGTCCATAGCTTGTAGCATTTCTAACGCTGTATTTGCTGCTCTAAGTGTCTGTTGTCTTGAGTCTTTGAGACCAAAGATAGCCAGAATTGCATCACCAATATAATTATTTATCTCCCCACCATTTTTAATGATGATTTCGCGCATTATAGAGATGTATCTATTTAAAATGAATATCACATCATAAGCAGCAAGCGCCTCAGAAAAAGGGGTAAAACCCTTAATATCGACAAACATCACCGTCAGATTTCTTATAGTACCGACGGACTCTAGTTTCGTATCGGACAATTTATTTGAATTACTCAAATCCCTCTTGTCGAGGAGAAGTCTTCTGTACGAAACAGGTCCACTTATTGTGGTTTGGCAGGCAAGTCTTATATTTTCCGGAAAGGAAAGCTTATCCGATAGCTTTCTCTCAGCATCTGACCTAGGAGAACAATTTTCTAATCCTTCTGTAATTTCAACTCTGCAAGTCGAGCATTTTCCAGTACCTCCGCAAGCACTTAAGTGAGATATATTATTTCTTATTGATGCTGTGAGTATTGTTTCATTTACACCTACCTCTATTTTTTTCTTGTCAGGTTGTACTATTGCTGAGAAGAGATCTCCATCATTAAAACTTTTTTCTGGTCTATTATGGCTACCATCACAGAAAGGTTTGTTTTGTGTTTTTTTACATGTGCAGAAATATTTCGTCTCTGTTTTTTCCGCTACATATTTTAAGGGTGTGAATTCACTGCCCGCATGACTGCCATCACAAAAAGGCTGATTTTTACTCTTTCCACAACTACACCAAAAGTAGCTTTTATCTTTCTCGACATCATGAGGTATAGGTTTAAATTTCATAATTTCTCAATCCTTTGATCCTGCCTAATCTCTTTTTACCTATTTGACAACAATGCTATGATCCGAATCAAATGCTTTTTTTTCAGAATTAACCATTAAATACTTAATCTGACCGGAATTAATTGAAAATCTTATATTAGTTCCCAGAAATTTACGATATTCCACATCGTCCCGGATAGTTAGCGTATATCGACCTCGGATTAACCTCTTCTTAATAATTTGATTTTCTCCTAGCATCCCCAAAACTTTACCATTCAAAATAACTGTAAAACGGCCAAACATGCCCGGTATTCCAGTGGAACGACCAAGTACAAGTGTACCGTGATCAGAAGATGTGGAAGCAACATTTAATAACTGGGGAGAGGCTCCAACATCGCACGAGACCAACAGGAAAATCAGCGTGAATATTTGAAACAGCCTTACCATCTCTTTGATATAGTTTTTTGCAAAGAAAAGAAACAGTTCACTAATTGTATAACTCTTAATAAAGCCTGTTTAGGCTAATTTTCATCAGGAATTTTGTAAAAAAATATTTTTCAATTTTCACTCGCACCGCTAATTAGAGTAGCCCGGACGAGTGATATGTTATTTCTTGGATAATCCGGTGGGATCATATTGGTCAGAAATCTCTTCCGGTAAATGTTTGCTACCTGTTGGATCATCGAAAAAATTGAAGAAAGCCAAAATGATTACCAGAACAATAAAAATATAGGCAACCCACTTCATGAAACTTAAAAACATTCCATAAGCCTCCTGCGCTTGTTTTAAAGCGGCTTCTTTAACGTCTTTGTCATCCATGATATCCCCTAAAATCGCTTTTTATGAGTAGTAAGTAGCCCACTCCATAAAAAAAAGTTAGTTTTTTGTCTTAATTTGACTTCTTTTTTTTATTAATTCTCATGCGCCCTGGATTTTTTTTGTTTCTAAATCCATAGTCTAGAGCAAGCGTGATTGTGAGCAGAGTTGTTACAAATAAAACCATGAGTTTGAAATAGGGTTCTATTTTGCTTTGACAAGGATAAAATTTTTGTGAAAAAAGATGGTGGACTGTGCCGTTAGAAATATTTCGTCTAATAAAGAAAAATCGAAGACGCTAATCAGAACTATTCCTTCGTTTTATAATTTAATTCGTCGTTTTAGCTTTTTTGTAATAATACCTTAAGCAGAGTTCATTGTCGCTTGATCGATAGGAAACAATATTTATTAATTCCCACTCAGCATTTCCAAGATGGGCCAAATCGTCATGCTCCAATTTATTTGGAAATCCATCCTCTATTTGACTTTCATCAAACTTAAAATCCTTCACATAATATTCCCACTGCATAAGTTTTTTTCCTTTAAAACATTTTGACTGATGTTTGCTTAAGTTACGGTTTAATTCGGTTATTTTAATGATCCTTAACTCATTACGAATGTAGCTTCGCACCCTTTGTAACTTTGTCGACTATTTTTTTCTCTTCCCTAAGAGCTAGGCCCACTAATGGAAGATCTTCACTAGAGTAATTTTTAACTGTACCCCGATTAGCCTCATCATGCCCTGTCGAAAACATGTCCTCTATATAGATGGAACAGATTAGAGTTCTTCCCAAAATTCTGTTATGGATTTTTTTTAAAACTGATAGATCAGCTTCCAAAACAACCACTGGTTGTATATTTAGTGCAAGATATTCATAGTTTGATTTATCAATATATTTTTCGCCAATCAAAGAGCTCGTTTGACCGATGATACCGCTTGTCAAGAATGAGGTCACATTGAGTTTTTGCCAAGTCTTAAGAGATGATAGAAGTACTATGGCTATTTTTGTATCAAACACTTTTGGTTGCTCCACTGTAAATTTGATCAAGCCCGTTAGGCTCATTGTTTACATCCAGTAATCCAATTATATTAATCGAAGTATATTGTATTTTAAAGTCAATAGAATTAATTTTTTACGCATTCATGGCTCAATCTTTTGCTACTGTCGTAGCATTTTTGAACTAATCATGTTACGCTCATACCAGTAAATTTGGAGGAAAAAATGATAGATGCATTCAATGGACCAATATTCTTAATTCTTTTTATTATCAACTTATTAGGGGGAGCATATTACGCATACCAGGCGTTGTTTACATCTGAAAAGTTTTGCGACCAATATGGTATACACCACTCCGCAATATTACCACTTAGACTGGCTGGCTCTTTAATAGCTGCCCTAGTTCTTGTTTCAATATATATATTATTTCGAGAAAATGGTCCTCAGGGAACATGGCCCATCTTTGTCTTTGGTTTTTTACAAAGTTTGATTTTTACATACTTCGGTTATGTTACGGTAAAGTTTTCTGAAGCTGCTAAAATGGATGGTGTTAAATATACGGCTGAAGGATATATCGCACCTGCTGGCTTCACCATACTGAATGCTATTCTGATATATGGATTAAGTGATAAGATCTATGCATAAAATTTAATTCAATTGAAAAATTTTATTTATGGAAGCAAGTAGGGACAAAAAATCTGATAATACTCCACTACCTCTAGAAGGTGTAGTTGTACTCGATATAACTCGAGTAGTCGCTGGTCCCTACAGCGCCATGATCCTAGCAGATTTGGGAGCTACGGTAATTAAAATTGAAAACCCAGGAGACCCTGATTACACGCGAAACTTTCCGCCTTTCACAAAAACAGATAAAGAAAGTGCATTCTTTGCTCAGTATAATAGAAATAAGTTGGGCATGACCTTGAATCTAAAAACTGTAGAGGGCAAAAAAACCTTAAAGCAATTGGTAAAAAAGGCAGATATTTTAATTGAGAATTTTCGCCCTGGAGCAATGAATGGTCTAGGGTTGGGGTATGAAGATCTTAAAAAAGAGAATCCCGCACTTGTATATACTTCAATAAGTGGTTTTGGTCAGACGGGGCCAAAGTCGTCAAGACCAAGTTTTGATAACACTGGACAGGCTGAAAGTGGGCTTTGGTCTATGAATGGTTATCCTGACAGGCCGCCGGTAAGAGTGGGCACCATCATTGGAGATTTGGCAGCCTGTTTTTTTGGCACAATAGGGACTATTGTGGCACTTAGAGAGGCAGAAAAAACTGGAGTAGGGCAATTAGTTGATGTAGCTCAGGTTGACTCCACTCTATGTTTAACCGAAAGCGCGCTTCTTCGTTATTCTGTCGACGGGGTAGAGGCCACCCCTACAGGAAATGATCACGCCTTTGTCCGACCATATGAACAATTTTCTTGCAAGGATGGTTTTGTTTTTTTTGGGGGATATAATGATAAGCAGTGGCGAGAAACGCTTAAAGTTTTTAATTGTGATGATTTAGCGTCAGATCCCGAAATTGATACCATGCATAAGCGTTTCAATAAGGAAGTTTATGACAGACGAATAAAGCCTCTTATAAATGGATGGTTTTCCAGATACACTAAGTCCGAGCTTGAAACTATGCTTGCCGATAAAGTTCCGTTAAGCCCAATCAAAGGAATTGGTGAAGTTGTTTCCGATCCTCAATTAATAGACCGTAAAATGATTCTTGATATGCCTGTACTAAACGAGGTTGTTAAAGTTTTTGGTAATCCAATAAAGCTTTCGAATATGGCCGAAACCGAAATTAGAAGGGCACCAAAGCTTGGAGAAGATAATATAGCTATATTAAAAGAAATGCTTCGATTGAATAATGACCAAATAGAGGCACTTAGGGACTCCGGAGCGATTTGAAAACGGCTTCACTATTAAATAGTTTTGAGAATTATAAATCTTCCTATCTGATTAAAAATTTAGTTTTCGTTCTCTAAAAACAGAGTAATATTAGGTACGTTGGCACCTGGAGATTTAGAAATGAAAGATGGAGTTACTGATTTAGAAAAAAAAATTCCTTTCAATGTGGAACATGAAAATTTTCAAACTTTTGAAAAACTTGTTAGCAGAGAAACAATAAAAGCTGATGCACCGCATGCTATAGAAATTAAAAATAATATTCCAATTTATTCTGGGCAGTTAGTTAGAGACTGTGCAGATTCATTTGAGAGAAAACAGAAATTACTAACTGAGTGGTCTAGCGTATTCGAAAGCGGTGCAGGAATAATTGCGATTTCAAATGCTATCGAAAATACTTCTGTAATCGACATAGCAACGACTAATTTTGAAGAAATAATAAACTCTGAAAAATTAAATGGGAATGTAGGCGATCACTTTGCCAAACCAGGAGCAAACGATAGAATATGGAATTCACTTCAAAAGCACTGTATGAAGGACCCGCAAAACTTTATAGATTACTATTGCTCAGAAGCCATCGCGTTGGCTTCAGAAGCTTGGCTTGGCCCTAAGTACCAAGTAACGGCACAAGTTAATAGAGTGAATCCTGGTGGAGCAGCTCAAAAGGCTCATAGAGACTATCACTTAGGATTTATGTCAGGTGAACAATCTGCCAGTTGGCCTCTACACGTACATGCAATGTCACCTTACCTTACCCTTCAAGGCGCAATTGCGCACTGCGACATGAGTATTGAAAGTGGGCCTACGCTCTTACTACCGTACTCCCAATTATATAAAAGGGGCTATATTGACTTTTCTAAAAAGAAGTATCAAAAAATTTTTGATAAAAATTCTGTTCAGATTGAAATGACAAAGGGAGATGCTGTTTTCTTTAATCCTGCTGTTATGCATGGAGCAGGAAATAATAAAACTAAATCAGTAAAAAGAATGGCCAATCTACTCCAAATATCATCAGCATTTGGAAGAGCAATGGAAACCATTAATAGGAAAACTATGGCTATGACACTATACCCTCATTTATTAGAATTAGTTATGAAAAAAAAGATGCCTTTCAGGCTTATCGAGAATGTTGTGGGAGCAAGTTCAGAAGGCTATTCATTTCCAACGAATTTAGATTTAGATCCTCCCATAGACGGAATGGCGCCAAAAACCCAAGCTATGATTATCATTGAGTCATTAAAAGCTGAAAAAGAACCAGCTTTGGTCTTTGAAGAATTGAATTTACTTGATATTCGACAATCTTCGTAAAGAAATTTTGATAATATGAAGCGAATAAAATTTGCAATTTTGGGAATGGGCAGAATTGGCAAAGTCCACGCTGATACAATTCTAGCAAACTCCAACGCTGAACTTGCTGCTTTATACGACCCAATAAATAATGAAATTAATAGCCTCCAAAAAAGGTATTCATGTCAACAAATGTCACTTGAGGACATTGCTAATAATGATAAAATTAAGGGTGTTCTTATCTGTACTCCCACTGATACACATATCGATCTCATAAAGAGATTTCTTCATACTAAAAAAGCTGTATTCTGCGAAAAACCTCTTGATCTAAATTTAAGAAAAGTTAAGAAACTCGTTCAATTAGTTAGCGAATCCAAATCTCAAGTAATGCTCGGGTTTAATAGAAGATTTGACCCTCATTTTGCAAAATTGAAAGCACATTTAATCAAAAAAGAGGTTGGGGTTATTGAGCAAATCACCATAACATCAAGAGACCCAAATCCGCCAACAATTGAATATATTAAACAATCTGGTGGTATATTTAAAGATATGGCTATCCATGATCTCGATATGGCTGTCTTCTTAGCAGATGAGAAAATACATTCTATCACCGCTTTAGGATCCAATTTTGTAAGTAAAAAAATTGAGCAAGCCGGTGATTACGATACTGCCACTATTTTAATGAGAACCATTTCTGGAAAGCAGATTTCAATAATTAACTCACGAAGGGCGACATATGGTTATGATCAAAGAGTCGAGGTTCATGGGTCTAAAGGAAGTTTAAAAGTTAACAATCCCACTCTCTCGGAGATAGAACTAGCAAAGGAAGCTGGAACAACTAAAGATAGGTTGCACCACTTTTTTATGACAAGGTACATAGACGCGTACAAAAATCAAATCGACTACTTTGTTGACTGTATAAAAAAACGGTCAATGCCTAAACCTGATGGCGCTGACGGTTATTACGCACTGTACTTAGCCGAAAATGCTCTTAAATCTGCTAAAACAGGTAAAACAGTTTATCTGAGCTGATGTTAACTAAATCTTAATCCACTTTCCACTAAGTGCTGATCTATCTACAGCGTCCATTACTTTTTCTATTTCATATCCTGATTCAAAATTTGGCCAAGTCTCAGTATCGTGCTCTATTGCGAACAGGAGCATCTGTAATTCACACATCTTGACATCCATAAATCCTAAACTGTGACCTCCATTAGGCAGAAAGGATTTATAAAAAGGATGATCAGGACCCGTTAAAATTGTTCTAAAGCCATCGGTGCTTTTCTTTTTTTGTCGTGTAAATAGTTTGATCTCGTTTAGTCTTTCCTGATCAAATATTATGGTGCCCTCGGTTCCATGTAACTCCCATGTAAGTCCACATTTTTTACCCCAAGTAACGCGACTGGCACCGATATGCCCATGTACCCCATTTTGGAAATGAATAAGAGCAGAGATCATGTCATCGTTATCAACGGGCTTAGTTTGTTTTCTATTAGTTGGATCCTTTCTTTTTGGGTGTACAATATTTATATCCCCTACTACTTTAGATATTGTCGATCCAACTAAAAAGTGCGCCACGCTTATAACGTGACTCAATATATCTCCATTTGCACCAGTACCAGACGCTTTTCTCGACATACGCCAAGACCATGGTCTTTTTTTATCAGCCTCATTATCAACATCATAACGACAGAAAAAGCCGGCAAGGTCGCCGATGACACCAGTTTCTATTAACTCTCGTGCATGTAACACTGCTGGATTTTTTGTATAGTTGTAACCAATAATTGTTTTGCCTTTGCTTTTCTTAGATGCTGCAAGCATTTTCTTGCTATCGGGGAGATTACTAGACATAGGTTTTTCACACCACACACTCTTTCCCAACTTTAAAGCTGTAATTGCAATCTCGGCATGCGTGTCGTTCGGTGTGCAAACAGAAACTAGTTTTACTTCTGGATCGTTAACGACGTCTTGCCAGCTACTTGTATACCGTGAAAAGCCAAGGTCTGTTGCTCTTTGGCTGGCTCTCTTGGGACTTAAATCACAAACTATCTCTAGTCTTGGCCTCAATCCTGTTCCAAAAACTGAAGCAGATCCACTGTAGGCAACTGAATGGGCTTTCCCCATAAACCCTGTACCGATAACTCCTACACCAATACCTTTCATATGACTCTCCTAAGCAAATGATTTATTATTATTTTTTACTGCGCTCCAAAAACATTTGGTTCCAATCTTGTGTCAAAATTTTATTACATTTCTTTTATAAGCACCACTTTTGATATTGATTTTGCGTTAATTTAATATTTAACTGTTGAAGGGACTGGATTCTCCAAGAATTCTTGTCTTTTTAAATATAAATGGAGGAAAATTATTCATGAAAAAAATATTAGTTACATTGATAGCGCTAGTTCTATCAACTGGTGTTTCTTTTGGTGCAGATCATAAAGCAAACATTATCGTGGTAACTCACGGATCTGATACAGACGCCTTTTGGGGAGTCGTTAGAAATGGAGTTGAGGCTGCAAAGGCAGACACCGGTGCGGATGTTCAATACAGAAACCCACCAACTGGAGACTTAAACGAAATGGCATCTTTGATTGAAGCTGCTATTGCTCAGAAGCCAGATGGTATTGTCGTTTCAATACCTGCACCAGATATTTTAGGTGGACCAATTAAGGCAGCTGTTGCAGCAGGAATTCCAGTTATATCAATGAATTCTGGAGCCGGCGTTTCAAAAAGCTTAGGTGCTGTAATGCACGTTGGACAACCTGAATATGAAGCTGGTCTAGGTGGCGGCGAAAAAAGCAAAGGGTTGGGTGGAAAGAACTCAGTTTGCTTTAACCACGAGCCAATGAATACAGCTCTTAAAGATAGATGCCAAGGTTTTGCTGACGGTATGGGTGAGAAGTTAAATATGGTTGAGGTTTCATCAGATTTCGATGATATCAAAAACACCGTTATCGCACATATGTCTTCCAATCCAGATACAGGAGCTATAATGGCCGTTGGTCCTACTGGTTGTGATCCAACTATAGCTGCTCTTAAGGAAATGGGTAAAGCTGGAAAAGTAGTTTTAGGTTGTTTTGACCTCGGACCAGCAATTGTTGATGGAATAATTGACGGTACAGTTAACTACGCCATCGACCAGCAGCAATTTTTGCAAGGCTACGTACCAGTGGTAGTACTACATCTAAATCATAGAAATGGTACTCTTCCAGGTAATTCAATTAACTCAGGTCCAGGTTTTGTGACAAAGGGAAATGTTGAATTAGTGAAGAAACTAGCAGGAAAAGAAAGATAAGAAGTATACCTCTTTCTTATTTATAACGGTCTGGCAAATCATAGCGATTTGCCAGATTTATTTTAGGGGGACAAATGGCATCTGATGAACGCATACGAGATATCGGATTAATCAGAAGATCTATATCTAGACCAGAGTTAGGGTCTGTTTTTGGTTTAATAATAATTGTCATTACTTTTATGACGCTTACCTCAATCAGTGGCACCTTTGGAGCAATGTGGCTAAATCCAATTGGAATCCAAGCATGGGTTGAGCTAGCAGCGTTTGTGGGCATCTTAGCTATCGGTGCCTCTCTTTTGATGATAGCAGGAGAGTTTGATCTCAGCATGGGAGCAAATATTGCTTTAGCCGGACATAGCTTTGCTATTTTTCTTTTATTTGGAGTGCCCATTGAGTTGGCGATCATTTTAACCTTTATAGAGCTCGCTTTTTTAGGATTTATCATTGGAGTAATTGTTGTCAGAACGGGACTTCCCAGCTTTATTGTAACTTTGGCATTTTGGTTTGCTAGTCGAGGGTTTGCAGTATTTCTTAGCCAAACGTTTTTCAATCAATCTAGATTATCTGTGAAGGCAAATCTAAAACCACCCCCGGGAGGTGGAGAGGATCCTACACTGATTGATAACATTTTTGCATTTGATAAGGCTTTTGGGGTTCCCTTCGATGCCGAAGTTTATTACTTTATCATTCTCGTATTCATAGTTGCTTTCATTACCAATCGAACACCATATGGAAATTGGATATATGCGTCTGGAGGTGACCCGGTGGCTGCAAGAGCTGTTGGTGTTCCAGTAGCAAGGGTGAAAATTAGCTTATTTATGATCTCGACTTCTCTTGCCTGTCTCTTAGGTATTTTAACCGTAATGACATCTGGTGCATCAGATCCCAAAGCAGGAGATTTTCGCGAACTACATGCTATTGCAGCGGCGGTTATTGGCGGTTGTGCATTAACCGGCGGTTACGGCTCTGTCGTTGGAGCAGTTCTTGGGGCATTAATTTTTGCAATCGCAAGCCGAGGAATAAACTTTGTTCCTTTTATCGACAATAACCTTTTTAGGGTGATGCTGGGAATGCTAATTTTAGGATCTGCTCTTTTAAACCAATTTTTGAGAGACAGGATAGTGAAAGGCTAAAGAGACTATGATCCCATCAATTGAATTTAGGGGTGTATCGAAGTTTTTTGGTAATATAATAGCGCTGAAGGATATATCGTTTAAGGTTTTTAAGGGTGAGATAACGGCTTTATTAGGTGATAATGGTGCAGGTAAATCAACACTAATAAAACTGTTATCTGGGGTCCACATTCCTAGTGAGGGCGAAATACTGCTGAGCGGTGAGCCAGTGAATTTTAAGTCACCAAGACAAGCTGTTTCTGCTGGTATCGGTACAGTGTATCAGGACTTGGCGTTACAACCTTTGATGAGTGTGACTAGAAATTTCTTTCTAGGTAGAGAGATTACCAAAGGCTTATTTTTAAATATGCCTCTGATGAATACAATCACAAAAAAGGAAATGGCGAAACTGGGTATTGATGTAGCGGACCCAACACAACCGATAGGAACTATGTCAGGTGGTCAAAGACAGACACTAGCGATCGCTAGAGCTATTTATTTTGGAGCCAATGTTCTTATTCTGGATGAGCCAACTTCGGCCCTCGGACAAAAACAGCAGTTAGAAGTTTTAAGAACTATAAAAAAAGTAAAAGAGTTAGGTGACATAGCCATAATATTCATAACCCATAATGATATGCACGCTAAACTTTTGGGAGATCGTTTTGCTTTTCTGAACAGAGGAAAAGTTTTGGCCGAGGGATCAAGAGAGGAAATTGATATGAATAACCTTAGACCCTTGATGGCAGGTGGTGCAGAGTTAGAGAAACTTGAAACAGAATTCTCTGGAAGATAGTAGTGATTTAAAAGGGGAAAACATCAGCTTTTTGAAAGGCTTAAAAGTAAAATGGTTAATCAAAAAAATGATCTTGATGTAATAACAATTGGACGATCTTCAGTAGATTTATATGGAGGGCAAGTTGGAGGACGACTCGAAGATATGACGTCGTTCCAAAAATACATTGGGGGTAGTCCTACTAACATTAGCATTGGAGCATCAAGATTAGGTTTGAGATCTGCGGTCATTACAAGAGTAGGTGATGAGCATTTCGGGCGATTTATTACTGAGCAATTAACTAGAGAGGGTGTAAACACAGAGGGAATTATTATTGATAAGGAACGTCTGTCCGCTCTCGCTATTTTAGGAATTCGCGATAAGGAACAATTCCCTTTATTATTTTACCGTGAGAATTGTGCTGATATGGGCCTCACAAAGAATGAAATTGATCCAGATTTTATTAAACGCGCAAAATGTGTTGTTGTAACCGGTACCCACTTTAGCTCGAAGCAAGTATCAGAAGCTTCGTTCCAAGCAATTAACTATGCAAAAAATAATAATGTGCTTGTCGGGTTTGATATTGATTATCGTCCGAACCTCTGGTCCCTAGGCGGTCATGGTGATGGTGAGAGCAGGTTCGAAGAAAGTAAGGTCGTAACAAGTCATGTTCAAAAAATCATACGCCACTGTGATCTTATTGTAGGAACGGAAGAAGAATGGCATATAGCAGGGGGAACTCAAGACACATTAAAGGCGCTTAGAATCTGTCGTGAACTAACGCAAGCTATAATAGTCTGTAAAAGGGGCGCCATGGGGTGCACCGTTTTCCCCGATGCTATAATTAACTGGGCTTCAGGTATTTCTGTAAAAGTTAATAAAATTGAGATATTTAATGTCCTGGGTGCTGGTGATGGCTTTATGGCAGGTTTTTTATATGGTTGGTTAAATGACCAGTCGTTGGAATTATGCGCGAAGTATGCCAATGCATGTGGTGCTTTAGCAGTCTCTCGACATGGATGTGCACCAGCTTATCCATCTAAAATAGAGTTAGAACACTACCTCAAAAATGGAAGCCAGCACTTTTCTTTAAGACAAGATACATTTCTAGAACAACTGCATTGGAGTACGAATAGAAGAAAGAGTTTTGATAACCTTTTTACTTTGGCAATAGATCACAGAGTGCAATTTAAAAAGCTAGCAGAGGAAAATGAAAAACAAAAAGAGGATATCGCTGTTTTCAAATCAATGGCATTAGAGGCCTGTTTGGAGGCACAAAAAACTGAGCAAGAAAATGTAGGTATCCTTTTAGATGAAGAATATGCAGAAAGCTCTTTGCATGCCACGTCTGATCATGACATATGGATTGGTAGACCAATTGAAAAGGCAGGTGTATTTCCTTTAGAATTAACTGAGGAGCCTGATATAGGATCACGACTCGCAAACTGGCCAGTCAATCATTGTGTGAAAGTCTTGGCACCCTTAAGAAATGATGATCCAAAAGAAATCTATGAACATCAAGTAAAACTTTTAAGTCAATTAGCGCAAGCGTGTAGGCTTACTAACCATGAACTATTATTGGAGATTATTACAAAAAGAAATGACAAAGCTAGCTCTCCTGAGCAGATCCTATCTCTTATGCAGAAATTGTATGAAGATAATATTTATCCCGATTGGTGGAAACTAGAGCCTATTGAAAATGTCGAGTTTTGGTCAAAAGCCAATGATATCGTACAGCAGTTTGATCCATATGCCCAAGGAATAATCGTTTTGGGCATGGATGCGCCCTCAGATAAATTGGCTTCAGTTTTTGATCTATGTAAAAATTATAAATACGTAAAGGGGTTCGCAGTAGGACGGTCGATATTTTTTGAAACAGCCAGAAAGTGGTTTGGAAATAAAATAACTAATCAACAAGCAAAGTATGAGATGTTTAATAAATTTACTACGCTTATAAAGTTATGGAAGAGGAAAAATTAAAAATGAAAACAGTTAAATTAACTGCAGCGCAGGCTCTGGTAAAGTGGATGATTGCCCAGAAGATTGAACAATTTGATGGATCGTTTGAAATGGCTTTCAAAGGTGTGTGGGGAATATTTGGTCACGGTAACGTTGCTGGCATAGGTGAGGCTTTAGAAAAGCACAAATCCGAACTTCCGACCTATAGAGGGCATAACGAGCAAGGCATGGCCCATGCGGCATTAGCATATACAAAAGAGATGCGAAGGAGAAGGTTTATGGCCGTCACATCATCTATTGGTCCTGGAGCAACCAACCTAGTAACAGCAGCGGCATTAGCTCACGTTAATAGGCTACCAATTCTTTTACTACCAGGTGATATCTTTGCTGACAGACGCCCTGACCCAGTACTTCAACAGGTTGAAGATTTTGAAGACGGAACTGTATCTGCTAATGATTGCTTCAGACCAGTCAGCAGATATTTTGATCGAATAACTAGGCCCGAACAATTACTCAATGCGTTACCAAAAGCCATGTCTATTCTTACTGACCCAGCTATGGCTGGCCCTGTTACTCTTGCGTTTTGTCAAGATGTCCAAGCCGAAGCCTATAATTATCCAGAATCTTTTTTTGAAATTGTTCACTGGAATGTCAGAAGAATTCAACCAGACCGAAGAGAGATAGAGAGGTTGGCTAACTCACTAAAAAAGTCAAAAAAACCTGTAGTAATCGCTGGTGGAGGAGTAAAATATAGCGATGCGCAAAACGAACTAAAGAAATTTTTAGATCTAACTAAAATACCACTAGTGGCAACACAAGCTGGAAAATCAGTCTTAGTAGAAAAAGATGAGCAGAACCTTGGATCTATCGGAGTGACAGGTTCTAGTTCAGCCAATGCAATTATATCAGGTGCAGATTTCGTTATTTCCGTAGGAAGTCGCTTGCAAGATTTTACTACAGGCTCCAACGGACTAATAAAAGCTCCGGTATATTCTATAAATGTTCAGGCACATGATCTAACTAAACACAAGTCCATACCTGTTCTGGGGGATGCTAAGGAGACACTCCAATTGCTGAGAGCGCTAAGCATAAATTATAAGGTTAGTGCAGACTATATCGCGCATTATTCCCGAGCAAAGGCAAATTGGACAAAAGACGTAGACAAAGTAACTTCTCCTAGTTTAATGAATAGTCTACCTGCCGACAGTCAAGTAATCGGAGCAGTAAACCGAAGTGTGCCAGAAAACACAATCGTTATAGGCGCGGCAGGGTCAATGCCAGGAGAACTACATAAACTCTGGAGAGTTTTAGATCAAGATACGTATCATATGGAATATGGGTATTCTTGTATGGGATATGAGGTTTCAGCTGGTATTGGAGTAAATCTCGCTGCACCTAATAGACCAAATGTAATTTTTGCAGGCGATGGCTCTTACCTAATGATGAATTCGGAACTCGCTACCGCCGCAATGATGGGCGTTTCAATGACTCTCATCCTTACAAATAATAGAGGTTATGGTTGTATTAATCGCTTACAAAAAGCTTCTGGGGGGACCGAGTTTAACAACCTGTTTTCAGACTCTAAATTCGAGAATCAGATAGAAATTGATTACGTTTCTCATGCAAAATCTATGGGAGCTGAAGCCACACATGTTTCCGACATAACTGAATTGGAGAGAGAGGTTAAAAGCGCAATTTCAAAAAAGGGCGTTAATGTTATAGTGATAGATACAGATCCAAATATAAGTACTGAGGAAGGAGGTGCTTGGTGGGATGTGGCGATTCCAGAAACCTTCATCGATAATAGCAAGTCAGATCTTTCAAAGAAGTATTTAGTGGCTAGAGTAATACAAGACAAAGGATCCAAATAGTGAGCAAGCTCCTAATTAATCCAGATTTGAAATCTATGAGATTACATAACATCACTCCTTCAAGTGCTGGCTGGAAATATGTTGGATTAGAGGTTTATAAAGCTTTTAAAGGAAATAAGTTCTCTAGAAATGGTGACTCACGAGAGGTCTGCGTTGTGTTATTAAGTGGAGAAATAAACTTTTTTTTAAATGGAGAAGAAGTTGGGAACTTTAAAGGCAGAAGTTCAGTTTTTGATAACAAGGCACCTTTTGCGTTTTACTGTCCAGCCAATCATAGCTTTGAAATAAATACACTTACAGATTGTGAGTTTGCTTATTGCACAGCACCCGGCTTAACTCAGGATCAAGAATTTCGCGTAATTATACCAGAGAAAATGGAAAAAGAAAAAAGGGGGGAAGGTTCCAACACTAGATATGTTTGCAACATACTTCCAGAAACTGAGCCAGCTGATAGCTTATTAGTAGTTGAGGTTATTACTCCATCAGGAAACTGGTCCTCCTATCCGCCTCACAAACATGATCAGGACAATTTACCAACAGAGTCCTATCTTGAAGAAACGTACTATCATAGAATAGATCCTTCGCAAGGATACGTAACTCAACGCGTATACACAGACGATTTGAGTATTAATGAATCCATGTCGCCCTCTGATAAAAGTGTCGTACTAGTTCCGGCTGGCTATCATCCAGTTGGTGTCCCACATGGGTATAAAAGTTATTATTTAAATGTAATGGCAGGTCCCAAGAGAGTTTGGAAGTTTAAAAATGATCCAAATCATGATTGGATAGTGAATAAATAGATTGTTTTAAAGAAAGTGAGTTGTATATGGAGGTAAAGCTTGGTATGTCGCCAATTTCATGGACTAATGATGATTTACCTGAACTTGGAGGTGATACGAGTTTAGAAACATGCTTAAAAGAAACACGATTGGCTGGATTTTCAGGTACTGAGTTAGGTGGAAAATTTCCAAAGAACCCTTCTAGCCTTAAAGAAGTTTTAGAAGAGCATGAATTAAAGCTTATTTCCGGTTGGTATTCTGGCACAATGCTAAATAACAATCTAAAAGACGAAAAAATTAAACTAGATGAAACTTTAAATTTATTTGCCGAAGTTGGTGCGAGCGTTTTAGTTTATGGTGAAACGTTCAATACAGTTCAAAACAAAAAGAATAAACCCTTAAATTCGAGGCCGAGATTATCCGAATTTGATATTAAGCAATACGGCCGAGATTTAGGTGATCTAGCCGATTATTGCTTAGACAAAGGCGTACCATTGACCTTTCATCACCATATGGGTACAGCCGTAGAGACACAAAATGAGATCGAGCAATTAATGAATAGCACTAGAGACTCAGTTGGTCTTCTTCTAGACACAGGACATCTTTTATTTGCCGACGGTGATTATGATAAAATTATTTCTAATTATGGGGATAGAATAAATCATATTCATACAAAAGATATTAGAAAGGACGTTTTCAAGAATGTGGATAAAAGTAAAGATAGCTTTTTAGACTGTGTATTGGATGGCGTGTTTACAGTGCCAGGAGATGGTTGCATTAATTATCGAAAGTTTATCAAACGGCTTAAAGATATTAGATACAAAGGTTGGATAGTGATTGAAGCAGAGCAAGATCCTCTGAAAGCCAATCCATTTGAGTACGCAAAAAAGGGTTTCAATACCTTATTTTCCTGCTTAGAAGAATATGATTTTAAGATAATTGCCTAAGTTTAATGACCATCGAATTACCCATAAAATTAAAACAACGAATGGCAAAGCGTCAATTTGTAATTGTAGGAAGAGCTGGAATGGACCTTTACCCTAAACCAGCCAATAAACAAACGAGTGAAGCCGGTACATTTATCTCTGATTTGGGGGGATCTGCTGCAAACATTGCTGTTTCTATTTCCAAACTGGGAGGTCGTTCTCAAATTATAACTGTGGTCTCAGATGATGAAATTGGTAATTTTGTTTGGAAAAAATTAGAAGAGCATAAAGTAGATACTTCACTAGTAACCAAGTCTCAAAATAATAATGCTCGTACATCACTTGCAATAGCAGAGATAAGAGAAGAGCCAAAGGTCGTTATCTATCGTAATAATGCCGCTGATCTTTTGATAGATAAACAAAATATTGATAGCTTAAATCTAGAGAATTATGCCGGTATTGTGATCACTGGAACTGCGCTTTCGGATGAACCATCGAGATCAACAATAAACCTACTTATCGAAAAATCAAAAAATGCAAAATGCCCTGTTATATTCGACGTTGATTACAGAGCAAATGCCTGGACTTCAATATCATTGGCATCCGCTGAACTTCGAGGAGTTGCAAAAATAGCTGATATGTGTGTTGGCAATAGAGAAGAGTTTGAAATAATGTTTGAACAAACGGATTTACGAAAGGTCAGTGCTAATTTTAATCCAAACCAACTAGTGTTATTCAAAAAAGGAGCTGATGGTTGTGACATTATTTTAGATGGTGAAACGGAGTCATATACCGTGTTTAAAGTGAAAGCAAAGAAACCATACGGAGCTGGTGATGCATTCTTAGGTACAATTCTTCACTCACTCTCAAATGGATTATGTTTAGAATCAGCTATAAAAAGAGGTAACGCGTCTGCAGCTATTGTCGTTTCGAAAGAAGGATGCTCATCGGCGATGCCCAATCTTAACCAGCTAATTGAATTTATCGAGACACATTAGGAGTATAAATTGCACATACCGCCCTATGACAATGATAATAAACCCATAATTGATATAGACGATGCAAAGGTTCCATACGCTTTTTTCAATAGAGTTATTTTAAATAGAGATGAGGAATTTGTTTACGAATTAAATGAGTATGAGAGCTGTATTGTCCCCGTGACAGGGAGTATTATTGTGAATGTCTATTCTTTGGACGAACGTTTAATAGGTAATCGGATTAATAACGTTTGGGACGGAGAGCCTGAAGGGGTTTATGTGCCAACGGGTTTAATCGCAAAAATAAAATGTGCCTGTGACCACTCGGAAATTTTTATTGCGGGAGCCAAGTATTCGGACCAATTACAGCCATTCTATATTATGGGAGAAGACATTGATGTAGTTCAATATGGGTCTGACGACACCAAAACTCATAGAAAAATTAAACATATCTTAGGACAAAAACAAAATGGAAAAGTTGGTCGCCTATTAGTTTCTGAGCTTTTTACTGTCGGTAAAGGTGGATGGTCAGGGTTTCCACCCCACAAGCACGATACTGATAGAGATGGTGAAACACACCATGATGAAGTCTACAACTTTAGATTCGATCCTAAGGAAGGATTTGCTCTTCAATTATTGCAAGGAGAAAATAAAAAGGTTGGGGATGCGCATCATATAGTGGATGGATCAACTTTTGTAATTGATAAGGGTTATCATCCTTGTGTGGTCGCTCCAGGTTACCAAATGTACTATTTCACAATTTTAGCCGGTAAATCTCAGAGATCTTTAGTTCAATATTTTCAACCTGAATATAGCTGGCAAGTCGAAACTATACCTGGCATTAAAGATATGATAGCCAAATTTAAATGACCTTATCTACACTCAGCCAAGAGCTTCATGTTGCTAGAAGCAAGAGGTACGCACTCGCAGGTTTAGTTATATTGGGATGGGAAGATGCAAAATATTATGTAAAGGCAGCAGAAGAAATTAGCTGCCCAATTATCTTGCAGGTTGGACCAAATTGCCGCGAAAACACTCCTATAGAAATAATAGGGCCGATGTTAAAAAAACTTGCAGAAGATGCGTCAATTAATATCGTAACTCTATTGGACCACTCTACTAATTTAAAAGAGTGCGAAAGAGCTCTAGATAATGGCTTTTCATCAATTATGTTTGATGGGTCAAACATGGAACTTAACGAAAACATTGATATGACATGCAAAGCTGTTGAGCTTGCAAAAAATTATGGAGCATCTGTAGAGGCAGAGCTGGGAGTTGTTGGTTACGATCAAGGGATAAAATCTAAGTTTACAGAGCCCAAACTTGCACAAAAATTTTATGCAGCTACGCAGGTAGATGCTTTAGCAATTTCTGTTGGAAACACTCATCTCGAACAGGATAAGGCAACAGAGGTCGATACCAAACTACTCTCTCAAATTGAAAAATTTGTAAAGTGCCCACTCGTTATTCATGGCGGGTCCGGTATAAAGAACACTCAACTTCATTGGTTAGCAAAAAATACTGCCATTTGTAAAATTAATATAGGAACACAATTAAGACAGGTTTTTGGAGAAAATCTAAGGGAATACTTATTAAATAACCCAACTATTTTTGATAGGATTGAAATTCTTTCTCACGTATATGAGACGATACTACCTACCACAAAGCAAATAATCTTAAATCTAAGGCCAGATAAATGACTTAACAAAATTGGGGTATTTATTTAATTCAAGATCCTTTCACAGTCTGTATCTTTGAGTAAGTTAAGTACTTGTTGTTGATCTTTGTCAACAAGACTTCTGAACTCGTCACGAATCCACTTTAAACATTTTACTTGATAGGGAAATGTTCTTTGTTCCCACTCACGACCTAAAATTTCTGCACTCCATTTTTCTTCACCACTATTAAAAGCTTCTTCGTTCTTTAGCATAGTTGGGACATATGTCTTTCCAACTTCACAAAAAATTCTTTTAACGGTTTCGGGAAGCTTTGAGTCACTGATCCAATCTTCGCTATCGGGTTCTAATCCAGAAAGGTCTTCTGTTTTTCCTACCCAAGCCATAGTGCGCATTGAGTTTTTCTCTATTATAGAACGAGGTGTAGGATCAAATCCTACCAATTGGCTTAATTGTCCAAAGAAAGCAAAATCTGCAGAAGATGGACGGGATCCAAGCAAAAAGGGGAAGTTAATGAAATGATCCTCTAAAATGCTTATAATTTTTTTGAAACATTGGTCTATAAGAGGCGCTGTTTTTTTGTTCGATCCTACGACCCAAACCCTTCCAAGTTGGCGCTGTGCTATTTTTTCTTTTTTATAACTAAGTTCCTCGTTTGTAAGAGTGGAGTTTGCATAAAGGGGTAACAACGTCCCTGCATTGTCAATATCCTTGTCATCATTCCATCGGTAATGAAACATAAATTTCGTTCCCCACTCATCACCATAATCTTCAAGCAAATAGTTTAAAAATCTCAACACTGGGTTTGAGGGAATAGTGCTGCGGCTCGTGAATTTGCTCTCTAGCTTTCTGATGATAGGGGTTGAGTCAGTAACTGCTGTAATTTTCTTTTCCGAATTTTCGAATAAGAAGGTTGGGTGTAAAACTGGTTTAGGTTTTTCAATATTGTTCCGGTCTAAATATTCGTCTGGCTCTCCCCAGATAATTTTATACGGGATATGCTTATACCTTAATAAGGCGACCATCTTTCGTGTGTAGGGTGATCCGTTGTTACCAATTAATTTTATAGGTGCTTTGATGATCATCAAATTTTTCCTTTTTGTAAAATAAGTATCTTACTAACCTAGTTTTGGTGAAATAAATTTATGTTAGCGTTTTCAATTTTTTGATTGAGATTAGAATACCGTAAATTCATAAACACCTTTTTAAGTGCTTCTCGTAATACTCTTTTGCTTCCAATTAAGCAGACATTCTGCTTCCCTCTTGTGATTGCCGTATATATCAATTTTCTCGTAAGCATTATGCGATGATCATCCACTATTGGCATTACGACGTTTGGGTATTCAGAACCTTGACTCTTATGAACCGTTATAGCATACGCTAAATCTAAATACTCTGTTTTATTGTTATGAAAGAGTTTCATTTCTCCATCAAACTCCACTCTAATATTTTTTCCAACTTTATTTACAACGTAACCAATATCGCCATTTCTAACATCAATATCATAATCATTTTGTGTACATATCACCTTATCACCTGCACAAAATTTTATTTCTTTTTCACCCTCCATTTTTGAAAAAACCTTTTCGCCATCAGGGTTGTATTTTTTTTGCATAATTGAATTTAAATTTATAAGACCACTTGAATAACGGCGCATTGGGGAAAGAATTTGTGTTTTGTCAAAATCTATACTGCCGTTTTTTTTTCCGGTAAAAAAATCAACTACTTCAATAATTTTTTCGACAACTTGACCCTTGTCAACTTCTACAAATGAAAAGCCCGAGCTAGAAAAATCTGAAGAGAATTCTATTAACTCGCCTTTATTTATTGCTCTAGCTACCTTTGGGATCACGCTATCACTGCCTTGTCGAAATTGCTTTGATAATCTGCTAACAACAATTTTTTTTGATCTTATTAAATCTAAAAATGGTTGCCCTGCACCGACAGGAGGTAGTTGGTCAACGTCTCCAATTAAAATAAGTTGTGACCCTAAAGGTAGCATTTTGACCAAATCATTGAATAAATTTATATCGATCATGGACGATTCATCCACAATCAAAGTATCAAACGCAATATCTTTAGCTGATGAATCTATCATCGCTTTTAGCATGTGAATTGTCGAAGGTTGAAATTTTTTTAACGCTTGATTTTCTGCTATTCGTTTTGCCGCTCGTCCCGTGGGAGCACAGATACGAATTGTCTTTCTAAAGCCGTTTACTAAAACTTGAGCGAGGCCTTCTATAATTCTTGTTTTACCTGTTCCTGGGCCACCAGTTATAATCGAAACTCCTGATTCTAATGAATTTTGGATTGCTTGCACTTGTTCCTCTGACAAAGGATTAGTGACATTTTTGTTAGCCGAAAACTGCTTGCCCTTTATTGGTTTGAAATTATCTTTTATCAAACAGAGCTGCTGAGCAATATCGTTGTCTCGTTCACATGCTTCTATGGTTTCTAAAAAATTTTTATCTTGCACTTTGAAATTATTAAATAAATGCTCATGGCTGTTAATAGCCGTTTGAATTGTTTCAATGTCGTTTTTTGTTATTTCTTGAGTTCTCAGTAAAACCCTCTCTAAAGGCCCACAGGTATTGCCACGTTCGGCTTCACTTTGCATCAGTGCATGTCTCGTAGCGGCAACTATTTTTTGATCTAAAGAAACTTCAATTCCAAAAATGGAAATAATACTCTCTATCTTATCAAAGCTGAGTCTAGGAATTCTTTGAAGCAACATATATGGATCTTTATGTATTTCAGCAAAAAACTTATTCCCAAACTCTTCTTTAACAAACTTCTTTTGTGTATATGAAAAGCCAATTTGTGAAAATAATATTTCAAACCCTGAGTTTTCATAATCTAGATCCCATCCTCCTAATAAAGCTTCGGAAAGTTTTTTTGATGTTTTTTTTTCAAGTATGTTTACATTGCGCTCATGTAAATACTTGATAACTGTCATCCCAATATTCTGCGCTATGGTATCAGCATTCTTTGGTCCAATACCCTGAAAGTTTTTATTCGACAAATATTTCTTCAGCCCCTCTATTGGTTCTTCTTTTAAAATTATTTGAGTTCCCAAGGGCACGTCATCTTTATTCAAAGGCACAAAATAAAAGCCATCACGAGAGGTTGCAGTGTTTTCTGCTACAACGCTCTCACAATTTAAAGGCTCTGGATTACTATCAAAATAGCTTATTACAGCAATCAATGCGCCTACTCCATTTTTGTTAATAATTTTGCTACTTAAAACCGCTTACCAGACAAATTTACTATACACAAATTAGCCATTTGCGATATATTTGATTAATAGTTCTTTATATAAACTTCTTTGAGAGCAAAATCATTAACACCATAAATAGAAAAATAGCAGTAATTTTTGCTACTGACGTCGTTGGTTATAGCAAGCATATGGAAAAAAATGAGAATGAGTCAGTAAAAACTCTTAGAGCGTGCGAAAATATTCTCAAAGATCTGTTCAAAAAATATGAAGGGCGTCTCTTTAATTCTGGCGGCGACTCTTTCTTTGCCGAATTCCCTAGTGCCGTATCAGCTGTTGAATGCGCATCTGAATTTCAGGGACGTCTAAAAGAATTTTACTCTCAGAATAATCTTCCAATAAAGTTGCAATTTCGAGTTGGAATACATATGGGTGACGTAATAAAAGAGAAGCGAAATCTTCTTGGAGATGGCGTTAATATTGCAGCGAGACTAGAGGCCTTGGCTCAACCTTCAGGAGTAACGATTTCTAAGTCAATATTTGATTTAGTTAAAGGAAAAGTAAATTTACCCTTCAATGATCTTGGTTTACAAAAAGTCAAAGAAAATGAATTTCACGCCTATGATATTCTTTTAAGTAAATCGCAAAAACGAACTCTAAGAACATCTTCAAATCCGATGCTACGAAATTTAGGTATTGTAGCCTCCGTATTCGCAGTAGTAGTTATTGGAATTATTTTTTATCTCCAATCAGATACAAAACCAGTAAGCAAAATTCAAATGATGCCAACGGATAAACCCTCAGTTTTGGTCATTCCGTTTGAAAATCAAACTGGGAAATCTGATAATGACTTCATAGGATTTGGAATAACAAGTAATATTATCTCTACCTTATCAATTAATGACTCAATATTGGTATCTTCCTCTAGCACTGGTAAATATGTTCAAGAGAAAAATTATTCTGATAGCGAGATATTAGAAAGCTACGGCATTCAATATCTTTTAAGAGGAGATGTTCAGGGTGCTGAAGGAGCCTATCGCGTTTCCTTACAAATGACTGATCTCAAAAAGAGTGAGGTTGTATGGTCAAAACTTTTTGACTTTAAAGAGTTAAAGGAACTTTTTCCTGTTCAAGAAAAGATAAGTATAGCCATTTTGGAGCAGATGAGAGTTAAGACAAGCGGATCACAGTTAACCCAGAAAAATTATTTCACTAACCCAGAAGCGTATAGACATTTTCTCAATGCATGGGCTGCTTTTGGCCTTAAAACGGTGGAGGGCAGTGAAAAAGCCGAAAGGCTATGGAAAAAGGCCATAGAGCTAGATCCAAACCACCGACGATTAAATTTTATGATGGCATGGGTTCATTGGAGAAAAGTCACTATGAGAATGTCTGATGATCCCAAAAGAGATATGGAAAAAGCCTATTCTATTGCATTAAATACAATTGATGAGTTTCCTGATTGGGCAACGCCTAAAACTTTAGCAGGCATGATCGAATTATTTTTAAAAAAGTATGACAAAGCCTGTAGTAGAATACCCACATTGATAAAGGAAGTAAAAGATCTTTCAGATTTAGCCACAGCCAATATCGTTATTCACTCTTGTGGTAATCTAGGAGAAGCAATAGAAAACTATGAAAAAATAATGTTGTCGAATCCCCACCATGCGGCATGGATATTTTATATGTACAATCACGCTTTAATTGAAAATAAACAATATGAGAAATCTGAGAGCTTCGCGCTTACGAAATTAAATGAAAAGCATAATTGGAGTGGAGTTGACCAAACATTATATTTGCAGCTTGCTTATCTGTATGAGTTGAAGGGAAGTAAGAAGAAAGCAAAAAAAATGTTCGAGCTACAAAAAGCCATCGACGGAAAGGGTAAAACAGGTGAAATTATTCATAAAGAATTTATTACTGCGCGTGATAAAACATATCTTAACGAGTTAATATCTGCCCTCAAACCTTATGGGCTAACTGAAAAATAAGGAAGATTACCAGAAACGAAATTATTGTGATTTGTAAAAACATTATCTTTTAACATAGAAGTTTTCTTAAAAAGGTTTGCAATAGTCAAATATATTTACTCCCTATTTTTAGGAGCATAGGTTTAATAATTAACCTATTTTAGCAAATCTTTATTCGCCCTGAAAATGTTTTGACAACACTCAGGGCGATTGCTTAATAATTTATGCTTCGTTTTCGGGACCTCAGCCACTAGGAGGAGGGCCAGGATCTCCACCGCCGGGACCAGGACCAGGGTCTCCACCGCCGGGACCAGGACCAGGATCTCCACCGCCGGGACCAGGACCAGGATCTCCACCGCCACCAGGC
>CACNDI010000024.1 GCA_902619165.1 uncultured Alphaproteobacteria bacterium
AACAAGTCCTAACGTTAATTCGATAGGAGATATATAGCCTTCAACCTAAGAACCCTCTCTAGTGTATAACTAGGGAGGGTTTTTTTATAAAGATGTTGAAAGTCTATTTTAAAGTTAACAAGTTAGTTTCTAAAGATGCTATTCAGAGTTTTATTGGATTTATTTGATAAATTATAAACTTTTTTGATTATCAAGGTTTACAAGATCTTGCAAAAAAGGGTTAATACTGGGAAACAGATGCTTATTTAAAGGCCTCATGGAAGATAGTTAGGTGCCAGAGGCTAGATAGTTTTATGTGATTTCCAAATTAATAATCCATTCTTCAATGAAAGTTTAAATAATTTAAATTTTTTCTAAATAATTACGTTTGTTAGTCGTTATAAAGATAGGTTTATTTATATTGGGAGATAAAAATGTTAAATATAAACACTAATTACGGTGCACTCTTTGCATCTAACGCCGCTAAAAACGCTTCCTCTGGCCTTAATAGTGCCATGGAGAAATTATCAACTGGTTCACGAATTAACTACGCAAAAGATGACGCAGCAGGGCAAGCTATATCAACACGGCTCTCCGCTGAGGTTCAAGGTCTAGAAATGGCATCGAGAAACGCATCTGATGCACAATCTATGCTGGATACTGCTGAAGGAGCGATGCAAGAAAGTCATTCGGTTCTTTTAAGAATGAGAGAGTTGGCAGTACAGTCTGCAAATGGTACTCTTACAGATGTAGATCGTGACCACACCGATGCTGAGTTTCAGCAGCTAGTTTCCGAACTTACTAGAATTGCTGATAACACAACGTTTGCTGGTCAAAGTTTGTTGAACGGTACGACACTATCTTTTCAGGTTGGTGAGGGAGCAAACCAAACAATAAATGTTACGGTTGCAGATGTCGCAGCCGCTGATATAGGAGCAGTAGGAACTGCGGGATCAGTCGTTGCAAATATAGGAGCAGCTGATTTGCAAAATAGTTCCAATGCTCAAGTAGCTATTCAATCAGTTGATGCGGCTATTGCCTCTATATCTACTGAACGTGGAAAATTAGGAGCAGTATCTAATCGATTAGGCAGTACTATCAGTAACTTGGATCAAGTAGCGGTTAATTTAACTGCTTCTCAAGGAAGAATACAAGATGCCGACTTTGCTCAAGAAACTGGAAATTTGGCAAAAAACCAAATACTCCAACAGGCAGCCACCGCGATGATTGCACAGGCAAATGCAAGTAAATCATCTATATTGGCTCTCGTACGAGGCTAAATATCTCTCAAAAGACTTCCTCTTCTTAGTAATTCAGCGCATTTTGCATGATTTAAGAAGAGGAAGTTGGCTTGATCTTTAATCCCTACTATTAGATTTAACCTTTACACGTTCGGTTAATAATTTTTCTGCCAGCCAAAAATCCTCAATTGTGTCTACGTCCACTGACCGGTTTTTAGGCATTAAAAAACCTTTAGTTTCTCGAGCAATAAATTTCTTTTTTCTTCTTAACCACTCTGAATTAAAAAAATATAAGGCGCCATTAAGTTGATATAACTCTGGAGTATTCTGCCTTATTGGGATTACTTCTGTTTTCTCATATTGCTCTAGCGTATTATTTTTTTTATCAAATCTGAACATCCAATTTGGGGTCTTATCGACTTTGGTTACGGAAACTATAGAGAATTCTTTTTCTTTTAGTCCTTTATCGCAGATTTCTTTTATATCTGAAGCTGTCCTTAAAGGAGAGGTTGGTTGAAGGAAAACTCCATACTCGCAAGTATTATTTTTAATGACATCGATAGCCACCTCCACTCCGGGAACATAATCTAGACCGAGATTGCTATCACGAAGTGAAGCTATAACTTCAGATGAATATTTCGACACTATTTCCAATACATTCTCGTCATCGGAACTAACAATAATTTGATCAAAACATGCTGACTCGCGCGCCGCATCTATAGTCCAACAGATCATTGGTTTTCCAGCCAAAGTTCGAGTATTTTTCTCTTTAAGTCCCTTCGATCCCTTACGCGCGGGTATTATTGCAAGAATTTTATTTCCCATTAGTTGTTAATACCTTGCTTGTACTCTGAGCAATAGGTGTTTTTTCTTTTGACGCTTTAAAATTCCATTCTGGATTTTCTCCAAAAAAAGACGTGCTAATGTCCTTTGTCTTGTTAGCGTACTGCTCAGATAGGCCCAAGTTCCGTAGATCTTTATTTGCTATCAAGGTTTGTAGGCCTAAAAGTTCGGCGGGAGTAAAGTGCTTGGATATGGTTGCAGTGATTTTCGTAGCATCGCCCAAATCTAAAATGTAGTTTTCCAAATTTCCATTGTATTGTTTTATTATCTCATGTTTAAACGCATTGAACCACTCAGAACCAGGGTAGGCAGTTGCAAAGTGAGGCTTTGCGTGTATTCCTAATTCAATTAGTGCAGAAATTGTATTTCGCACGCTACTATAGGTTTCGTCTGGGAATCCAACAATTATGTTTGGTATTGGTTTTATTCCTGAATTTAAACATACACCCACACTTTCAATATTATTTTTCCTCGTAGAGCCTTTGCCTAGATCCTTTAAAATTTTTGGGTCAAAAGATTCTAACCCGTACACTAAATGAGTACACCCTGCTTCATACATTTTTTCCAATATTTCAGGATAGTGAAGGCTTGCATGGCTTGTTCCTGAAAAATAAACCCCATCCCCTGCGTCTTCTGCGCTTACAGAGCGTTTTTCCTTTCTAGATTTTGGTTGTAAACCCTCAGCTATCCAAAGTTCACATATTTCACTTAGCCATTTGTACCTACTCGATGTATTTACTGTCATGAGATTCTCATCAAGAAAATTAACAAAATCAATATTGTAGGTATTTCGTAGATGTTTTACCATATCAACTAAATAACGAGGTGAATGCATTCGAACATGTCGACCAAAAGTAAATTGAACGTCATCATTTCCACTGGCATTTTGTCCTATGATCATATCGCCTGTTGTTCCGAGGTGCCAACAATATCGACATATTAAACCGCACCCAAAACTTCCGTTTATATCTATTCGCCTTTTCGATATATATGCTTCTTCACTAAATAAGCTTGAAGAATTTTTAAAATATACTTCTTCTAATGGAAACAAATCCCAAGCGGGCCATGGCAAATCATCTAAATCTTTAATTAATGGCCGAACAGGAGTTAACTTAATTTCGCCTTTCAGCCTGTATACTATACCCTTTACCTTATTGATACTATTTGAGCTATCTTTAATGGTTTCTACTAATTCAGGAAAAGTCTCAAAAGCTTCCCCCACAACGCCATAGGTTATTTCTGGTAACCATTGCATGATTTCTCTAGGCATACTCGTTAAAAAACCACCTCCAGCTACAATAGGGGTTGTTGGGTTATTGTGCTTAGCAATTTTTACAATTTTTTTAATGTGACCATACGTTGTTGTTAATCCACCTATGGCAATAATATCCCAATCGTCAGCATCAAGAACCTGGTAAAGAAAGTCATCTGACAAACGCCAAGCGTTTGCATCAAAAACCTGCACTTTATGACCTCGGTTAATACAAATAGATGCAAGTAGCGCTATACCATAGGGAATATGCCTGGGCACATCCTCTTCTCGTACGATTGGGTTCACAAACAAAATTTTAGCCACTAAAAAATTCCTCCAAAGATGAAGATCTTACGTTTTCACCATATAATAATCCAGCGTTTGACAAGTTAAATAATGGTTTAGGTGATGCTGATAAAAGACCCATAAAATTATCGCAATACCAATAGAAAGTTGGATCTTGATAAAATTTACGACCATTTTCACTTTCAGACCATAAGAAAAACTCATCAATATTCTTACTACCTTTATAAGCACATAACTCTGTATAAGTTTGAGTTTCACTAAAGGGAGTATCCCAGTAATAACAGTAGTCAAAGCCTATAGCTCCTAATTTTTCTACATTTAGTATATGTTGGCAGAAGATCCAAGCTGTTGTTCCAACGTTGCCACCCGTGTTTATACAGGTTAGGTTATTTGTCTCAAAAAGTTTTTTTGTTAGAGATCCTTTACTTTTCGGATCATCTACTAAAGGATTAAAGCCGTATATTGATTTAAATTTTATTTCATTTAGACGTTCATAAAGTTCTGGAGCTAAACATGTTGAAGCAACTAGATCAATTTCTGGCCCGTGCTTATTGACCAATTTAATATTTTTATCATTTTCACAGCGATCTGAATTACGAAAATCCATGTTCAAGTCTTGACGATTAAAATATTGATCATCAACTTGATGATTTTCAATATTTGGGTCGCCAAACCAACGTAGTGGACGACTTACATGTGGGTCCAGAGTAACGCAATAGTCTGGGATCAAACCTATTTTTAAAAGGCTCACTAAAGTCGCATCTACGCAAACTAAAATGTAATCTTTTCGACCGATGTTTCTAAGGCTCTCAAGAGTGCCTTCTCTTATGAGCGATGGCCCTGCTGAAACAATTAAAGCCTTTTTTGATGTCCCAATTTCTTTTAAGAGAGCAAGATTTTTTATATTGGTGCCATTTAATAATAGTTTTTTTGAGTTTGACAAAAGGTTTTTTGAGTGTTTTTCCCAACCAATTTTATCTATTTTTGAGAGTACACTTGAGAATGCTTTATGCAAAGTAAATGTTCCTAGTCACCGTCCCATACGACTGTTTTCCTATCAACAAAAACCATTGAACCTCCAATATTTTCTATTGCTTTTTTTTTAAATTCTTCGTCAAAAGAGTTACTTTTCTTTTCTTTTTTTGTTAGCTTAGGCTTCTTTTTAACCTTAAAATTTCCTTTTAAAATGTCCATGATCCACCTAAGTCTCTTAAAAATTCTAGTTTCTCAAGTATAAAGCTAAAATTTGGTAAATTCTTCAAAAAAAAATTTTTTTTTTTCTAAAATTTTATTTTGCTGCGTCGTTAACTATTTTCGGTAGTTTATATTTAATGGGAGATTAGGAATGGTAACAATTAACACAAATTACGCTGCTTCTTTTGCTGCTAACGCGGCAAAACAAGCCTCGTCCAATATGGACAGCGCAATTGAAAAACTTTCAACTGGTTCACGGATTAATTATGCTAAGGACGATGCAGCTGGACAGGCAATCGCTACAAGGTTGACCGCTGAAATACAGGGATTGGCGGCCGCTTCAAGAAATGCGGCTGATGCACAATCAATGGTGGATACAGCTGATGGCGCCATGCAGGAAAGTCATACAGTTCTTTTAAGAATGAGAGAACTTGCAGTTCAATCTGCTAATGGTACGCTAACAAATGACGATCGTGGAAATACGGATGCTGAGTTTCAACAGCTAGTCTCTGAACTTACTAGGATTGCTGATAATACTACATTTGCTGGGCAAAATCTATTAAACGGCACTAGTTTGGAATTCCAAGTCGGAGAGGGAGCGAACCAAACGATCAGCATAACAATTGCAGATGTAGCAGCGGCTGATCTCGGTGTGTTCTCTGCAGCAGCCGCTTCAACGCCTACTGTTAATGCATTTAATCTACAGACGACTACATCAGCTCAAGGTGCAATAACTAAAGTAGATGCAGCGATTGCTAAAGTATCAGAAGAACGCGGTAACTTAGGTGCTGTATCAAATAGGCTTAACAGCACAATTGCAAATCTAGATCAAATTGGTGTGAATCTTACATCGTCTAGAGGAAGAATAGAGGATGCTGATTTTGCAGCGGAGACAGGGAATTTGGCCAAAAGCCAAATCTTGCAGCAGGCAGCCACAGCGATGCTCGCTCAGGCCAATGCTAGCCAGGGATCGGTTTTGACATTATTACAAAACTAAAACAAATAGATTTTAACTAAACCTAAGAACCCTCTCTAGTGTATAACTAGGGAGGGTTTTTTTATTAGTTCTTAAATTTTTTTCTAAACAAAACGGGAAGGGGTCGTTAATGGCTTTGTAGCAAGTATTTACGTATTTTAAGTAACGAGTAAAGGAGTAACGAGTATGGGAATGCTAAGTATCAATACAAATGTTGGTGCTCTCAAAGCTGCTGATGCGGCTTACAGTGTCAACAAAAGCATGGAAACATCCATGCAGAGACTCTCAAGCGGAAAAAGAATCAATGGCGCTATGGATGATGCCGCTGGTTTGCAAATATCTCAACGCATGACTGGAGAAATTAGAGGATTTAATCAAGCCGCAAGAAATGCTGCTGATGCTCAATCTCTACTAGCGACAGCCGAGGGTGCATATGCTGAGATACATAACATTTTGCAAAGATTAAGGGAAATAGCGGTGCAGGGTGCAGCTGGTACAAACGCAACTGCTGACAGAACAGCGCTCAATTCAGAAGTTACAGCTTTAGAAGCTGAGATTGTCAGAATTGCTAATGATACCACGTGGAGCGGCATACAGTTGATGGATGGGAGTCAAGATAGTGGTGTATTTACATTTCAAGTAGGTCCAGATGGTGGTGATACAATTGTTCACACTCTACCAGATGTAAATGATCACACTGCCGCAGCAACGTTTGCGCTTACCGGTGATGTTACTACTCGAACAAATGCAAGCAGTTATATAGCAATGGCTGATGGCGCTATTAGTTTTGTTGGTACTGAGAGAGAACAAATTGGTGCTGTAATGAATAGATTAGATTATACGATGGCTAATCTAACAAATATGGCAACTAACTTGTCACTGGCAAAAGGTAGAATAGAAGATGCGGACTTTGCAGCAGAAAGTGCTAACCTTGCAAGAACACAAGTATTGCAACAAGCATCAATGTCTATGCTTGCGCAGGCCAATGCCTCTAAACAGAATATATTAGCTTTATTCCAATAGGAATAACATCGAACACTTGACCTGGTTGCTTCGATGACCAACTGCCAGTAAAGAAATTTACTGGCAGTTAATTTTAAGTTTTTTTCTAAACAAATTTTTTGTTTAGCCGTTAACCATTCTAGGTTTGATGGATGGAGGCTAAAAAATGATTAGCATTAACACTAACACAGGAGCTATTTTAGCTGCTAATGCTGCAAAATCAGCGGCGGTTATGATGGATGAAGCTATGACACGGCTTTCAACCGGAAAACGTCTTAATAGCGCTAAAGATGACCCCGCAGCTATGCAAGTAGCTGTTAGAATGGCTGCTGAAATTAATGGCCTAGAGAGAGCCCTCAAAAATGCAAATGATGCTCAAGCAGTTGTTGATACAGCTGAAGGAGCTCTAAATGAAGTACACACTCTTTTGCTTAGAATGCGAGAATTAGCCGTATCAGGTTCTAGTGAAACGCATAGTGCAGCTGATAGAACTGCACTAGATACGGAAGTAACAGCTCTCGAAACTGAAATCACTCGAATTGGGTCATCAACGACCTGGGGTGGTATTAATCTTTTAGATGGAACACATTCGTCCGGTAACCCAATTGTTTTTCAACTGGGGCCCAGAGCCGGTGATACAATTACTGTCACTCTAGGCTATGTAGCTGCTGCCGTAGCAGTCAATGTGCAAGGGACTTTGGGATTAACAAGTGATGTAACAACTATAACCAATGCTTCAAATTATATAACAACTATTGATGGTGCTATATCCGTTATATCATCAAGACGAGGGAAAATGGGTGCTATCTCAAATCGCTTAGACAGCTCTATTTCTAATCTACAGAACATGAAAGCGAATTTGGAAACAGCAAAAGGGCAAGTAGAGGACGCTGATTTTGCGGCAGAAACAGCTAAATTGGCTCGTGCTCAAATTTTAATGCAGGCTGCAACGGCTATGTTAGCTCAAGCAAATGCATCAAAAAATCAAACACTTAAGCTTATTGGGGCATAAAGCGTTTTGGTTGGCTCTGAACTAAGAGCTTAGTAAGTTTAACTAGTATATTGAGTTTTCGACATTTATTTTAAAAAATGGTGTTGCACTTCTCCATTCCATAAACTTATGCACCACCATTTTTTAAAGTAAATGTAGAAAAAATTTTAAATAAAGGGTGATAAAATGAAATCTTATATTAAAGTTCAAAGCGAATTGGATCTAAACGTACAAACAATAAAGAAGAGTATCCTTTTAGAAATTGCGGCTACTGCGATGCTGGCTAATTTGAAACTAAGGAAACAAAAGTCTTAATGACTTACACTTGTAACCGGGTTGCTTCAACAACCTAAGTTTACCTTCACTATGAATATTTGCTTACGTTTATCCTTGACCTTGAATAAAGCAAATATTCGTACTCGTTACTCATTTAGGTTCTCCAATTACCTAAGCAAATCTAAAACTGATTGCATCGATTGGTTCGCCTGAGCCAGCATCGCGGTAGCCGCTTGTTGAAGAACTTGGCTTTTTGAGAGATTTACAGACTCTTCAGCCATATCCGCATCTTCAATTCTGCCACGCGAGACAGTAGTATTAACAACGATATTTGAAAGGTTATCAATTGTATGTTCCATTCGATTCATAGTAGCTCCAAGATCACCTCTTTCGGCGTCAACTTTTCTTAAAGCACCATCAACAGCAGACATCATTCTCTGTGCATTTCTAACAGTCAATACATCCATATCAGAAATCTTTCTAAGGCTTGCTGATTCTGGTGCATCTCTGAATAAGATTTTAGCATCACTTTGTGGAGCAACTGTGAAAACGTTTGGCGATTCAAACATTACTTGCCCTGTCAATCTTACGGAATTAGGCGCAGCCGGTGTTCTTGACGCTAAAATATCTTTATCAAACAAGGTGACCGCCGTACCCTTAAGGTTTTCGTCACGGTCAAGAGTTTGGATCTTTAATCCCTTTTCAATTTTTGTAAAAGTCATTGCTGCAGTGTTATCTGCTGCTCCAAAATTTATCACTTTAGTCTCGGTTCCATTCGCATCAAAAGTAGAGAGAGTGAATTGAGTGGTAGATAATACGGTTACTACATACTCTCCGCCATGCGTAAGCCATGTTTGATCCTCAGTCGAGGCTAATCCTGCTCTCACAATGTCGCCCGTTACAAATCCATGAGCAGCTGTACTTTGCGCGACAGCAGCTGTATTGGCGTCAGCACTCAGATTGTATGCTGCGGGATTCACTGTTGCCGTAGCATTATAGTCATCTCTTGTTTGAAGGGGTAGATCATAATTATCAATTAATATGTCATAACCATCAGCACTTGTGAGATCTATGTAGGCACCATTAGTTGATAGTCTGGCAGTAATACCAGTATCACCTGAAAAAGCATTGATTTTGTCTCTCAGATCAGCTAATTCTGGATAGGCTGAGTTGTTTCCTGTACCAAACTTTACACTCGCTGTAATTGGGATAGCTGTGGTATTCATTCCATACAAATCAAAAGAGACTGTTGTAAATGCATCAGTTGAATTATCAGGCTGAAGTGTTAGTCTCGCGTGCGTGGACGCACTCGCAACAACGCCAGTTTTACTTTCGATGGCATTTATTGAGTTGGCAATATCTCTAGCGCTAGCACCATTTTTAAATTTTGCGGTTTCCTTACCAACATATCCGTAAATTTCAAGTTCCTCAGCACCCAATATCTCCGAGGAAGCAGGATCAGCCCCTACTTCTCCTACTGATGGGGCATTGCCCAAAGCATTAAGATAGAATTTCGCGCCTGTGCCCGTCCCTAGGGCAGCGTTGCCGGCGCCATAATCAATTGCTCCTCCATCAAAGTCTTGTAGTTGAAATGTCTTTGTCCCAATGGCTGATACCCGATACGTTCTTCCTGATACAAGTCCAATTATTTGTTCTGTATTGCTTCCACTTGCCTCATAGGTAACAAGATCCCCTACTTTAAATGCATGGTCTGTAGTGGTAGTAATGTCTTGGGCAGTGTTGTAGGGTCCGGCTGAAGCGACCTCTACAGATTTCTCAGTTTGAGAAGACATATTCCACATGCCAATTTTGTTAGGTCGAATGTCTTCAATACTTAAAGAATGGGTGTGTTGAGGAGACTCATCAAAACTTATCTCAAACTCAGTATCCTGAAAGGTACCATTCAATAATTTGGTTGTATTAAAAGTTGTTGTCTCTCCAATACGAATTAATTCTTTCTTTAGAGAAACGATTTCCTGATTTAGTGACACTCTATCTGCACCACTATAAGATCCGTTGGCGGCTTGAACAGCTAATTCCCTCATGCGTTGTAGAATTTCACCGACCTCATGCAAGGCACCCTCTGCGACTTGGGACATAGAAATAGCGTCACCAGCATTTCTTATTGCTACATTCATTCCAGCAATTTGTGATGACATTCTATTCACGATCGCAGCACCTGCCGCATCATCACCAGCACTATTTAAACGCTTGCCCGATGACAATCTTTCTGTTGCCTTAGCAAATCCATCTTCGTTCAGTCTCAAATTATGCAGAGACTTTAATGCTGCAATGTTAGATCCTATCGTACTCATTTCGTTCTACCTGTTTTTTTTTTGACATGTTTTCTATGCATTTACTATGCCAACTCTTTACTTATCTCAGAAAATCGAACAGACTTTGCTGTCCAATTCGTACAAATGCTGCTTGAGCTGCGTCTCGATTAACGATTGTTGCCTGTAAATCTGTTACTAGTTTTGTTAAATCGGCATCACCAAGTTCGGATACCTCTGCTGTAACAATAGTTAGACGTTCCCCAAGAAAATTAAGTTGTTGATCCGTTTTTCTGGTTTGTGCACCAATAAAAGCAAGTTGATTACTGATGTGGTTGATTGATTTCTTTATATCTCCTACAGAAGTTGACATTACTTGATCTTGATCAACAATCTGCCTTGGATGACCAATCTTATTCCCCTCACCATCTATGCTTTCCATTTGAAAATAAAACTCTGGCTCTGTTATCGCGCCATCAACACCTTCTATATTGAGATTTGAAATGGTTATTGTTCCGGCAAATTTTTCAGATAGAGTTAATTTTTTTGTAGTATCGTCGTACGTTGCTTCAATACCCGTTTTATCCGTATATAGATTTATTTCGTCTCTTAGATCAGCGATGCTTGCCTGTGAGAGGTTCATGTTAATATTTATCTTCCCCTCACTTCCTTCAAGATCAAATGCCCAGTTCTGTGGATTACGAGATACGGCTAACTCAAGTTCCGCTTTAGCAGGGGCTGTACCTTTACTACTGACCTGGCTAGCAGTTTTTGCTGCATTTATAGAATTTTCAATAATTTCAAAAATACTTTTTCTCCCGTAATCTGTTTTTATAGAGCCAAATACTGTTCCTCCATCAAGACCGGAAACCACTTTCATATTCTCGGAAACTTGAAGCGCATGATTTCCTCTATCACCTACATACTCAACGGTTCCATCGAGACGTTTATTAAAAGCACTTGTAGCCGCTTTAAATCCAGCAAAAATACTTTTACCGTTTGCATCTTGCGTATTTGTAATTTCCAAAACTAGGGTTGCTAATTCCTCCATTTCCTTAACCATAGCTAGTCTGTCGTCAACTCCATATGTATCATTTGCAGCCTGAATTGATAGCTCACTAAAGCGCGTAAGAACATTAATAACTTGGTTAAGACCACTATCGGCCAAGTCAAGACGAGTTTTTGCCGTATGGCCATTTTTTATGAAGCGATCTAGCAGTATTTTCTGTTCTCTTTTTGCCGAAAGATTGGAAGCTGTAACCGGATCATCTGATGCTTTTAGAAAACTCTTGCCCGATGCAATCTTGGCCTGAGTGTCTTGTATCTGCTCATTTATCTTTCCAAAGTTTTTTGTAGCCTGAGCATTGAATAATTTTGTACTAACTTCCATTCTTTACCTCATACTGAGTCAATTAATGTTTGAAATAATTCTCTAGCTGTCTGTAGAATTCGTGAAGATGCTTGATATGCCTGCTGAAATTCGATTAAGGCAGCAGCCTGACTATCAAGGTTAACTCCAGAGAATTGTGCTTCGGCTTCTTCACTCGCTTCGCGCATTGCCTCAGCAGCCTCCACGTTCAGCTTTCCGGATTTTACTTGGGAACCCACTTTCGAAACGAGATTGGAGAAGATTTGCTGAAATCCTCCTTTGCCATTTTTTTCTCTTTGTAGTTCCAGCACAGAGCTAATATTTCTGTTATCGCCAACACCACCCGAATTAGCTGAAAAATTAAAAATATCATCTTTGACTGCACGTCCATCGATTTTAAATAAAAATCCCAATGCCTCGGCGGCGCCAGCGGCATCCAATTGCCGTGTTGCGATCGAGTGCCCAGTATCTTTATCTACGATATCGATAACATTTCCTGCATCGTTGGTTACTTTAATCCTTAACTCTGGCGTAATCTCTTCAAGGGCAGGGGGATTACTGTCAAAATTTGCTGCTATTTTACGCGCTCCACCACCGCTCACAATCACAATTAGCTCCTCGGGAGGTAAATTCGTAATTGTAAAGTTTTCAGAGGCAAGACTTGAGTTTGGTGTGCTGGCCGCGTCGTCTACGTCTAATACTTGGCCATTAGTCGTTTCAAGCTCTAGCTCTTCTCCTTTTACATACGCCAATATCTCGGCAGTTTTTAAACCTATTGCTTCCGCATGGTTGTTATTTTCAAATTCCAAAGATGTACTATCACCAGTAATCGTTATTTGGAGATGACCATTCCCGCCAGTATCATCCACCCAAAGAAATGTAGTATTTCCGGTAGTTGCATCGTTAACTGAGCTCCCTGAGGTCGTGGTAATTGTAATATTTTCTGCTATACCATTAACCTTTATTGGAAATGCGGTGTTTACAGTTCCCGGTGTAAAATTGACGCTTCGTCCAATAATTGTCTTTGTTACTGTGGCAGGGGTCATTCCAAAAAGAGTGGCTGCGTCAGAATTGCCTGAGACAGTAGTTGGTACGGAGAATTGAGCTCCAGTGAGCACCCCATCTGGAGCGGCTATTTTTAGCACGTGGCCTCCACCACTGACGGCCTCAAAATAAGCGGAAACTCTCTCAGCCTCGCCACCAGTAACTACAACCTCACCACTCACCATTGTTAGAAGGTAATTTTGACCATTGAAGGCAACTGTTAGAGAGGAACCATCTTCAGGCTTGGAAGCAATAGTTACGCCTTTAATTGATGAAATAGGGGCACTGGATCGGAGCGAATTTGCCATTGCTTTGGTTAAAGCAGATTTTGTTTGTTCCTTTAATGATGCACTATCAACGGACGCAGAAAAAGCTGTACCCGCACTGACTAAACTAGGGTCAACAAAATTTACATCTAATCCATATTTTGCAGCCGCAGCTGAAGCAGCTAAGCCTTGAGTATCGGCAGCATTGAAATCAATTTGTTCATTAATGTTGAAGCTTAGAGTTTGTTTTTCACCCGTAGCTGTGGTTACGCGGTTGACTAAGCCTTCATTCATGGGATCAGCAGTAGATATAATAGGTGCCGCGCCGTTCACTACCGATTGAAATGAACTTGCTCCCTCCAGATTAAGCAAACCGCCAAAGCGTCCTGCATCAATCAATTTTACCTGATAAAACCTCAAAAGGTGACTATTAGTTGTTTCCACTCCACTAGGTGTTAGAGTCACATCTGAACCGGTTGATGAACTGGTCGCTAACTTAAAGGCACCAGTTTCAGAATCAATGGACTTTACATAATAAAGGGTCCCCGTAATGGCTCCAGAGTTTGCATCGGACAGTGACGCTACACTAATCCCTGAAGTTGTTTCACCATTATCCTTTTGATTAAGTATAATTGTATCACCAACTCTAAGCCCATGCGTATTTCCTGCTGAAATAGTTCCATCAATATTCATTTGACCCGCATTCACATCTATAGGTGCTACAACTCCTGCATTATTCTGAACCAGATAAGAACCAAAAGTAATCGGATCCGTATTGCCTCTGCTATGCATCAAAGCTGTATTACTTCCTATAGGAATAGAATGTTCATCCACAAAACGGCTTTTTAGTGTGAGGCCACTCGAGGAAGAGAAAGAGGACAATGATATATCTTCACCATCTAAACTTTCCAAAACAATACGGCTTTTGTCATTTGATAGATAAACGTTAACACCTATCTGATTTGCCTGCTGATTAAGAGACTCATATAGAGCAGTAAGGTCACTTGCTGTAGTAGATGTAGTAATATTTATTGGCTTCTGATTTCTAGACTCAATATCAAAAGATATTTCACCATTGCCACTTAAGTTATAGAGTTCAATACGGTTTCTAGCAACTGCCCGTATCCCAAGGTCTGACATGGTTTCATTAATTTGATTTGCTGCAAACTTTGCTGAGCTGCCGGCTGCAATATTCGTTGCCAGTGTATCACCGGATGTGTCGGGGAAATATAGGTTTAACTCGTATGCTGCTGTTGTTGAGCTCGCTGGGAGTGATCCTAACCCAAGCTGTGCTTTTCTGCCCACTCCATCTCCACCCAACGGAATATTAAAAGTCCCGGTCGGCTTTATTCTTTCTAAATTTAGTCCTCGATAGCCTACTGGTTCGCTCAAATTTAAATACTCTGCATTGTAAACCGCTTGGTCAGAAAATCCATTTGCTGTGGACATAAATGTAGATTTTTCAAGCTTTGTTAATGGAGATCCGGCAATATGCCGTCCTTCACGCGTAAATATCTGAATGTTGGAAGCAGTTTCAGAACTTTGTCTTACGGCATCAATTGTTGAAGCGCCCGCTGTAACTGTAGCTGTAGCAGCAAAGTCTCCCGTAGCAAGGGATAAGGTAAGATTACCCGCATTCCCCGATGCAAAAATACCTAGGCTTTGAAGTGTTATGCCTCCCGCTGTTTTCAATTCACCTAAATTGAGATATTTTGCGATTTCAGATGCGTCTTTCCAAGCACCGGAGGCCGATGTCTCAGCGAGCGGATTACCCGTGAGTGTCTTAAATACATCACCATAAGCAATATCAAAGTTATGGTTAGCGCCATCAACTGAAAATGCCAACTGACTTGCCCGAGATAAGTCGCTTGTTGAAAGTGTAAATTGTAAGGCTGATTGTTTAGAAAAGCTGGCAAGTTGTATCGCTTCAGTCGCTTTGGGGATTGAGGCTGCGAACCCGTCATTGAAAAATGTTGTTGCAGAAATTGGAGATAATGAGTTTGTAAAAACTCCACTTACTTTTGCTAGATTAGTATCTTGAATGGTTCCAGTAGAGTCCGCTGAAATGCTCGCATCACTAAGGTTTTTGGTGTCCGCTGAAATTAAAAAGCTAGCAGACGCTGCTATATCATCTGGGCGTCGTAGAGAAAATTCCATATCCCTTGAAAAGCTATTTGATGGACTAATTGTAATTTCATCTCCATCTGAAGCTGTTCCCAGAAGTGTAATGTTAATTCCTCTGGTCGATATTGAAGTGAGGCCGCTTGCCAGCTCATTATCGGACAGATCATATGCCACCCATTCTTCTCTTGGTTCAGAATAAACAAGCTTTACTGGATCAGGGTTGATTAACCCACCTCCCGATGTAGTTGCCGATGCAGTAGTGTTCCCCATGTTAGTTGGATTTTGGGTTGATGAAAAACCCACCGAGGTAAACATATCTTTACCCTTTAACCCATCCAAAGTGAGGCCTTTTTTATGTTGGTCATTCATTTCTTGAGCAAACTTTTGAGCAAGGCTATCGAGATCCTTAATTGTCTGCTCAATTGTTTTTGATGCATCAATTAACCCACGCATTGCGCCGTTTGTTATCTGGTTTGTTGGACTATTCAATGTACCTGGTCCCAATATTACCTTGATATCGGTACTCTCTTCATCTAAACCGATCACAATCCTCTTAGAGTCTTCAACAATTTTGGGTCCACTACCTGAACCACCTAACCTTACTATAGCGGCATTCTTGTCAGTATAAGTACATGTGACCTCAAGTGTTTTGCTTAGCTCATCTATAAGCCTATCTCTATTATCGAGTAAGGCATTCGCTGCACCTCCCTGAGTAGAGCTCGATAATAGTTTTCTATTCACATTCAAAATTTCGGTAGTTAAAATATTAACAGTATCAATTTGCTGCTGTGCATGTGATTTTGCCCCAGTCTTCAATTGTGTTAAAACTTCTGAAGTTCTGCTAAAGGTCGCCGCTACATTTTTACCTTCTTCAACGGCTACGACTCTTGCAGCCACGTCAGCGGGTGAAGCGGCCACCTCTTGTAGAGACGAGAAGAATAACCCCATAGATGATCCTAGGTCAGCGTCACCAGGAAGTAATAGATCCTCAAGCTCACTTATTTTTTCAAGAAAATTTGTCGCCGTTTCTTCTCTGGAAAAAGAATTTCGTTTTCTATCGAGGAGATACGCATCGAATGAGCGTTTGATATCCTCAACTCTAACACCTAGCCCAGTACCATCTTGAATTTGCGTTATACCGCCTTGTCCAGAACTTACCTCTGTAAGTCCAGCCTCTCGACGTTTATACCCATCAGTATTAATATTGGCAATGTTCTGGCCTGTTACCGCTAGCGCTTGTCTGTATGACTGAACACCACTTCTAGCTATGTCAAATAAGCTTGGCATAGTAATTAATCATTCTTATTTTTATCAAATTGTCTTACCAATGCTTCAGCTATGCCTAGGTCTAGATTTAGAGCCAGACTTCTTGATCGCTCCTGGTCTAACATAGTTCCAAAATTGTCTTCTTCATCACTAGAAAACAGGGCATCAGACAGTTTGCTATCTCTTGCTTGTTTTAGCATTTGATTGATAAACATAGACTCAAACTCTTCCGCTAATGCTTCTAAATTTGCCTGATTTTTATTCTTTTGAAACAATGTGAAACCAGTGTCCGTCTGATAGTTTACAGATTTAATGTCCATAATATCACCTATATTATTATTAACTCTGCTCTTAACGCGCCTGACTCTCGTAACGCCTCAAGTATAGCAACCAAGTCGGAGGCGCCGGCACCAACCGCGTTAATTGTGTCAACTATAGTGGATAATGAGACACCGGGATCAAAAACAAATGCTTTTGCTGGCTCCTCTTCTACTTCAATATCCGTTTCTGGAGTAACAACAGCATCACCTGGCGTGGTAACTACTTGGTTCTCATTAACAATTGCTCCACCGGTCGCGGTAACTTTCTTTTTTTCATCTATTTTTACTGTTAAGGACCCATGTGTCACTGCTGCAGGAGTTACTCTCACATCGCCCCCAATAACGATTGTTCCAGTTCGAGCATTAACGACTACTTTTGCTGCTGGTCTGGAGGGTTCCACTTCAATATTTTCTAACAGGCTTACAAACGCTACTTTTTGGCTTGGATCTTTTGGCGATCTAACTTTTATAGATGAGGCGTCAAGGGGAACAGCAACATTATCTCCAAATATATCGTTTATAGCTTCAGAGACACTTAAAGCAGTACTAAAATCTCCTTGATGCAGGTTCAAAATAACATTGCTTGAATTTATAAAAGGATTCTCAACCATTTTTTCAATAGTTGCTCCTCTTGGTATCCTACCTACTGTAGGTATATTCACTGTCAAAGATGAGCCATCACCACCTTCTACTCCAAGTCCGCCTACTACAAGATTACCCTGTGCCACAGCATAGGTCTCTCCATCTGCACCTAGAAGGGGTGTCATCAAAAGTGTGCCACCTCTTAGTGATTTGGCTTTGCCCAGAGTTGATACGGTCACGTTAATATTTTGACCGGGTTTTCCAAAAGCGCCTAGTTCCCCAGTAACCATTACAGCAGCAGTATTTTTTCCATCCAAGCCCTTTACGTCTGTCGCTAATCCAAATCTAGATACCATAGACTGCATTGATTGAAGGGTAAGGCCAATATTGCCATCACCAGTTCCGGCTAAACCCACAACTATGCCATAACCTACAAGCTGATTTGATCGCACCCCAGCAATGGAGGTTAAATCCTTTAATCTATCAGCGAATAGTGGGTAAGATACTAGGGTAAATACCTGTAATAAAAATATTAATAGTAGTTTATTTCCAAACTTGCTTATCATAATGGAGTTACCACATCCACTAGTTTAGAAAACCATCCTTTCTTGGACGTATCGGCCAGGTCTCCCGCTCCAGTATACGATATTCTCGCGTTAGCTATTCTGCTGGAAGGTACTATATTTCTGCTGTTCACGTCTTCTGGTCTTATTATGCCGACTAAGCGAATATACTCATCACCATTATTTAGCGTCAGTTTCTTCTGGCCCAATATTTCCATGTTACCATTTGAAAACACTTTGGTAACTGTTACAGAAATTTCTCCTTTAAGTGAGTTATTCTGGGCAGCTGATCCAGAACCATCAAAAGACTTTGCTAATTTACTGTCGAAAAGTGTATCGTCAGCATCTGCGGTAGTTATCTTTGGAAAATCAAAACTAGTTGTTCCATTTTTTGCGCTTTTAGCTGACTGAGATTTTGAAGCGCTGAAATTTTCAGATAGTGCAACCGTTAAAAGATCGCCTACTTTTGAGGCTCTTCTATCCGTCGCAAAAAGACCTTGCTGGCTATTACTGTAGATAGACCCATACTTATCCTTTTTTTGAGCCTTTGGAAGGCTAGGCATTGTGGGCTCAAAATCAATCGACGCTCTTTCCTCTAGTTGTGTTGAGCAACTAGCAATAAAGGAGAGACATATTATCCCAGCTGCCAGTTTTTTTTGCAAATTTCCTAAAGACATCAACTATTCTCCTTTATAGATTGTTTGATACAAAACGCATCATTTCATCAACAGCAGAAATTGATTTTGAGCTCACTTCGTACGCTCTTTGCGTTTCAATCATATCTACTAGTTCTTGCACTACGTTTATGTTTGACGCTTCAAGCGAACCCTGCACCAGTTTACCAAATCCTTCTCCAAAAGGATTCCCAATAGCAGGAGCGCCAGATGCTGGTGTTTCTACCGCAAAGTTCTCTCCTATCGGTTGTAACCCTGCTGGGTTTGCAAAAATGGCTAATGTTAACTGGCCGACTTCTCCGGCCTCTGCTTCTCCAGCTACTTGAACACTTACCAACCCGTCAGCAGATACATTTATCTCCGTTACACCCTCCGGAATAGCAATCTCAGGCTGAAGTGTATAACCGCTTGGAGTAACCAAAGTTCCTTCTGCATTTCTAGAAAATGAGCCATTTCGGGTAAACCCAATTCGACCATCTGGGAGAAGAACCTGAAAAAAACCACTTCCGTCAATGGCTAAATCTAATGCGTTATCTGTATTTACTAAGCTTCCCTGAGTGTAAAGTTTTTGAGTATTCACTATTCTTACCCCAGTACCAACGGCAAAAGCTGACGCCAAATCGGTATCGGCAGATGTTTGTTCTCCGCTGCTCCTCTGAATTTGATATAAAAGAGACTCGAAATTTACTCTATCTTTTTTAAATCCAGTTGTATTTACGTTGGCGAGGTTATTTGCTATTACCTGCATTTTGGTTTGTTGGGAATTTAGGCCAGTTTTGGCCACATGCATTGCGCTACTTGACATTTATACTCTCCTTGATGAATACTCTATCTATTCATAGCAAGAGCTGTGCCAAAATCTATTAGCTAGGCAACCTCATTATGCTAGTACCACCTTCATCAATTTCCTTTGATAACGAAATAAGCTTGATGTTGATCTCAAATTGACGTTGGTCTTCCATAGTTCCAATAAGCTCGCTAACAGCGTCTATATTACTACCCTCCAGAAATCCTTGAGAAAGTACTGCTGCCTGGTCCGCTCCTGGAACCCCACCACTAGATAATCGTAAGTGACCATCCAGGCTTTTGATTAATGGATCCTCTTTCGATCCACCTAAGCTGGTACCGATAGTCCCAACTAATTGTCGTTCTCCAGGAGCTCCGTTTAATGGCTCTATAAAGACATCACCATTTTCAGCTACTATAAGCTTTTTATTCCCTGGTATCTCTAGAGGAGCGCCTCCTGTATCCAGTACTTTGGAACCGGCGCCATCAACTAAAAGTCCTGTATTTGATACAGAAAAATCACCCCTTCTTGATAATGCCGGATCACCACTTTTTGGTTGTACAATAAAAAAACCAGGCCCGTTTATCGCTATATCGGTCTCTAGCCCTGTTGGATTAAGTTGACCTTGTTTATTTGAAAAACCATTTCCACCATCATGAATAGCAAATACTCTGGAGTCATATTGATTTACCTGATGCAAAAAACCAGATGTAAAGTTGGTATTAAGGTCTTTGCGGTGCCCAGGAACATTCAAATTAGACATATTTTGAGCTCTAACTGCTCTATTAGCTGACAAATTTTTCAGCGTATTTAGAGCCGTATGTATCATTTTATCCATTAATTATACCTCCCTGTAAAATGGTTAATTAACCTCTGATATTAATGATTGTTTGAGTAAGCGTTGTAGTTGTTTCAATCGCTTTTGCTGACGCTTGGAAGTTTCGTTGTGCAGTAATCAAATTTACCAATTCTTCGGTGATATCAACATTTGATCTTTCGAGCGAACCCGACAAAATATTTCCAAAACCTTCAGCTCCCGCCTCTCCTACCTGGGCAGTACCCGATACAGCCGTTTCTACATATGTTGCGTTACCAATTTGTTTCAAACCATTTTGGTTATTAAAGTTTGCTACAACTATTTTTCCAAGCGGATTATTTTGCCCATTTGTATAGTTTGCTCTAATTGTCCCTGACGCATCAATTTCAAGACCATCCAATCGACCGGACGTAAAACCATCTTGATTTACACTTAAGACCGAAAAAGGTTGTGCAAATTGAGTGGAAGAACCAAAATCGATGTCAAGCGCAATAGAAAACCCTTCCTCCTGTTTCTCATAGTGTACGTCTTGTTTTGGGTTAATTAACTTACCCGTCTTATCGAACGTTAACTCGCCTTCATCAATGTATAGTGGATAGTAGCCTTCAACCATATTCTCTGGTGGTGTCTCAACAACATCACCTTCGGCATTTACAAATAACGCTACACCATCAGCATTTGTTGCTTGAACTAGATTAAAAATCTTAGGAATAGTTCCCACTCCAAGCGGGACATCGTCTAATCCCAATCGTGATGAACCCTTTACCTTAATTGTCGATGTATCACCAGTTGTACCTGAAGTAAATTCGAAGTTGTTAGTGGTAGCATTGTATCTCGCGGTCACACCACCAACGGTTTCTCCCGTTACAGGATCCATGATTTGGTTAATTTTTCTTTCTAAAGCTTCAGCTAAAGTTGATCCGACATAAAAACCAGGAGGAATAGTGATAATACCACTGATACCGTTTACAGAAACGTTAAATATATTTTCGCCATTAGCACTCGATAATCGAAACACTTCATTCAAAGGCTCTGTTGCTGTTGCGCCTATGGCTGTTGCTGATGTTGCAGAAAGTCCACGTCCAGCTGTAAACTCAGCTTCTGTCTTTGTTAATCCAACGCCTAACAGGTTGTTATCTCCGGAAAAGAAATCCGTAGTATCGACTACTGAACCGGTGGCGTCTAGGGCATATCTCCCAACTTGAATGTTTGATGCTTTTTGAGCACTAGTTACACCTAGGGCTCCTTGAGCTGCAATCTGCTCACCGGTAGTTCCGCTCGCTATCTTAAATGACTTTTTATCACTATTATATTCCACAGTGATTCCGAAGCGCTTATCGTTTAACTGAATTTCTTCACCATCGGCAACAAAGCTTTCTCCAGAAAGGATTTCCCCACCCCTTATCAGTGTATCGGGACTATCGTCTTTGGAGACCAAACCAAGATTATTTGTATCAGTGGCTGTAGCCTTTCCATAAATTGTAAAAGAATTAAAGTTACTATCCGTTCCGGTACCTAAAACAGTTCTATCAACAGTAAATTGAAGCCGTTGGTTTATTTCATCATATGTGACCTTAACCGGCGGATCAAGTTCATCAACCCACTGAACCTCTTCCGTACCTCCATTTCCCCCGGCTGCGCCAAGACCAAGTTGAGTTAAAGTATCGGGATCATCGCCAGCACCCTGGAAAAATACTCTTTGGAAATTTGAAAATGCATTGGCATCTAGATTAGGTTGCTTAGCAGTGCCAATTTCACGAATAACTATTTTCTTACTAGCAAAATTGACAGGAGCATCTTCATAAACATTCTCTGCACCTTCAAAAAATGCTTCGACGGTTGTGGAGGGGTCAAATAAAACCTTTATATTATCTCCATCTGTATCAGTAATATCAAAATCGGCATCAGGAAACCCAAGACCTGTTGTATTTATTTGAATGTAACCATTCGTACTATTAGATGTATCGTTTTCATATACTACACTTGAAATCGTAAATTCTCTTCCATTGAGTGCAGCAGAATTTACAGTATCAGTAGCATCAAATTTCCCAGAAAGCCTAATTTTATCGTTAGCACTGAAGAAGGGAGTAGGACGAGAGTCCCCAGCTCTTTGTGTAGTAGTAGCGTTTAAATCTGAAAAATAAATCCTCAAAGTATTCTCTGTATTAGAATATCGGATTTTTGCGTTATTTGGATTTGTGTTTTGTACATTTGGAGCGGGTTGACCTACTGCCTTTATGCCATCAAAAACACTGAGATTTGGTTTATTATCAAAATACGAATAAACTAAATGTTTAGCTTGCGCTGCAGTTGGATCTGCTGGTAGTGGATCTGCAGTATCATAGGCATTAGATGTATGCGTGAATGTAACAACGTCATTTTTCTCATATATAGTCTCAATTGCTGTCCCAACTTCTCGCTTGAATTGCAATTTTTCAATTCCCAAAGCAGTTTTTTGCAGTGGTTTAGTGGCATCAGAAGCGTACTCGTTTAAGGCTTGGTTCACCCTCGACTGTACATGAGCAAGAAATTCATCTCTTGTAAAGTCTGGAGATGCTCCTGTAAGATTTATTCTGTTGGAGTCTCCTATCTGAGTCGATGTTACATAGCTATCTTGGAGTAAATTTACTTTAATAGCTGCATCCAAAGAAGAAGTTGATCCATCAGCATTTAACTTAAAGAAGTCAATATTTATTTCGTCATCAACATTACGCACAATTTGTATCTTTTTATCGTCACCGTACGCTTCGTTAATTGCTCTCTCAACTTCCTCAGCGAGCTGAACAGCATTGTATTTTCCTGGACGAATATCTATGTTAACTGGTTGGTCTGCGCTGTCTACGTTAAGGGTTAAAAAATTCTTTCCCCAATAAATATCACTATCGGTTAACTTTCCCGACTCCACCGTAGCATTATACAAAAGTGGATCAGTAACAATTTCAACTAGCTTGTCGCCTTCCTCACCGAAATCGAAAGCTGTTAATTCACCTTGTATGTTTGCTGCTGTAGAGGGAACCTGAGTTTTGAGATCATCTAATTTGTAAAGAGGCGATCCTTTACCTTCAAGAAAGTAGTTATCATCCGGAACGGAAGTCGTCTGGGCTCCAAATTCATCAATGAATATTTGCTTGCCTGCATCATCAACCGCACTAACAAGATCCGGCTCAATTATAGTATCGTTGATGACAAGTCTCGTATCAAACTTATTTGTTGGGTCAGTAGCAGATGCGTTTTGTGTTTTGATAAAAAACATTGTTGCAATTGTTGGATTACCCAAGTCATCGAAGATTGTAATAGATGTTGAGTTAGTAAATGTCTCAGGATTGTTTGGATCGAAAGTATAGCCATCCGCGAACTGGGGTTGATCTGGAACAACCGCAGCAGCAGCAGGTACGTTAACACCAAGATCAATGTTTGAAGTCGCTTTTGGATCACCTGAAGTTACTGGAAGCTGTAAGGGTAATGCAGAAATTAAATCTTTTGCAGTCACAGAGCCATCTTCGTTAACAGGGTAAACTAGTAAAAATTGGCCTGCTGAGTCAACCACATATCTGTCGTTGTTAACATTAAGAGATCCGTTTCTTGTATAAACTGTTTGCGCTGAAGTAAGTGAAGGTTTTAGAGCAAAAAACCCTTGGCCAGAGATAGCAAGGTCAAGGGCGTTCAAGGATGACGATATGTTACCCTGTGTAAACTGTTGTTTAATGCCTTTTAGGATGGTACCGGAACCAATTGATGAAGATGAGTTCTGAAGGGGTGACGTAGCAAAAATATCACCAAATTCCGCTCTACTTCTTTTAAAACCAGTCGTACCAACGTTTGCAATATTGTTTGACGTTGCCGATATATCTGATTGTGCACCGTTAAGTCCTGTTAATGCTGTATAGAATGACATTTTTTACTCCGTTTACTTATACTCAATATGTTTTAAATTAATTTCTGAACTTGATAACATCGGCCGCAGCCATCTCACCAAAATCTTTGACATCTATAGTTACGCCTTGACCTTTATCTAAGCTTGCTGCAATAACTTCAGAGAAAACTGATGGAGTTAAACCCTCTGAACCCTTGCCAGTATTAATGAATGCTTCAACTCGTAAAGGTGCATCTTTGTCTACAATTTCCTTTGGGATATTTAGCCATTCAAAGCCTACTAAACCTCTTCCATGAGGACCCAAGTCTGCCGAGTGAACAAGTTCACCAGAGCTGTCAAAAAATGCAACTGACGTTTCACTAGATGCAGATGGAAGATCGATAATACCATGTATCTCACCATTTTTGTTTGGTCGCACAACATTGCCAGGAACTAATACAGAGTTGCCTAGCAGATCAGAGGCGGTAGCTATTCTGAATTCATTTAGTTTATCTGATAAACCTTTGAGAGTTTGCCCCATTTCTGTTATCCCGGTGACAGTTGAAAATTGGGCCATCTGGGCGATAAACTCCCCATTTTCCATAGGGGCAAAAGGGTCCTGATTTTGAAGCTGAGTAGTCATGAGTTTTAGAAAGTCTTCCTGTCCGAGACTACTTTTCCTTTGCGGAGAAGCGCCCTCTGGCGATTTTACACCAATCTTTTCTAAAATATTGTTAAGGGATTGATTGTTGCTTTCTATACTAGACATATTCGTACTCCAAAAATTACTTTCCTAAATTTATTGTTCTGATCATTAAAGCTCTTAAAGTTGAAATAACTTCAATATTGTTTTGGTATTGACGACTTGCTTCAAGCATCTCTACCATCTCTTCCTCTATGTTGACTGCTGCATTGAATATATAGCCATCTTCATTAGCTTTAGGATGATCTGGCATATAAACTTTTTCTGGTTCTCTATTAAGTTCCCTGACATTTATTGCATCAACACTTGCAATTCCATTGTCATGAAGCTTGTCAGAGTAAATTGTCTTGAAAATAGGTTTCAGGGGACGGTAGGCTTCCTCACTAGTACTCGCAATGTTATTTGAATTTGCAAGATTACTTGCTACTGTATTCAACCTAATCATTTGAGCGGCCATTGCTCTTCCTGAGACGTCAAATATATTTTTTATCGAACTCATCATTCACCTTTTATCGCGGACATAAGCCCCGATATCTTGTTGGTTAAAAATTGAAGAGTAGTTTGATATCTTACTACGTTTTCGGAGAACTCCATTTGCTCAACTGCCAATTCTACTGTGTTACCGTCCAGCGAGGGGTTGAGCGGTTCTCTAAACATTACATCATTTGGTCTAACTTTAGTTAGAAGAGCAAAATGCTTTTCATGATTAACTGAAATATTACCAACCTTTTCTTTTTTTCGCATCTCAACATCAAAATCTATATCACGAGCTTTAAAATGAGGGGTAGCTGCATTCGCAATATTCGAAGCAAGAATCTTATTACGTTTTCCTCTAAGATTTAACGCATTTGAGTGTATACTAAGATGATTTTCTATAGTTTTCATATTTGTTTGATTTGATGTTTAAATATCTGTTTTTTTCAATTTGTGGTGTGAAAATTGCAAATAAAATGCCAACTTGATTAATTGAGGAAAAAAAATGACTTCTGCAGCAAAAACCAAGGATTTCGATCAGACTGATCCAGTTCCCTTAGATCCAGTAATACTTAGAGCAAGAGATGAGCTTCTAGAAAAATATTCTGATAAGAGCTTTGAGGAGCAAATTACCTTTTATAAGGCAGTAATTGAAGGGGAAACTGACGGTGTCCAAAGGTTGAGCGCAATGGCTGCAAGAGTTTATGTTTTAAGAAAAAGATTAGCGCTTCTAGCTGGTAATGTCATGGAAGACCAACTCAACGACTTATCTAATAAGCAGAGTGGGTTCGATATTGATGTTTCAATAACTGACTCTACAGACATTAAAGATCCTGAAGCCATTGGTGGTGATAATACATGGATGCGCCTCAGAATAGTTGATTCAAGTGAGGTTAATGGTGTGCGGTTTCCTGCAGGTGTAGTTATTGATGTAAAAAGGGAAGATGGCGAAAAATTGATAGAGTCGGGTAAAGCTGAGTTTATTTCAACTGAAGAAAGCCGGCAATTTAGTTCAGAAGAAGGTATAGATGGATTAAAAAGCCAAATAGAGGCAGAGGCTGTTGCTGAGGAGAGTACTGC
>CACNDI010000025.1 GCA_902619165.1 uncultured Alphaproteobacteria bacterium
TCAACGAAGCCGTCGAATTAGCTAGTGTAGCACAGCCGAAATGGGCAGAGGTCAACCCTCAAAAGCGTGCGAGAGTTATAATGAAGTTTGTTGAATTACTTCATAGAGACATGGATAAATTGTCGGCCCTATTGTCATCCGAACACGGTAAGACCTTACCGGATGCAGAAGGTGACATAATCAGAGGACTAGAAGTGGCTGAGTTCTGTATAGGAGCGCCACACCTTCTCAAGGGAGAATTCACAGATAGTGCGGGACCGGGGATTGATATGTATTCAATGCGACAGCCACTTGGCGTCGTTGCTGGCATTACTCCATTTAACTTCCCAGCCATGATACCTATGTGGAAGTTTTGTCCTGCAATCGTCGCGGGTAACGCGTTTATTCTTAAGCCATCTGAAAGAGATCCATCAGTGCCTATGGCTTTAGCCGACTTACTATTAGAAGCAGGTTTGCCAGAAGGCATTTTGCAAGTCGTAAATGGGGATAAAGAGGTCGTGGATGCTATTTTGGACAATGAAACGATCCAAGCTGTTGGCTTTGTTGGGAGTACACCGATTGCAGAGTATATATATACAAGAGGTTGTACCAACGGAAAGAGAGTACAATGTTTTGCTGGAGCAAAAAATCATATGCTGATCATGCCAGATGCAGATATGGATCAGGCAGCTGATGCACTTGTAGGAGCTGGATATGGAGCTGCTGGCGAGAGATGTATGGCTATCTCGGTAGCGGTACCAGTTGGAGAAAAAACAGCTGATAAATTAGTTGAAAAACTTATACCTAAAATAGAGTCGCTAAAAATCGGCCCCTATACGGCTGGCAAGGATATTGATTTTGGTCCTGTAGTTACAAAAGAAGCACAAAATAAAATTTTGGGACTTGTTGATAAAGGGGTAGAACAAGGAGCTTCTCTAAAAGTTGATGGAAGAAATTTTAAAATGCAGGGTTATGAAAATGGATTTTTTGTAGGCGCGTGTCTTTTTGATAATGTTACAAAAGAAATGGACATTTATAAGCAAGAGATTTTTGGACCTGTTCTTTCTACTGTACGAACAAAAAACTATGAGGAAGCTCTTGATCTTGTAAAAACGAACCAATACGGAAACGGGACTGCTATATTTACTCGAGATGGAGACACTGCTCGTGATTTCGCTAATAAAGTCAATGTGGGAATGGTGGGAGTGAATGTACCTATACCCGTTCCGCTAGCTTACCACACCTTCGGCGGCTGGAAAAAATCTGCTTTTGGAGATCTTAACCAACACGGACCGGATGCCTTCCGTTTTTATACAAAAACAAAAACTGTCACGTCCCGATGGCCTACCGGCATCAAGGAGGGAGCGAGTTTTTCAATTCCGACAATGGAGTAACTAGTGCATTTTTCTTTATCAGAAGAACAAAACATTCTCTATAATACGGCTAGGGAATTTGGTGAGGAAACTATTGCGCCAAATGCGATAGAATGGGAAAAGAAAGAAGAAATTCCCCGAAAACTTCTTAAGGAGGCTGGAACCTTGGGACTCGGAGGGATTATCGTCTCTGAGGAAGATGGTGGTTCTGGAATGTCGCGCTTAGACGGAACGCTCGTATTTGAAGCTCTAGCAATGTCCTGCCCTTCTGTCTCCTCTTTTATTTCAATTCACAATATGTCTGCATGGGTAATCTCAAAGAGAGGCGACCAAGCTTTAAAAGATAAATTTTTAAAGAATATTGTAAGCTTTGATGACGTTTGTTCATATTGTTTAACAGAACCTGGATCAGGGTCAGATGCCGCTGCACTAAAAACAAAGGCAGCAATAACAAATGAGGGATATAGCCTTAATGGATCAAAGTCATTTATATCTGGCGGAGGTTTTTCCGATTTATACGTTGTACTATGCAGGACTGGAGATCAAACACCGAACGGTATATCAATGGTCTTGGTTGAAAATGGACAAAAAGGTCTTAGTTTCGGAAAAAAAGAGCAAAAAATGGGATGGAAAGCACAACCAACTGCAATCGTGCAATTTGACAACTGCTCAGTTCCTGCTGCAAACCTTGTAGGTGAAGAAGGAGATGGTTTTAAATACGCTATGGAGGGTTTAGATGGGGGAAGGCTTAATATTGCCGCAGCGTCATTAGGTGGTGCACAAAAGGCCTATGAAATTGCAAAATCATATTCAAAGGAAAGGTCAGCGTTTGGTAAACCTATCAATAAATTTCAGTCTATAGAATTTAAATTGGCAGACATGGCAACACAACTCGAGGTGGCAAGACTTTTTTTGAGAAGTGCTGCTTGGAAGTTAGATAATTCAAAACCGGATGCAACTGTCTCTGTCGCAATGGCAAAGCGGTTAGTTACTGATGTATCATTTGAAATATCAAATACCGCCCTACAGATACTTGGTGGTTATGGCTATCTTGAAGAGTATGGCATAGAGAAAATAGTACGTGATCTTCGTGTTCATCAAATTCTAGAGGGAACAAATGAGATTATGAGAGTAATTATAGCAAGAGCCATTTTGTCTGAGTAAAAATGTCGGAGGATATTTTTATACGAAAATCCGGCTATGTAGGCCATATAACTTTAAATCGTCCCGAAGTGTTAAACTCACTAACCTATTCGATGATACTCTCTATTGAGAACGCATTGATTGAATGGGAAGCCGACGAAGGCATAGCCCTTGTAATTATCGATGCTAAAGGAGATAGAGCCTTTTGTGCTGGTGGTGACATTCAGATCCTATACGAAAATGGGTGTAATAAAAACTTTGCTTACGGTCAAAAGTTCTGGGCTGACGAGTATAGTCTGAATGAAAAAATTGCTAATTACAAGAAACCGTTTGTAGCTTTCATGCAAGGTTTCACGATGGGTGGAGGTGTCGGTGTTTCATGCCACGGCAGTCATAGAATTGTGGGGGAAACAAGCAAAATAGCTATGCCGGAATGTAGCATTGGTCTAGTTCCCGACGTTGGAGGCTCTTTTCTTCTTGCAAAACTACCTGGAAATATAGGTACCTTTTTGGGCGTAACTGGGAAAAGAATGAAAGCTAGTGATGCTATCTATTGTGGGTTCGCTGATTACTTTATACCAGAAACAAAGTGGGAGGACCTAAAAGAAAAACTCTTTGATACTGGAAATATTGATTGGATAAAGAAATTTCAGGGAAGTACAGAGGCCTCAGAAATAGAAAACTCTTTTTCACAAATTTCAGAAGCTATGGTTGACGTCTCAACTAAGAATATAGAGTCCAGATTACAGCACCCATTTTTTGAAAAGGACTTGAGTGCATTAAGATTTAATTCCCCAATTTCAGTAGCTTATACAATATCAATGCTAAAGATGGAAAAGGTTCGGAATAATATTTCAGACGCCCTAGATGCAGAATATAGTTTTACTGCTCGATCACAAGAATTTGGAGATTTCCAAGAGGGAATAAGAGCAGCTGTTATCGATAAAGACCGAACTCCGCTATGGAAAAATAAAAATCTAAATGAAGTTTCAGATGAAGACCTCAAACCGTTTTTTCAGACTATTCACCGTTAAACTAAGGAGTACACTGACATGAAAATAGGATTTATAGGGCTTGGGAACATGGGTGCACCCATGGCAAGAAATTTAATTAAAGCTGGTCATGAGTTGTTAGGTTTTGACGTTGCTCCAACCAGTGTCGGAGATATTACTCAAGACCCCATTACTGAAATAGCAAAGAAATGCAGTATTATTTTTTCTATGTTGCCTGATGGAAATGTTTTGAGAAATGTTTATGAGGAACTCATACCCTTGTGTGCTCCTAAAACAATACTTGTTGATTGTTCAACAGTGGACGTGGAAAGTGCTTTGCATGTATCAAAAGAAGCTGAAAAAAATTCAATAGCGGTAATAGATGCTCCAGTGTCTGGTGGTGTTGTAGGTGCAGAGAATGGCACACTGACATTTATGGTTGGGGGAGAAAAAAATGCTTATGACCAAATAGAACCATATTTTGCGATAATGGGTCAGAAATCTGTGCTATGCGGTGGGCCAGGAGCTGGTCAGTCGGCAAAGATTTGTAATAATATGATTTTGGGAATTTCAATGATAGGAGTATGCGAAGCTTTTAATTTGGCCCAAAAACTAAATCTAAATTGGAATAGGTTATTTGATGTTGTATCAACATCATCAGGGTCTTGCTGGTCTGTAAATACATATTGCCCAGCTCCTGCTGTTGGGCCAGAAAGTCCAGCAGACAGGGACTATAAACCTGGTTTCGCAGCTGATTTGATGTTAAAGGACCTTAAGCTTTCTCAAGCAGCTGCCGAGTCGGTGTCGGCCCCTACTGAATTGGGTAAGCACGCAACTGCAATATATGAAACTTTTATTTCTGAGGGTGGCAAGGGTATGGATTTTTCTGCTATTTTACCCTATCTAGCAAAAAAATAGTTTTATATTTGAACTTAAATGGCATACCATTAAAGAAAAATAGGAATAGAAAATGAAAACTCGGATAACAGAATTATTCAACATTCAACACCCAATAATTCAGGGTGGTATGCACTATGTGGGATTTGCCGAGCTAGCCTCTGCTGTTTCAAATGCTGGTGGCTTAGGCATAATAACTGGACTTACCCAGAAGACCCCAAACGATCTTGCAAAAGAGATAGCTAGATGCCACGAAATGACAGACAATCCGTTTGGAGTGAATTTAACATTTCTTCCAACGGTAGCGGCGCCTGACTATCCTGGATATATTGACGCAATTATCGATGGGGGAATTAAGATTGTAGAGACCGCGGGAAGAAATCCCCAACCTTATATGGAACAATTAAAAAAAGCCGATATAAAAGTTATTCACAAATGTACCTCTGTTAGACACTCACTAAAAGCTGAAGCTATAGGATGTGATGCTGTGTCCGTAGATGGATTTGAATGCGGAGGACATCCCGGTGAGGACGATATGCCAAATATGATTTTACTTCCCAGAGCAGCTGAGGAATTAAAAATTCCATTTGTTGCTTCAGGGGGAATGGCAGACGCGAGAAGCTTGGTTGCTTCGCTTGCGATGGGAGCGGATGGAATGAATATGGGGACAAGATTTATGGCTACTAAGGAAGCTCCATGTCACGAAAGAGTCAAAGAAGCGATAATTAATGCCACAGAATTAGATACGAGACTTGTTATGCGTCCACTGAGAAATACAGAAAGAGTATTAAATAATTCTGCAGTAGAAAAATTATTAGAAAAAGAAAAAGAGCTAGGCTCTAATATTAAATTTGAAGACATTATGGATGAAGTGGCAGGTGTATATCCTAAAGTAATGCTTGATGGAGAAATGGAAGCAGGGGCGTGGTCATGCGGAATGGTAGTTGGTCTTATTAATGACATACCCAGCTGTAAAGAACTCATAGATGGAATAATGAGTGAGGCTGACAGCCTAATAACAAAAAGACTTGAAGGTATGCTTTCTGCATAAGAACTTTTTATTTATCTACTTAGAGTTTTTTTCTTTTATCGATTTCAGCCGGCGTTCTAAGTACTGAGACTCAAGCGTATTTTTAATACGTGAATTGAGACTTTGGATGTTTACACTATCCATTACTATGTCGTTTATAGAGAGTTTCATGCCTCTTACAGCTTCAGGCGATAACTCTTTACATTGCTTAATAAAATCTTGTGCTTTTTCAATGATATTCTCGCCTTCGTTTATAATCTCGTCAAAAAATCCAAGATTTTTCAGCTCTTTTTCTGACATTTTTGTTGCTGTAAGTAATAATCTCTTAGTAGCACTTGCTCCGAAAATATTTAAAAATCTTTTTATTCCGGCTGTGTGATAATGAATTCCAATCTTGGCTGGAGGTACCATAATTTCAATATTTGAAACAGCAATTCTAAAATCGCAGGCACAAGCTATTTCTACACCTCCACCGTATGCGCTACCATTTAAAGCACATACTGTTGGTAAAGGAAAGCTTTGAATAGCATCACATAATTTTGACATATCATTAGATTGTAAACCTTGATCTTTTTTATTTTTACCAATTATTGAAATAATCTCAGAAAGGTCAGCTCCCGAGCAAAAAACGTTACCGCTTCCTGAAATAATAAGTGCATAAATATCAGATTGCGCCTCTCTAGAAAGTATATCTATTAGCAACAACATATCTTCTGAATTAAGCGCGTTTTTTCTTTTGGGCGAGTCCAGCATTAATATCCCGACACCATTATTCTTTGTGAATTTCACATTATTCATTTTCGTAATTTTTGCAGTACAATTAACCGTAATGATCTTAGTATCCCAAAAATATTAAAATAAAAATCTAAGAAATTCCAAGGCATTTCGTTTTTTTATTAATTTACTTATGACAAATTAAATAAAATATAGATACCCTGTCACCTATTTATTTGGGAAAATTATCTCACCTTCTTTTTTGAAAATATACGCCTATAAATTCTTTCTCTTGACTTTTAATATTAATTAGGATGTTGTAATGCATTGACAGGGGTGCCTCGTTGTTTTGAGAGGCTGAGAATAACCCTCAAACTTGAACCGGGTAATGCTGGCGTAAGGAGTCACTCGATATGCGCATTCCTCACATCAGCCACAAATAATTGGAGACCTCAATGAATAGTCTTGAAGAATTAAAAGCAAAAAATCCTCTCGTGCATTGTATAACTAATTATGTTTCCATGGATATCGCAGCTAATACGCTTTTGGCAGTTGGAGCGTCTCCAGCAATGATACACACTTCAGAAGAGAGTGGAGATTTTTCTCCAATAGCGGGTGCACTAACTGTAAATATCGGTACTATTTCACCAAATTGGCTCGAAGGTATGGAGAAAGCAATTGAGGCGGCTAATAAAGCCAAAGTCCCTTGGGTATTGGATCCCGTAGCACACTTTGCGACACCATACCGGCAAACCTCAATAGCAAGATTGATATCCCTAGAACCCTCAGTTGTGAGAGGGAACGCGTCTGAAATTTTAGCCTTACAAGGCGAAGAGACTGAAGCAAAGGGTGTAGACTCTCAAGAAGGAGTTGAAACAGCCTTAAATGCTAGTAAGAAACTTGCAAAAAAGTATAATTGTACAATTTTCGTGACTGGAGAAACAGATATAATCACAGATGGTGTAAGGGTTACTCGAGTATCAGGCGGATCATCTTTTATGTCGAGTGTGACAGCTATTGGATGTTCTTTAACATGTCTAGTTGGCGCCTTCACAGCGATCACGGATCCCTACACTGCGAGCGTTAGTGCTGCTACTCTGTTCGCTGAAGCAGGACATAAAGCAAAATTAAGTGCTAATGGCCCAGGTTCATTTAGGATGCATTTTATAGATCAACTTTCTTGTGTAGATCCTCATGATTTTTCAAATTTGAAGTGGGCTTATAGTGTTTGATGCCGTTAAATTAAAACTTTATCTAGTAACTGACCCTCATCTCTGTGCAACTTTTGGGTTATTGAATACAGTTAATGCTGCAGTGAAAGGCGGGATTACGATGGTTCAACTTAGAGATAAAGAGGCATCGACAAACGATAGGATCGGTGTTGGAAAAGAACTACAGAAAATATTAAAGGATACTGAGATCCCATTGATAATAAATGATGACGTTGAAGCGGCTTTAGCGATAGATGCAGATGGTATACACATAGGACAAAATGATAAAAGCACCGTTGAGATAAGAGGTAAAGTTGGGAAAGATAAAATCGTCGGATTATCATGTGAAACAATTGAAGATGCAAAAGCTGCAGACCCAGCTTTAGTGGACTATATTGGTATAAGTCCAGTATTTCCGACACCAACAAAATCAGATTTCAATGCGTATATCGGGTTAGACGGTATAAGCGATATCGCAAATGCAACATCTCTACCATCAGTAGCTATCGGTGGACTTAAAAGAGAACACTGTGGAAAGATTTTTAGCAGTGGCTGCCAAGGGATGGCGGTAGTATCAGCGATCTGCGGTAAAGATAATCCTTATATGGAGACAAAATTATTGCATGATGAAATTCGACGAGTATTTGAAGATAACAAATCGGTGAACTAAAAATGTCAAATCGAGTGAAAAATGTTCTATCTATAGCTGGGTCTGATCCATCTGGAGGTGCAGGAATACAAGCTGATTTAAAAACATTTGCTGCAAATGGTGTATATGGCATGGCAGCAGTTACCGCCTTAACAGTCCAAAATACTATGGGAGTGGAAGGAATTCATTTGATACCAAAAAAATTCGTTGCGTCCCAAATTAATGCTATTTTTCGCGATATATGTGTAAGTTCAGTTAAGGTTGGAATGGTCGCTAACGCAGAAATTGCCAGAGAAGTTGGGACTACATTAGCAAAATATAAAAAAGTATTTTTAGTAATTGACCCAGTTATGGTGGCAAAAGGTGGATCACCTTTGTTAGATAAAAAAGCAATCCAATCTGTTAAAACCCATCTGTTACCAATCGCTACAATCATAACTCCTAATTTACCTGAAGCAGCAGTTCTATTGGGTACTTCTGTTGCAAAATCCAAAGAGGACATGGTTAATCAAGGCAAAGCTCTATTATGTTTTGGATCTAAATCGGTTTTGATAAAAGGTGGACACTCAGGAGGCAGCACAAGTAACGATCTACTAGTGACTGAAAAAGATCATGTCTGGTTCAATGAGAAAAGAATAAATACAAAAAATACACATGGAACAGGATGTACTTTATCCTCCTCTATCGCAAGTTTTTTAGCTAAAAACTACTCAATAGAGGAGGCAGTTTTTAAGTCAAAGGAGTTTGTTACTGGTGCTATTAGAGACTCAAAAAAACTATCAGTCGGGTATGGCCATGGACCAACGAACCACTTTCACGCATTAAAAATTTTTTAACAAAATTCAAGGGACCCGATAATGATTTTAAGACTTATTCTCTTATTTTTGCTTCTCACAGCAAATAATGTGGCTGCAAAAGATAAAATGACCCTTTTATTGGACTGGTTTATAAATCCCGATCATGGTCCAATAATAATTGCTAAAGAAAAGGGCTATTTTTCTGATCAAAACCTAGAAATTGAAATAATCGCTCCTGCTGACCCATCAGCTCCACCAAAGCTTGTTGCTGCTGGTCAAGCTGACTTAGCAGTAAGCTATCAACCACAATTACATTTGCAACTTACTCAAGGATTGCCACTTATTCGTGTTGGGACCCTTGTGGCAACCCCTCTTAACTGTCTATTAGTTTTGGAGAACGGTCCAATAAAAAGTCCGCAGAGTTTGTCTGGAAAGAAGATCGGTTTCTCTGTTGCAGGTGTTGAAGAAATTCTACTATCTGCAATTTTAGAAAAGTATGGTGTAAAGTTAGAAGATGTAGAACTTGTAAATGTAAACTTTTCTCTTTCACCTTCTTTAATGTCTGGTCAAGTTGATGCTGTTATTGGTGCTTTCAGAAACTTCGAATTAAATCAAATGAAGATTGAGAACGTGCCCGGAAAATGTTTCTTCCTCGAGGAAGAAGGAGTTCCACCTTACGACGAGCTTATTTATGTTGCTAATTCAAAGAATATTGATAAAGAAAAAATTCGTAAATTTCTTAAAGCAACGGAGTTAGCAACCCAATTCATTATTAACAATCCCGAGGAAAGCTGGAAAATATTTGCGTCGACGTCTAAAGAACTAGATGATCAATTAAATAAAATGGCATGGGCAGATACGATACCTCGTTTTGCTTTGAGGCCTCCTGCGCTTGATGCCGGAAGATATCTAGAATTCCAAGATTTTCTTCTTCAAAATAAGTTAATAAATAAAGCTTTTCCAATTTCTAGAATAGCTATAGATGTAACGAGTAATTAGATGAACTACGGCGACGTTTTTTCAACTTGGAGAGATTTGTATAAGACTGAGTGGACTTCTTATACGAAGCATCCATTTGTAGAAAGAATAGGAGATGGAACTTTACCAAAAAGCGCTTTTCTAAACTATCTGAGACAAGACTATATCTTTCTAAAACATTTTTCTAGAGCTTGGGGTCTTGCAATTGCAAAGTCCGGTAACATAACTGAGATGCATACTTGTTCTAAGTTGGTTCACGCGCTTTTAGACGAGGAAATAAAATTGCATATCGAATTTTGTAACAGTGAAGGCATCTCAACTAATGCACTTGAAAAGACAAATGAAATGCATCAGAATTTAGCTTATACAAGGTTCGTTCTAGATGCGGGATTTTCAGGGGATTTTTTAGACCTTATGGCAGCACTCGCACCATGCGTGCTGGGTTATGGGGAAATAGGTAAGCGCTTAGGAGCGTCCCAATATAGTTCGGTCTATGAAAAGTGGATAACTACATATGCAGGAAAGGATTATCAAAGTTTATGTGTGGAAGTAGGAACCTTAATTGATAATGCCGTTATCATAAGACTAGGTGACAACTACACATCTTTAGGTAAATTTCGTGAGCTTTCTCAAAAATTTAAAATAGCTACACTCCTCGAAAAGAATTTTTGGGAAATGAATAATATATGATGTCTTCAACCTCCCCTTCAATAGACTTGATCGGAAGTGTAAGATCAGAAAGTGAGGTTTTGTTTGGAGATCTAAGGCTTGCAGTAAAGGCTAATCAGTGGACTTGCCTTCTTGGTTCATCAGGGATTGGCAAATCGACTATTCTTCGGTTAATTGCTGGGTTGCCAACCCATGTAAAACTTGACGGTAGGATAAAAAGTAATGATCACTTACCTATCTCAAATCGTGTTTCATACATGGCCCAGAATGATTTGTTAATTCCATGGGCAACAATAAGCGACAATGTTTCTTTGGGTAATAAATTACGAGGAGAAAAGTTCTCGACAGAAAAAAAATTGAAAATTATTGAAAAAGTTGGTTTGATGGATCATAAAAAAAAATATCCCTTTCAGCTTTCTGGGGGACAGCGTCAACGAGCTGCTCTCGCAAGAACATTAATGGAAAATACACCTATAGTTTTATTAGATGAGCCATTTGGTTCATTGGACTCAAATACCAGAGAGGAGATGATCGATCTAACATTTGAAAGTCTTAAAGGAAAAACCGTTTTGTTTGTAACTCATGATCCTCATGAAGCTGCACGACTATGTGAAAGTATCTACATTCTAGGCCGGCAAAAGACAACAAGCTATAATTGTCTCAAGCCACCATTTCCTAAAACATATTCCGACAAATTGGTTTTCGATCTGCAATATTCGTTACTAGAAAAAATAAAAAGCAAACGTTCATGAAAGCCGTCATTTATATAGTCTGTACTTTTTTATCAATTTTCATTTTTTGGGAATTAGCGGTAAGGTTAGCAAACCCTCCACCCTATATACTTCCAACGCCTCACTCTGTATTAGTCGCATTTAAAGAAAACTCTATGCTTATTTATGAGCATTCAATTGTGACAATTGTAGAAATCTTAATTGGGCTCACCATAGGGATCATATTGGGCATGATTACTGCGTTAACACTTGAAGTATCCGTCACTGCGCGCTTGATACTTAGACCACTGTTGATATTTAGCCAATCTATTCCGGTATTTGCAATTGCTCCATTACTTACTTTATGGCTTGGTTATGGTATTTTGTCAAAAGTCGTTATGGCAATCTTGATTATTTATTTTCCTGTTACTTCAGCATTTCATGATGGTCTTTCTCAAACCCCAAAACAATATCTTGACCTTGCAAAGACAATGAGAGGAACAAACCGGAGAAACCTATTATATTTAAAAATTCCACATAGTATTCCTTCTTTATGTTCTGGAATAAAGCTAGCAAGCGTCTATGCACCAATCGGAGCAGTTATAGGAGAATGGGTTGGGTCATCACAAGGCTTGGGATATCTTATGATTTTAGCAAATGGTCGGGTAAAAACTGACCTAATGTTTGCCAGCCTTTTTACACTGGGAATTTTATCTATTACTTTATTCGGCTTAATAAGCTACTTATTGCAGATTTCTCTATCCAAGTACTTGAAAGCATAGTTTCAGCTGAGGATAAAAAACTGTTATTAACCGCATTGTTTCAACTGTAAATGTGATCAGTTTTCCATTTCTATATTGATTTCTTATTTTGATCAGATTATTAAAATAAAAAAGGGAGAATACAGAAATCATGAGTTTTTTGTCATCACCATATATGAGTTCTTTTGTTGGATTTGAGAGCCTTTTTGACGAAATTGAGCGGATGTCGTCCATGAAGCAGTCTACTTATCCGGCTTACGATATAAAAAAACTTTCAAATAATAGTTTTATAATCGTCCTTGCACTTGCTGGCTTCAGTACAAATGATCTCATCATCGAAGCAACGTCAAGCGAATTGGTTATTTGTGGCAACGGTGACAAAAATGGTCAACACGAATATATACATAAGGGAATAGCTAAACGCGCGTTTACTAAAGCTTTTAGATTAGCCGATAATGTGAGAATTGATAGAGCTGAGTTTAAAGATGGGCTATTATCTATTCATCTTTATAAGGAAGAGCCAAAAAAAGAAACTCCTCGCAAGATCCCCATAAAATCATAAAACTATAATTCAAAGGCATGAACAGTTGAAAAATGGCAAGGACAAGAAACAGTTACATAAAAAACATCTCTTAAATGAGATTCTGTCTAAAGAAACCAATTCAACTCGGGATAAAGTAACAAACTTGCGGTTGTCACGACAAATCGACAAAGCACGATTTGAAGCTGCATTTAAAACTTTATTAAAAAAATAATTGTTACGATTCTTAAAAATTATTCCCTATAATAGGAACATTAATTCAATTTTTTTGGGAGGGAAAAATGAACGCACAATTTTTGGGACTGGTTAGGAAAATTTTTATTCCAGCGATAGCTCTTTTGCTTTTAACAGTAAATTTTAGTTCGGCCGAACAAGTTGCACGCTTATCAGTACATTGGAGTGCTAAACACCACTGCGCTAAACACGCACAGATTTTTGCAGATAGGGTAAATGAGCGAGCAAAAGGAAAATTAAAAATAGAAGTTTATCCTTCAAAACAGCTTTTTGGGATAAGAGAAGTAATGGGAGCTGTCACATCAGGGGCAGTAGAGCTTGGTGGGATAGTTGGCGTTGTTAGCTTTCCTCCTATAAACAAAAATTTTAATATTGCTTCTTACCCCGGTTTATTCCAGTCATATGATGATCAACGAAACTTTTTTCAAGATTCGCCTGAAGGAAAGAAGATCTGGAATGAAATTACTACAAAAACAAATTCGAAGTTAATTATGTATAACCCCGTAGGCCCAGTAATGACTTTTAGCAGCAAAAGAGAACTGACTGGGGTCGACGCTATGAAAGACTTGAAGGCTAGAAGGTTGTTAAAAAGTGAGGAACCAATGTGGGATGCATTTGGGTCGAAAAGAGTTTCTTTGCCCACAGGTGAAGTATACACTGCATTACAAACCGGCATGATCGACACAATAAATAGTCCCCCTCAAAGCATTGGAGCCTATAGTTGGTGGGAATTTTTAAAATACGCTCAGAAGCCCTATCAGTATTATGCCGACGCATTTGTGATGGCTAATGCTCAATGGTTTGACTCGCTGTCACCAGAATTACAAAAAATAATTTTAGAAGTAGGTAAAGAAGTAGGCGACTTATCAACTAATGGAATTATGGATGCGGGAGAAGATACCCTTAAACAGTTTCAAGATAAGGGAGGTATTATTACCGTTTTGTCTGGAGCAGAGAAAGCAAAATTTGATAAGTTAATGAATGAAAAAGTTATCCCTGCGATGGCTGATATGATTGACGCTAAAGCATTAAAGGCCGCGGAAGACTATGTGGCATCACTGAATTAACGCTATAATGCTATACGTTTTGCTAGCCATAAATAATATTCTTAATAGAATAATTTTATGGCTGGCAACAATTATTGTAGCTCTAATGGTTCTAGCTCTTTCACTTAGTGCTTTAACTCGGTATGTTTCAGGTATCGGTTACGATTGGTTTATTGAGTTACCCCCAGTATTAACAAGCTGGTTGGTTTTTCCATTGTTAGGCCCACTTCTAGTTCAAGGAAAACATATAAAAGTTGATTTTTTAACGAGTATTCTTTCTGATAAAAGTAAAATTATTCTAAGAATGTTCGTTGCTATAGTTGCTTTAATGGCTGGTCTCATTTTTTGCAAAGCCGGTATAGATGCAACCGTCCTTTATTATAATCTCGGTCAAAAAATGGAGCTAGAAATTGACGTGCCAATTTGGTGGATGTACTTAGCTTTTCCGACTGGATTTCTAATACTTATACTATTTTCAACGCAAATGTTTTTAGAGGAAATTCTGAACCTCAAAAACTTAAAAAGTAAAGCTGACTAGCCATATGTTTTCTCTGTCAATGTCTCTATCATTTATCCTGTTACTTTTGGCAGTCCCTATATTTATAGTATTTGGCTTAGGATCTTCAATTGCAGCTATATGGGGGTTAAATCTTCCTTGGTCTGTATTGATACAAATCTCTTTTGCCGCTTTAACCAAACATATATTAGTAGCTGTGCCTTTATTCATTTTTGCTGGAATGGTAATGTTAAGGGGTGGTGCAGCTACCAGGCTAGTAAACTTTTGCACGGCTCTAGTAGGACATTGGCCGGGGGGACTTGGTGTAGCTATGGTAGTGGCAATGGGTTTTTTTGCTGCATTCTGCGGGTCCATACTTGCGGCTATCACGGCGGTAGGAACTATAATGATGCCAAAAATGATTGAGCAAGGGTACCCAACACCTTTCGTGGTTGTACTTGCAGCTTCAGCCGCTCTTTTAGAGGCCTTAATCCCTCCATCCAACGCAGCCATACTTTATAGTGCTCTCACTAATGTACCAGTATCTCAAACTTTCGCAGCAGGGGTAATACCCGGAATTATACTCCTTCTTTTAATGATTGCAGTGGTTCTAATAAAATGTCGAAATGTTAAGAGACTAAAAAAGGCTACCAGTAAGGAAAAATTAACCTCATTTTTTAAAGCATTGCCTGCATTAGTAACTCCCTTTATTATTTTAGGTGGAATTTATGCTGGGCTTCTGACTCCCTCAGAATCTGCGGCAGTTGCAGGTGTATGGGCAGCTCTAATAGGCTTTATTATTTACCGAGAATTAACTTTTACAGGTCTAGTTTTGTGTTTAAAAGAAACAGCGATAACTACTGCCGTTATTTTTTCGATTATAGCAACAGCTACATTTTTAAGCGTGGTATTAACGTATACACAAACTCCCCAAAAAATAATTGAATTCTTTACCTCAATGGGCGCTAGTCCCCTCCTGTTTTGGGTCATGCTTGCTGTAATTTGTTTGTTTTTGGGGACTTTCATAGAAATAGTTCCTGTTTTCTATTTAACTGTTCCTATTTTTGCTGCTATTGCTCTCTCTTTTGATCAAAGCTTATTACACCTTTATGTTGTATTTGTTGCATTTGCTGGAATTGGCATGATTACACCTCCTGTTTGTGTAGGAATTTATACGTCTGCTGGAGTGGTAGGTGAAGATCCAGGCAAGGCTTTTCGGGAAATACCATTGTTCACGCTAATTGGAATAATTTATGGAGCTTTGATGATTTTTTTTCCTTGGGCGTCCACCTGGCTACCAAACATATTAAGATAAAAGGAGCCAAAAGTTTAATTTCCATGCGATAATTAGTATGACCTACTATTCATTTATCCAGGGCGAACAACTAAGTATCAATTTCAAGAAAGAGGTATAGTTTAGGAAAATATTACCCTGAAAAAAAGAAACTGATTAATTTCTATAAAATATCTTTCAACATTTTCTTCGCACTGTAAGATAAGTCTTCCAAATTTTGACCAGTATAAATATTTCTTGATATCTCCTTTCCTAGTTCAACGCCCCATTGATCAAAACTATTAATTCCCCATAGCAAGCCACATACAATAGTTGCATTTTCATACAGAGAAACTAGTTTACCTAAAGACTCGGCGTTCGTTCTATTCCAGCTTATAAAGGTAGACGGCCTATTGCCTGTCATATTTCTATACTCTTCTTTATGTGTCTGTTTTCCCGAAATAAGGGCTTCTGCTTGTGCAATAGCGTTTACAACTAGCCTTGAATGAGGTTCTGAATCTTTTTTATTTTTACCAACTACAGTCTTACCCTTAAATGGAACTAAGAACTCTACTGGAATTTTTTCTATGCCTTGATGAAGTAACTGAAAAAAACTGTGTTGAGACTCGGTTCCAATTTCCCCGAAAACTAAGGGTGCCGCAGGTAACTCTAGCTTGTTACCTAGAGTATCTAGGCTTTTGCCATTGCTCTCCATTTCCACTTGCTGAAACCAAGTTGGAAAAAATTTTAGACCATTCTCATAAGGAACAATTGCGAGATTTTGTAGATTTAGAACGTTTCTATTCCATATTCTTGTAAGTCCAAGAATATAGGGTAAATTTAATTCAAGTTTTTCTTCCAAGAAATGCTTATCCATTTTATAGGCTCCAGTGAGAAGTTGTTCGTAAACATCTATACCGAGAGACGCAACTAAGCCTAAACCAAAATGCGACCACATTGAAAATCTACCCCCCACCCCATTAGGCACGTGAAAAATTGCATTTTCTTTGAGACCAGCTTCCAATGCTTTTTCCGGAAATGATGTGACTGCCACCATATGATCGTTGAGATCCAAGCCCTCATTATCGAGCAGATTTTTGACAAAGCTTAGATTAACTAATATTTCTTCTGTAGAAAACGACTTAGAATTGAAGATAAAGAATGTTTCTTTGATATCTTTCATTTTTAGTGTGTTTTCAAGGTTGGTGAAATCTAAATTCGATATGTTAGTAAGAGAAGGCCCCTTACTTTTGTGCTTTAGTGCATGATAAACCATTTTTATGCCAAGGTCCGATCCTCCTATTCCTACATTAATTAAATTCTTTATTTTCTTTTGTTTTAGGAAAGAAATGAAAGACTTATACCTGTTGGTTTTATCTACTATTGAGTTTGAATTTCGTTCAAGAAAATGGGTTACGAACCTATTTTCAGTAACATTCAAAAAAGAACCCTCAAAAAGCTTCTTTTTTTTATCTTTAATGCCTATAGCCTCTCCAAGCATTTTAAGATTAGAAAATTGCTTAGAGGAAATAAGCTGCCTAGTAATATCAAGTGATATATCCTCAAAAGAAAAAGTGAATGCCTTATGTCTTTCTGGGTTTTGGAGTTTGTCGGCGATAACAAACTCTGACTTTTTTTCTTCTTCTAAAATATCCCTAAAGTATTTGTTTTCATTCAGTTGCATTTTTTCACAATAGCTTGAGCGTAGTTCCGGATAATATCTGATGCCACAACAAAGTTTTGAAGTCCAATTTTTTAATATGACGTATTTTTTTCTTTATCCCCTATTACCATAAAAAGATAAACACCTAACAAAACAATGAATAATGAGATTAAATGATAAACGAATAACCTCTCCCCTAGCAAAAGCACTCCAAGGATTGCTGCGAAAATAGGTAGAAAATTTATAAATAACCCTGCTTTAGATGCTCCAACTAGCTCAACACCTCTTATAAAAAAAATCTGAGCTAGAAAAGAGGGGACAAAAGCTATGTAAAGTATAGTAAGCCACGCAGTACTTGTAGCAGGAACCTGAATGAGACCTAGATAGTATTCTATAATCAATAGTGGAATAGAAAATATCAATGCACTCAGTGAGAAATAAGTCATGAGTACAATTGGATCAATTACAGGTTTGTTTTTCAATCCGAGGGTAAAGCCAGAATAGAAAAAGCAGGCACATAGCATCACTAAATCTCCATAATTAAAAGACAATAAAATTACTCTCTCGTAGTCGCCTTGGCTTACCACTACTAGGACACCAAAAAATGCTATTATCAGCCCAGTAACCTTTGTAAAGTTAACAGCCTCCTTGAATATAATTACTGACCCAACTAATATTATTGCGGGCATGATGCCTTGAATAATACCTAAGTTTATTGCTGTTGTATTCTGAGCAGCTATGTAAAATAATGCATTAAAACCGGTGAGCCCAAGTGAGCCCATCAAGCACAGCCAAACGAGTTTCCCACTAATTAATTTAAAAGACAAAAGTAGTTTCTTATTTAAAAATAAGATTAAAAAAATTGAAATAATAAACCATCGTAAAAACACAACAACCATGGGCGAAATTTCACCAGTTGACATTCTTCCTGCGACCGTGTTGCCTGCCCAACCTAGCATTGCTAAGCACAGTAAGATAATACCATTTTTAAAAATAAAAGAATATACTGGGTAACCCACTGAGCGACTTTCTATAGTCAAAACAAAAATGGTGACCCCGGTACGATTCGAACGTACGACCTACTGATTAGAAGTCAGTTGCTCTATCCAGCTGAGCTACGGGGCCACGTGAATTCAGTGGTATCATAGGAACAGTTTATAGTAAATTAAATTTAATTGAATCAGTTTAGATTAGTAGCCAAACAGTTTAAGAGTTAAATAATAATGCTAGTGAGTCCAAGGTCTTCTTCTGCTGTAATCAAAATTATCGCCGTAACCATTCTTTCGGATATTCATCTTTTTTTCTGAGCCCTCTTCAATAAAATATAAGAGCTTATTGCTTTTAGCATATTGAATTGCCTTCTCCTTAGTTTCAAATTTTAATTTTATTTGACTGGTGGTATCACTAGAGCCGATCCAACTCATAACCTGGTCTATCGGTTTATGATCGTTTTTTTCAAATTCTAAAAACCACTGATTTGCATTACCCGTGCCCGACTGCATCGCGGTCTTCGATGTTTTAAATATTCGCGCTACCATAAAATTTCCTAAAAATCAGTTTATATTTCTCGAATGATACTATATTGAATTACAGAAGTTTTAAATAGCAAAATCATAAAACAACGATAAAAGTAACTATATAAAGTCTGTTCAATATGAATGAGTTAATCATCGAAAAAAATGAATTGCGTGTTGTGTCAGAGTTTAAACCTGCCGGTGATCAACCTACCGCGATTGACGAGTTGGTTGAGGGGCTATGTAAGGGCGAAAAGAACCAAGTTTTACTTGGGGCCACTGGTACGGGCAAAACTTTTACAATGGCTAAAATTATTGAGTCAACACAACGTCCCGCGCTTATTCTTGCTCCTAACAAAACATTGGCAGGGCAACTTTTTGGAGAATTCCAAAAATTCTTTCCAGAAAATGCAGTGGAATATTTTGTCTCATATTACGACTACTATCAACCAGAGGCTTACGTTCCAAGATCCGATACTTACATTGAAAAGGAAGCTCAAATAAATGAGCAAATTGACAGAATGCGGCACTCAGCGACAAGATCCCTGTTGGAACGAAAAGACGTCGTTATTGTCGCGTCCGTGTCTTGCATCTATGGTATAGGTTCCGTTGAAACTTACAGCTCTATGACACAAAGTTTAAATAAAGGAGGTACTTTTAATCAAAGGCAAGTAGTTAAAAACTTGGTTGAGCAACAGTATCGGAGAAATGACAAAAATTTTCAAAGAGGAAACTTTCGAGTTCGTGGTGACACGCTAGATGTATGGCCTGCTCATTTAGAAGATCGAGCGTGGAGATTTTTGTTCTTTGGTGACGAGCTTGAAAAAATTGTTGAATTTGATCCGTTAACTGGGAAAAAACTTGCGGAACTATCCCAAGCAAAAATCTATGCAAATTCGCATTATGTGACACCTAGACCGACCCTACAACAGGCAATAAAAAATATAAAAGCAGAGCTAGTGATTAGACTTAAACAGCTCAATAACGAAAATAAACTTCTTGAGGCACAAAGATTAGAACAAAGAACTAACTTCGACTTAGAGATGATCGAGGCAACAGGTATGTGTAATGGTATTGAGAATTACTCAAGGTATCTTACAGGTAGGAAACCTGGAGAGCCACCCCCTACACTTTTCGAGTATATTCCCGACAATGCAATTGTTTTTGCCGATGAAAGCCATGTGAGCATACCACAGCTTGGCGGTATGTTTAAAGGAGATTTCAGAAGGAAAAGTACACTTTCGGAATATGGTTTTAGACTTCCTTCATGTACCGATAATAGACCATTAAAATTTGAAGAGTGGGATGCTATGAGGCCCCATACAATTTATGTATCTGCTACTCCTGGGGCTTGGGAATTAGACCAAACAAAGGGGGTTTTCACTGAGCAAATTATCAGACCTACCGGTCTAATTGATCCCGAAATTGAGGTTCGACCTACTGACTCTCAAATAGATGATTTGATATTAGAGGTTAGCAAAGTAACAGAAAGAAATCTTAGGACTCTTTGCACTGTACTGACAAAAAAAATGGCTGAAGATCTCACCGAATATCTTCATGAGAAGGGTATTAGAGTTAGATACATGCACTCTGATATAGATACTTTAGAAAGACTAGAAATTCTTCGTGATTTACGAATAGGCACTTTTGATGTTTTGGTGGGTATCAATCTTCTAAGAGAGGGTTTAGATATTCCAGAATGCGGATTAGTTGCAATATTAGATGCCGATAAGGAAGGATTTTTGCGTTCTGAAACCTCATTGATACAAACGATTGGAAGGGCCGCTAGAAATATTGACGGGAAGGTCCTAATGTATGCCGACACAATCACGAAAAGCATGAAAAGAGCAATAGACGAAACTGATAGACGCCGTGATAAACAAAAAAAGTACAACGTTGAGAACGGCATAACACCTAAAACGATCGAGAAAAATGTTAACGATATATTGGAGGGTCTATATAAAGGGGACACTGACCAAGCTAGAGTAACGGCTGATTTGGAGAAAACACCTGGGATTGGTCATAATCTATCCAGTCATCTGGAGGATTTAAAATCACAAATGCTTAAGGCTGCAGAAAACCTTGAGTTTGAAGAAGCGGCAAAACTAAGAGACCAAATACAGAAGCTTGAAAAAGCAGAATTAGAAATAAAAAAAGATCCCTTTGCAAGATAACTACTAGGTTTCACCTGCTAAATTTATTGTTAAAACCCCCGCAATTTTCCAAAGATCATCATATTTTTCTAGGATATAGTCATATGTCTCTAGACGGCCGTCATAGGATTGGAATAAAACTCTTTGAATAGATTTATTTCCAAGGTCTTGAAATTTTGTGAATTTAAAGCTCTTTGGCCTCCATATAGTAGGGTATCCATTCTTGACCATCAAACCAAAAACTTCGGGGGTTGAGAACTGTGCTTGAATGCTGGGCGCCGCAAATGTATATGCTTTCTCGATATTATTTTCTTTGAAAGCCTCAATCTGTGAACTTATGGTAATACGTACCAATTCTCTTTCATCAGCAAAGACTAAGGTGCTCAATAGAGAAATAAGTAATGCGATGATCCACACTTTTTTTATGATAAGTCTCCAATTCATCGCAACACCTCATTCAACTTTTCGACTGTTGTTTCTTTACCTAGGAGAGCAAAAAAACTGCCTAGCCTAGGACCACTTTGACTTCCCAATAGAACTTCATATATCAATTTGAACCAATCTCTATTGTTTTCAAATCCATTTGTTTTACCTACATCTAAAATAATTTGCTGAATTTCACTCGCATCCCATCTTTTTTTTAACCCCTCTAGTTTTTTTGTGAGCTCAACCAAAGGGATACGCTCATTAGCTGAAGGTTGCTTAAAAACTAACTTGGATTCCAGAAAATCATGAAAATAATTTATGGCATTTTGCAAAGCCCCACGCATTGTGGCGTTCATAGGATCACCTTTTTCGTTAACATACTTTCTTACGAATGAAAGAAGTGTTTCTATACTTGTTGATCCAGTTGCCCCTGATAAGTTCATTAGCATAGAAAAAGAAACAAGTAATTCTGACTTAGGAGGATTGGCTCGATGAAGGTGCCAAACAGGGTTTTGATATTTATCCTCCTCACTCTGTTGGTGATACACTTCTAAGAACTTATGATATTCATCAACAGCTCTTGGAATGGAGTCAAAATAGAGTCTTTTTGCTGTCTTTGGCTTTTGAAACATAAAGAGGCTCAAAGATTCCTTTGATCCATATCTTAGCCACTCTTCAACTGACAGGCCGTTCCCTTTTGATTTTGAAATTTTTTGTCCTTGGTCATCAAGGAATAACTCATAAAAAAACTGGTACGGCGCATTTCTTCCTAGCACTCTGCATATTTTTGATGCTAAATTTGCAGATGGAATTAAGTCTTTGCCATACATTTCGTAGTCTACAGACAAAGCGAACCATCTCATTGCCCAATCGGCTTTCCATTGTAGTTTTACATTCCCATCTGTGACTGAAGTTTTAACTTTTTGCCCGTCAAC
>CACNDI010000026.1 GCA_902619165.1 uncultured Alphaproteobacteria bacterium
GACAAAAAGTTTTATGTCAGCGCTGGTCGGCATTGCTATCGACAAAGGTCATATAAGAAGTGAAAAGCAGACATTAGGTTCAATATTTTCAAGAAATAATGTAATTAAAAATAACCCAAAGCTGAAAGATATTAGAGTTCAAAATCTATTGACAATGACCTCTGGTTTAAAAACTAGAGATAATCATCTTTCAAATTATGCAGGAGTTTTTGCCCTTAGAAATTCAACAAATTGGGTTGACTATATTTTTTCATTGGGAATAGAAGAAAAGCAAGGTCAATATTACAACTATAGTAACGGTGGCTCTCATATATTAGCAGCCATTATTTTTGAAATTGCAAAGGTTCCAGTGGAAAAATATGCAGAAAGGTATCTGTTTTCGCATATTGGAATAAAAAATTACAAATGGGAAAAGGATCCGCAAGGGATTAATCATGGGTATTCCAATCTTGAGTTGTCCGCTAGAGATATGGCAAAATTAGGGTTACTTTATTTAAATAAAGGGCAATGGGACAAAAAACAGATTATAAGCGCATCATGGATAGAAAAATCTTTAAAAACCCATTCCTATCCAAATAAGGGACGGTTTAATCCCCTCAAACTCTATCCCTATAATGGATATGGCTATCAATGGTGGAGCAGTGAAACTGCTTGGAAGGCTGATCTTAGTTATCGTAAGGCTTGGGGAATGGGAAATAACTCAATGCAACAATCTGAGTACTTTTTAGCATTAGGATATGAAGGACAATATGTGTTTATAGTACCTGATCATAACATGGTAATAGCTTTTAAATCGCAATTCAAAATTGCCAGAGATATTTTGATTCCAAAAGCATTAGTTGAAGAATTCATTTTAAATTAAAAAGTGGACAAATAGGCAAAATGGTTGACTAATACTATAAGTTCACAAAATAAACTAAAAAAGGAGAGCAGAATGAATGTAGATCAAGTACTTGGAGCGGCAAATAATAGAATACACGATGTGTATAAAACACTTTATTGTTCGATAGCTAGCTATTTAATAATAATAATAGGGTTAACAGTATCAGACACTGGTGAAGTAGACTTAATTTGTGCTGTGTTAGCGGTTGCAATAGCGATTGTACAAATCGCTGCAGGAGACGGCGCCATCAGAGATATTGAGGCTTTAAGAACTGATATGCCTAAGGAAATGCAAAATTCAAATTATGCAGAAAGTTGGCGATCACAACCGATCGGGCTATTTAGATTATTAAATTTAATCGTGCCGATAGCTGTGAGTGGAGCAACGCTCTTAACTATTTATAACTAATAAAAATAAATTGGAGTGGCATTCCCAATACGTGCGGTCTTTTACCCATTTGAGAACGCCACTCTGTTATCAAAAGTAGCTTTTGAGTTTTTTAAATTAGTATAGCTGTCACGCTTAAAAAAAATTAAATATTTTTATATTAAAATACGTCCGATCTTGTTGTGATGACTCAAATAACTTAATTCGTAATTTTTGAATAATATTTAACATAAAAATTTTCCACTCAGAACAGATCTTGAAGAATGACATTTCTACTAGACTCGATAACCGGGCTAATAGCTTCAAGCTCTTTCATTATGCTTTGCCGAAAATTATCAATGGCTTTTTGACAATCCTTATATGCTTGTGGACTATTATATTCAAAAAGTGTTGATGTCTTATAAGTACCCTTTTTATTCCAAATTTGATTATAGCAGAATCTTGTACATCCTTTTTGTTTAAGCTTTGCAAAAAGGAGCTTTCCTTTTTCTTCCCATAACCTTATATGGAGAAGCATTTGAGCCTCAGTTTTAAATGTAAAAGTGTTGTATGACATGAGATTAGTTTGAGTCATTTTATTGCCTCTCATAAGCTAAGTATGAAATAATTGTTGTTTTCTTAATTGTTGAATAATATCACCGTCAAATACAATGGTATCTTTGATTTTAAAATCGTATTGTTCCCTCCATTTTGACATTTCGTTAAAAAGTAAGTCACCTTTTTCCTTAGTTTCAAAAATAACAAACATCAAAACTGAGTCTGGACTAGCTCAAACCCAAGTGATTTCTAATAAACCACGTTCTAACAGTTCGGGGACTTTGGTAGTTTGCATGGCAATGAATTTTTCACAGTCTGCCTCTGTGAAAAAGTTAAACATGCAAACCCTACCAACACTCATATTGCAAAATTATTCCTTTGCCTTAATTAGATAAAAATACTAATTATTTTTTTTACCATATTCATAAAGGATTTCTCCATCAAAGGTAATTACGTCAACTTTAAAGTCGTGCTTTTTACGCCATTCATTTGCTCTTCTTAATATCTCTTGAGCGCCTTCTTCGGTTTCAACGACAGAAAAATATAGAAGTGAGGTTGTACTTGCTCTTACGTACGTTGCTTCAAGAAGACCACATTCATCCAAGGAACTTGCAAACTCTTTATGAAGAGCAAAATATTTATCGAAATCTTCTTCCGAAAAAAAGTTTATAATATTAGTCCTAGCTACAGCCATTTTTGCTATTTATGCAGAAAGCTTTTTTCATTTAAATTTTAGATGCGATCTACCTTCTCCAAATCACGAACACTAACAACATCTCTCCAAACTTTATTATCTTTCCATAGTTGCACATTGGTAGTTTCCCACTTTTTACCTCCGTGTTCTATTAGGACGTCCCTCCATGCCAATAGATCTTTATTTTCAATTATAAGCTCAAGTTTTTCAAAAGTTAAACCATCCTCAAATCTTTTTTTTATGAACGATACCATCTCATCTTTGGATATCAATGTAGTTTCTCTTAGATATAAATATTCATCGTGTAAAATATCCTGAAGTCCCTCAAAGTCTTTATTCTCAATCAGGCCTTTAATTATGTTCCATTTGTTCATTAATGCCTCAAAGTTGCTTTTACACCCATAATAAGTTTTATTGATTAGCCCTGCCAAAAGAAATTTCATAAAAATTCATTACATATTCAGCAATACATATCTAAGTGGTAGTTTTTAACTTCCTAGTGATAGAACTTGGTCGACCTCCCAATTATATGAAATTGTTTTTGGTGCTAGTCGATCTCTAAAAGGTACGATTATTTGCTCTCCTATTTTCATAATAACTTTTTGGTCTGCTTTTTGTTTAAAGGTCCAGAGTGCTAGCATTCTATTTGGCATATCTATATCTTTAACTATTTCCAGAGTGCTCTCTGGAACTGAGTCTTTATATTTAGGCCACTGCTGTTTTAATACCATAATGAACATTTCACATTCATCTTCGGAAGAAAATGTATTTATTATAGTTGTCTTAAACATAATTTATTTAACTACTATATGATATGACTTTCAACGGAGAAAATTATTAAAAAAATAGCACCATTAGTGCTAAAAGATTTCATCCAAAAAAAACAATACGTATCAATTGCTGCGAGTTGGATAGCAATAATACCGGTGGTCGCCAAGCACTTCATCCGAATTCTGAAAATTCTCCAAGACCTCCCCATTATTTTTTATATAGATCCGTGGGTCTTTTTGAAGTTCATATGCTTGTCTCATACATTCATTTTTAGATAAGTTATTTTGTATGATATGAGACTGAAAATTCGCATTTGGGGTTATCCCAACGTTCGGGGTAAGGTTAATAATCAATATAAGTGAATACCAGACAGTCATATAGGTCTCCGTTAAGTTTTTTGCTTTGAAAAGCATTAGCTGAAAGCATAGAAATTACTTTAAATTTGGTCCTTCAACCATACCTTCAAAGCCGATATAGTTTTCAGCTCGACAACCCTCTGTAAATCAAAAGTACTTTTAACTTCCTCATGTTTCCATGTAAATTTATGGGGAATATAAATTCCCGTTCCCCCAATATTTCTAACAGGTAGAACATCAGATTTTAATGAATTTCCAACCATTAAAAAGTCCTTCGGTGAAATATTATTCTTTTCCAAAATTTCCAAATATGTTTGCTCATCCTTCTCTGAGACGATTTCTGTTGAGCTAAAGTATTTCAAAAGCCCAGATTTTTCTATTTTTCTCTGCTGATCAAGTAAATCTCCTTTTGTTATCATTATAAGCGCATAGTGCTCTGAAAGATGTCGAAGTGTTTCTTCAACTTCAGGTAAAAGCTGAATAGTCTGTGCAAGCATATCTTTTCCAATTTTTATTATTTTATCTATATTCTGAAAATCGGGTTGGTTATTGGAGTATCGTACTGATGCTTCTAATAATGAAAGTATAAATCCTTTTATTCCAAAGCCATAAAACTTGATATTTTCCTTTTCAATTTGAAGTATCACGTCTTCAGGATCTTTGATATGGGGATGTAGTTCGATAAACTGCATCTGTGCTCGCTGAAAAAAAACTTCATTTTCCCAAAGAGTATCATCTGCGTCGAAACCTATTATTTGTTTATTCTTCATTAATTACTTTTCAATCCACTCGAATTGTAATTCTGGTATTCCATCCAAACCGCGGTCTTTTCTATTTTTGAACTTAAATCCTTCTCTTTTATAAAACTTGTGTGCTGAGTTATTAAATTCATGACTCCACAGTTGTAAATATTTGTGGTCCGATTTCATTTGGTCAAGAAGTATCCTTCCATGACCTTCGCCTTTTTTGTTAACATACAATGCGGAAATTTGTGAAGAGTCAGAATTATAAGGAATATACCCATTAATTGGCTGACCAATTACCCATACTTCTCTCAGTGGAATTGCATTTCTAATCATTTCAGTAAGCTTATGTTTATTAGAAAGATGCGGCATTTCTACAGTTTTTTCAATCCAGTCATTAACTATTAATGCATATGCTGATGCATCATCAATAGTTGCACGCCTTAATGTGTATATTTCATTGGGTATCATTACTCTAATTTTCTGACAGCAAGTATCTTGGATAGTAATTCAATTGTGTCGTTTTATAATTATATCTAAAAGTAGAAAATTCTTGCCAAGCCCAATAAATAACGAGATAAGTCATGCATGTTCAACAATTTTTTGAAGAGCTGTGCAATAATTTACTTTCTATTAAAGAAATACATTTTTTGGTTTCTACTAGCTCTCTTTCCAGTATGCCTTATGCCAGCAAAAGCTGCTGAGTTTGAATTAAAGGGAATATCAGTTAGCAATCCACATCTAGTAGTTTTTGGAAAAAATGCTAAAGCAGGGGCGGGTTATTTGGTTATTTCAAATAAAAATTCTGATCCTGTAATTTTAAAAAAAGTTACAGCTGATTTTGGAAAAGCTATGCTGCATAAGACTGATGTCGATAATGAAGGCGTCGCTAAAATGAAGCATTTAAAAAGTATAGCAGTTCCAGGTAATGGTTTTTTGAAACTTGAGCCCGGGGGAATCCACATAATGTTTATGAATATTTCGATAAAGTTTGATGAGAGTCGCAAATATCCTGTAACCTTGATTTTTGAGGAGCAGGGATCAATAGATATTGATCTTGAACTTAAAAGTGCAAGAAAAAGTCAAAAAGCGGACAAGCACGAACATAGACACGGTCACAGTCACAAGCATGATCACTAAATAGCTATGTTCATTTATTATCAAGAACGAGTTAAATTTTGGACATAAATCTACTATTTCTATTTACTGTAGTGCCTGCAATTATTTTGTTTGGCATTGCAAAATCTGGACTCGGCGGGTCTATATCCTTGATATCCATTCCTCTGATGACATTTGTGATGCCATTAAATCAGGCTCTGGCAATTCTTTTACCTATATTGATTTTTTCCGATTTCATTTCAGCCTTTAGATTTCGTAAGGAATTTGATCTCAATACACTAAAGTTAATGGTGCCCTTTGCCGCGATCGGAGTAATTATTGGGGCATCAACGTTCTCATTTTTTTCTGAGAATTATCTCAAATTTTTCTTAGGTATAATGGGTTTTTTATTCTCATTTCATTATTTTTTCTTAAAAAAAAACGCTGGTAAACCAGCACAAGAAAATTTTCTAAAAGGCGCAATTTGCTCTTCCGTTGCTGGGTTTACCTCTTTCTGTGCTCACTCTGGCGGTACTCCGACTAGCATATATTTGCTTCCACTAAGATTACGAAAAGAGATTTATGTGGGAACCAGGATAATGTTTTTTACGTGCATAAATTTGGTAAAACTACCTTTTTATATTCATCTATCAATGGTCAATTCTAGTTCTTTAATCCATTCTCTAGCGCTCTTACCTTTATCCGTATTCGGTATATTTATTGGGTATAGGCTTTTAAAGGTGATAAAAGAAAGCATCTTTTATAATGCTATTTATACTTTGATTTTAGTAGCAAGCGCCAAATTAATAATTGATTTCTTTTATGCTCTTGAATTAAGTTAAGAGAAACTAGCACTTGTGGGATTGTCCATAGTTGGCCTAAACCACGGGACTTAATAAATATAGATTTTGCTGAACAATGTTCTTCCTTTAAACTTAAAATTAATTTTTAATCAATAAAAGAAAAGAGTGGGATCAAATGGTAGATTTTGTTTCCCTTTTAGGAGTAAAAGGTGGCCCGGCTATAAGACCGGGGTCGAATATGCCTACCTCTACCTTAATTCACATCAACGGAAAAAATTTGTTAGTAGATACAGGTTTAGGGGTCTCACGATCTATATGTGACCAGGGCGTTGAACTTCAAGAAATAGACGCTATTTTCATTACACATATGCATTCAGATCATTACCTCGAGCTTGGGCCTTTGATCCACACGGCATGGGTGTCAGGTCGCGTCAAACCTATACCTATCTATGGTCCTAAACGGCTAAAGCATTATTGGAGAGCTTTTCTTGAGTCAATGGTTGATGATATTACGCTTAGAATAGAGGATGAGGGACGAATTGATTTAGAGAAACTACCGACATTTTATAGTTTTGAAGATAGACAGTCTTTATCTTTATCCAATTTCAATATCCGAGTTATGCGCAATCTACATCCCCCGATACGGGATAGTTTTGCACTTCGTTTTGAGTGGGGACATTATTCAATTGTGTTGTCCGGCGACACAGCTTACATGCCAGAGATGATTGATTTTGCCGATCAAGCCGACCTCCTTATACATGAGGTCATGTTATCGGAAGGAATTGACTTAATAATGACTCGTCTAGGGCATGAAGATCCTAAGCTAAGAAACCATCTCCTACAAAGCCATACTTTAGCTGAGAATGCAGGATTAATAGCCAAGTGCGCCAAAGTAAAATGCTTAGCTCTAAATCATTTTGTTCCTGATGGATTTGCAGAGTTTAATGATGAAGATTGGTTGCAGTCTGTTAGAAGGCATTGGTCTGGAAAGATTATTCTTGGCAGAGATGGAATTAGAATACCTTTATAAAACGTCTCACAGTGCCATGCGCTGAAAAGGGCTAGTACGACCAAACTTCCTTGATATTTCTAATATTAAATCCAGACACATTTGCAAAATGTTTAGTTGCTATCGATCTTGCCTCATCTGAGGAACACGCTTCTACTATCCATATACTATTTTCATTAACAATTTTTCCATTACAAACCGAATTGAAACTATAATCGATTTCATACTCCGATTTCCAGTAGGAGACGTTTTTCTTTCTAAAAGTGCATTCAACTATTGTTTTAAAGGAGAATTCCTCTTGTAAGCGCTTTGTAGACACTAAAACCCAATTTTTTTTTGCCATTGAGTTCAGAGCATTACTAAAGTAGGGTTCCTCTTTGTAAAGGATAAGCTTTTTCGTCTTCAATGGGTTTTTCCGAAAGTTTGTAATCTTAAAGAAATAGTGCTCTTTAGTAATTTTGCAAAAGCTTTATTTTTTGTTAACAGAGAAAAAAGTTATAACTCCATTAAATAAATCCGCAAGTAATCTCACACAAAAATGAAAACAACTGAACTAGCCAAAGAATTTCAAGGTAAAAACCTCTGAACAAAGGAAAACTTGTAGGAGTAATAAATATGCATTACATGTAAAATAAAGAACAATAACTTGTAGATAATGTGATGAAAAAGAAGGTTTATATCGCAGGACCTTTATTCAATGACCATGAGAGAGGGTTTTTAGAAGCCATAGCAATCTGTCTTGAAAAAGAAGGCTTCAAATGTTTTCTCCCACATCGTGACTTAACGGGTGTAGAAGAGTCTGAATTAAAGACAACATCTATGACCCAAGAGACCAAGGACAAAATATTTGTTGCAGATTTAACCGCTCTTAGAGAGTCGGATCTAACAGTTGCACTAATAACGGGTTGGGACATAGACTCAGGTACTTCTGCCGAAATAGGGTATACGTTTGCACAGGGAAAACCGATTATCGGTATTGATGCTTCGGAGAGAAGATTTAGAAATTTATTTGTAGAGGGAATGATTACCGAAAAGGTCCAACATATTGGTGCTATCATTCCGGCAATTAAAAGAACATTTTCTTAAATAGTTCATTAGATATGTCTCGTAACACCTCCATCAACCCTTATACTTTGCCCGGTTATATAGCTGCTGTCATCTGAAAGTAAGAAAGCTGCAGTTTTTGCCTGCTCCTCTGCTCTAGCGAACCTTTTGAATACAGACATATGAGATAGTTTTTCTGGCAAATCCAGACTGTCTGTAAATCCGGGTAATAAGCAATTCATTCTAATATTTTCTGGCCCATACCGATCAGAGTAAAGTTTGGTATAGGACGAAACTCCCACCCTATAAACGCTTGATGTCGGAAACATTAAACTAGGCTCAAAAACTGAAAATGTTGTTATGTTTACGATTGAGCCACCTCCTTGAGATTGCATAATAGGGGTTATTAACTTGGATAACCGGATTACAGGCATTAGCACCATCTCATTAGCTTTTTTCCAATCATCCTCTGATATTTCAAGAAGATCACCCTTAGGTGGGCCACCTACATGAATTAAAAGGCTATCTATTCTGCCAAATTTCTCCATCGTAAATTTTATAAGGTTATCGGTGTCTCTAGAGTTTTCGGCCCTGCCACGATATGCTATGCCGTTAAGCTCATCAGCTAGGTTTTCACAATTATCTGATGGAGACATCAATGAAAGGCTGTAGTTTCTTTTTTTCATTTCACGCGCAATCGCTGCGCCCATTCCTTTGCCTCCACCCACAATAACACAAACTTGATCGGTCATGATAAGCTCCTTATTAAATTTTTTATTTTTAGCTTAGTGGAAATAGTTAATAAAAAGAATATGATAATAAAAAATAATTCATAAATGATAGCTATCTAATTTCAGAATTAAAAGGTTTAGTATGAGGGTCAAAAATATTATATATTTTTCTAAAATAGTGATTTTAACGCTGCTTTATGTTTTTAGGGTTCTGAATGATAACTTGGATTACACATCCTGAATATGATATTCCATTGCCTCCGGGCCATAGATTTACCTCAACAAAGTTTTCAGATCTATTCGAATTATTAAAAAAGTCTGAATATATAGAATCTGCGACTATTCTAGCACCAGAAAAGGCGAACGCAGAACAAGTTGCCATTGCTCATTGCAGTGAATATGTTGAGAAAATAGCCAATGGTACATTAGATGAAAAAGAACAAAGAAGGTTAGGGTTACGTTGGAGTCCAGCATTGGCTAAGAGATCCTTTATTGCCGTAAATGGGTCCTTGTTAGCTGCAAGATCTGCTTTGCAATACGGCGTTTCATGCCATTTGGCAGGGGGTACGCATCACTCTCATTTTGATTTTGGATCAGGGTTTTGTGTCTTTAATGATCTAGCTTTTACTGCCTTAACCTTGACTAAAACAAAAGAAGTAAAAAATATTCTGATATTCGATTGTGATGTGCATCAAGGAGATGGGACAGCTAGAATGTTAGAGAATAATAATAGAACATTCACGTGTTCAATACATTCTTCAAAAAACTTTCCTTATAGAAAGGCTAATAGTGATCTTGATATTGGTTTGGAGGATAACATGTCTTGGTTTGGCTACAAAAAGCACTTGCTGGAAGGATTGAATAAATGCATAGAACGATTTTCTCCAGATTTGGTTCTATATGTAGCAGGAGTGGACATACATGCTAAAGATAAGCTGGGTAGGTTGAGTATCGATGATGAAGGTCTTTTTGAGAGAGAGATGACAGTATTGAACTTTTTTAAGAAAAGGGATATTCCTATCGCAACAGTGATGGGAGGTGGATATTCTGATGACAATCGCGAGCTCGCTTATCGTCATGCAACTGTGGTCAAAGCTGCGCATCAGATTTGGTCTTAGGTATAGAGAGGAACCGTCTTTACAAATGGAACTAATGGATATTTTTATGTTGATTAAGGTATTTTTTATTTTTGGCTTTGTGACTTATTTGTATTGGTCTGCAAGAAATATAAAAAAGTAATTTTGTCACAGTACTGCAAACACTATTTGACAACTTTTTTTTCCGTGCCATACTTTTAACGCTCAAGAAAGCCATTCCTATAATGTTTGCCAGTTGGGGGAGGGCTCTTGTGTCTTTATCATTAAGAAACAAGAATAATACTTGGAATGGTTTTCTTTGAGAAGAATGGGCCAACATTAGAATGTTAGCCCAATTAGGGGAGGATAAATTCACGTTGTGAACATCTTATCCTACATGAAATTATAGCCACTTCAAGCATAACGTGACGTTAACGTCAACATAAACTTAAATCTTTAAATTTGGCTGACGATAAAATCAAATTGATTAAAAAAATTTAGGTTGTAAGACTTTAAATTTTTCTAAGTCTTTGCCAGTATCCAAGTCATCCTTAAGACTATCTACTGGAGCTATTATCGATCTTAAGGAAATCTTTTTTGCTTCCTTTTGATGTTCATAAAATGAGTTTGGACCAAATTTAAAATTAAATCTTGTTGGCAGAGATAAGAACAAAGCGTTTGTACCGAAATCAGTCGAAGGACATATTACCATGGAGTCTTTTGATTTTTTTCCTATCTCCAAGATTTTTTTGATGTCCTCAGTTTCTGGATCAATTATATCACCCGGAAGTATAAGACTTGAATCATAAAGGTTTTCTGAAGACCAACATATACCCTTGTTTACAGCTGAGTTCAATCCATTTAAGTTTTGTTCTTTTAGAACGTGCACGTGAAAATCCTTTGATAATTTTTCTACCTCCTCACACGGGGTTATCACCAGTATATCGGAAAAGATAAGAGGAAATTGATTTTTCAACGATTTAAGCTTTTTCAAAAGTTGCGTGAACAAAAGTTTAATAAGTTTTTCTCTCTTGTTTGGAGAAAGTAAATTGGATAACCGTGTTTTACCTTCGTTTAGTGATCTCATTGGAATTATGATTGAGGTTTTACTTTTCTGATATCCTAAGTTCATGCAAACAGAGCCTCGATCAATTTAAAAAACTAAGTGGATTAGATCCATTTCTTGCTACTAAAGGATCGTGACCAGCTACCGAGACCTTCGAGTCATAGGTTTTAAGTTTTCTATATAACGTATCTCTCTTAATAGGTATCTTTGAAGCTGACCGAATTATCTCAACCATTTCTGTCTCTGTAATTTCTTGCCCGTTTTTTGATCCCGCTGCTCGCGAAATACTTTCATTCATCAAAGTACCACCCAAATCGTTAACGCCCATGGATAGTAGATTTCTTGCTTTCTCAGCTCCCAATTTCGTCCAAGACACCTGTATATTATCTATAAACCCATGGAAAACAATTCGAGCAACAGCATGCATAAGCTCTATTTCATTATCAGTTGCACCTGCTCGTACAAGTGAAGGGCTTTCCAGATACAGCGGTGAGTCATAATGAACAAAAGATAATGGAACAAATTCTGTAAAACCGCCAGTCTCAGCTTGAATGCGACGAAGGATATCTAGGTGGACAGCCCATTCTTTAGGAGAATCTATATGGCCGTACATTATTGTAGCTGTAGATGGAATGCCTAAGCGGTGTGCAGTCTTAATGATTTCAATCCATTGATCGGCACTTAACTTATTTTTTGTTAGCTTTTTTCGGATTTTTGTATCAAGTATTTCAGCCGCTGTACCTGGCATTGAGCCTAATCCACACTCTTTTAAATCTTCAAGAAAATCTGCATAGCTCATTCTACTTTTCTTCGCACCATACCAAATCTCAAAAGGTGAAAATGCATGAATATGCATTTTAGGCAGCACTTTCTTTATTGCGATTAGGATCTCTCGATAATAAGTACCAGGAAGTTTTGGGTGAAGCCCCCCTTGGATGCAAACTTCCGTAGCTCCTCTTTTTGAAGCTTCCGTCGATCTTCTCACTACTTCATCCAAATTTAACCATTCAGCACTGAGGTCGTTTGATCGCTTTGCAAACCCACAGAATTTGCAGCCCATGTAACATATATTGGTAAAATTAATGTTCCTATTAATTACAAAGGTGACGTTGTTGCCGTTTACCTTCTTTTGTAAAAAATCAGCAAAATTCAAAATAACCTGCTTATCTTTGCCTTTTGTTAAGAAGAGCTTCTCGATATCATTTAAAGAGGGTTGTTGGTTTTTTAGACAATTTTCTAATATTAAACGGATCTCTATTGACGCGTCTGAAAGAGTATCTTCAATACGCTTTGAGTTACAAATTATTTGTAAATCTTTCATACTGTTTCTAATTCCTTTAAATTATTGTCAGGATGAAGGTAATCAGAATGTTTTAACATATGACTTCTAATAGTGGTGGATAAGAAATTTTGTGTATTAAATTTTGGATAAACAGTAAGTCGTTCCCTTAGGCAAAATCCTTTTTCATTCATCATGGTCTCTAGCGTATTAATATTAGGCCACGGGTGTTGAGGGTTGATAAAGTCTCTAGTTACCGGAGAAATTCCACCCCAATCATTTATTCCTGCATATACATACTCTAAGTGCTCCTTCTCTAGATTTGGGGGCGCTTGTATGCTGATGGTAGGATTTAAAATAACTCTGGCTAAAGCAATAGTTTGTAGCATTTCTTTTAATTTGGGCTCTGGGTGCTTCGACATTAGTATGTCAGGTTTTTTTTGGAAATTTTGGATAATTACTTCTTGAATATGTCCATACCTTTTATTGATTTTTTCTATTAATAGAAGAGCCTCAATCCTTTCTTCGAGGGTTTCCCCTATGCCTATAAGAATACCTGTAGTAAATGGCACCTGACAATAACCAGCTGAAATTAAAGTTCTTATTCTTTGGATTGGAACTTTATCGGGGCATGCATAATGAGGACCTCCTTTTTTTGTCAATCTTTTACTGGTTGTTTCAAGCATCATTCCCATTGATGCACATACATTTTTAAGCTTCATAATTTCATACTCATTAAGTGTTCCTGCGTTTACATGAGGCAGCAGTGATGTTTTTTCTATCACCAATTTACACACGTCAGTTAAATAGTCTGTCATTGACTCATAGCCCAGAACTTCTAGGGCACGCTTTGGTTTGGCATACCTTTTTTCAGGTTTTTCTCCCAAGCTAAATAACAACTCCTTACACCCTTTTTCCTCTCCTTCGCGAGCGGATAACAGAACCTCTTGGGGGGACATTATTTTTGCATCTGGATCATCTGGATGTTTAACAAAAGTGCAGTAACTGCAAGTGTCTCTGCACATATTTGTTAAGGGGACAAAAATTTTTCTGGAGTAAGTAATTACATTACCCCAATGTTCGTCTCGCTTACTCGACGCGGCATCAATAAGTTTTTCTAAAGAAGCGTTGAGGACCATATGTCCATAGTGGGCAACTTCATCCTTATTTATTTTCCACAATTCTCTGTCGTTAAGATGAGTTGACAAACTCGTCATTTTTCCCCCAAAAATATAAAATAAATTATGACACGGTTGATTACAAAGGGCAATGATATAACAATTTACGTCGATTAAACAAAAGTTAGAATTTAACCTTCAGTACAGTTCTTTTTCATACTGAGCTAAGATTTCCTGCTCATCCTTGATTTCGCAATCAATACCGGTCTGATCCTCTATCATTTCAAAAAGAGTTGGTATTGGGCGTTTCCCAGGCCACTTTACTGGATTCCATAAGCCTCCTCTTAAAATTGATTTTCCGCAGTGTAAGTGGGCTTGCGTAACTTTTACCTGCAGAACTGTTTTGGGAACATTAATTTTTAATCTGTGTCTTTTTCTAATATCCATATTTTCAGTTATTGAAGCTTCGCCCTGCACCCTCAATGTTTCATTTACGCTGGGAATTAAAAACAAAAGAGAAATAAAATTATTTCTCACAATATTTAATAATCCATCTATGCGGTTGTTGCCTGGCCTATCCGGGATTTCCAAAAGCTCATCGCTCATTACCTTAACAAAACCATATGGATCTCCTTTTGGTGACAGGTCAATGCTCTGATTATTTAGTGTTCCAATAATAACGAAGGATGAGTTTTCAATAAAACTTACACAGTGTTTATCTAATTTTTCTAAGATTTTAGCTGCAGCTTTTTCTTTAGCAGGGCCGTAAATCTCTCTCAATCTTTTCTCATCCATCACTTTCACCATTTTTTATTAAATTTCTACAACATCACTTTTACACTTAACGGTAAATCGGTAACAAATGAAAAATGCAAAATAACTCATATGAATTGGCTGATTACTCAGCAGCATGTTCGGTTGTGATAAAACCTCCCGACTGTTTATCCCAGTATTGTCTATATAAGCCATTAACCTCCAGAAGTTTTCTATGTGTACCTTCTTCAACTATCCGTCCATTAGAAAGAACTATTATTCTATCCATTTTTGCCAAAGTAGATAAACGGTGTGCAATAGCTAATACAGTTTTATCCTCCATCACTAACTCAAGCGCATTTTGTATTGAGTTCTCAACTTCGCTATCCAAGGCACTCGTAGCCTCATCCAAAACAAGAACAGGTGAGTCTTTTAATATCGCTCGCGCAAGAGCAATTCTTTGTCTTTGGCCTCCAGATAGTTTTACACCTTGTTCGCCTAAATGTGCGTCATAACCTTTTCTTCCTCTGTGATCCTCTAAATCTTGAATGAACTCATGCGCCTCTGCTTTCCTGCTTGCTCGAATTAAGTCTTTTTCTGTTGCATCGGGATTTCCGTACATGATGTTATCGCGTGCAGACCTATTAAAAAGAGCAGTTTCCTGGGTCACCATTGCTATTTGCTTTCTCAAACTTGATTGAGTTATATTTTTTATATTGATGGAATCAATCAATACGTCTCCCTTTTGCGGTTCATAGAGCCTTAGTAAAAGTGATACTAAAGTAGATTTACCGGCTCCAGAAGCTCCAACAAGTCCAATTTTTTCTCCTGCTTGAATAGACAAAGAAATATTTTTTACGGCAGCTAAATTCTGGCCATAGGTAAAGCTTACATCTTTAAAATATATAGATCCTTTTGATACCAAAAGGTCTGGAGCATTATCTTTATCACCTAATTTATATGATGTAGACAAAGTTTTTACACCATCTTCAACTTCTCCCAGGTTTGCGTATAAAGTCATCAGAGTAAAACTTACCCATCCAGTCATCTGTGATAGTCTTAATGATATTGCCCCTGCAGCAGCAATATCGCCTGCTGAAACATTTCCTACACTCCAATAATAAAGACTACCACCAACTAACATTATAGGTAGGACCCCTGAGAGCCCGTTTAAACAGAACCTAAACCAGGCAGCAATCACACCATAATGTATAGAAAAGTCTCTGAAATTATCCATCGCATCAATTGCCGCATCATCTTCTTTCTTGTCATGAGCAAATAACTTTACCGTTTTTATATTGGTAACCGTATCGACAATTTGTCCGGTCACCAATGCTCTTGCACCAGCTTTCTCACGCGATCTTTTTCTAATCTTGGGCATGAAATATCGAATCAGAAAAATATATCCAACCAACCATGAGAATAATGCTATTGAAAGTGTTATATTCACAGTTGTAAGCATAAGTGCCGCCCCTACAACTGAAGCCAAAGCTAACAGTATAGTATGAATAATTTCTATCACTACGTCTGTTGCTGCTCGAGCAGTTTGCATTTCTTTTTGTGCAATCCTTCCAGCGAAGTCATTTTCAAAAAAGGTAACGGATTGACCGAGTGTCCATCGATGGAGTCTTGATAAAATTAAATTGAATATGTTTGGTGATACAATTACGGTTTGCGTATATGAAAAAGCTCCAAATATTATTGGTCTAATTACTAAAAAAAACAGCAAACCTGATGCTAAAAGTAAGATCTGGCTACTTATTGGCTTGTCGGATGAAGAGGCTAACGCCGCATCTATTAGAAGTCCTAAAAGGACCACAGCAGATACCTCGATGAAACCAGTCAAAATAGAAACAATACCGGATAAAAATAGTATAGGAAAACTCCCTCTAAGAGCCCAGTAGAAAAAACTCAGAACATTTGAAGGAGGAGGTCCCTCAGCTTTTTGTTTATGATTGATCCAGTTGGCTGGCTTCATATCCTGAGCCCTAATATCTTTGAATTTTTAGTAAAATGAGAGCCTCTCATGAATTACCTCTTTTACTCAGACTTATAAGGGCATTTGATATATCTTCATCTTCTATATTCTTGGCTTTCCTTGAGAGTCGCAGTTTATGAGCTTTTTCTAAAACCTGTCCATGAGTAAAGCCGAGAGGGGGTTCAAATTTATAACTTGCTAGCTCAATCAATAAACCTAGCGGGTCTCGGAAATATATTGAGTCCATAAACCCTCTATCCTTAATACCAGAACTACCAATACCTTTTTCTTTCAATTTTTTTTCGGCAACCCTTATGGTGCTTTGGCTTACCCAGAACGCTAAATGGTGTACAGACCCTACAGAGGTGTCTAATGGATATGTTTTTCCTATTCGTGACTCGTTAGTAAAAATGGTTACTGTTCGCCCGTCACCACAATCAAAATATAGGTGATTCTCGGTTTCATCATCTAGGTTTGGCTGCTCAAAAATAAGCTTCATCCCCAAAATGTCTTGCCAGAAACCTATAGAAGTTTTTCTATCCGCACCATTCAAAGTGATGTGGTGGATTCCCTGGGATTGTAATAATGCTTGCATATACTGTTCCTAACTGCAAGTTAATTTAATCTGGCTAAAAATCAAGTTTTGCTTGGAGATATGCTATCTGACTACTAACATGTGTCTGAAGAATGTCACGATGTACTTTGTTTAAAAATCAAGGGAGCTATTAATTAATGAAACATCAGGGAGGTTGTCACTGCAAACACTTTAGTTTTAAAACTGATGTTGACCCAATGTTAGTCGTTCAATGTAACTGCAAGAGTTGTAGACGGCTTACAGGCTCAATAAACATTGGATGTCTTTATGCCGATACAGAAATCGATTTCGAAGGTGAGACAAATGTCTATGAATTTGCAGGCGGCAGTGGATTTATCAACAAAGCCTATTTTTGTTCAAAATGCAACGTACGTGTTTATAATAAGCCAGCTCCAGAAGTAATGGAAGGTATGGTAAGCATTCCCTTAGGCTGCTTTAATAATACAAGTGAATTAGCACCAAAAGTTGAAATTTGGAGTGAGGAAAAGCTAACTTTCTTATCAAAATCTGGATGCATTTTAGAATCCTTTGAGGGTAACGGAATACCTGAGAGGCTCAATGCTCTTCTTTCTAGTCTGGAAAGTCGCTAGGAATTTTCATTTTTAAAAAGATCTGATCTTAAGAACTCTCGGCATCGGTCGAGTCAAAGATTTTCAACCCATTTTTCCATATTTCTGTTTTTTCAATATCTCCAAGAATTGTATAATATGTCCAAGTGCCAGTTTTCTTACCTCGTTTATATTGACCTTTTTTATAGAGCCAACCGTCATATGGATCTATATAAATCCATGGCCCATCCAACTTACCATCCTTATAAGTTGCTTTTATGTATAGCTGACCACCACTACCATACTGCTCTCTTGTGCCATTTAATTTTCCAAGAGTAAAAAACTCAATCTCCTTTGTGTTTCCATTCTCATGATAATATTCCCAAAGATTATCCTTCTTTCCATTTTTAATCGTTCCAGCTTCTTTGAGATGACCATTCGGCCAATAAACCTCAATTTTTCCATTGAATGGGGTATTGGTGAATTTCTCAAAAAATTGGTTTTTTCTCTCGACTAAATTCTCCCATGTTTTCGGCTCAGAAAGGCATATATTTATTGGTAAAATCATTAAAATGCCCAAAAAAACAGCAGTGGGAACAATTAGTTTAATATCTATTTTTCTGTTGGTTTGAGGCATACTTAATCCATTCAAAACTATTTCATTTTTCCATTAAATCACTGCTGTTACCAAAGATAGTGTGCTCGCATAGCTTATCAATTGACATTAATTCTAACATCTACCAAATAAAATGGGGGTAAATTTCTTGGTCTTGCTATTGTCTTTTTCCATTATTCCTAAGATAATCTTACCATGTCAGATGTTTTCACTAGTGTAGTTTTGGTTACCTTTCCCTCGGAGATTCAATATGATAATTGGTTAGCAAAGTTCAGAACTTTCTACAATAAGAAAGCTATGGAGTTTCTTCGTGAAAATGGACAAATTTCACAACGTGCTTCTAGGGTCCAGAGTGATGACGTAATTAGAATAACAATCATATGGACGTACAGAGATTATGATACTTATGAAAAATGCCAACAATTTCACGGTCAATGGGGAAAAGTAGGGGGTCAGTTTATTGCAAAAGCTTCTGGGTATAGGGGGTGCGAAGTTTGGAGTGATTTAGACGTTACGTCTCCAGAATAATTGGAAGGCTTTCAAGCGATCTCATTGCATTATTTGGTTTCCAGATAGCTTTATCCGCAGGTTTTATCACTTTTACTAGTTCAGTTAAGGAGCTGACTAGAGCTGTTATCTCAGCTCTTGCCAAGGTTTGGCCCACACAATTGTGAACACCTACACCAAGAGCCAAGTGGCCTATAGTTCTTCGGGTAACATCGTATTTATATGGGTTTTTCCACACTTCAGGATCAGTGTTCGCTGATCCTAATACGCAAAGTATTTTTGTTCCCTCTTCTATAGTTACACCAGATACTTCGGTGTCTGTAGCAGATGTACGGCAAAAAGACTTCACAGGGCTTGTTAATCGTAAGGATTCTTCTACTGCATTACCTACTAATGATGTATCGTTTTTTACTAATTGAAACTGTTCTGGATTTTCTGCTAAGCACCATAATAAATTTCCAATTGCACTCACCGTAGTATCGATGCCTGCTGATAATAATGATCTTACTAACATTCCCGCTAATTGATCCTCTTCTAAGTTTTCTGCTGTACTCCTGTAAATCTCTTTTGCAAGGCCTTTTGTATCAATATTTTCCTCAAGGCATTGTTTATTTATTTTTTCAAGGACGGATAGTCCTTTAGCCATCGCATCTTTACGAAACTCATTGTCAGGGCCAAGCGCATTGAAAACCATAGCCCCATACCCCAACAACGTTTCCTTATCGATTTTTTTTAAACCTACAGCTTCTGGAAATACCCTAGTTGGAAATATTTCTGCTAAGTCAGAGATGCCATCTATCTTTTTTTTTTCTAATAGTTCACTTATCAATTTGTCAGCACTTTCTCTAAAAAAATCTTTAAGTTGAGATATTTTATTTGGCGATAGCGCTCGAGTAAGAAAACGCCTATTTTTTGTATGCTCCGGAGGGTCTACTTCTAATACCAGAGAGGGTGGTCGCCATGGCTTCTCTAGTTTGAAATCTTGAATTCCCACTCCACGTGAAGAAACAAACCTTTTGTGGTCCGAAAAGACTTCCCTTGTTTCCCTATACCGCCCACATGCTAGCATTTTATATTTATTAAGGTAGACAAAAGGCCCTTTTTCACGCAGAGCGTTAAAAAATGTTTCGGGATTAAGTAAAACTTCCTTTGAATACGGATCAATATCCCATGCTATAACGTTTTGAGGAACCGCGATTGCTTTATGCCCTTGGAAGAGGTTCATGCAAAAATTATCAGCCTATACAAAAACTAAATCAACTTCTTTTTATCTTATTATTCTTTCGCACGCTTAAAGACATATTCGGTTAAAGCTCTTCCTCCGCCAACGCGACTAGCACTTACTAATTCCCAACCTTGGTCGCCGTATTCATTCAAAGAGGGCGCATAATTTCCTTGTCGCAATTGATCGGCATATAATTCATCGTCTTTTGCCAGATCCTGTAAGCTTTTTAAGCTTCTTACGTTCTCAACCAATACTAAGTATTCCCATTTTATCATTTATTAGCTCCATCTAATCATATATTAGTAACGACCTAGTCACCCCACTTTGTAGAGTGATGAAAACATCATTGATTATTGGTTTAAGCCTAGTGGAAGTTTTCCTGAACACTTTTTGACATTAGCATAGTGAGTACTACCCCCTGCATAATAAAGAATAGAGGGGAAATAATGTAAAAAGTAAAGATGTAAAAATAATCTTGTTTTATTTGCATTGGATTAAAGAGCTCGCTTATAAATCCTAGAAAAACAAAAAGTAGGACCAACAGTATATAGGTCAATCTACCTAAATTTTTTAGCTGTATAAGAAAAAACGCATTAAACATGTAAATAATGGAAAAAACGAGAAATAATATATTTCCAACATCGGTAATATACTCTCTGCTTCCGCTTGTATTCGTCACAGTAGAATTATAACCACCCCATAAAACTATCAGTAAGAATAGGAACGATTTCACTAAAACCGCTTTTATAAAATCATTTTTCATTGATTTATTCTAAATGGACATTTGGCAATGAGCAGATCGCGAAAACTTCCAATCAGCAAATTTATTATAAATTAAGGTAAGTATAGATCGCACCCCAGGGAGTGCACATATTAACGCTAATAGACGCCACTTGGGAAGTTTTCTCCAAATAGCTATAAAGGCATCAATTCCAACATAGATAGTTCCTGTTTGGTCAGAAACATGCAACCTTCTTAGCGCATCACTTTGAGACACATTGATCTTCTTCAGATGCTGTGGCTCATTTGCGATGTCGCACCAAATAAAGGTCGTCGGAGGGCTAATCTTCATATAGTGACCTATCTCCCTACTGCAAAGACCACACTTTCCATCATAAAATACTGTTATCATCCGATTCTCCTGACAATCAAATAGGGTAAGATTTATGAACGTCAATAGATCGTTTATCATTTGATTTATGGAAAGCAAACTTAGCTATATTCTTACCACTAGTCTTTTATTCAACTAGTAAAAAGTCTACCCCGCCCAAATGAATATTATTGTTTATCAAAACCCCTCTGCTTGCCGCTCTTTTTTCTATTTCCAACCTTTTTCCTGTATGAATTTGAAAGGCTGATATATGTTCAGATTGTGACTGAGTATTTATAACAAAGTTTATACTTGCTCCTGATAAATCGATCGAAGTTCCATCTGCTGCTCTTTTTCTACCTAGGGCTCTTTCCCAATTGGATAATAAATTATCTGGATCTGGGCTGCAGATGTTAACGCCAGAAAAGTGACTCACCAGCGATTTATTTATGTCTTTCTCCCATTCCCTTCCAGCCCAGAGCCAAGAAGATGCAGGCTTCATATTATCGATCGACAAAATAGCGCCTCCAACTTGTTTTGGATGCAGATGAAGCGCTTGTCCATGAATACCGTCAGTTTTACGATTTTCGTGCCAAACAATATCCAATTCTAAAGTTTTTAGCCTTTTTCGTTCTTTATCTAGATCTAGCGAGTCAACAATAACCATGTAGCCTCCGTCACCGTCTCTTTTTTTGAGAAAGCGCTCCGCCGCTGTATTATCTTTTACAGGGGTCACTAGCTCTAAAAATGTATCTCCCAGAGGAATAAGAACATTTTTTAAACCAAATATAATTAA
>CACNDI010000027.1 GCA_902619165.1 uncultured Alphaproteobacteria bacterium
AATGCGAAATGCCATAGGAAATTTGTCAGCAGATTTTTGGGTAGTTGCTGCGCGATATCTGTTTGCAGTAGCGAATAAAGCATTGAGCAGTTGATAAAAGGATGCACTTGTTTATGTTATTTTATCGGAAGCTTATAAGAATTAAAATTTTTAAATTTTTCCTTTATTGTCGGGGTGATAACGACTCAAGTACGTTATAAACCTCATATTTATAATAAGGATCTCCTCCAGTATATTTTCTAAACTCAGCTATAGCTTCCTTAGAGGACAAATTATATTGAACCAAAATTTGTTTATAAGTATCTTTAGCTGAAGTAAGTCTATTTGTTTTTGCTTCAATAAATGCACTAAATATCATGCCAAGAAATACTGATTTTTTGTCATCTAAAGCTATTAAGTCTTTTGCAACTTCCTCAGCTTTTTGAAGATCGAATGCGCCGAGATAAACTCTGCATCGAAAAGCTTTGCGTTCATCAGGTCCAAAAGGTGCAATTGATATTACCTCTTCAATTAGTGGTGCCGCTAACTTAGCATTTCCAATATTCGCATAAAACTTACTACTCCAATACAAAGTATCATGGTTATTTGGCTCCATCTGCAGCGCTTTTTTTATAATTTTTTTATTCTCAATTCTAAGTTCTCTAGGTTTTAACCCATTCAAGAAAAATCTAAAATAAGAGTCTCTAACAAATGCCTTAAGTGCGTATAACTCCGAGTTATTCGGATTTTGTTGAATCGACTGATCAACAACGTTCATCAAATTAAGCACATCCCCTTTGATATTTTTACTGTCACCAAAATTTACTTTGTTGTAAATGGCTTTTGCGTATAAATAGGCCGCCATCGGATTAGCTTTATTCTGTTCGTATATCTTCTTATATTCATTCTCAATTTCTATAGAAGTTTTTGTCCGTTGGACTGCATTTTCTTCTACTCTGAGCGCCAATATTTTATTATAGGTGGTTCTATCAATAAAATGATTTTCATACTTAGCAGACAGAACACTTCCCATAGTTAATTTTGTTTGTATCTGTTTTATTAAACTGAAATCAATTTGGTCCTGAGCATAAAATAAATCATCCACTTGAAATTCAGAATTTGACGAAAACAGTATTTCATTTGTATGTATGTCTAGCAATTCTAAGCTAAGTCTGAACCTTTCTTTAACCACAGAGACTCTGCCACTTAAAACGTAGCTTATGTCAAGATCAGTTTTTAAGTTTTCATTACTAATTTTTTCGATTTTGATTTGCTCACTTTTTCCTCTTGGCACAATGTTTAGGAGAATTGTTGATGGTAAAGTAGACTGAAGATGATCAGTGATTCCTTTGGCAACGTAATCAAACTCATTTGGGCTATTGTTTTCAAATGGAAGTATTAACAGTGTTCGTCCTAAGACTTTGTACTCCATTACTTGATCTGAAACTTCTCCATTATCAGACTTCAGAAAATCCAAATACAGGAATATTGCCAGAAAGATAGCTATTAAAACGCCTGCTGTACTTGTTAATAATAACAATCTTGATTTAACTTTCGTATTTAGCTTTCTTTTCTGTGAAGGATCAAGAAGGATATCAAAGGCGTGAAACTCATTTTGCTTTACCTTCTGTACACCCAAATCATTAAACGTCATTTTGGTCTTAGGTACAACAAAGTCATATACACTTTTAGATATAGAGATACCATTTGGTTGGGCAAGAGCTTCTAAACGGGCGGCTATATTCACACCGTCACCAATAAGGTTATCCTCTTTTTTTACGACATCACCCATATTAATGCCAAGGCGGAACTCAAGCTTTACGTCCGTATTATCCGAATTGTTCCTTTTTTTCATTTCATTTTGAAAGTCTACCCCACATTCGACGGCATTAACTGCACTGGGAAACTCTGCCAAGACTGAGTCACCCGCGGTATTGAAGACAGAGCCTTTATATTTCTTAAGAAGCTTATTTAGAATTTTTTCGCATTGATTGTAGCTTTTAATCGTCGCGTTCTCATCTCTTTCCATATGCTTGGAATAACCAACAACATCAGCAACAAGGATTACGGCTATTTTACGATCTATTTCAGTGTTCATAATTCAACAGTATTTATTGTGAACGTATTTTACAATGAACATTTGATTAAATGTGTCAAATAGGCGCTCAATTCTCAATTTCCTTAAATAAGTTTCGTTGGTGGCGGTTTTCGGTTTCCTACTGCCAGTTTGATTTTACGAAAAAAGTTTGTCAGCAAAATTGTCAGCAGAAAAACTAAGTAATTGCTTTTATGAAGAAAAAATGGCTCCGGCGGTTGGGATCGAACCAACGACCAATTGATTAACAGTCAACTGCTCTACCGCTGAGCTACGCCGGAACATTCAAAAGCAATGCACTAAATTTTTATTTATTTCAAGCAAAATAATTAAAATTTTATATCACTTTGACAAATTTAGCTGTAATAGCAAATTTATCCACAGAAACTTTTTCTCGTTCATATAGATCTATAAGGTGAGCTAAAACATTTCTAACTGCCGCTGTTTTCAGCATTGGATTTAAATCAATATATACATCATCAACTATTTCTGACGGTGTCTTTGAATTCTTAGAAATAGAGCTCAATATCTGTATTTCTCTATCTTGTCTATGCGCTATCTGTGCTAAAACCATTTTTTTTGGTTCTCTCAAAGGCTTTCCATGCCCAGGATAATAAATTAATTCTTCTCTCTCTGATAATTTTTCTAGCGATCTCATAAAAGAACCTAAATCTCCATCCGGTGGAGATATCAGAGTGGTAGCCCAACCCATTACATGATCACCGCTGAACAACGCCTTCTTTTCTTTAACCGCAAGACATATATGATTACTTAAATGACCAGGAGTATGAATAACTTCAATATTATAATTATTTCTTTCGAGCACTTGTTTATCAATAACTTTTTCATCTAAAGTCACGTTTTTATCAATACCCTCTTCACCTCCTAAATCCAGCGAAGAAGATAATTTTTTCATAAAAGTTGTACGAGCCTCATCGGCAGATCCAAACCCGATGATTGATGCTCCAGTTTCATTTTTCAATTGCCTAGATAAAGGGGAATGGTCAATATGTGAGTGCGTTAGTAGAATATCTGTCACTTTCCTATTTCCAATATATTCCATAATAGAACTAAGGTGGGCATTACTATCAGGTCCTGGGTCAATAACAATTAAGTTTTCAGTCCCTAAAATATAGGTTCTGGTTCCAGTAAAAGTCATAGGGCTGGCATTATCAGCAGTTATCACTGCTAAATCGTCTTCAAGCTGCTCCGCCTTACCAATTACAGGTTTATGATTTGTATCAAAGCTTATAGCCATATTTGTAGATTACATTATAATCATCAAAAATTAAAAAATTTATGAAATATTTAAAGCTTAAGAAATATCTACCTAGAAGTTTTTTTGGAAGAGCTCTTTTAATCATCATTCTACCAATTATTTTTTTGGAAGCTATCATAGGCTTTGCCTTCATACAGCGCTACTTTGAACAAGTTACCACGCAACTTGCAAAAAGCACTGTTTTGCAAATTAATTATGTTTTGGATGGTTACGAGAATATTTTAGGTGATGAAAGAGATGTTTTTCTTAAAAAGATGGAAAAAAAGTTTGACCTAAAGCTCAATATTGTTGAGCAAGAGTTTCAAAACAACTTTGTCGAAAAATATGCATATGACTTTTCTGGAATAACACTTATAAAAATTCTCAAGAATGATGTTCCAAACATCAAACATATAGACCTAAAAACTAACGGTATTGTAAATATATTTACACTTCTTCCAAACGATTCTTACCTAAAGTTTGAAATAGAGAGAGAAAGATTTACAGCATCAAATCCTCACCAGTTACTAGTTCTTATGGTGCTTTTAACGATCATACTTGGGTTTTTACTTCTCATGGTACTCCGAAACCAAATAAAACCAATTAAGACACTCGCCGCTGCAGCGGAGGCTTTTGGAAAGGGTCAATCTTTAAGTTATAAACCTACCGGATCGATTGAAATAAGAAAAGCTGGATCGGCGTTTCTTGAAATGAGGAAAAGACTTGAAAGACAAATTGAACAAAGAACGCAAATGCTGTCGGGAGTAAGCCATGATCTTCGCACACCTTTAACGCGCCTTAAACTAGCTTTAGCTCTAAAGGAGGAAGATGCCGAGGCAAAAGAAATGTTAGATGACATCCAACAAATGCAAAACATTCTTGATGAATTTTTAGAATTTTCTAAGAACCAGCAGACTGAAAAAATAAAAGAAATATCGTTAATCGACTTTTATAACTTCATAAGGAATAATAGTGTTAATTTAAAAGAAAAATTAGACTGGCATTTAAAATTAACAAGTAACGAAAGAATTGTCTATTTGAGGCCTCAAAACTTGTTAAGAGCAATAAATAATTTAATTGAAAACGCAGATTTCTATGCATCTAAAATAAGAATTTCAATCATAGAAAAAGAAACCCGTTTGCTTATTCATATAGAGGATAATGGACCTGGGATCCCATCAGATAAAACAAAGGAAGCGATAAAACCATTTGTTCGGTTAGATCATTCTAGAAATCTTAACAAGCCTCATGGCGTAGGTCTTGGATTATCTATTGCCTCAGACTTAATAAAAACCCATGGCGGCAATCTAAACCTTAAAAAAAGTAAAAGCCTTGGAGGTCTTAAAGCCAGCTTGACTTTACCGCTATGATTTATTCACAATGTGAGTCTTAACCTAAATTATGACCTGCGGTTTTAACAATTCCTCCGTCAGAGGCAATGGTTTCACCTACAACATAGGATCCGGCCTGCGAGCATAGAAAAATAACCAACCCGGCAATATCTTCAGGCGAACCCACTCTTTTTCGAGGATTTTTCCGTGCCGTCTCGCTGTAATCATGATCAACCGCAGAACCTAGCATTTGGCTGGGATATGGACCAGGGGCTATAGCGTTAACAAGTATATTTTCTTTTACTAGCTTTGCTGCCATCACTCGGGTTAGATGATGGACCGCTGCTTTTGAAGTACTATACGAATAAGTTTCAAAAGCTGGAACATTAAGTCCGTCAATTGATCCTATATTTATAACACGTGACGGGTCATTACCAGAAGCTCTAACTTTTAGCATTTCCGTAAGTTTTTGTGTCAAAAAGAATAGTGATTTTACATTCAAATCCATAACTTTGTCCCACCCTACCTCAGAAAATTTATCATAGGGTTCACCCCAGGCAGCACCAGCATTATTAATTAAAAAATCAATAGCTTGTTCTTTTTCATGAATCATTTTTACAAAATAATCTATTCCTAGAGAGCTACTTAGATCACAAGCAATAGGAATGCAGACGCCGTTATATTTATTCGATAATTCCTCAGCCTTTTTAACAAGAGGCGCTTCTTTACGAGCAGTTATATATACTTTAACACCATTGGCGAGAAATCCTGCAGAAATCATTTCTCCTATTCCTCTAGAACCACCCGTCACAACCGCCACCTTGCCGGAAACATTAAAAAGTTCGCTTATTTTCATTCTATACTACTCCAATCTTTAATTTTATAAGCGTATTAAAATAGATTGCGAAAGTAAAATACTTAATGCCAGCATTAAATCTCTTTAATCTACCTTAGTAGTTAGAAGATCTAATAAATTATATATTGCAAGCGATATTTCAGACTCAAGTGGTAACGATAGTACCCCCATCACCCCATATCCCAGGCTTAAAGGTATAACATAAAAACGGATCATATAAATGAACCATGCCACATAAAGTGGCCGCAGCCGGTGTATTAAAAAAGCTGGTGTAATAGGATTAAACCACCTCATTAAAGGATCAGTAACCTTAACAAAGAATTTCATAAAAAAGAAAGATGAATCTTCATTTAAAAATAGGGACATTCCAAACCTTCCTATCAATGTCCACATGATTATTCCAAGCAAATAATCAACGGCAAGTATCCAAATGGGGAATGCTGAAATCATCTTATTTAATAGTGGTGGCGCATAGAGACATGCGCCACCAAAAGTTTCTAAGTTTAATGGTCAGCAGCCAGTACCGCTTTACCTTTAGGTACTCTTATTGCATCAACCATATCTTGTGTTTCTTGATCTGGCTCTTCGGTCATTAACGAAACGACGACCATAAGTATCAGACTAACTGGCATTCCAATCATACCAAATCGAAGCCCATCGATCCCGTACCATGGAGTCATACCACCAAACTGCACCATGTAAAGATACCAGAAACCAACACCGAAACCACCGATCATACCGGCAACCGCTCCTGCTTTATTTGCTCTCTTCCACCAAACTCCTAAAACAAGAGGGAAGAAAAGACCAGAGTTAGCAAAGCAAAATGCCCATGCCACTGCACCTAAGATCGAAGTGAGTTTTAGTGAAGCAACGAACGCTCCAGCAGCTCCAATAAATAGTAGCAATACACGTGCAACTATTAGTCTTCTTGAAGTATCAGCTTTTGGATCAATAACTTTATAATACAAGTCATGAGACAACGCATTTGCTATAGCAAGCAACAGTCCATCAGCAGTTGACATAGCAGCTGCTAAACCACCTGCAGCTACCAAACCTGAAATAACATAAGGTAGACCCGCCATTTCAGGGGTTGCAAGAACAACGATATCCCCTCTCATGAAAAATTCATTGACCTGTAAAATACCATCACCATTACCGTCAACCATTTTCAAAAAGCCCACGTTGCTCCATTGCTGGATCCATTCAAGGTTAGAAACCTCGGTTATTGACTTACCTATGATACTCGTCGCAACCGTTGGATCTAGCAAGGAAAGCTTTGTGAATGTAGCCAATGCTGGAGCAGTTAGGTATAGAAGGCAGATGAAGAGCAGTGACCATCCAACTGACTGTCTAGCAGCCTTTACTGATGCGGTAGTAAAATACCTCATTAAGACGTGTGGAAGTGATGCAGTACCAGCCATCATACAGAGAACCAAAGTAAAAAACTTCCAGTTTGCCATGGCTGTTGCACTAGCGTCATTAATTCCCACCTTCAAGGCAGCTAACTTCCCTGCTTCAGCTTGCGCCTCCGCCGTTGGCAGTAGTTCTTTTACTCCTAACAAACCTTCTAGCTCTTGAACACGAGAAACAGCATCAAATTGAGCTAAATGAGGAATAAGGCCGTATCCCAACTTATTGGACATCCAAAAAACGGGAATAAGGTAAGCAATAATTAAAACAATGTATTGCGCAACTTGTGTCCACGTAACAGCTCTCATACCGCCAAGCATCGAACAGAATAAAATACCAGCAAGACCAATCCAAACTCCTAATTCAAAAGGGATTTGCAGTGCCCGAGATGCAACTGTTCCTGTACCATTGATTTGAGCAGTAACGTATGTAAACGAGGCTACCACCAGGATTATTACTGCACAAACTCTTGGAAGATTACCACCGTACCTAGTTCCGATGAAATCTGGAACAGTGTAGCAACCAAACTTTCTCAAGTATGGAGCGATTAAAGAGGCAACGAGCACGTATCCCCCTGTCCAGCCAACTAGGAAACCCATGTAAGGATAGCCATTTAGGTATATTCCACCCGCCATAGCTATGAAAGAAGCTCCCGACATCCAATCTGCTGCCGTTGCCATACCATTGTAAACAGCTGGAACTTCTCTACCAGCAACATAATATTGGCTCGATTGCATCGTTCTAGACAACACTCCGATTAAAGCGTAAATAAGTACTGTAAAAGCCACAAATAACCACCCAATTATGGTATTTGAAACTCCAGCCATCTCAAGAATGGCCATCAAAATAACAAACCCTAAGAACCCGAGCGTATATAACCCATAGACCTTGTTGAGGCTCGATATAAAATTATCGCCTAATTTTAACATTTTACTCCTCCATTAATCATCTTCGCTGAAGCCAAATTCTTCATCGATTTTGTTTTGTCTGGAGGCAAACCAAAATGTAAGAATTACAAAAGCTAGCTGAGCACCCTGACCTGCCATATAGTATGCACCAGGAAAGCTACCATTTAAGGAAGTTCCAAAAAGGTGAATTATAAAAGCAAAGAAAGCCCAGATAATTAGAGTAATCCATAACAGACTTTTGGTTTTTCCCCAATGTTCAATTTGTTTGGACATATCCCCTCCTAAAAAATAAACATTTTAAACCTAGCAGCATTTGCGATAAAATCATACAAAATGTTGACATTAAAAAGTTGGACATACAACATATGCATTTCTCTCTGCCAACAAATCAAACGCTGCCCTTACGTAACCCATTAGGTTAATTAAGACAAAATGTCAAACTAAATGACAAAAAATTTGTTTATATAATGATTTGATTTTCTTTGAAATATTTTCAGATTAGGCTTTTATATGGGGTAATGATTATAAAAATTTTAGAATATCTCGGCCTCAGGCCTAAGAAACCATTAACAAAGCGAAGTGAATTAATCGAATTCATACATCGCAATGCGTCTTTTGTATCTCAAGTAGTTCTTTTGACCTACGTTAAAGCTAGAGCAGGTACGCAGTATCCAAAATTATTTGAAAATCGTGAATATTTAAAATCTATTGAAATTGCTCGGAGTAATATATACTCTGCATGTGTTGCTGATTTGATTTTTTACATCATTAATGAGCATTGTTTTAAAGACATTAAAGGAAAGAAAATTCACTTTATTCTAGCGAAAATGGTTGATGAAGTTTTCGCATTCGCAAAATATGACGAAAAAGTAGTCGAAGAGTTCAATAAAATGAAAAAACGATGTAAGGAACAAATTAAAACGTTAAATATCGAAAAGATAGATCATAAGTTATTCAAAATGAGTTCTGATACCTTTTTCAGATGGGCGCCAATGGCAGAGGAGTTTAAAAAAGATGATGAAGAAATAATCAGAAATTCTATTCTTTTTAGATGGATTGAAGTGAGACGCGAGTTGCGATCTAGAATTGAACCTGGCTTGATTTTTTCATGAATAGTTAAATGGTAGGGGGTACAGAACTCGAACCTGTACCCAACGTCTCATACCTCGTCATAAAATGTCTTAAAGTGTCAAATTTATATGGATATAACCTTCATAATTGGTCACAAACATTCATATAGTGTCACACGCATTTTAAGGGCGGATTGTAGGCAAAAAAGAAAGTTTTGTGGGTAGACTGATCTCTTATGTCTTTAAATCATTTTTATGCCCATAAAATTTTTTGCTCATTTTTATTAAAACCTTACTTTTTAAATTCAAATTTCTTCATTTCGCCTATGTATTCTTTCTGTCGTGGGAAAGCATATCCTCCGATCTTGCTAGTACTTTTGTTCATTTTTACAATACCTTCACTTAAAACCGTCGCTGCAGAAACTCCTTCTATTATTGGTATTGAAAATTCTTTCTCTAAACTATTTGCAAATTCAACCATTCCAGCACAACCTAGTACGATGCTTTCCACTTTTTTGTCACTAATTAATCTACTGATTTCCGCTCTAATTTTACCAATCGCTAATTTAGATTGTTTTTCCAGGTCCAAAACTGGTACCTCAACTGATGTTACGCTCGTGCAACGTTTATTAAAACCCATCTTATAAATATTATTTTTCAGTATCGGAACACTTATGTCTAGCGTTGTTATGACTCCAAAAGTCTCAGAAAGCATAGACGCAATGTAACATGCGGACTGCCCGATTCCCAACACCGGTTTGTTTGTCATTGCTCTTGCGGCATCAAGGCCAGTATCATCGAAACATGCTATTATGAAGGCGTCTGCATCTTTATGTTCTTTTACCTTTGTTAATAGTCCGGGCAATGAGAATACCTCATCGTAATATCCTTCAATACTTATTGGACCACTATCAGGGTTAACTGCAATAATTTTCGTGTTTGAAGAAGCTACACTTTTCGCACCAGACTCAATAGCTTTAGTCATAGAGATAGAGGTATTTGGGTTAATCAGACAAATGGTTAATGCATCAGGCACTTAAAATTTCCTTCTATTAAATAAAAAAACTAACCCCAAGGATAGTCCTATAACAAAAAATGAAACAGCAGTGGTTATAGTCCCGAGAGCATAAATAATTGGCGTAGTTACCGTGGTAGTTAAGCCTCTCAAATCCAATGGCAAGGTATTTGTGGCCCCCATGACTTGTGATGAGCGCGCAAGCTCATCATACGACAAGGTAAAACCAAACAGTGCAATTCCAATAATACTGGGCAAGATAATTGGGAATACAACATATCTAAAGGTCTGGTAAGAACTTGCACCCAAATCTTTAGCCGCTTCCTCGAACGACCTATCAAACCTATTAAAGATAGCAAACATTATTAGCAACCCAAATGGTAGAGTCCATGTAAGTTGTGCTCCAAAACCACTTGTATACATTCCAAGCGAAGTTTGAAAATTATCTTCGATCTGCTTGATTTCAAGTGACTTTCCAATCCATAAAATTATATTGTCTATTATCCTAAACTCTAATGCTATCCCAAGTGATAATACTATAGATGGAACAATAAGGCTCGCAACGGCAACGTAAAATAATATGTTAGCCCCAAAAAAGTTGCGTCGAAAGGCTAAACCGGCCGCTACAGAAAGAGTTACAGTTAGCAGCATTACTAAAAAACCTAATGCAATTGATCTTCTAAATGAAGCTCCTATATCAACTAGTCCCGACCCATTCCATAATTCTTTAAACCAATGAATTGAAAAGCCTTGGAGTGGGAAAACCAAACCTCCATCAGGGCCCTGAAAACTAAGTGAAATTATGGAAAAAATTGGTCCATACAAAAAGATAACAAAAGAAATAAATATTGACAAAAACAAATAGTATCCGAAGGTATTTTTTCTAAACATCAAAGTTCTTTTCTGATATCAATAAATCTCGTCATCACATAAATTATAAATATTGTTATAATCAACAAAATAACAGCATTCGCAGCTGCACCAGGGAATTGTAGGTAATTCATTTCTGTGTTAATGATTTTTCCCACCGAAGCTAGCTGTTGACCTCCCATTATTCCTATTGTCAGGAAATCTCCCATAACAACCGTTACTACAAAAATCGACCCTATTATTATACCAGTCTTGCTTAAGGGTATAATAATATTGAAAATTATTTGACGGTGGCTCGCTCCAGCATCATACGCTGCTTCTACTATAGATCTATCAATTCTTATCATTGAGTTGAAAATTGGAACTATCATGAAAAGCGTGTATAAATGAACAAGTGCCAGAATGACCGAAAAACTTGAATACAAAAGCCATTCTATTGGTTGGTCTATAATTCCCAATGATAGAAAAAATTCGTTTACCAGGCCGTTTCTGCCTAATAAAGGTATCCATGATACCATTCTTATTACATTGGAGGTCCAAAATGGTATTGTGCAGACTAAGAATAAACACACTTGTAGCGGTATCGAGTTTACGTAAAATGCTAAAAAGTATGCCACACAAAAACCAAGAACTAGTGTTATTAACCAGGTGAAAAAGCAAAAGAAAAATGTCGAAAGATAAGTCTTAAGCGTAAGACATAATCCACCTTCGTTAGAAAAGCATCCATCGAATATATATATATAATTGTCTAATATTAAAGCTGGTATTATGGCATAGTCAGTGTAATCCCAAAAGCTTACGATTATTGTTAATACTAAGGGAAGCACAAAGTATGCGAAGAAGACCAAAGCAAATGGTAAGGCCAGCCAACCCACATGGGGCTTTATTTTACCCGATGAAAACTGCATTCTTCTTTTCTATAACTCAAAGGGACAGCAAAACTCTGCCCCTTTGATAAACATAAATGCCTTTTTCTAAGCTGCAACCATTTCGTTCCACTTACGAACCATATATTTGTTCTCATCCATAGTTGCGTTCCAACATGCGACGCCCCCCATTCTGTCTTCATAGGAGCCACCATCTCTTTTTTCTCCGGCAGAAGCTAGCTTAGCACCGGTTGGACTAACGATATCACCCTTTGCAGATTTACCTTCCATCCAGAAACCCCACTCATCTTCTGACATATATTGTTTTGCGGTTGGCAATACTGCAGAATAATAACCCTGTCTATTCAAGTAAGCGCCAACCCATCCTGAAAGATACCAATTCACAAACTCATAAACCGCATCAGCTGTTTTACCTTTTGTAGTTTTTGGTAAAGCAAATCCAGCTGCCCAAGCTCTATAACCTTCCTTTAACGGTTGATAAATACAATCTTTCCCTTGTGCCTTCACTGCAGTAATGGCAGGAGACCACATCGACTGAATAACAACTTCGCCAGATGCCATTAAATTTACACTTTCGTTAAAATCAGTCCAAAATGCTCTAAACTGGCCAGATTTCTTTGCTTCTGTAAATATCTTCATCGTGAGGTCTATCTCAGATTTAGTCATATTACCTTTATCTGGATATTTATATTCACCCATCGCTTCTACCACCATGGCGGCGTCCATTATTCCAATAGAAGGAATGTTGAGCGTTGCGGCTTTTCCTTTAAACTCTGGGTTTAGCAACTCTGCCCAGGATGTTATTGGTCTTCCTATAAGGTCTGGTCTTATACCTAGCGTATCGGCGTTGTAGATAGTAGGAATTAAGGTCGCATATTGAGTAACATCGTTAGCGAACTTCTTACCAGTAGAACCCTCAAGATACATAACTTTAGACGGAGCAGTCCCCTGGAGACCTACCTTTTTTCCTTTTGGGGTAATCCCTTTTGTGAATATAGAGGTTACGTTGTCCCATTCTTTTATTCTTTTAGTATCCATACCCAGGATATTTCCTGATGGCACTAATTTTGGCAAACTAAAATACTCTGTATCGACTATATCAAAACTGTTTGGCTGGGTAAGCACTCGCTTAGTAACTTCATCCGTTGTTACCGCTATGAATTTTACCTTTAACCCAGTATCCTCGAAAAGTTTCTTTTGCACCTCATCACCCATGCTTACTGCTGTGCCTAGATATCGAAGAGTAATTGGGTCTGATGAGATCACTGCTGGTGCATAAAGCCCAAGGCCAGTTGCAGCGACGGTTCCAGCACTTAATTTTAGCATTTGTCTTCTTGAGAATTTGTCGTTTTTCATTTTTACCTCCAAAAGTTTAATGTTAACCCCCTCTCAAAAATCGGTATCTTAAAAAACTCAACAGAACAAAAAATTCAGGCAAATACAAAATTTTTTTTCAAAAAAAAACAAAGTTTATGATTAATTATTGTGCAAAAAATAGTTTTTGCTTAAAATTATAGCAATATACTGACGTATTATTATTATTATTTTAATTTTGTATTTGAAATACAGGCTAAATGAAGTTATCCAGAATTTATGTTCAGCGACTCTCAAAATGATCTCGAAATAATAGCCGTAAGAAAGACATATGGAGATTTTGAAGCAGTCAAAGGTATAAGTTTTAAAGTTATTAAAGGCGAATATTGTTGTCTCCTTGGCCCTTCAGGTTGCGGTAAGACTTCATTACTTAGAATGATTGCTGGCCACGAAGAGATTACTGATGGTGATATCTTTATTGGATCAAAACGCTTAAACAGTTTAACCCCTGCAGAGCGCGGAACATCTATGATGTTTCAGAATTATGCTCTCTTCCCACATCTAAGCGTAATCGATAACATATCTTTTTCACTTAAAATAAAGGGAGAAAGCTCTCAAAAACGATATAAAGAAGCAATGAATTTTTTAGAAATGGTCCAAATGAGTGGTTTTGAAAATCGATATCCTGATCAGCTTTCAGGGGGCCAAAAACAAAGGGTTGCTCTTGCAAGGGCTTTAATTTCAAAGCCCAAGGTTTTACTTTTGGATGAACCATTATCTGCTTTAGATCCCGCATTAAGAGTTCGTATGAGAACAGAATTAAAGCTAATGCAGAGAGAGTTAAAAATAACTTTTGTTCATGTGACCCACTCCCAAGAAGAAGCTTTAGCGCTTGCCACCACTGCAGTGGTAATGAATAATGGAGTCATTGAGCAAATTGACAGTCCTTTAAATCTTTTCAACAAACCGAAGTCAAAATTCGTTGCCGAGTTTGTTGGCAGTCATAATATAATTAAAAGCGGAACGGGCTTTAGTTCCCTCAGAATGGATAAAACAAAGGTCAGTGATAATCTATCAAAAAACATAAAAACAGGAGTTAGAGCAAAAATTGCTGACATCGAATTCCTTGGAGACTCAGCTAGAATTATTATGAAAAACAAGGATCAAACCATTATTGCTTCAGTTGATGACGTCTCTTTTATAAAAAAAGAATATACGGTAGGAAAAGAAGTTTTTTGCCATTGGGATACAAAAGATCTTCATGAACTTGAGTATTGACGTAAAATTCTTTTATTTACTATGCACAAAAGCTTACCTGATAGATTAAAAAAAATTATTACTTTTCTGTTTCCTTTAACCACCCCTATTTTTTTGTGAACAAAACTGTGAACAGTAGTGTCAAAATTAGGTCTAAGTAATCGATATATATATAAGGAAAGTAGTGGTAGGGGGTACAGGACTCGAACCTGTGACCAAAGCGTTATGAGCGCTCTGCTCTAACCAACTGAGCTAACCCCCCACGAGGTTTTTCTTTCGCATCTATTCATTAAATTTGATTGTTTAGCTTGTCAAGATATAGAGTGTCTAATAGTTTAGAGCAATCGGGAATATTGGTAATATAAAGAGACGATCTATGCCCAAAAGAGAAAAATCAATAACTTATAAAGATTCTGGAGTCGATATTGTCACTGGAAATGACTTTGTAAAAAAATTACCGTCAATCGTAAACTCAACCTTTGATAAAAATGTAATCAACGGTATAGGAGATTTTGCTGCACTCTACTCGCTTGAGAATGAGCAACTCAATAAACCAATATTGGTGTCTGCTTGTGATGGAGTTGGAACAAAGATAAAACTAGCAATTGATATGAAAAATTATTCAAGTATTGGACAAGACCTTGTTGCAATGAATATAAATGATCTTATATGTTCTGGGGCTAAGCCACTGTTTTTTCTTGATTATTTATCTATGTCCAAATTGAAAATAAGAAAGCACTCAAAGTTAATTGAAAGTATTGCAATAGCTTGTAAAAAAGCAAAAGTATCTCTTATTGGTGGAGAAACAGCCGAAATGCCTGGCATTTATTCAGAAAACGACTTTGATTTAGCAGGATTTGCGGTAGGTATTGTGGACAGGTCAAGAAAATTACCAAAAGAAATCAGACCAGGGGATTTAATTTATGGCTTGCCATCGTCCGGCCCACATTCAAATGGATTTACATTAATAAGAAAACTTTTAGAGCAAGAGGCTAAACACGACCTAGCTGATCTAAAAAAATCTTTGCTAATCCCCACCAGATTGTACTCAGATTTTGCTCAAGACCCGTTTGTTTTAAATAATAGCTCTGGGTTCGCTCATATAACAGGTGGAGGCATAATAGATAATTTACCAAGAATTTTTAGGAATGGTGTGACAGCAAAAATCCGATTAAATTCGTGGGAGGTCCCTAGCTCTTTAAAGTGGGCAATAAAAAGCGCTCGACTTTCAAACGAGCAGGCATTGCAAACTTTTAATTGCGGAATAGGATTTATAGCTATTATTCCTGCAAATAGAAGAAGAGGCTTTGAAGCTCGAAGTAAAAAAATCAATGAGGAAGTTATAAAAATCGGGAAAATAATTAATGGAAATCAAATAGAGTTTGAGGGCAGTTTAAATATTGACTAGATTCTACAGGAAAAAAAATGTTGCCATTTTTATTTCAGGAAGAGGGTCAAATATGATGGCTCTTATAAACGATATGAAAAGTGCAAAGGATCATCCTGGTCAGCCGAAACTGGTTGTTTCAAATAATACAAAAGCAGATGGACTTGTTTTTGCAGAAAAAAACTCAATAGAAACTTTTTCTTTCGATATAGAAAAAAAAGAAGACAATCTGATTTTTGAAGAAACAACCTTGCGAGTACTAAAAGAAAAAAATATTGACATAATCTGTCTCGCCGGCTTTATGAAAATATTATCAGAAAGATTTATAAAATCGTTTTCTAAGCCTATTCTGAACATCCATCCTTCTCTTCTACCGTCTTTTAAGGGTTTAAACACTCATCAGAGAGCACTGAAAGCAGGCTGTTTAATCCATGGCGCTACTGTACATCAAATTACAAATAAAGTAGATGAAGGTCCTATTCTTGGTCAGACTTTAATAGATATAACTAAAATTAGTACTGAAAAACAACTCGAAGAGAAATTGCTACCTCACGAGCACCTTTTGTACAAAAGAGTTTTAAGGGAATTTCTTGAGGAAAGTGGTAAGAAAATATTATCAATAAACTAAGCTAAAGACCTTCAGAATTGAAGAATCTCTAATCCAGAGAAGAAAAAATTTATTTCGTCCCTTGCAGTCTCAGCAGAGTCAGAACCATGAGCTGAATTTTCGGTCATAGATAACGCAAACTCCCTACGTATAGTACCGGTCTCGGCTTGTTCTGGATTAGTTGCTCCCATAATTTGTCTATTTAGTTCTATAGCATTACTACCTTGAAGAACTTGGACAACTATTGGCCCTGAGGACATGAACTCACATAGTTCATCAAAAAAAGGTTTTTCTCTGTGGACGGCATAAAAAGAGCCGGCTTGTTCTTTCGATAACAAAATTTTTTTTTGTGCCACAACCCTGAGCCCTTTTTCCTCAAACATCGCAATGATTTTGCCGGTTAGGTCTCTTTTAACGGCATCTGGCTTAATAATCGAAAGAGTTTTTTCTACGGACATTTGTATATCTCCTTTTTCTTAGAACAGTTAAGACAAAAGAGTTTCAAAGTAAACTAATTTCTAACTTGAACGCGCTAATACCCATCTGTTTGCTTTATTAACCCAATATTTGCAAACAATATTTTGTGCCGAAAAACTTTTCCACAATGCTCTTGCGTTTTCTTTTTCTTTATTTTCTTGATCATCAAAAAAATAATAGGTTTTAGAAAACTTTCGCCAGTCTTTTTCCTTTATTAAAACGCCGCTTAAAGCCAATAAGACATTATACTCATAATCTTCGTGTATATCAGTTGTAATTAATATAGGGTAAAGAGAGGTTTCTTTTGTCGCTATGGAATGAGGAATAAACCCGTCCTCTTTGTATGCCCAAAGAAACTTATCAATAATTTCAACGGTTTCTAGATCTTTGCAACAAACTAAAATGCGGTTCCTTTCTTTGAAAAGCTTTTCTATTAACCAAGAAATATCGACAATAACATTTCTATGCGAAGAATTATAAAAATAAGCCTTTTCTAATTTATTCATATTCACTTATGAGAATTCCCGTAAATACTCAAAAAGCGAAACTACACCCCAAGCTGTAGCTCCATTTCTACTAAAAGTTGTTTCCGTATTTTTGGCAACCCCTGCAATATCTAAGTGAATCCATGGCATCTCTTTTTTAACAAAATTATTCAAAAACATTGCAGCAATTATTGAGGAGCCTTGTGAACCTCCAACATTGGTCAAGTCAGCTACACTAGAGGAAAGTTTATCTCCAAACTTTTGGTCAAGAGGTAATCTCCAAGCTTTCTCATTTGATTTTTCACAAACGGTTAAAAACTGATTACAAAATTCGTCGTTATTTGAAAATACTCCAGCATATTCTTTTCCAAGTGCAACTATGATGGCTCCTGTAAGTGTAGCTAGATCGAATATTCTTTTCGGTTTAAACTGTAGTTGCGAATACCAAAGCAAATCACCTAACAATAAACGCCCCTCTGCATCAGTGTTATTAACTTGCACCATATCGCCCTTCAATGACTTTAAAATATCACCAGGTCTCACGGAACTAGGTCCAGGCATATTTTCAACCAGTCCGACCAGACCCACTACATTGACTTTCAACTTGGATAAAGCAATGGACTTAAATACGCCTCCTACTACCGCGGCGCCAGCCATATCCATAGCCATATCAACCATTCCAGAAGAAGACTTTAATGATAATCCTCCTGAGTCAAAGACAACTCCTTTACCAATAAGTGCAGTTGGATTTGCATCACGCTTCCCACCTTTCCACTCTAACACCACTACCTTGGATGGATTCTCCGAGCCCTTCCCGACGGCAAAAAGTAGATTCATCCCTATTGCTCTAATCTCTTTTTCATTTAGGACTTTTACTTTAACACCGATTTTTTTTAAACTTTTAAGCTCATTTTCAAATTTCTTAATGTTCAAAATGTTTGCCGGCAGATTTATTAGGTCACGGCATAAGAAGACCCCTTCAGCTAAAGCATCATTTCTTGATAAATTAATTTTTGATGATTTATATTTTTCTTCTACAAAAAAAATGGTTTCAGCGCTCATTTGTGTCCTGTTATTCTCAGACTTTAATTTATTGAAAATGTATGATCTTAGCTGGATTGTTCTTGCAGTTGCGTCCAGTGCCTTGCAAATAGTCCATATAATTGAAACAGTATTAAGTTCTTTGAACTTACTAATTATCTTCCCAAACTCATAAAGATCTTTATCG
>CACNDI010000028.1 GCA_902619165.1 uncultured Alphaproteobacteria bacterium
CCTCCAAGGTCTACCATCTCTGAAGTGGGTTGTGCTTACTGGTGTTCTTTCGATACCTTCCATAATGTACCTGCCTTGGTGAACCATGACGTTTTCATCCTCGTACAACAATTTAATGTTTGGAATAGAGTAATAATCTTCTTCTTCGAACAATCGCTCTGTATCTTTGAGCCACTCCTCTCGTGTTTCCATTTCGTAATCTACTACAAATAAAAAGTCTGGATGAAGCCACTCCTCCATCTCTTTAATGTTTTTTTCTTCAATAAGCTTAATCATTTTATCAAAGTTACTCATGAAATTTTTTCCATCTCTTTCGATACTTCTTTTGGATTGAGCATAATGCGCCAAACCAGATTATCTTTGAAAGCCTCGTGGTTAGTTACCAAAAATTTCTTATCCTCCGATTTAATATACAAAAGGTCCTTCCAGACAAGAGTATCCTCGTCCTCATAGCAGCATTTGAAGTCTAACCATTCTGTATCCCCATCAAACATCTTTTGTAAAAATTCAAGTTGTTCATCTTTTGATACCAAACCATTTTCACGAATTAACATGAAATCTGGATGGATTAAGCCTTGAAGGATTTCAGGGTCTTTATTTGTAATTGCCTTAACTATTCTGTCAAATTTTGTCACTCAAGCTTCCTTTCTCTCTCGCACAAGAAAAGTGTAGATACACGTACCAACTATGAAAAGTGAAATATTATATTTCTCTATTCATCCACATTACATTCCTATCAAACCATTGCGAATGCTCTCTGTCTTCCGCTGCCATTTCATCCGTTCTAGGAGTTCCGTCATTTTCAAACAATCTTGGTGGCTCAATGATAATTTCACTACTAACCGGAATATCTTCACCAAATCTTGAATGAAAAGCTCTACGCATCATTTCTTCCAACTCTGAAGCATATTGCTGTCGCATAATAAAACTATCATGGATTGGTAAAGCAGGTGTTTTGCTAGCGGTGGTCTGTAATAAAATATTTTCAACTATCTGACTGTCTTCGAATTGCATCGCGTTTCCAGTGCCTTGAAAGAACAAAGATGCTATGGGCTTGTGTGCAGTTAGAATCCTTTCTCTTAAATCTATCCAACTTATATCTATTTTATCTATATCAATGTTTTCAGGACAGGCTCGCAACTGCGTATCAGCTTGTATCATCGCATTAAATGCTTGTTTAACGATGTCTCTATGCTCTCCATCAAGTACGCGACTGTAGGCATCTTCTTCACCCATATTTTTATTCATAGAGTAGTAGAGCATGTGTGGATTTAATTGAGAGTAATCGTATTCAGACGTAAAGCCTTCATCGATTGTAATGAAAGGTCTGTATTCTTTTGGTACGTTCTGCCACCAACCACGATAAAAACGCCCACCCTTTTTAAAAGAACCTTGCGTAAATATTCGGTAGAGAAACCGTTTGGATAAATCTATCGGTAACGTCGTTTCATCTCTCTCAAGTCGGGACGCTAGCTTTAAAACTTCTATGTCTTTAATTCTTAAATCAAACCAATGGCGTTCGTATTCACTGTTTATTTTGATTAAATTATTTCTGTATTCAGTAGTTTTGGGTGTATCCACATAGTCAATTAAGCGCTTCTGTCCATCTATCGTATTGCGAAGAAGTACAAATTCTTCCTCTAAAAAATTTGGCTTCAATGTTATAGCCGGATGACCGGCCAGTTCATTCATTTTTTCTAATAATTCATCAGTGGCCACATACCTTGTAAGCTCTCCTGTAAGAGTCTCTGAGTCGTAGTAACCTTCTCTGGTTATCTCTATCAAACGGAGATTCAATAGCCCCTCAAAAGCTGCTATAACCTGTCTGTAGGTTAAATTAGAGTTTCTATAACGCTCTGGTTGGTCAGAATAAAATCGAGCCCTTTTATTTATTGAACATTCTCTAGAGGGAATGCTTTTTGATGCTTTCCAAAGGTCAGTTAGAAGAAATCTTACTGCATACTCAAAGTGGTGCTGAGCATCATCTCTTCTATTTCTCTGACGTTCCTCTCTTTGTGAAATGTCGGATATTATTTCTTTAACAAATTGTTCGAACATTCCTTATCGTTACTAGTATAGAGTAAGTGGCCCCCAGAAGTGCTTAAAAGTAATTTACATGAAAGTTACTATTTTAAAATCCCAATCTATTGGCAAGGTCATATATTACTAACTACACACCCCCCTATGGCCCATGCCTACCCTAGCTAGAACTAAACAAGTAGATAATTAAAGCACCTAGCTGCATTGCTATAATTAATAACAAAGGTATTACGATAAAGACTAAGTACGTTCCTAGCCTATCTAATCTCTTCTCTACCTTGTGAGTGTATATATCAATTATCTCAACAGCTTTCTCAGTACCCACTGCTTCCCCCACCATTACACGCTGATAGAAATAGCAGAGCTAATATGGACATTGTTGTTAACTTATATTTTATCATGGTCTTAATTCCCTCCTACGAACTAGAGTTTCGATAATATATAGTGTGTAGAAGTTAATAAACGAACCCTATTCAGTAATAAGCTCCTACCTGTCTTACGAAAAGAAAAGTGGTTAACACTCGTTTATGATTAAGAGAGGTTTTATCTAAACCAATCATTGATTTATAAAACTTTTTGGCTCTTTCTATTAGTTGCTAAAAACACAGTTAGTTAGTTTACCAGTTTCTACAGAAACAAGGTATGGTGTGGAAGTCTATGAACACTAAATAGGGAAATAAACAATGAAGAAACTTTTGCTACTAACATCAATACTTACTCTTATCTTCTCATCTTTTAGCTTTGCAAAAACATATTCAATTAAGAAAGAGAAAGAAGGAAAGTATGTAGAAATATCACAAGGTGACATTGAAGTCGTATTGTCTAAAGGGGAAGTATTTCAACAACAAATATCAGGCAATTCTTTTATTAATATCATCAAATATGACAAGAAGATATTTTATTGTTTTACGAATGTTTTTCTCACTTCTGATGTACAAAATGTATGCCGTACTTGGGTTACCGAAGATAAAGAGTAGTCAAATTACTTGTAAAAGCACCAACAACTACTAAATGTTAAGAATGATAGTATTCGTAGCAACATTGGCCATAATCCTGCTTGTGACAAAGCTTAGAGCAAAGCCTAAGCAACAACCTAAGCGTGTTAGGGTGAAGGCAAAAAAGGAAAATAGGTAGCTCTTATCTGGTTAAGATTAATCTACCTTGAGTAACATATTCTCTAGCTCCTTTTGGTCAACTAATGGTTTTTTGGTCTTAGTTGCCATTGTGATACAAAAATCGTCAGCACCTAAGAAAGATAACTTATCTATAATGGCTTGTTCACTTTCAGCATACCAGTGACAAAAGAAGAAATCTGCCTTGCCAATGAAAACTTGGACAACTCTCGCTCTTTCATGGAATGGATTACTCGGGTCATTCATCATACTTACCCATTCATCATTTTTTCTACCCTTTATCCTTTTCATATACTGTTTTCTTTTTTCATCTGAATGAAAAGTGTGTGTAGCTAGATAGTAATCCATCGAAAACTCCGTTTTGTTTTTTTCTTATTTTTGCGGAATGAAGGTTCTTAATCAATATGTAAAAATATTTATTAACACCCCATCTGCCGCATACTGTCTAATCTTCTTGCTTTTTTACTATCATACCTGTGTGCAAAACTGTTGCTGCAAGTTTATCCTCATGAGAAAACAATTGCCCTTGTATTGATGTAATAGTCCTGCCCAACTTTAGAATATTCGTTCGGATTAAGGCCTTTCCCTCAAGAGTCGGGCGATGAAAGGATACATGGATATCTGTAGTATTAAATAAATATTTTCCTTCAGCATAAGCCGATGCAGTTATACCTGTTGTTTCATCTAAAACACATGTAACCATTCCACCTTGAACAGTTCCATGGGGGTTCAAGCAAATATCAGGAAACAGAACTTCGAAGGTTGCAGTTTCACTTTCAAACGCAATAAATCGAATGTTAAAGAGCTTAGATATATTTCCTTTATGGGAAAGCTTTAGAGATTTTTCAAAGTTTTCTAGTTTCATAATTCTTCTTTCCAATTTAATAATCGTAAAAGTATTCCCTACTCTTTTCGATTATACAACAGCAGGATATTTAAGTTGACGTGAAGTTATAAAAATATCGTTATTCAAATTTACCCCCACTCTTCGAAACGGTATTAGAATTCTTTTTCTTACCCTCCTATGATTTCAAATAACTGAAAGCCCAGTCTCTGCATGACTTAAAATAGCTATCAAGCTAACTTTCATACCAATCTTTGCATCCATTTATTCAAATCACAAAGCCTGTAACCATTGCCATAGTTCTGTCCAACTGTTTTATTAGACCAACCCCCTATCTGGTCGACAATTTCAAAAGGACAAGCCACATATCTCAATCTATCTCTCAATGAATGTCTAAAGCTATGCATGGTATACTGAACGAAGCCTTCGCTCCTTAACCATTTATTAAGTGATGCACTGGCAGTATTAGTACTGGTGTAGGATGAAGTGTTATATCTTGGAAATGCAAACTTACTTGCAGGCATTTCCTTAATTCTTTTGGCTGACCATAAAGCTTTTCCAACTAAAGGAATATCTCTTTTACTTCCCTTTGTCTTTAAAGGTCGCCAAGGATGGCTGCGTACCGAAACGTATGGTGCTTCTGTATTTAGTCTAATGTCTTCAATCAAAAGACCAGTTGCCTCTGCCAACCTCATTCCTGTATCTGATATGAGTGCTACAAGCCATCTCAATTCGTCATCAATCTCTTTACATCTTTTTTGTAAAAATCTTATATCATCTATTGGAATAGCTTCTCTGCTCCCTACCCTTGCAAATCGGTCATATTGGAGTCCACTAAAGTGGTTCTTTAAACTCAGACCATATTCATTGTTAGCAAAGTTAAAGATAGCCTTTACGACCGCTAATATTCTTGTAATAGAACTTCCTGCTAATTCTCTTTTTAAGAGATAATCTCTAAAGGAGTTTGCATTAGCTCTGGTATAACTGGCTAAATCTTTATCTTTGATGGAGCTTATTATATATCTAGTGGCTCTCTGAACTGAGTTATAAAAAGTAACACCTTTATGTTTTCCTTTTGACTCTAGATACAGGTGGGTCGCCTCAGTAAATGTAATGCTTAAATCATTGCTTTGATTGTTTGTGGCAGATACAAGAAATTGGCTGCATGGCAACTCCTTATCCATCCGTACTTTATTCCAATACAACGATAACTTATGTAATGCTTCTTTAACCTGAGTATTTGCTAATTTTGGGCATTTAGTTTTAAGCGAGTAGGTTAAACGACTTACTTTGTATAGCTCTCTTAAATCTGATGGCACTCGCTTTGAAAAATAAAATATTCCACGTTTTTGGAATGTATATGCTTCATTTTGGTCTACCATTTGGTCTACCCTCCTTGACTAGTTTTCATCAAAGCCAAGTAAATAAAGCTAACACTATTACTGCATGGTGCCCCCAGAGAGACTCGAACTCCCGACCCACTGATTACAAATCAGTTGCTCTACCAGCTGAGCTATAGAGGCACGAGATGAACGTAGAAACATTTTGGTAGTTTTGCAATAAATTTTTGCTTTGGAAAATCTATTTGTATATTTTTCATAAATTTTCAGGTAATAAATTTCTATAATGTCGATATTCTCGGTTAGTTTGGGAGTTTTCCTATGCTTTTTAGGTCTAATAGGATTTTCTATGGTAATGTATTTAGGATTCCAAGCTCGTAACCAGACCGAAAAAAACGGCAAATATGATAAGAAAACTATCTTCGAGCAGCTTATAATTATAAATTACATTGCTATTTGTTTGTCAGCTTTCGGCCTAATTTTACTGGTTCTAGGGTTGGTCTTACGCTAAAAGCATCCGTTCTACGGTTTCTTTGATTAATTCAAGGCATTCCGGTGTTGAGAACCTATGATCTATGCCTTTGATAACTTGAAGTTGCAAATCAACACTACTTAGGCTTTTCAATAAATCGATACTAGTGGAAAGCGGAACATCTTCGTCGAGAGATCCATGCAAAAGTCTTACTGGGCAGTCAATACGTTTATTCTTTGTCAAAATTAAGTGTTGGTTTCCATCTTCTATTAATTTTTGAGTAATCACTAGGGGTTGTTCAAAATACTCAGAATCAAAAGAAAGCTTCCCAGTAGTTTCAAGCTCATATCTTTGATCTTTGGTAAGATTTTTTCTAGCATATTTGGCAGTAAAGTCAGGAGCAGCTGCAATGCCTATTATTCCTGCAACCTTTTTAGGGTATAGCATTGCAAATAATAAAGCTATCCATCCTCCAAGTGAAGATCCAACCAAAATCTGAGGACCCGACGTAAGTGACAAAACGATGCTTTTAGTATCTTCAAGCCAGTCTGAAAAAGATGTTTCTTCAAACGTTCCCGACGAAGCCCCATGACCTCTATAGTCAAACCTTAAAAAGTCTCTTTTATTTTTTTCTGCCCATTGAGCAAGAAAAATAGCTTTTGTTCCTTCTTTATCCGACTTCAAACCGCTCAAAAATACAACACCTGGCAAATTTTTTATATTTTTATCACCATTGACTTGTGAAAAAGCTAGTTTTTGTCCATCATCTGTTTTATGGAATTTCGTTTCAATCATATCTCCGCTCTATTATTTGCTATGACCTTTGATCAGATTTTTACACAGACATGAACATCCTTCAACTTTTAACTAGCCTAAATGATGATATTTCAATTAGAGCAATTGCGGCTCACTCTAAAATCTTGAAAGATAACGGATGTAATTCATACGTGTTTTCTCCTCTTGGCAGGGAATTATCATATTTTAAGCGATGGGGTGCTGAAATTGTTGGACAGAAAGCCTCTTCAGAGGACATAATTTACTCCAAAGCGACTATTAAGAAAATTTGTGAAGTAGTGTCGTCAAAATCTATTGTTACAATTCATGTATACGATAAAGCGGGATATAAAGCCGCATTACTGGTTAATAAGACTTGCTCTATAAAGATAATAATGTCTATGCTTTCAAATTCATCAGAACAAACTGTAATAGGAAGGTTAAATAAGACTATATTTGGAGAATTCATTCCACAAGCTACCACATTAGTACCCAGCAAAACAACTTACCGAGAACTTCTTACCAGATATTCTAGAAAAAACATAGGTTTGTTTCATGTACCAGTACCGGTAGATTTAACAATATATGATGAAAAGAAAATCAGCCAAGAAAGAACTATTTCTTTAGCAACCAAATGGGGAATGCTTGAGAAGCCCAGACACATAATTTTTACAAAAGCTTATTTCGACTCAAACAAATGGCAAAATCAGATAATTAAACTATCGGTAAATCTAGAGAAACTACCAGAAAATATAAAACCATATATTGTTGTTTTGAAAACAAATGCAAATAAGAGCCGACTGAATGAGTTTGAGGAAAAATACCTTAAAAACCGAAATAGCGTTTTGTGTCTAATGGATAACATAGCTGACTTAGAAGCTGCTCTCAAGCTTTCATCCATTTATCTAGAACTAAATCCTCAAAACCAATACTATTCATTAGATATTTTAAATGCATTAGCTATGGGTAACGCTGTAGTTAGTTGGGAAAACGATGTAAACAAAGAGCTTTTACCTAGCGAATATCATAATTACCTGACTGGAAATGGTGATACAAAAAAACTTACACAAACTTTGACAAACCTACTCCAAATGAATGCGCAAGAGAGGAATTTTACTGGACGAACAAGCCGTAATTATGTATTAAACAATTTCAACACAAAAAATATGGAAGAGCTATTAATTGATGCATACAGTACTTTATCTTTTAGAAAAGCAAGTTAAAGAAGTATAGAGTGAGTTTAAATCTGACCGAAGTTAATAAAATAGCTGTTGAACTCTCTGACGGTTCATCGAGAAGGTATCCCGCTGGAATAACAGGTTTTGAAATTGCAAAAGACCTATCAACATCTCTTGCTAAGAAGTCGATAGCATGCACCGTAAATGGTATTTTGACTGACCTATCGACAAAGCTTACGACTGATTGCTCCGTTACAATACACACTTCTAAAGATACAGAAATAGCTCTTGAATTAATTCGACATGATTGTGCCCATATCTTAGCCAGAGCCGTTCAAGAAATATGGCCAGATGTGAAAGTGACCATAGGGCCGGTGATTCAAGATGGCTTCTTCTATGATTTTGATAAAGACGAGCCCTTTTCCGAAAATGATATAGACAAAATCGAAGCTCTAATGAGGTCAATTATTGGAAAAAAAGATGAAGTAAAAAAAGAGACCTGGGATCGTGAGAGAGCCTTGAATTTTTACAAAGAAAAAAATGAGCCTTACAAGGTTGAGCTGATCAAAGATATTCCAATCAATGAAGATATAAATATGTACTGGCATGGAGATTGGCAAGACCTCTGCAGGGGGCCCCATTTAGTTCATACAGGTCAAGTACCTGCGGATTCTTTTAAACTTACCAGAGTTGCAGGTGCTTACTGGAAGGGTAATAGTAAAAATAAAATGCTTCAGCGGATATATGGAGTAGCGTTTAGAAGTAAAGAGGAATTGAAGCAATATTTTTTAAGACTGGAAGAAGCCGAAAGACGAGACCATAGGAAACTCGGAAAAGATATGGAGTTATTTCATCTACAAGAGGAGGCTACTGGAAGTATTTTTTGGCATGCAAACGGTTGGAAACTCTACTCCACATTACAAGAATATATGAGTAGAAAACTTGAGGATAATGGATACTCTGAGGTAAAAACGCCGCAAATTGTAGATAGAAGTCTTTGGGAAAAATCAGGGCATTGGGATAAATTTAGAGAAAATATGTTTATTGTTGAGGTAGATGAGCAGGAAAAAGCACCTAGAATAAACGCATTAAAGCCAATGAACTGTCCTTGTCACGTTCAAATTTATAATCAAGGTATAAAATCTTATAGGGATCTACCCCTGAGAATGGCTGAATTTGGCGCTTGTCACAGGAATGAGCCATCTGGCGCATTACACGGTCTTATGAGGGTAAGAGCTTTTTTACAAGATGATGCCCACATTTTTTGTACTGAACAGCAAATAGAAAGTGAGACAAAAAAATTTATAGAACTTTTATCCGAAGTTTATGAAGAACTTGGATTTCCTGAGTTTAAAGTAAAATTCTCAGATAGACCAGAAAACAGAGCTGGTAGCGATCTAGTATGGGACCGCGCCGAACGGGCCTTAAAAAGTGCAACCAAAATGGCCGGTTATGACTTTTTGATAAATAGAGGCGAGGGTGCTTTTTATGGACCAAAATTAGAGTTTGTATTAACAGATGCCTTGGGCCGAGATTGGCAATGTGGAACATTACAGGTGGATTTTGTTTTACCAGAAAGATTGGGATCTACTTATATAAACAATATTGGAGAAAAACAAGTCCCCGTTATGTTACACAGAGCGATACTTGGATCCTTTGAGAGATTTATTGGAATTTTGCTTGAGAATACAACAGGTAGACTTCCGCTCTGGCTTGCACCAACACAAATTGTCATAGCATCAATAACAACAAATATGGGCAACTACATTGATGAAGTAGCTAACTCATTTAAAAAAGTTGGATTGAGGTGTAAAGTGGACGATAGAAACGAAAAAATCAATTATAAGGTAAGAGAACATTCTATTTCAAAAATTCCTATAATTGCTGTCGTGGGCGAGAAAGAGGTCAAAAGTCAATCCATAAATTTACGGCGACTTGGTATAAAAGAGTCACAAACAATTGCTTTGAATGATGCTATTAGAGAGCTATCAATAGAAGCAACACCTCCAGATCTAAAAATAGAAAAAGAACATCGTAATAAAGCTATTGTAACAAAATAAATTTAATTAACTTGAGAAAAAGGAGCATGAAATCGTAAGGAGAAATCAGGAAATGACCTCGGGACAAAAGGAAGTGGCGGCTCGGGTTAACGCATCAATTATTTGTAAAGAGGTTCGTTTAATTGATGCTGAAGGAAATATGGTAGGAATTGTAAGCCCTGAAAAGGCAAACATTATGGCAAGCGAGGTGGGCCTTGATCTAGTTGAGATTTCTCCCAATGCATCACCTCCAGTTTGTAAAATTATGGATTTTGGAAAGTTTAAGTATGATCAGCAAAAAAGGGAAGCAGAAGCAAGAAAAAAACAAAAAACAATAGAATTAAAGGAAATAAAGTTCCGACCCAATACTGATAAGCATGACTATGAAGTAAAAATGCGCTCTGTTACAAAATTTCTTGAAAATGGGGATAAAGTTAAAATAACACTTAGATTCAGGGGTAGAGAAATGGCCCATCAAGAATTAGGTGCGGAATTAATGGAAAGAGTAGTAATAGACACAGCTCACCTTGGTAAACCAGATGTGATTCCCAAAGTTGAGGGGAGGCAAATGGTGATGGTAATATATCCCAATACCTAACTTCAGTGCTTTATTGATGTAGATAGGAATAGACATGCTCCGTCAACTTCTCGAGATAATACCCTTCTATTTACTTATCACATTTTTAAAACTCATGCCTTTTGAAAAAAGGGTACACTGGGGAGGACAGCTTTGTAAAATCGTACTACCACGGGTCAGAAAATTCCGTAAAAGAGTAGATACAAATCTGAGGTTTGTTTATCCAAATATGGCTTTCCAAAAAAGAAAGGAGTTTATTAAAGAGAATTCTAAAATGATTGGCAAGAGCTTTATAGAACTTATGTTTAACAGGGAATTTCAGAAGCTAAAAAATAAGATAACATATAAAAAAAAAGAGTTAATTCCTCTTATTGAGGCAAGAAAAATTAATAGGCCAATAATAGTTGTATCTGGGCATATTGGCTCTTGGGAAGCTGTGAGAGCCGTATTAAAGAAGTATGGGCTTACATCAGGAGCTATTTATCAGAAAAATAAAAACATTTTTTATGAACGACTGCACTTAAGCGCAATCAGAGAAGGAGGTGAACCCATACTTGAAGTAGGAACATCTGGCACAAGAAAAATGATTTCTTTAATTAAGTCTGGAGGAGTAATGGCTCTGATGATTGATCAAGCAGTCAAGGAAGGTAAGTATTTTCAATTCTTAGGAAGGCCCGCTAAGACGTCTACTTCAATTGCGGAAGTATCCTTAAAATACAATGCCCTTGTGATACCAGCGTACGGCATTAGGGATCAGGACAGCAAGATTTGCGTTACTTTTGATAAACCCATAAAGTTGGTGACAGTAAGTTCTATCACGAAAGAGATAAATGCTAGTCTAGAGAAGAGAGTTAAAAAGCATCCTACCCAATGGTACTGGCCACATAGACGTTGGAAGTAAGAGGCTCCGAATGAAAAAAAATCAGATTCGGAGCCAAGCGCAACTGTTGATTGGATACTTAGCTGCAGCCCCCAGTCTTGGAGCAAGAAACCGCATCTGCTGATACTGTTGGCGCTTCACAACCGGCGACAAAAAGTCCGCCAAATGCTAGAGCAAAAAGTAATACATATTTCTTCATAACACTATTCCTCAATTCTTATTGATTTAATATAAGATAATATATACGTGAACAGTCGATCAATCAAAAAACTTATTTAAAAATCCTTATTTTAATTAACTTTTTTTATTTTTGTGGTACTTTGATATCACAAACATTGATCAAGAAATAACTTATTAAGATAATGATTTTTAATTCCTGGAAAAATAGAAAAGCAAATTCTGAAAAAACGAAATCATTACCGAAAGAACCTGATCAAGAAGAGAGTGCTAGCATTTTTTCTGGGAATGAATTTGAGGATAGTTCGTCACCATCATTATTGGGAAAAGAGATAAAAGTTGTTGGAAAAATTACTTCAAAAGGAGCGCTCCAATTAGATGGAGTTCTTGAAGGAGAAATAAAGGCATCAAAATTAGTAATTGAAAAATCAGCAAAAGTAGTTGGGTCTGTCACTTCCGAAGATCTAGTTATCAGAGGTAGAATAATAGGTCCAGTATTTGGGAAAAAAGTAAGATTTGGTTCCTCAGCAAGAGTGGAAGGAGATACTTTTCATGAGACTATCGCTATAGAAGATGGAGCATACTATGAAGGCTCAATAAGAAGATACAGCAATGGTTCCAACACATCCCGAAGTTGATCAAAGATGACCTTGTTGAAAGAATTATATTAAATGGATCCTTTTATTTACTAATTTGAAACTCTTCTTATCAAAACGTTGCCGATCGGAACATTATTTACATTCTCAATAATTCGTGTTGGTTGGCTGTGAAGTACTGTTTCAACACCAAATCTGTCAACCAGCGTTGCCTTAACCCTCACTTGGCTTCCAACTACTGTTTGATCGAGGTTCAGTTTTTTAGTATTCTCTCCTGTCAAAGAAACCCAATTCCTTCCGTCCCTGCTTCTTTCCCAAGCGACATCAATTGAAGCTATTCCATCATCGTCAGAGAGAGAGTCTGTCCGCGCCTCTAAAACAGCACCCTCCTTCTCTTCACCTAGGATAACTACATCACCAAGAACTGGATCATCAACATTTCGTACTGCTTCACTCTCATTCGAATAAATAACTTCCCTATTATCAAAGCCGTCAACATATTCTACACGGACTCTGTAAGTGTAGGAAACGTGTTCTTGTCTCAGATTCAAAACTTCAGTATCGTCTTCGGTATAATTTTCCCAACCTGTGTTGGGAGAAGTTCTTTGCCAAGTAAAATTAAAAGGACCCATTCCATCCTCATCATACACATCTGAAACATCTAATATTAGAGCGCTATCCTCTGCGCTTTCACCTGTAAGCCTTACTACACCGGTCGGCTTATCATTGACGTTGATAACTGGAGTGGTGGGCGCAGAAATTAAAGTTTCTAGGTTACCTTGCCCGTCTAGATATGTAAGGACAACTCGCAAGGTTCTACCTACGTGCTCTTGCCTTGGGGTAAATGATTGATTGGTAGCTCCCGGAATAGATCTGTAAGAATTGCCATCATTGGAAATTTTCCAAACCACGTTCACTTCACCTATACCATCTTTATCAATAATTGATGTTAAATCCGCTATTAAGGGTTCATCCTCTAATACATCGCCAACACTATTTTCTGCATCGGTACGATTTTGGTCCTTAGTTGTAGACTTCTCTTTATCTTTAGCTGACGTTAAATTTTGAGATTTTTTTTCTTCTAATTTTTTTACTTCTTTGTTTTCAACATCATCACTACTGCTTTTGTTTTTCTTTTGCTCAGTGGAATAATTTTTTTTCAATTTCTCCAATGTTTTAGGAGGAAACACTTCTTCATCAGAGCCCCCAGCGGAGACTGCGGACCTTAGCGATAGACCTAGCAGCACCAAAACTACTGATGTTATTTTTATGATTAATTTAATACGCATTACCCCTCCAAGCAAAAACTTACAGTTCACTACCAGTTTTACCACAGTTTTTACCACATTTTAAATTTTTTTATAGCAAAATAATAAAATTTTTAAAAAATGTTTTGCATCTTCAACTCTATCATATGCTGGTCAGTGAGCATTGAGTGGGTAAAAACAGTTATTAAATATAATTCAATAAAAGTTTATTATGTTGATATGAAACAAAAAAACTAATATTATCAGATGAAAAGTAAAATGGGGCTAACTTTTGGGCAGCATAGGACGTTATTAATAGCAGAAATAAAATCTGCGGAACAAATGGTGGGAAACTATGCTTGAAAAAGAACTAAACGAACTTTCTGACGAAACAATATTGGTGCTATACAAATCAATTGTTCCTTCGGCATCAATAATTGAATCAGTGAATAAAAAACTTGAAAGACAATCAGCCGAAGGCACACTGCGAAATAAAAAAGATCTAAGCAAAAGGAACGATAACGATTTTAGGGCTGATAAAACCTTTTTGAACTTTCAAAGACATCTAATTGAAATGAAACTACTAGCTGTAAAGGTACTTGAGGAAATCAATAAAAGAGACTTATACGAATTAGACAGCTATCAAAGAAAAGCCGAAGAGGTAGTTTACGTAGAGTCTTGCGCTGATGCCGTTGACTCTTCACCAAACCTCACTTCTGTTCCTCAAGGTGCAGAAACATTGCCTTACTTGAATAGAGAGGCAAAATCTTAGCCGTTAAATAGACTTTTGTAGCTTCTTTGAAAGAATCTGTATGAAAGCTGAGAGTCATTTGCCAAGAGCAGGAATTTTAGAGGGAATTAGGGTCCTGGATCTTAGTAGAATGCTATCTGGCCCCTACGCTACAATGCTATTAGCTGATCACGGAGCTGAAGTTATAAAGATTGAGAGCACCGAGGGAGACTCGAGCAGAAGAAGTGGGCCCTTTGAAGAGGATGACTTAAAAAGAAATTGGTCAGGTTATTTTATAAGTTTAAATAGGAACAAAAAAAGTATTAGCCTAAACCTAAAAAACGAGGAAGATCTAGCATTTTTTAAAAAACTAATTGAAAAAAGTGATGTATTGGTTGAAAACTTTCGTCCAGGGGTCATGAAACGATTGGGACTCTCATTTGATGAAGTGTCTAAAATCAATCCAAGAATTGTCTACGGTTCAATCAGTGGTTTTGGTTCAGATATTTTTGGAAAAAGTCCTTACAAAAAATGGCCTTCATATGATGTAGTTGCCCAAGCAATGGGGGGTTTGATTAGTTTAACAGGATACGATGAAGACAATCCCCTCAAAGTTGGCCCAGGAATAGCAGATATTTTTTCAGGCTCTTTACTATCCTTTGGGCTTTTGGCTTCAATTTTAAAATCTAGAGATACCGGAAGAGCTCAATTTGTTGAAGTTGCTATGTATGACGCAATTATAAGTATGTGCGAAAGGGCGATCTATCAATATGATTTTAATAATGTCATCCCCAAACCTGAGGGTAATGGTCATCCATTGTTGGCACCATTTGGAATTTATAAAGCGAAAGATGGTTTTATTGCTATAGGGATTGTAGAAGATTCCTATTGGAACATTCTAAAAAAAATAATTTCCACCGACGATCTTTTGAATGATTTGAAATATGGAACAATTTCCTTGAGAGCACAAAATAGAAAGGAATTAAACGACAAAATTAATATATGGACAGAAAGATTTAGCAAAAAAGAATTAGTTAACTTACTAGGAGGGAAAGTTCCTTTTGGCCCGGTTAACAATGTTAGAGAGATTTTTAAAGATAAACATGTTAGAAACAGAAATATGATTGTTGATATAGAGCAACCCTCTGGTAAGAAAAAAAAATGGAGGGTAGCTGGCAACCCGGTCAAATTTCAGGGGTTTATGTCATTTAATTTAACACCACCTATTTTAGGAGAACATAAAAAACTTTATGCCACCAATCTAGGCTCCGTTAATTCGAATAATCCAAGAGACTCTTTTCAACCTCAGCATACAGATTACAGATGTAAAGTAACTTTTTCGAGTAAAAATAACAAAGTTGTTCAACTTTATGCTTGTTCATTTACCTGGCTAAAATCAAAAGCAAGGTATTTAATATGTAGTGTAAGTAGAAGTGAATTCATGGCTCTTGAAAATTGCTTTACTTCCATAACGTTTCATTTTTTAAAAGTGATAGCTGGCAACGATGGTTATAAAGATGTAGTCAATCTACTAAATACAAAACTTTCTAATAAAGATATAAATAATGTATCTATAATTGATACTAAAGTTGAAATATTAATATCAGTTGAAACATAATTCTTTGAGCTGTTTTGGCATTAAACTTGCTCTCTAAAAAAAAATAGAGAGGTGTAGAAATGCATAGAACCAGCGAAACCACACTTAGTTCAATTACCAATAATCTTGAGAAGCTACGTGAATGCTTTGGGAATTGGGTAAATTTGTCTATAGTGTCTGACTCCAAGGTCATCGTGACATCAGAAGACTCCAGTATGTTCAAAATGAGAACACATGAAGTTAAACTTGGCGAATTATCGGAATCTAGTTCAAAAGAGGTTACACAGAAAATATATTCCGGAAAAAAAATTAAAGCAAGATTGTGTGATTTTCGACCTTCGTTTTTAGGTGGTTACAAGGGAACCTCAGAAGTAATGGTATCTATCTGGGAAAATTAAAAACTGCTAGTATTATTATTCCGCACATGATATTCTTTCCCTAAACCACGAAGATGGTATTAGGCATAGGCAGATGAAAGATCAGGAAACTCCGAACAGAAGAAAGCTTAATCTTGGTATAGACGCGATCGGTACGGTAGACACGATATTATCTTGGGAAAAGCTAGAAATGTGTTTTGGAACTTCTTTTCGGTTTTCTGCCGAGACTAAGTTTGAAATAACTAAAGAGTTAGCACTACAGCAAGGCCGACTTCACAAACTTTCATATGAAAAGAAGTCGACTAAGATCTTCGATTTTCAAGAAAATGCTAAAAACTTATCCAAAAAGATAGAAGACATGATTGAAAAAAATGATAGTAGGGCTTTATCCTTTGTTTCAGATATTATTAAAAGAGAGACTGGGGCTAGCATAAGAGATTTTTGTGATGCTTTGAAAGCCTTGGGAAGCACAGAGAATATTTTCGAGCCTGTGAGGCCAAACGATTTATTTAGAGATATAATAAGAAAGATAGTTAAAATTTTATTGAGAGAAAATGTTGCTCTCTCTTTACATGTCCAGTCTACTTTTAACAAGTTTATGACGGAGCTCGATCGACAGCTACCAGAAACTATTTTCCCTGTATCGAACGCTAGGTATATTGAGGAAGGGAGGATTAGGATTCTTAAAGATTATTTAAGAGGGTATTTAAGATCTAATACATAGTTCATTTCAACAAAACGGGCTTTCCAGGGGGTAAGGTTATGTAGGTCATTGCTCCAGTTCTTGTTGATTTCTTTTGTTCTTTCTTCCTTGTAAGTAAAATTTCAATACCTTTTTTGTGGCCATCATATGTCTTAGAGAATCGATGACCTCCGTTTCCATTAGATACGAAGTAAAGAAATTCCGTTTTTGATGGCCTTGCAGCCGCAAACAGAGATGCCACTGACGGGTTGCTTATTGGGGTAATAGGTAACCCATCAATAATATAAGTGTTATAGGGGTTCCTCTCTTTTATCTCTGCTTTAGTTGGACTTCTTGCAATAACAACTTTTCCCATGGTCAGACCGTATAGAACTGTTGGATCGGCCTGAAGTTTCATTCCTTTAGAAAGTCGATTGTGAAATACTGAAGAAATAAGTTGTTTCTCGGAGTCGTTCCCGGTCTCTTTTTCTAGAATCGAAGCTAAAATCAATAAATCTCTGGGGCTTTTCAGTATTGTATTCCTTGATCGCATAAGCCATGCCCTTCCCAAATTAGCTCTTTGCAAAAGCATAATCTTTGACAAAACCTTTTCTCTGTTTTCCCCAAATTTAAAAAACAGCTTTCCTGTAGCTAAGCTTCCTTCCTCAGGAACAAAATCGATAAATCCTGTTAAATTTTCTGCTGAGTTAATTTTGTTCACAATTGAGTTAGAGGTCATGCCACTTTCTAAAAATATCTCGACTTTTTCTTGAGAGTTTTTTTCTTCAGAAATATTGTCTTCTATCTTCTCAATTAGCTTGGAATTTTCTATTTCAATCAATGCAAGTTCTGATTTGAGTTTGTGTAATTCTTTTGTCAGGCTATCAATCTTAATGCTTAGAGGTTGAGAAACCGTTTTGACAAGGGGAGTGAGTGCGTCGTCTGATCTAAAACAAACTCCGTCCCAATTGGTTTTCCCTGAAATAATCTTTATCTTATTATCTTCGAGAATGAGGAATTCGGTGCCTCTGGTACTAGTACCGAGCCAGATCCCGTCTTCCAAAACAAGTTTAAACGATCTATCGTC
>CACNDI010000029.1 GCA_902619165.1 uncultured Alphaproteobacteria bacterium
TTCTTTCAGAGATAAAAGTGAGTGATTTTTATAAACCTTAATTCCACGCTTTAAAAACTGTTTTTCTACAAAGTTTGATACTTCCACGTCTTCATTTGGAAGAATAGTCGGTTTTGACTCTAGTAATGAAACATCTGATCCCATTTGTGAGAAAAAACTAGCAAATTCCACTCCAATAGCGCCTGAACCAACGACAAGGAGCTTACTAGGTATCTTTTCAACTTGAAGGGCCTCTTTATAAAACCAAACATTGCTAGATTTAGGAACACCACTCATTTCACGCGGTCTTCCACCAGTTGCAATACATATATATTTACTGGTTATTTCTTTAATCGAGTTATTTTTGGCTTTAATTTGAATGGATTTAGATGACTTGAATGAAGCTTCTCCGAGGAAAATCTCAACCTCATTTTTTTTTAGAAGGTATTCAACGCCAGAAGATAATTTTTTAGCAATTGAGCGAGATCTTTTGACGACCTCGCGTATATCTACGTCTTCCAATGTACTTTTTATACCGTACTTTTGAGAACCCTCTATAATTTTGAGAACCTCAGCCGATCTTAAAAATGACTTTGTAGGAATACATCCCCAATTGAGGCATATACCCCCCAGAGCTTCCCTTTCAATAACAGCAACTTTAAGGCCTAATTGAGCGCCTCTAATTGCAGCCACATAACCTCCTGGCCCCGAACCAATTATTACCAAATCGAAATTCATTGACACCCCCGTCCTTTTATATAACACCTAAATTATAAATTTAAATTAAAACTTCACGGAAACAAGAGACAACAATCTCCATAAGAAAAGAGCCTGTATCTTTTTTCTATTGCCAATTCATAAAGCTCATTGGCTTTCTTGATACCTAAAAAGGCATTTACAAGTATGAACAGGGTGGATTTAGGCATATGAAAATTGGTAAATAAACCTGAGCATACTTTAAAATCGTGACCTGGCTTAATAAAGGTGTCAATAGATCCATTAAATGCCTGAAAGCCGTTATCGACAAAAATAGAACTCTCTAGCACTCTCATCACCGTTGTACCAACGGCAATTAATTTTCCTCCCTTATTCAGCGTCTCGCGTATTTTTGATGCAGCATTTTCATCAACACTAGCAAATTCAGAGTGCATTTTGTGTTTATCTATGTTCTTCTCGCGGATTGGTAAAAAAGTTCCTCCACTAACATGCAAGGTTATAAAGCAATAGGGTATATTTTTTCTCTTCAAGCGAAGTAGATAATCGTCTGGAAAATGCAAAGATGCTGTTGGTGCAGCAACTGACCCATCAATTTCAGCAAAAGGAGTTTGATAGCTTTTAAAATCTGATTTTTTGTGTTCGCGTTTTTTTATTATGTAAGGTGGTAAAGGCATATCCCCTATCTCCTTTAAGCAAGTTATTAACTTTTTCTCACCAGACTCAAAATTCATTACACATTGTGCAAAGTTAATTGAGACGACCTCAGCAGACAAATCTTTTGAAAAAATTATTCTATCGCCTTTTTTTAGTTTTTTTAATGGTTTACAGAAGGTAGTCCAAACATTCCCATCAATCGCTTTATTTAAAGTAACGTTGACTTTTGGTTTTATGTTTGTCGAGGATGCCCTCTCTCTTTGGCCTAAGAGCCTGCACGGGATAACTCTTGTGTTGTTAAAAACCAATAAATCACTTGCAGACACATATTTTAGAAGGTCATATACTCTTTGATGAGAAAAACTATTGTGTTTAAATACAAGCATATTAGCCTGATCTTTGACTGCTAAAGGATTCAAGGCAACTAATTCATCAGGATAAGAATAGTCAAATGAGTCTAAATCACGGATCATCACTTATTACTGTTTTCTTCGAAATTAAATATTTTTCTAAATACGCCTGGCGTGAGTATCGACAAAGGGTTTACTAAAACTCTTGGGTTGCTTGAGTTACCCTGAATTTTATATGAAACTCCGAATACACCTTCACCTTTTTCTCCACCTAAGACCTTCCCTATTAATGGAATAGCTTTTACTACTCCATTAATAATATAAACTGGCGATACTAACCCATTCACATTAACATTATTTTGTTTTTTTCCGTATTTTTCATATCCGGCCATTGTTAGTCCTAGTGATGGTCCGACTGCGACACCATTTTTTAGGGTCAGCTTGCTATCCTTGTAATCAAATGATCCTTCTATTTTGGTGAAAAGAAGTCCATTCCCATTGAGGGTATCGAGTAATCCTATAATACTAGCCGAGGAAATAATCTGAGCTAGAACAGGAGCGTTCTTTATTCTAAATTCTTCAATTTGCAAAGATCCCGACATTTTGCCTCTATTCTTGTAAAAAATCGATGCTTTAAACAAACCACCGTATCCATTTTCATAGTATTTCCCTCTTCTTAAAAACTCACCAGCATCGTTTCCTGAAATAACCAAAGTTATTCCATTATGCTTATGTGGACTGACAATGATTTCGAGATTTGATTTCGATGAAGATTTTGCCTTAGCATATCCTCTAAGCCCTTCAAAAGATCGGATTTCCCCCTTAAGAGAGTCCAAAAACTTGTTCTTTTTAAAAGTAACAACAATATCACTAAAAATAAAGTCAAGAGGTATCTTCTTTTTCTTGAAGCTTAAGCGCATTAAAAACTCTAAGCTAATAGTTCCTTTATCGGTCTTAAATTGATTATACTCACCAAATCTCTGAAAAGTTGCTCTTTTTATTCGAATATCAGGCGTTGTTATGTTTGAATAATTTACTTTTTTAATTTCAAAAATCGATTTATGTGAAGCAGTTCCTGACACCAAAACATCATTTTGGGTGTACTCAAACAAAGATCTATTGTCTTTGATAAATTCTAATTTCAAGTGACCATATTTGCCTTTGACTTTTTTTAGAGCAATGGCTGGGACATAAACATCCGCTTTTGTGAGGTCAATACTGCTTCGAAATAAAAAATTATCGTCTTTTTCTGTAGTGGAAAAAGTTAGTTTCAGAGGACCATTGACATTAAAAGTTGAGAACTCTGGAAAAAGCGTCTTAGAATTAAGGTCATCAAAAACTATAATAAAATTGCGCGCTTTCTCTTTAGTGTAAATATTGGATAGCCAATTATTGATAGAACCACTGATTTTTCTATTGTTAGTTGCCATCACTACGTCAAAAAAGATCGTATTCCCAACACCCTTGAGATTGAGTGAGTTCAAATTGACAGAATTCTTAGCAGTGACGGGAATTAATAAGTTTTTCAATTTAAGTTCAAAAATATTTTCTTCAGGTGTGAAAAACTTCTCAATCTTGTTTAGAGCAATTGCTTTTGAGTAAGTAAATGACAGTTCCTTTTCTCCCTGAGAACGAACAAAAGAATTTAGCCATTTTAAATCAGTTTTTATCTTCGGTACGAGAGAAATAAGACCACTAAGCTTTGACTTAAAAGACAAGGTGATCTCCTTCATATTCTCAATATTCCCAACTGAACTTAGTTCTACTTTAACATCTCTATAGGAATTTATTTGTGGCTCTACCTTGGTCACCGAACTAATGGCTGCATAACCTTGCGTTAGATTTCCCCCAAGATCGATACTTTCTAATTCTAACAAGGGTTTGTCATTTTCAAAATACACAAGGTTATTTATTTTTCCATCAAACGAATTTAACTGAAAATTTCCTACACCAAGCTTAAGACTGATTTTAGCGACTGCCTTTGACAAACTTATATATTTATTTCTTTCTGAGGCATAAAAATCTAATAGTCCTCCGAGATTATTAAGTCTCATTTTTTTTAAAGCATCCAACTTTACAAAAAAATCAAAAGATGTTTGTTTATTATCTTGTAGATCTGAAGATTGCATTATTTCCAAGCTAGCTTTTAAGTCAGAAGGATTCTCTCCTAAGATATTTATTTTGGATATAATTCCCTCTTTAAAAGAGAAAATACCGAAAATTTTGAAATCTTTTGAAATAACAGAAGTGGCTTCATAAGGCGCTAAAAATTTTGTAACGTTCACCTCAAATGTGCGTTCAACAATATTAAAGTTCAAATTAGACGCAAATAGAGCGTAATCTCCAAATACTAGCTCAGTTTTTTTGAATAATATGTCGTTGTTTTCAAACGACTCTAGAATATTGACGCTTGAGGTAAACTTAAATTGATTGGAAATGTCGGTTGCTTCCAACTTTAGGATAGTTGAATTCAAATTATAGGTGCCCGCCAATTTAAGTGCACTCCTTTTTTTATCAGATGAATCTGAGATCTCCGAGAGCGTAACTAAAAACAAACGAAGCACTTTTGGCATGTATTCAAAATTAAATAATTCATTGTAATTAGTATCTTGCACGTAAATATTAAAGTTAATAATATTTTTAGGATTTAATGAAAAATCGACTTCTGCAGCATAGGTGATTTCGTAACTGTCTGGTTTAGCCTTCAAAATAGCTTTTGCTTTTAAAGATTTTTCATTTTTAAAGAAAAAGATTTTTTCGAAATTAAATATTTGATTTTGAAATATGAGAGTGCCTTCATCGATTATAATTGAACCTGTATCCATTTTATTTAGAAAAAAATGCATAGACTTAGTGAGAGATTTAAAATCGACACTTTCAATACTATTAAAGCTTTCACTTAAATTATTCGGTTTGCGATAAACCACTTTTTTTATAAATACTTCATCTATAAAACTTGAGCCAAGCCAATATTTTATAAAATCAACTTTAAGTTTAATACCATGCCCTACTAAATTATTGAAACTGGAAAAACTACCATTTTCCAAGCCTATTTCAGCACTGCTAAAATTATTAAATGAGATTGCTATAAATCCATTTGAAGATATATTATTTTCTTCTAAAACTTGGGAAATTTTATTTTGAAAATACTTGGATTGCGCCAGTTTATTGAGTGTCGAGTCCGATAGGAAAACTGTCAATACTAGAGAACCAGAAAGAATAAGTATTAAAATTAGAGAAACAAACAAAGAAATACGCCTTACTATATTCGAAAAAATAATTTTCAAAATATTTATCTCTTGTTTATTCAATTTATTCACTTATATCCTTGCGCAACAATGAAACATAGTAACAATATAAACTACATAAATAAGCTAACCTACCAAAAAATAAGGATATAGGCAGTTATGGTGAATGAGATAACCTTGAATGATAAGCTACCAAGTTTTAACTTGGAGGCAACAATTGTAGATAGATGCACAGACAGTGATTTAATTGGGCAGTGGGCAGTTCTTTATATATATCCAAAAGACAATACTTCTGGGTGCACCAAAGAAACAAAAGAATTTAATGAAAAGTTCCCTGAATTTCAAGCTTTAGGGATAAGAGTGTTTGGTGTATCAAAGGACTCCTTAGCAAGCCATATATCATTTTCCAAAAAACTTAATCTACAATTTCCTTTGATATCTGATCCTCAGACACAACTTATTAATAGCCTTAATGCTTGGAAAGAAAAATCTATGTATGGCAAAAAATACATGGGTGCAGAAAGATCAACTTTCTTGGTTGATAAGAACTTGACGGTAAAACATATTTGGAGAAAAGTTAAGGTTGAGGGGCATGTTAACGAAGTATTTGATAAATATCACGAATTAAATTGATATATATAATTGTAAGAAAGAACTTACTCTTTGATAACTGGATAATTTTGTGAAATATGAAAAAGTGGGCTTGAATCACTATTATTTATTTTTTGTCCAAAAATAAATTGTGTCTAAAGAAAAGATAGTTTAAGTTCCTTTAACTGAACATAAAAGATGAATTAATTAATAAGGTGCAATAACTACAACAAAAAAACAGACATTAGCAATTCTTTGAGTTTTTAATTCACAACCTATTATTAAAAGATAACACCATAAGAAACACAAAAATTATGATTTCTAAGGCAGTAGCTAAGACATTTTATTACAGTAATCAAATTTAGAGGTACGGATATGTTTAACAAATCAAAAAAACCTGAAAATAAAGAAATGGTATTGGCTCCAGTTCCCATACCGCCAAAAGACCCAGATCCGGGTTCTTCTAGAAAAGAGCACACCGGTGTTGCTACAGGTGATAAGGTTTTTACAAAAGTTCCTCCATCAGTTTTGTCGAGTGATTTAAAAGTAAAGGGAAACCTTCTTACGTCTGGAGACATACAGATAGAAGGTGTTATAGAAGGTGACATTCAAGCTCACTTACTTACCGTGGGCGAAACATCTAAGATAAAAGGAGAAATAGTAGCAGATGATGTTATCATTAATGGAAATGTGACTGGGTGCGTACGCGGTCTTAAGGTTCGTCTTACAAACAAAGCGAGAGTGCAAGGTGATATAATACACAAAGCGATAGCAATCGAAAGCGGTGCACATTTTGAAGGGACAGTGCAGCGCTCCGATAATCCGTTTGAAAACGTGCCCGATAAAAAGAAGTAATTATCTAGAAGAATTTAAAGATAAGACTGAAGACATAAAACTGTCTAAATTACCATCCAGAACCTTTTGACTATCGCTGCTTTCTTCACCACTTCGTAGATCTTTCACCATTTGATATGGATGAAGCACATAAGATCTAATTTGATTTCCCCAACCTGCCTCACCTTTCTGGTTATGATTTTCTTGAATACTTTCATTCCTTTTACGCATCTCCAATTCATATAATCTAGATTTTAGAGCAGACATGCAATTTGCTCTGTTTTGATGTTGAGATTTCTCAGAACTTGTGACAACAATTCCGGTTGGCAAATGAGTTATTCTAACGGCAGAATCTGTTTTATTTGCATGCTGTCCACCAGGGCCTGAAGATCTAAACGTGTCAATTCTCAGGTCTGAGGGATTAATCTCAATATCAAACTTATCATCTACCACTGGATATACCCATACGGAAGAGAATGAGGTATGCCTTCTTGATGAGCTATCAAAAGGGGAAATACGAACCAGACGATGGACTCCACTTTCTGCTCTTAACCAACCGTATGCGTTATTTCCAATAATTTTATAACAACATGATTTAATACCAGCTTCATCACCTTGGCTCTCAGAAATTAGCTCAATTTTGTATTTTTTCTTTTCAGCCCACCTAAAATACATTCTAGCAAGCATTTGCGCCCAGTCACAGCTTTCGGTACCTCCAGCTCCGGAATTTATTTCTAAGAAAGCATCATTGGCGTCTGCTTCTCCATCAAGCAATGATAATATCTCGACCTCTACAACTTCATTTTTCAATTTGGATAACGAATTTTCTAATTCATTCAAAAGCGACTCATCTTTTTCTTCAGATCCAATCTCAAAAAGCGTCTTGATATCATTAAACTCATTTTGAATCTTACTAAAGGTTTCAAACTGCTCCAATAATGCTTGTCGCTCTCTCATTAATGACTTGGCTAACACCTGATCTTTCCATATTTCTGGGTTCTCACACTCCAAAGTCTTACTAGATATTCTGTCTTGAAGTGTTTCAAATTCAATCCTTCTTGAGATTAAATTTAAGGATTTGGAAATCTCCGAAATATATTTTTGTATTTCTGCACTCATAAAAAGCTAGATAGCAAAATAATTAAATTATCATAAGTCAACAAATCACTAGTATTACAATGGAATATACTAAAAAACTATCATGAGAATATCTCATTTCCTAATACAAAATTTAAAAATAAAACTAAATAACTTGTATATTTTGTCTCAATTGTTTACCCTAAAGTTAGAGGCCAGAGCGATTATCATAACAAAATCTGGCAAATATTAAGAATTAAATAATGTCTGTTTTTGAGAGCTGTTTTTGCAGCTAAGTCATAAAAAGGCATGAGGATGAATATTTGTTTAAACAGGAAAAAATAATAGAAATTTATTTTCTTTCCTTTAAGGGCGAGATTTCACAATGGAAAAGAAACTACTTATCGATGCGGCGCATCCTGAAGAAACCAGAGTTGTTGTTGCAGAGTCTTCTCAAACTCACGATTTTGATTTTGAGAGCAATGAAAAAGTTCAAATTACGGGAAACATTTACCTTGCTAAGGTAACCAGAGTTGAACCATCTTTGCAGGCAGCTTTTCTTGATTATGGTGGCAATAGGCATGGCTTCTTAGCATTCTCGGAAATACATCCTGATTATTATCAGATACCCTTAGCTGACAAAGAAGTGTTGTTGGCAGAACAGTTAGCGGCAGAAGAAAGTATTCGAGACAATGACGACGATACAATTAAAGAGGAAGAACCTCACAATGGTATAAATGAAGCTCCTAGCCTAGAGGGGTCTCTAAATCTAAGCTCAGAAAACGAGTTAAGCCCAAATGATGCTTCCGCAGTTAATGATCAACATAAAGACAATTCTGCCGAAATTTTAGAAGAAAACCCTTTTTCATCAAAAAGACCTCTTCAAAGAAAATATAAAATTCAAGAGGTAATAAAGGTTCGTCAAATATTACTGGTACAGGTAACCAAGGAAGAACGAGGAAACAAAGGGGCTGCTTTAACAACTTATCTTTCTATAGCTGGAAGGTATTGCGTTTTGATGCCCAATACGTCAAGGGGTGGAGGAATATCAAAAAAAATAACTACACTTAAAGATCGTATAAAGCTTAAAAAAATTATTGAAGAATTAGACTTAAAACATAATAGCGGTTTAATTATCCGCACAGCTGGTGGGAATCGAACAAAAACTGAAATTAAAAGAGACTATGAGTTTTTACTGAAAGCTTGGGAGTCTATCAGAGAGCAAACCTTGAGCTCTATAGCCCCAACTCTTATACATGCAGAAGGAAACCTTATAAAAAGGGCTATTAGAGATTTGTATGATAGAGATATCAAAGAAATAGTAGTTGAAGGAGAACAGGCTTACAAGGAAGCCAAATCTTATCTTAAGTTGTTGATGCCATCACATGCGAAATATGTGAAAAAATATGATGGAAAGGTACCTATATTTTCATTTTATGAGGTTGAAAATTATCTGCAAGAAATGTTCAATCCCATTGTACAACTAAAATCCGGAGGTTATATCGTTATTGGAATAACGGAAGCGTTAGTGGCAATTGATGTGAACTCTGGGAGAGCAACGAAAGAACGGAGTATTGAGGAAACCGCGCTTAAAACAAATATGGAAGCCGCTTCTGAAATCGCCAGGCAACTTAAATTAAGGGATTTAGCTGGCCTTATTGTTATTGATTTTATAGATATGGAGGAAAGAAAAAATAATATTGCAGTCGAGAAAAAGATCAAGGATTGCATTAGCCTTGACAGAGCAAGAATACAAATTGGAAGAATTTCGTCTTTTGGCCTACTCGAAATGTCAAGGCAAAGATTGAGACCAGGAATGCTAGAGTCAACTACTATGCCTTGTTCCTTTTGTCATGGCACTGGCTCCACGCGCTCTGACGAGTCGTTAGCTCTCCAAATATTAAGGGATCTGGATAAAGAGGGATCAGCAGCAAAAATGAAGGAAATTCTATCAGTTAAGGCCCCGGTCCAGACAACAAATTTTTTGGTTAATAATAAAAGAGATCATATAATTGTAATTGAGGACCGATATCAAATTAAAATAGAATTGCATGCAGAATCAAGTTTAATTTCTCCACATTATTTAATAGAAAAACCACTTGCTAATAAGCTAGTAAAGAAAAATACAGAGAACACTAAACAAAGAACTAAAAAGAAAGATCAAGAAAATAAAAAAGAAAATCCAGGAGTTATTCAAAATCAAAAGACATCTAATAACAAAATTGATGGAAGTAGTAGAGAAGATTCTGAAGAACACAAAAAGCGGAAAAGGAGAAAAAAAAGGAGACACCAAAAGGATATGGAGAAACCAGTAAAAGCTAACGAAACGAGCATTCTACAATCTTCAGCATACGATAAAGATGCAGAATTATCATCCATAATAGGGAACAAAAATATGAACAGCTCCAATGTCCAAGAAACTGAGGAAGAAAAAGATATTACCGATACCAAACTTATCACTAAAAAAGAAAAAATGGCAAAACCACGTACTAGAGCTAGTGCACAAAAAACAATAGCGGGACTGGAAACTAGCGACAGCAGTTTAAAAGAAAACGATGATAATGTAAAAAATACAAAAATGGGTAAGAAGGGTTGGTGGGACCGTTAATTTAAAAAATTGATAAATCCACTGTTGTAAAGATTATATTGATAATATGATCAACCATGTTATTTTCTTCCAACATTTTACACTACGTCGGACATAAGCTATGAAAAAAAATGATTTGGAAATTGAAAAATCTTTCATTGATTACCTTGTTAAAACAGTAAAAGATGAAAGCTTATCTTCTTTAGAAGTGACACGTACTTTAACGGACAAACAAAGGCTCAAAATAAAGATCAATAATTCGGTTTCTGGTGCTCCCAAACAGGAAACTAGGACACTTAACGTCAATAATAGTTCTGTTAAGAGAGAGAAGCATACTCATGAAGAATCATCTCAAAGTTCAATAGAAAATTCCAGCATTATTAAATCTCCTATGGTTGGGACTGTTTATTTGTCTCCTTCGCCAGACGAACCAAAGTTTATTCAAGTTGGAAAAAAGATAGAGAAAGGTGATACAATTTTAATCATTGAAGCAATGAAAACAATGAATGAAATTCCCTCAACAATCAAAGGAACGGTTAAAGAGATATTAGTAAACAATGAAAGTCCTGTTGAGTTCGACACACCACTAGTAATTATAGAACCATAAATGTTTAGGAAAATTTTAATTGCCAATAGAGGTGAAATTGCACTTCGCGTAATAAGGACCTGTAAGGAAATGGGTATAAAAACTGTAGCGGTTTATTCCCAAGCCGACGTGAATGCAATGCATGTAAGAATGGCTGATGAAAGCGTGTGTATTGGTCCAGCAGAAAGTGCAAAAAGCTATCTTTCTATTCCTTCAATTATATCTGCATGTGAAATAACTGGAAGTGATGCTGTACATCCTGGTTATGGATTCTTATCAGAAAATGCAAATTTTGCAGAAATTTTAGAATATCATGGAATAAAATTTATTGGTCCCTCTGTCTCTCATATAAATACGATGGGCGACAAAATAAATGCAAAGGCCCAAATGGAAACATTCAACGTTCCTTGTGTTCCAGGCTCTGATGGTGAAATCAAAAATGTTGATGATGCTTATATTACTGCAAAAAAAATAGGCTTCCCTGTTTTATTGAAAGCTGCAGCCGGGGGGGGTGGTATAGGAATGAAGATAGTATCTAGTTACGATCAATTAGAGACATTGTTTTTGCAAGCAAAATCAGAGGCAAATAAGAGTTTCAATGATGACACAATATATATGGAAAAGTACTTAGAAAAACCCAGACACATTGAGATCCAAGTTTTTGGAGATGGAAAAGGAAAAGCTGTACATTTGGGAGAGAGAGATTGTTCCCTGCAACGACGACACCAAAAAGTTCTAGAAGAGACACCAAGCCCAGGAGTTACTTCAGAGGAGATAAAAAAAATTGGAAAAATTTGTTCCGATGCAGTGAGTAAAATGAAGTATGAGGGGGCAGGAACAATAGAGTTTCTATACGAAAATAGAGAGTTTTTCTTTATTGAAATGAATACTAGACTGCAAGTAGAGCATCCAATAACCGAGGCTATTTTTGGCATCGATTTAGTAAAAGAACAGATAAGTGTTGCCTCCGGAATGGGTATGTCATTTTCTCAGGAAACTCTTAAACCGCAAGGTCATGCTATAGAATGTCGAATTAATGCTGAACGCCTTCCAACTTTTTCACCATCACCAGGTAATATAAAAGAATTCCACTCTCCGGGAGGTATTGGGATTAGAATGGATAGCGCCATTTATAATGGTTTTAAGGTTCCCGCCTTTTACGACAGTCTTATAGGAAAATTGGTTGTGCATGCTGATAGCAGGTCGTTGGCTCTTGCTAGGCTATCAAGAGCTCTCGACGAGCTTATTATAGACGGGGTCCACACCACACTGGATCTTTTTAAAAAAATTCTAGATGAAGAAGACTTTAAGAGTGGGGAGTATAATATCCATTGGCTTGAGCACTGGCTTTCCGATAAGGTTAAGTAATTGCTTTCTCGCTCTTATAATGAAATAAACCCGGGTGCCATAATTGAGCTTTACAGAAATGGTATCTTCCCGATGGGAGACCATAATGACGATAACAAGATTTTCTGGTGTAATCCAATATTAAGAGCAATAATACCCATTTCAAAACTACATATATCACGAAAGCTCAAAAAATTATGCCGCAAAAAGCAATTTGAATTTTCCATTAATCATGATTTTCCAGCAACTATCTCAAACTGTGCAAACCGAGAAGAAACTTGGATAAATAAATCGATTATATCTACTTATAATATATTGCATGATCTGGGATATGCTCATTCAATAGAAATTTGGGATGATAAAAAATTGAAAGGAGGTTTATATGGGGTAGCAATTGGCAAGGTTTTTTTCGCAGAAAGCATGTTTTCAACTAGTTCAAATGGATCAAAATTGGCATTAGTAGCATTAATGGGAGTGTTAGCTTTTAATAAATTTCTATTATTAGATGTTCAATTTATGACTAATCATCTTAGAACTATGGGAGCAAAAGAGATATCAAGAGCCTTATTTTTAAATTTAATTAAAAAATCAACTTCAGAAAAAGTACAGTTTGATAAACCTAGCAGCGCAATAATCGATGAAAAGCTAATTAACAAAGCGGAAATGAAGTCACTGATTGGTATTGGCAAACTTAAGCATCAAATTTAAAAGGCTTGTCGAGCCCTGTGTATAAGTAATCTCTTGATTGTTTAATAACAAGACATCTGACCCTCCAGGTAGGAGCGATATGTAGCTACCTCCTAATAGACCTTCCAGTTGCACAGAAGCTTCCGTGTCATCTGGAAAACTATATTCCTTGTCAAAGTCCATCGTTATAAAGGCATAAAAATTATCTGGTTCCAAAAGAACACTTTTAACAGTTCCAATATTTACTCCAGACAGCTTTACCTTGCTACCAGTCGTTATACCCTCGATGTTATCGAAGCGAGCGTGTAATCGAAAGCTATCGCTCTTGAAAAGTTTACTATCAACCGTTACATAAGCGTAAAAAAGAAATAAACCGGCAATTAACAAAACCAAAAAACCAAGAAAAGCATCAAAAAAATTAACTTTCATTTTCTATTTGCTCTGGTTTCCATGCTTTATAGTCAAATTGATAATTGTCCAAATCTTCTTCTATATCACTAGTTCTTAAAATGCGTGGTTTATAGGATCTGTCTAGACCAGTTAGGTTGCCTTCAAAAACTTTCTGCCACTCATAAGTCGTAACGTTATCCTTCGGACTTGCAACTGAAATAAATCTAAGCCAACTGTTCCATTCAGGACTAATTTTTGAAGCCTCTGACTCATTGGAATATATGCACCAACGATTTTTTTTATCTTTACTCTCATAATAAAAATTACCAAAATAATCTTCCCCGACCTTTTTACCGTTAAAAAATGTATACAGTTTAGTTCCAACGGTAATCCCATTCCACCAAGTAAATAAAAACCTAAAAAATTTTTTTAAAACCATTTATTTCATTCCTAAGATGCAGAAGCGGGTTCCTCGGAACTTTCACTGTATATCATTAATGGCTCTGTATCTTTATCAACAGTATCTTCGTTTACCACTACTTCTTCTACTGACCGTAATGAGGGCAATTCAAACATAGAGTCTAGCAGAATTTTTTCTAATATCGAACGTAGAGCTCTAGCACCGGTTTTCCGCTTGATTGCCTTGTTTGCAATGCTTTTAAGAGCTTCCTCAGTGAACGTTAGCTTTATACCTTCTAATTCAAACAATTTTTTAAATTGCTTAACAAGTGCGTTCTTTGGTTCGTTAAGTATTTTAATCATAGCTTCAATATTCAAATCATTCAAAGTTGCTACAACAGGCAACCTTCCAACGAACTCAGGAATGAGCCCAAATTTTAAAAGGTCTTGGGGCTCAACATCACAGATAATATCTCCAATTTTTCTACTGTCTGGGCCACTAACGTCAGCTCCAAAACCGATACTCTTAGTTTCTCCTCTAGAGGAAATAACCTTTTCAAGGCCAGCAAAAGCACCTCCACAAATAAATAAAATATTTGTTGTATCAACTTGTAAAAATTCTTGCTGAGGATGTTTCCGTCCACCCTGAGGCGGCACGGATGCGACAGTACCCTCCATAATTTTTAGTAGCGCTTGCTGTACACCTTCACCGGATACGTCTCTTGTAATTGATGGATTGTCTGTCTTACGGCTTATCTTGTCGATCTCATCTATATAGACGATTCCTCTTTGTGCCTTCTCTACGTTATAATCAGCTTGTTGTAATAGCTTAAGAATAATATTCTCTACGTCCTCTCCCACATATCCTGCCTCTGTAAGGGTAGTAGCATCTGCCATAGTGAAAGGAACATCTAAAATTCGAGCTAATGTTTGAGCTAGAAGAGTTTTGCCACATCCTGTGGGCCCTATTAGCATAATATTAGATTTTTGAAGCTCAACATCTCCCTTTTTGGGTGAATAACCTATTCTTTTGTAGTGGTTATGAACAGCCACAGATAATATTTTCTTTGCTGAAGTCTGGCCAATTACGTAGTCATTTAATACTTCAAAGATTTCTTTTGGAGCTGGAATAGAAGACTTTGCACCCTTTCCTTCATTTGTCTTAACCTCTTCTTTGATGATATCCATGCATAATTCTACACATTCATCACAAATAAAGACTGTAGGCCCTGCGATAAGCTTTTTCACTTCATGCTGGCTTTTACCACAGAAGGAGCAAAAGAGCGTATTTTTATTAGATGTTGATCCAGATTTACTCATGATTTACTATATTAATAGGTTTAGAAATTCTGCCAAGTATTTTTATCAAAATACAATTTTCATTCCACTTTATCTGAAGAATCTGTTTCTCTCCGGTCAATAATCTTATCAATAATACCCCAATCAAGAGATTGCTCTGGCGTCATGAAGTTATCTCGATCTAATGCCTTTTCTACTGCACTTATCTTTTGATTAGTATGTTTTACATAAATCATATTAAGTCTCTTTTTAAGATCCAGTATTTCTTGAGCATGAAGCGCAATATCTGATGCTTGACCCTGAAAACCTCCTGAAGGCTGATGAACCATAACCCTGCTGTTTGGCAAACAAAACCTCATACCCTGCTCCCCGGCAGCCAATAAAAGAGACCCCATTGAAGCTGCTTGACCTACGCACATCGTAGCTATTTTTGGTCTCACATATTGCATAGTATCATATATAGAAAGGCCAGATGACACAACTCCTCCAGGCGAATTAATGTACATAGAAATCTCTTTTTTTGGGTTTTCTGCTTCTAAGAACAGCAACTGAGCTACAACGAGAGTAGACATTCCATCATGTATAGGACCTGAAATAAATATAATTCTTTCTTTCAACAGTCTTGAAAAAATATCATAAGCACGTTCACCTCTTGCACTTTGTTCCACAACCATTGGAACTAATGTATTCATATATATATCGTTAGTGTCTTTCATTACTACTCCTTGTATTTTTCCTCTAAAATTTAATTTAGCTTTTCCATCTGTTCTTTAAACTTGACTACTGAAAGCTTTTTTTCTTTTAGAGTAACGGTTTCAAGTATGCTGTTTACTACTTTTTCTTCAAACAGAGGCCCTCTTAAGGCTTGCTGAGCTTGGGGATTAGATTTAATAAACTTAAGATACTCTTGTTCCTGACCAGGATATCTTCTAGATTCATTTTCAAATGCAGCGTTCAACTCAGTCTCGGTTAAATCTAACTTATTTTGCACTCCAAACTCAGCAAAAAATAAACCTACCCTAACCCGACGCTCAGCTATTTTTTTGTCTTCTTTTGAAACCTTAGGTGTTTCATCTGTGTTATCGCTCTTTTTATTATTTTCTTGATGCATAGCTATTGAATTAGCTTCCGTTGACACTAATGACTCAGGCAATTCAAATTTTAGCTCTTTCTCAAGCTTATCCATTAATTGTTTTTTCAGTAACACTCTTGAACCATGGTCAAATTCGTCTTTGACTTGCTTCTCGAGATTTTCTTGAAGCTGTTTAAGATTTTCCAGTCCAAACTTCTTTGCTAATTCGTCATCAACCTTAGGCAAAACTGGGCTTGAAATTTCTTTAATTTTACATTTGAACTCTGCTTCTTTGCCTGAAAGTTCTTGGTTCCCATAATTTTTTGGGAAAGTAACTTTCACAATTTTTTCGTCGTTTCTCTGTACACCAATCA
>CACNDI010000030.1 GCA_902619165.1 uncultured Alphaproteobacteria bacterium
CTCAAAGAACATACTACGTGAGTACCCCTCAGTGCCCAAATTTTTATTTCAGCTTGCCTAGGTCCTTACTTTGGGTCATTACTTCACAGTTTCTTGGACCTTGACATTTGGTCAAAGCACAAGTTAACGTATTGATAAATAATATTTTTTGGGAGTTAAAAATGAGAAGAAAGACACTCGTCTTATTTTCCCTGTCTCTCCGCCAAAACCTTTAAATTTCATAAAATATTGATTTAATTTAATAAAAAATGTCAAAGTCTTCCCAGTGCACACTATTTTGCACACTAACGCTTTTGATCTCCTATACCTTGGTTCTAAAAGAGGGTAATTTATAACAAAAGTCGTTAGTAAACTAATCAAAAAATGTAGTATTTATCATTTTAAAATGTTATTTTGTTACATTCTAACAGACTGATCTGTTGACCAAATCTTGTGGTAAAATCAAAAAATGGAGATAATTGGTGAAAATTATTTACACGTTATTTTTAGCAATAGTTGTTAGTACATTCCCTTCTATCTTAGTTGCTCAATCTTCAAAAAAAATTTCTGAGTCTGAGTTTAAGGCTAAGTTTGTTGGTAATTCAATAACAGATAAAAAGTGTACATTTAAATTGAAAAAAAACGGGAACATGTCGGGAAAGTGTATGTTTACTGAGTCAGCTGCCACTGTAAACGGGAAATATAATTTTGGTAAACAAGGTTTCTGTAGAGCTTTGACGATAACATATTCTGCCGGAAGGATAAGGGAAATTCCATACAAATGTGAACAGCTTTATTGGAAAGGAAATAAAGTCAAAATTGGTCGTTCTGATTATGAAATTCTCTATAAAAAACCGGTGACAGTAAACCCACTTAAGAAAAGTTTTAATAAGCTTAGTAAGTCTGAAAGAAAATCAATCCAGACAGTTTTGCTAAATCAAGGTTTTTATAAGTCTTCAGTTGACGGCTCGTACGGTAAGGGAACTGAAAAAGCATTGAGAAATTATAATTCTGATGTTTTAGGGGGAGCTGACCTAAAGAAACCTGCCAACATAGCAATATTACTTTCAGCTTTAAGAAATAGCAATAACTCTAAAAACAATGAAGTTGTTAAGAAAGAAGATAAGAAAATACAAGCTGATACAGTTCAAAATGTTACTAAGAGTATAGGTAGTGAATGGGAAGCACTAGCAGAAGAAGGAAGCGCAAAAGCACAATATAAACTTGCCCTAATGTACGAAAAGGGAGAAGGGTTCTTGCAAGACTTTGTCTATGCTCATATGTGGGCAAACCTTTCTGTTGCAAATGGTTATGCTGAAGCAAGATCTCTAAGAGATAAACTGGCAGATAAGATGACACCCTCGCAAATGGAAAAAGCTCAAGATTTAGCGAGAGATTGTATGAAGAAAAATTTTAAGGGTTGTTAATAACGGTCTCGATGATTTAATTTTTTGGCAATGCACACTAAACTTGCACGCTAACCTATTTATGTTTTGACACTTGACACAAATATCTTGGTCCAGCTAACCTACTGAAAAACTAAAACTTTCAGGAGATTAAAATGAAAAAAACGAAAACATTGCATATAATCCCTGTCTCTCCGCCAATAACCTAAATTCCATATTTCACCCTTTGTCATAAACCCAAAAAATAAGGGAAGTTGTTGACGCAAGCCCTTCACGCTATTTCATAATACATCTTCTTAAATCAACCCACTTTGTAGACCGAGTTGTGGACTGGAGATGACATGAAACGATTAACCGCAAAAAAATTACTCGTATTGCCAAAGGGCAAATACCATGACGGCGATGGGCTGTATATTTCTATTTCGAGAAATGGAAAAGGTAAATGGAGCTTTCGATATAGGGCACGCAAAAAATCACGAGAGATGGAATTGGGGCGGTTCCTAGATGTCTCCCTTATCGATGCGCGCCTGCATGCCTTCAGCAACAAGCAATTACTGAGAAAGAATATTGACCCTATAGACGATAAGAATAGAGCGGAGGTTTTAAGACAGCAACAAAACAAAAAGTTTTCTGGTATCGCCGAGGAATATATTCGGACAAAAAAAATGCCGGAATAGACAAGCGCAAGAAGTTATCAATTATGGACCAATATTTTAAAAAAATATGCGACACCGGTTTGAAGAGGTAGTTAGTTACTGAATAGTTTCAAAAGAACAGACTAAATGAAAAATATTTAGGCAATCTAACCTTACTCAATATGTTACAAGAGATATTGGCATGAGAATTTTGATAAAAAATACAATTGTAACTTTTACAATGTAAGGAAAAAAAGATGGACGTTGTAAACACTTGGGAAATCAGGCTTGCTAAAATTATCTGTATCCTTGGGATGGGTATGTCGGCATTTATGTTTATAACTGAGCTACCCTACCCAAAGGAAGACATACAGCAGGACTTATTGGTTAAATCTGGCCCTTTAATAATGTTTATATCCGTAGCTTTAGGATTTTTTAGAATTAACGTCAGGAACTATAACAAATATATTGCGATAATAGCTCCCGGAATTTTTCTAGGGTTTAATATTATGGTGCTTGGACACCAGCTTGATATGTTGAAGATGCCAGATGATAAGGTTATTGCTCCCGGACGTTTATTGGAGCATATCTTTATTATCTTTCCATTCTTTGCCTTGCTTTCATTATTTTTTATAAGACTATGGGCTATTTTACTTTGGCTTGCTCTCAGTTTGATCCAACCTGTGAAGGATTATTATATTTTTACGCGACTAGATCAACTTTACTTTACGAACGACTGGGAGCTTTTGGCGACTGATGGGAATGCAGTAAACCAAGGTATTTTTAGTGATTATATAACGTTGTATATGCTGTATTTGGTAGCAATTGCAGCTTTTGCAGTATTCAATAGATGGGTGCTCAGAAGTACAGTAGAACTCGAAAAATCAAGAGCGAATTACAGTCGCTACTTTTCTCCTGATGTAAGAGACGAGATAGAAAGCTCAACAAACAATGCGAATGAAAAGAGCTCCAGAGATCTAACGGTAGCTGTAATGTTTACTGACATTGTTGGTTTCACAAAACTTTCAGAAAAGATGCAACCAAAAGAGGTTTTGGAATTATTGAGTGAATATCAGACGTTAATGGTAGACGCAATTTTTCAACATAAAGGTACAGTGGATAAATTTATAGGTGATGCCGTTATGGCAAATTTTGGCACACCGAAGTCTCATGGAAACGATGCGCAAAATGCATTTGACTGTGCCTTATTGATGAATAAAAAACTTTCTGATTGGAATATCGAAAGAGAAAAAAAGGGACTTGTTAAAATTGAGCATCGCATAGGAATTCATTATGGCCCATGTGTCGCTGGAAATATGGGTAGTGAGCAAAGAGTAGAGTTTGCGGTGATAGGGGACGTTGTCAATGTAGCTAGCAGAATTTGTGATGCGTGCAAAGAATTTGATACTAACTTCCTCGTCAGCTTAGATCTTGAGAAAAAAGTTTCGCATAAAGAGGATAATAAAAGAGTTTCAAATTATAAGATTAGAGGCAGAAAAGACGCGATTGACCTTGTGAAAATCTATTGATCACGCCTCAGAGATTTATTGCTAATGCTTCAAACTAAGACGATTTAGATTTATTAAGGAAATAGTGTAAATAGAAATTTAGAGAAAGTGGCTTTATATGAGAGAGAAATTTGAACTGTTGATACAAATTAATTCCTCTATTGAAAAAGGTGAAATTCCTAATTTAGATGATGTATTTCATGCTGATTACCTTTATTTGAAAGATAATACACTTGTAAATAGAGATGAACATTTAGAGTTCATGAGAAAAGAATTTACAAGAAAAATCACTGTTATTAATCCACAATTTTTGTATGAAGACAAAGATATGATGACATATAGCTACGCCATTAAAGTTCGTGAAAAAAGCTATCGAGTTATTCAAGTTCAAATGTGGAAAGACGGAAAAATTTGGAGAGAAATGAGCAATGCAGTTGAAGTTTAAAAAGGGCTAATATTCACCTTAGTTTTTCCAAATAAGAATGCATTACTTTGACGTTTACTCGTGGGGCGTCAATTTGAGTTGCCATGGTTGCAAAAAACTGATCACCACCATTAGAAGAAAGTCTGTCAATTATCGTTTGCTCATCTACCGCAAACCAATGGCAGAAAAAGAAATCTCCACGTCCATAAAACATTTGGTAAAGCAATGCATAATCTGATACCTCAAAGTTGCCATTAAAATCTCCCTCGACTAGTGCTCTATCTTTTAAGAGCTTAAAGAAGCTTTGTTTTAATTCGATACTTTCATTCCCGAACCAATCTGAGTTCTTTTTTCGATGACTATTCACTTCTCGAAACTCTTTTCTTACCTTTGCAGAATGAAACGTGTGTGTTGCGATATAGTGCTTAAGCTTTGGTTTTTTTTCACTCATTTCCAACTACTCCTGAATATGTGAATGAATTTTTAAGATACAACATTTGAACTTTTTGATAAAATAAAAGTCGATCAATAAGGGTATTTGGAAGTGATTGAGGGTGCAATATGACTTATTTTGATAAAATGGTAAAAGATATGCGGAACAAGGATCTGGATGCTATTCAGGATTGGTTACACCCTGATTTTTTATTTGTTGCTGACTTTGAAATGCTCGCTAGAGAAGACTGGCTTGAGGAAACTAAGAAAGAGTTCAATAGAAATGAAGTCACACTTCATGATAATGCTAAATGTACTTTGGAGAATGAGCACATAGTTGTTTTCGAACAAAAGTACGTTCGTGAAGGACAATTAGTTCTATCAGTAAATTCGAAGCACTTTAGAATGGAAAACCGTGGAGAACTATAATTACTAGAATTCCTATCGATGAATAAGCAAAAAAAGGAAATTAAAATGACACCACTTCCCAATAATTTCCTAAGTCAGTAATTAAAATTTCTCACATTGTTGCACCAATTTGCCATGGAACAAACTCTAGGTCGCCAAGACCTTGAGCCTCAGATTTTGATTGTTTTCCTGAAGCTACTCTAACTATCGAGTCAAATATCTCTTGTCCAACGTCTTCAATGCTTTTGTTGTCAGAAATTACCTTTCCTGCATTTACATCCATGTCTTCAACCATCTTGTTATACATTTCTGTATTAGAGGCAATCTTTATTGATGGGGATGGCTTACAGCCAAAGCATGAGCCTCGACCCGTTGTAAATGTGACGATGTTACATCCACTAGCGACTTGTCCGGTTACAGAAGTTGGATCGTAACCAGGACTATCCATAAAAAGAAAACCCTTTTTGTTAGCTTGTTGAGCATATAAAAGCACATCGTTTAGAGGCGTGGTACCAGCTTTCGCAGCAGCTCCAAGCGATTTTTCTAAAATTGTTGTTAATCCACCTGCTTTGTTTCCCGGTGAAGGATTATTATTTAAACTAGCCTTATTTCTTGCAGTATAGTCCTCCCACCAATGTATTCTATCAATAAGTTTTTTACCAACCTCTGGTGAAATTGCTCGTCTAGTTAACATATGTTCTGCACCATAAATTTCTGGCGTTTCAGCTAATATGGCAGTGCCTCCATTCTTAACTATGAGGTCTGCTGCATAACCAAGTGATGGATTCGAGGTAATTCCTGACCAAGCATCTGAACCGCCACATTGTAAAGCCACATTTAAATGTTCAACTGATTGATCGGTTCTTTTCATCTTATTTATGTCGGGAAGCATAGCTTCAACACAATGTATACCTTCTGTAATTGTTTTTCTTAACCCACCCATATCCTGTAAGGTCATTGTTTTGAAAAATGGATTTTCTTTCAAATTATAAGCATCGAGTAGAAATTTTATTTGATTGGCTTCACAACCAAGGCCAATCAATAAAATACCAGCTAAATTAGGATGCTGAATATATCCCAATAGAACCCGTTGTAATGCTTCAAAGCCATCACCTGAAAAATTTGAGCCACATCCTGAACCGTGTGTAAAGGAGACGACACCGTCTACATTAGGATAAGATTCTAACTTATCTGTTGTAAATGCATCTGCTATATTCTTAGCGGCCGTTGCTGAACAATTTACAGATGTAAGTATACCGATGTAGTTTCTTGTTCCGACCTTACCGTTTGGTCTTTTATAACCTTTAAACAATACTCTGTTTTCGAGGTCTATCATGTTCGGTAATCTTACTGATGTCGAAAATTCGTACTCATGATCCGTTGATTTAAAATCTGTATTTTCAACGTGAACATGTTGTCCCGCAAAAATATCTTTTCTAGCAATACCTATTAGTTGATCATACTTAATAATTTTCTCGCCTTTAAAAATATTCTTTAGAGCAATCTTATGACCTTTAGGAATCTCATTAACACTCTTTAAATTTTGTGTTAGCTCGCCAATATCTAATTTTCTTAGGGCTGTGGCAACATTATCATTTCTATTTAGTTTTACTGTCAGTTTATCTGTTTTTGACATTTCAATACGCCTTTCCGAAAACCATATATTAAAAATAAAGAAAAATTTTTAGAGCTCTCCCTCGTTTTCTGCATAGATTAATTATCAATCACCCTTAAAATAATTTCTCCAATCATGCACTGGATTGAACCCAAGGACGTCTCTAATTTTCTTTGAAGATAATATTGACTCATACTCTTCCATTTCCCTTCTTATTTTTACATTAGGGTAAAATTTATTAATTATATCTTCAGTCGTTAATCGAACAGAGTTAGTATTGTGGGTAACATTAAAAACTTCATAACCAAGCCCATCCTTTTTTATGCATAGTTCAATCGCTTGAGCTAAATCTCGAGCGTCAATGTAATTAAAAAGGTTTCTTAATCTTACACTTGGATTTTTACAAAATTCTTCAAACCGATGATATTCATCAGGTTCAATAATATTTCCTATTCTTAATGCGTAAATGTCAAACCCAGTGCGTTTTTGAAAAGCTTTACCAGTTTGTTCGTTTAAAACTTTTGAAAGCCCATAACTATCGGTAGGATTGGTTTCATAATCTTCTTCAATTGGGAGCCATTTGGGAATTGGATTACCTTGAGCGAAGCAAAAGCCATATGTTGTTTCTGAGGATGCAAAAATAATTTTTTTAATACCTAGTTTTGTTGCTGCTTCCATTACGTTATAAGTACCTAGTGTATTGATGCGAAACGTTTCATTGTCCGGCTTGAGCAAAATTCTTGGTATAGCTGCCAAATGAACTACTGCTTTGAAACTTTTTATATCTTCGCCTAATTTTAGCTCTGGTATATTTGAATAGCTCGATAAAGCATTAAAAAGTTGACCGGAGTCTGATATATCTAAATTTATATTATCAACCCCATCCATCACAAGCGGAACAAGGTCAGCATTTACGACCGAATAACCTTTTCCTAACAAGTATGGTATTAAATGCTTGCCAGCTTTTCCACTTCCGCCAGTCACAAATATTTTAGATTTTGTCATTTATTCCCCAAAAAATAATTTACTAACAATATTGTTGTAGACTAAATAGTAGACTAGAAAACTACAAGTCTATAAAATATAAAGAAATAAGATGATTAAAAAGAAATGGTGAGGAGGGTCTCTCCGCCAAACCCTTTAAAGCATATAAGATATTGATTTTATTCACAAAATATTGATTAGGTCATTAAAACAGGTCATTACTTAGGTCGCTTCTTTTTGGGATCGAAACAAACGAAGATGTAGTATAAAAGCTATTATCTAAAATTTTCTTTAATAATTTTTAAAGCAATCAAATACTCAAGCTTATTACTAGTTTTTTTATTAAAACGAATTTTCTTATCTTTGTACCATGAAACTAAAGCGTCCAGCGTTTTCTTTCCTAGTATACCATCAATTTTCCCCACATTATATCCAGAGGTATCTAGAAGTGTTTGAAGCTCCTTCACCTTCTCTGTTTTGAAAACAAAATATTCAGTTAATCCAAGGGCCTCAAGCAAGTCCTCGTCTCTAATTAAAGGTATACCTTTAGGTGGCCTGGGATCAGCGCCTTTGCTTGTACCTCTAGCATATTCTGGAGCACCAAAGGATTTAAATCTCTGGCGAACATATGGGGTGCTATCATCACCTAAGCCCCAATAAGAAATACCACAATCGCATTTATCTGACCATGGGATGATTACCTCCCTGAAAAACCTAGCCCGTTCTTTACTATCGACCCCCTTATTGACATATTTTGTTTTTGCAATAATACCAACCTCACTCAACATAACAGGTACGTTATAACGTTTCTTGAATCTTATGGCTTCTCCCAAGCCTTTTTTTACTTCATTATCCCATTGAGATATGCTTGAGATAGCGTTGCTATTAGCGTATTCAAAGCGATCCCATTTTGATTTACTTGTTCCGTAAGAATGAAACCCATACACAATATTAGCTATGCTTATTGGCTGCATTATGTCAAAAATAGTCTTATTAAGCTTTTCTCTGCCAATTACAGATCCATGGGTTCCATTTAATATTATCCAGCGTTTTGGAGCAGCTTTCCTTATTGCATCGACGGTTTTAATCATTAACTGTATGTAATCTTTTAAACCGTCCGAATAACGATAGTCCGGCTCGTTCATTAACCAAAATGCTACTGATTTCTCATTTTCAAAAATCTCAGCTGCTAGTTTCCACCACTTTATGAATTCAGCTCCCATTCTTTTTGATTTTATAATCCGTTGATACAAAACCGTTCCACTGAAACCCATTCCCTTTTCTACGTAGTCGTATCCTTTAAAAACAATGACGAAGGTACGATCAGGGAATTTTGTCTTTAACTGATTAATTTGACTGCGTATGCTTTCAAGCTTTGAGCGTACAAAATTTTGGTCCAATTCATCATTTGGAAAATGTTCCTGTGCACAAATGAAAAGATTTAAATGGCGCCAGCCGTCCGATAATACCTGGCTATATTCTTCTACGCTACCAATCACTGAGTGGCGATTATCCCAATTATTACAGCCTGACCATTCTTTCATTGAATTAATACCTACACCCATGAGGTTTTTGTAGGTCTGTGACTTAGTGTCAGTCTTTGCTTGAATACTGTTACTACATACTGAGAGAATTAAGAAAATTGAAAGAAAAAAAATCGATATTAAATGAAACACTGACAGGTTCTGTTTATTTGCAAACAGGGATTTAAAATTTAAACTACAATACATAGCTGGACTAACTTTCAACCTGACAAAGCTGACTGTATTATGGTTACCCTTCCATTGCAAACCAAAATATAAAACCTATAGATGCGTAGTAATAATGGAAGTCTTGCAAAAAAAATCTTCAGACAATATTAGCCAGCGTATAGACTCAAGAGATTTAAGAATACAATGGACTTTTTCAGTGCATCAAATAAAATATCCTTTCATATTTGCTGTATGCTTATTCTGGCCATTTTTTGTAGGCTATGCTGATATTAAACAAAATATTAAAATACAAAGTTATTTGAATGCGCTTGGTTATGATGTAGGGCAGATTGATGGTATTATTGGCAAAAATTCTAGAAAACAATTAATTAGCGTTTTAAAAGAGCATGGTCTTGAATTTGATGGTGTTGCTGATAGCAATGAGCTGCAAATTCTTAGAAAAATAGCAACCGATAAAAAGATCGATTTAACAGAGCGTCGTTTGGGTATCTCTTTTGAAAATCTTTTACAAATAATGGATGAACAAACAGCTAAACTATTTGTGCCCAATAGTAGAAACATCAACAAGGTAAATAGGTTTGAGATAGTCGATTTCAAAGGACGCAAAGCCGCTAGAATGTCTATAAGCATGAATGACAAGGGCCATCCTGATGATTGGGGCAGATTTGGTGCAGCCGGGACTGCGCAACGCATACAGATACAAGAAAAACCAAGGGTGCATGAGATGAGAGATGGTGAAGTATACTGGTATAAATTTTCAATTTTCATACCTAATCATGTTGGAAGCGACTATCACACAATCTCACCATTTGATTTAAAAGATAGAAAAAATGGTCGTCAAAGAGACCCGGCAATAGCATTTACCATCACGAATAATCAAGTCACCTTTCAGTTAAAAACTACGGGCGAAGAGTGTCGCAAAATTAAAAATATGCAGGGAGAGGTGTCAGATTTTTGCGAACGCCCCGGGTTAATAGCCAACATGGAGACTAGTAATTATTTCAAAAACCGATGGCTTGATTTCGTATTTCAAATGGACATGCGTAAAGGCAAAGAGATTACAAGATTTTGGGTCAATGAGCGACTTATTGGTGTTATAAAAGGTGACCTTAGTCCCCAAGGTAAATTTCTCGGTTTTAAGTTTGGTCCTTATCGAAACTCAATTAAAAAGCCACCACAAGATGAAGTAATTTACTATGCGGTTATAAGGCGTGGAACTTCGTGTGAAGATTTAGAGATACTTAGCTGTGAACAGTTTAATAATGCACCCTCAAACAACAGTATTTATGGAGCAAGAGAGCTATTGCGCTGTTTTAGGGAACCAGAGCAAGGAATGCCTTGTCCCCTAATCTGTGTTGGCCGTGCATGTGAGAGCCTTTGAGCGAAGATAAAATCAAATTTTATAATCTTAGATGGCGAAACATAAAAAACTAAAATTTTGTTTAATATTCTAAGAAAGCTCTAGAATTATTCAAAAAAATGTAAGATTATATTCTTAGTTCAAAAACTGAATTTTCTATGACTGATAAAGACATAATTAGAAAACGACATGTTAATGGTTTACGGTTGGCTGCTACTGTTGGAACGGGAATAAATTTCACCGGTATATTTGTCGCCATTTTAACCAACGCAGGTTGGGCAAGTGAACTTGCTGCCCAATTATTTACAATTTTCACACTGATTGGAACAGCTATTTATTTGTTAGTTGCAATATTTGTTAACGCAAAAAATTATAATTATCTATTAGCTCTGCTCATATTTTGGTTTCTAGTGTCACCTTGGCTCAGACGGGCTATTTTTGGCATAGATGACGGAGTGGTTGATTATATGAACACATATGGTGGTCGAGGTTTAGATTTCCAGTTTATTTGGGTTTCATATGGCATGATACTAGCAGTGCTTTTGTCGCGGTTCTACTTGTCCTTGTGTCTCATTTTTTACAATTACTTTATTAATGCTTTTTACGCTTCATTTATAATATTTAATCCTAAAACTTTTTTTACGTATGATCATGCGACTATAACTACAAACCTTTATGCGATGCATGGAGGAATATTTAATCAAAACGCAGTAATTACCACTTTCAGCGCTATAGCGTTAATCACAATTGCTTGGAGCATGCAAAGAAACCTTAAAGATGCAACTGATCATGAGAGATCTAACAATCTTTTAGGCAGGTATTTCTCCCCAGAGGTAAGAGATGAGATTGAAAAAAATAAGGATAAGCATGATATTGACGAGGAAAAAGAACAACAAATTGCAGTTCTTTTTACAGACATATCAAATTTTACAAAACTCTCAGAGGGTATGAAGCCTAAAGATGTCCTAGCTCTATTATCAGAATACCAAACAAAAATGGTCGCAGCTGTATTTCAACATGGGGGTTCTGTTGATAAATTTATTGGAGATAGTGTGATGGCTACTTTTGGAACTCCATTCTCAAAAGGGAATGATGCACAAAATGCTTTAAATTGTGTCAGACAAATGCAGATCGCTATGCGTGATTGGGAAGAAGAAAGGAAAGAAAAGAATCTGCCTATTGTGAAGCATAGAATCGGTGTGCACTTTGGAGTTTGTTTTGTTGGAAATGTTGGAAGTAGTGAAAGGGTAGAATACACTGTCATCGGTGATACCGTGAATGTAGCGAGCAGAATTTGTGATGCTTGTAAAGAGATTGATGCAGAAGTTTTATTTTCCAGTAAAATTATGGGTCAACTTAATGAAAAGCTCGGTTCTGAGGTAGTTTCAAAATTTTCGATTAGAGGAAGAAAAGAGAAAATAGACCTCCATAAAATTTCTGTATAAATTAAACACCCGATCCAAAATATTGAGATAAGTCTTTCAATATATGAGATGCGGACATTGAATTAGTGTTTTTTTTAGATAGATTTAAGCCCGAATAAATATTAGATCATGCAATGTAAGTAAAACAGATTGCTAAAATCCAATGATGAGCAGGGCCTCTTATCCAGTTTTTTGTGTTT
>CACNDI010000031.1 GCA_902619165.1 uncultured Alphaproteobacteria bacterium
ATATTCGCAAACATTATTTTTTTTACGACTTCATGGAGCTGCTCCCTTTATATTTAATGCGCTTAAAATAAATTCCACACTTGCATTAATAGGAGCAATTGTAGCTGAGTTTTTTGGAACACCTATTGTCGGGGTAGGGTTCAGAATTTCAACTGAGGTGGGAAGAATGAATTTAGATATGGTTTGGGCTGAAATAACTGTTGCCGCGCTAGTGGGCACTATTACGTATGGAATAATAACTTTTATTGAAAAAAGGTTAACATTCTGGCATCCTTCTATAAGAGGGATTTAAAACATAAGGAGAAAGTATATGAAAAAAGTTTTAGGAGGCCTTTTAGGTGCATTGCTTTTAGCTTTAAGTAGCATCACTGCAAATGCAGCTGATAAGCTCACGTTACAATTACAGTGGGTAACTCAGGCACAGTTTGCAGGATATTATGTAGCTAAAGATAAAGGTTACTATGCTGACGAAGGTTTAGACGTAACTATTAAGCCTGGAGGTCCCGATATCGCCCCTCCACAGGTGCTCGCAGGTGGTGGTGCAGATTTAATGCTTAATTGGATGCCTTCAGCGCTAGCAGCTAGAGAAAAAGGCGTTCCAATTGTAAACATCGCTCAGCCATTTAAGTCTTCTGGTTTACAGCTTACCTGCAGAAAAGAGACTGGAATTAAATCGCCTGCAGATTTTCGAGGAAAAACAATAGGAGTATGGTTTTTTGGTAATGAATACCCATTCCTATCATGGATGAGCCAGCTAGGGATTCCTACAAATGGAGGATCCGATGGCGTTACGATCCTAAAGCAAGGCTTTAACGTTGACCCAATATTGCAAAAACAAGCCGATTGCATCTCTACGATGACTTACAATGAATATTGGCAGGTAATTGATGCTGGCTTAACACCAGATGATCTCGTTGTATTCAAGTATCAGGATCAGGGAGTAGCTACTCTAGAAGATGGTATTTACGTTCTTGAAGATCGCTTGAAGGATGCAGGTTTTAAAGATCAAATGGTACGATTTGTAAGAGCTTCTATGAAGGGTTGGAAGTGGGCAGAGAGTAACCCAGACGGGGCTGCTGAAATAGTCTTAGATAATGACGCTACCGGTGCTCAAACCGAGAAACACCAGAAGAGGATGATGGGCGAAATTGCAAAGCTTACCGCTGGGTCAAATGGAGCACTTGAACCTGCAGATTTTGACAGAACAGTGGCGACACTTCTTAAGGGAGGATCCGATCCTGTTATAACAAAAAAGCCAGTTGGCGCATGGACTCATGAGATTACGGATGCTGCATTAAAATAGATCAAAACTAATATTTAATAGAAAGGGCAGAACCAATAGTCTGCCCTTTCTCAACTGAAGAAGTAAATGAATAAAAATATATCCCTAAAAGAATGGCAAAGCAGAGCACAGAAGGTTCTTCCAGGTGCAGGTTTTGGCAATTTTGATCCTAGCATCAGTTTAAAAAGAGGTTTAGGTTCACGTGTATGGGATGAAGACAACAAAGAATATATAGATTTTTTAATTGGTTCAGGGCCGATGATACTAGGCCATGGAAATGAAGAAGTTTTGGATGCCATACGGGCACAACTCGGTGAAGGTCTTACTTTTTTTACCAATAATTCAAAAGGAGTAGAGTTAGCTGAAGAAATTTGTAACGCAGTGAAATGTGCCGAGCAGATTAGATTTGTAAGCTCTGGTGGTGAAGCTGATATGTATGCGATGCGATTGGCGAGAGCACATACAGGTAGAAATAAAATTCTGAAATTTGAGGGAGGTTATCATGGGATGAGCGGAGACTCATTGATGAGTCTTGCACCTAACAAAATGGTAAATTTCCCATTGGCAGTGCCAGATTCAGCAGGAATACCTGAAGCCGTTAGAGATGATATTTTAGTTGCACCATTCAATGATCCTCAAGTTGCTACAGAAATAATGAATGAATATTCAGATCAAATTGCTGGAGTAATTGTAGAACCACTTCAAAGAATAATTCCGCCAATACAAGGATTTTTAGAGCATCTAAGGGCTGAAACAAAAAGAATTGGTGCGCTTTTGATTTTTGACGAAATAGTAACTGGTTTTAGATTGGCCTACGGCGGTGCACAAGAGCTGTACGGCGTAGTTCCCGATTTATGCACGCTTGGAAAGATCATTGGAGGTGGCTTACCTTTAGCGGCTATTGCCGGTGAAAAAGAAATTATGAACCATTTTGACAAAAATATTGTTGGCGAAGAAAGATTTACTTTCCAAATCGGGACTCTTAGTGGAAACCCGTTGGCAGCAGTAGCTGGTTTAAAGACGATGGAGATACTTAGAAGAGATGGTGCTTATGATAGAATAAGAGAAAACGGAAAGTTTTTAATCGATAGCGTATCAAGCCATCTTAAAAGTAATAATATAGAGTTTCAAATTGTTGGTGATCCTACACTTTTTGATATTATTTTTTCTGAAACACCTGTTATTAATTACCGTGATACAAAGAAAAATAAGGCTGAATATTCAAAAACTTTCAATCAAATACTTAGAGAACACGGAATACTCAAAGCCGATGCCAAACTTTATACACACCTTGCACTTACCGATGAAGATCTTCAGACAACTGATAGCGCATTTAAAAAAGCGGCTGAGGGCATTGCAGCAATATCCTAGTTTAAAAAAGAACGCATGATCCCTTGCCAAAGACATCTTTTTGATATTCCTGAAGACGTAGCATATTTAAACACCGCGTACATGTCTCCCCTTTTGAACAGTGTCGTCAGTGCCATAGATAGCGGAAGTCGTTTAAAAGCCAATCCATGGAAACTTAAGATAAGCAATTTTTTTGATGATATAGAAGAGGCTCGGGATTTATTTTCAACCCTTATGCATACGGTTGGAACCAATATAGCTATTATTCCCTCTGCTTCTTATGGTATTCAAACTGCCGCAAAAAATTTACAGATTTCAGTGGGCTCGAAAATACTTGTTCTATCTGATCAGTTTCCGTCTAATGTCTATCCCTGGCGGCGTATCGCCAAGCAAAAAGGAGCTGAGATCAAAACCGTAAATGTCCCTGATGGTGAAGCGGCTACAGATCATATAATCGACGCTTTAGATGAACGGGTTAGCGTTTGCGCAACTGCAAATGTGTTATGGACAAATGGATCATTAATAGATTTAGAAAAAGTGAAAGCAAAATGCTTGGAATGTAAAACCGAACTTGTTATTGACCTTACCCAATCGGCAGGCGCTTTTGATATAGACCTAAGTAAATTAGATCCCGCTTTCGCAATTGTAGCAAATTATAAGTGGATGCTTGGCCCCTACTCAACTGGATTTCTTTATGTTTCTCCCAAATTCCATAATGGGGAACCACTTGAAGAGGGCTGGATAACAAGAAAAAACAGTAAGGATTTTGCAAACCTTGTCGATTACCAGGATTATTATGAACCTGGAGCAATTAGGTATGATATGGGGCAAAGATCAAATTTTTCTCTTATTCCAGGTGTACTAGAGGCGCTCCGTCAAATACGGGAATGGGGTATACCCAACATTCAGAGCACTCTCTATAATTCCAATCTTAATCTCTGTAAAAAGCTTAGCGATTTGGGGTTGCAAATTTCAAGGCCTGAAAATAGAGGGCCTCATTTTATAGGAGCAAAACTGCCATCTAAAGCTCCAAAAAACATTCTAGAAACTTTGGCAGAAAACCAAATATTTGTCTCTGAGAGAGGTGGCAATTTAAGAATTACTCCTCACTTATGGAATAATTCAACTGATTTCGAACGTTTTACTGAAACGTTAAAGCAAATACTGTAAAAATAATTTTTATCTTTTCATATGCGTTTCCAAAATGCATCTTTGGTCATTATTTATTGGAGAATTAACATATTTGCTGACTGGGTAAGACTTGATGTTTTCTAATAAATTAGAGGAAGAAATTCTTTGCTTTTTTTTAAGCCAATGAGATATTTCCATTCGATCTAAGAACATAGGCTGTCTGTGGTGAATATTGGCCAAGCTTGGGTGGGCATCTATCGTGACTATAGCTGCTCCAGAAGCATTTTTAATACCAGCAAAATAAAAAATTTCATTATCTGCATGAATGAATATTGGATGCTTTTCACCCCTAGAGTTTTTTTGCCACTCAAACCAGCCATCCGCGACAAATACGCAAGTTTCATAATCCTTAAAACTCGGTTTAATATCCAAACTCTCATATTTGGCATTTATTAAATTCATGGGCTTTTTTGCCCAAATAGGAGAATAACCCCAGTCTAAAAAATCTGGGATCATCTCCTCATTTAAAATTAATGTACAGTGTGAGGGGGCAATATTGTAGGACGGTTCAATTAAAATATTATGAAAGCCTTGAACATCTGTAAAATTTGAAAGTACAAACCTTCCGCACATTGTTACCCCTAATATTAAACTTTGACCATTTGTGTAAAAGAGAATAACAACAAAGCAGAAAGAAGATAAATGAAAAATCTACAGGCAATTTTTTGGATGGTAGTTACTACTTTGCTTTTTGCAATTGTTACGGGCATTGTAAGATATATTGGTAGTGATATTCCTGCGCCTGTAGCTGCATTTATTCGATACATAATTAGCACGCTATTCTTTATTCCATTAATAGTAAAAATGTTCATTTTAGAACGAAATAGAAGCAATAGACGGGTTTATTGGTCTAGGGGTTTAGCTCACGGTTTTGGAGTTATTCTTTGGTTTTTTGCAATGGCAAGAATTCCTGTCTCAGAAGTTACTGCCATAGGCTATATAACTCCAATTTTTGTTTCAATAGCTGCATTTATTTTTTTAAAGGAAACCTTTTCTGTGAGTATTATTGGTGCATTAGCTATTTGCATGATAGGCATGATTATAATTATAAGACCCACAACTAGTGGCATAGCGATAGGTCAGTTGTCTATGATAATAGCTACACTGTTTTTTGCTGGATCGTATATATTAGCAAAAAAATTATCAGAAACAGAGAGCACTTTGGAAATACTTGTTGCACTGAATTTCATTGTGACCCTTACCTTAGCTCCATTTGCAATAGCTTTTTGGGTAACCCCAAGCCTTCAAGAAGTATTATTTTTGGGTATTGTAGCATTGTTTGCGACTGCCGGACATTTTACAATGACCATTGCCCTAAAGCTGGCTCCTATTACAATTACTCAACCTATATCCTATGTCCAAATAGTTTGGGCATCCTGTATAGGATTTATTTTCTTTGGAGAAACAATTAGCTTTTGGTTCACTGTAGGCGCTGCATTGATCATACTATCATCATTGTATGTAACATACACCTCCTCTGCCAATCAGAATAAGGATTTAAATACTCTAATAACCAAAAACTAATCTTTGTATCAGTTAACATCGCTTTTATCATCGAGAAGGGTTATGATTAGTTGATGAAAAATTCTGATAAAATTCTTTATTCGGTTTGTGGTAACATAGCCAAACTTACAATAAATAGACCAGAAAGACGGAATGCTCTTGATGCAGAAGCTTTAGAACAGATAAATATCTTGATGGACAGAGCAGAAAGTGATGAAAATGTTCGGGTTATATTAATTACTGGTCAAGGCGATACCTTTTCCTCCGGATTTGATTTAAAAGATCAAATGGAAAAAGTGCCTAAAGGTAAGCAGTGGAAAGCAATCCTTGAATTAGACCATCGAACTATCATGCGTTTTTGGAATAGCCCAAAGCCAACAATAGCAGCAGTAAGAGGTGCTTGTTTGGCGGGGGGATTTGAACTATCTCTTGCCTGTGATTTTACGATTTGTTCGAAAGACTCATTTTTCGGTGAACCTGAACTGAAGTTTGGAGCGGGAATTGTAACAATGCTATTGCCTTGGGTAATTGGCATGAAAGCAGCGAAAGCGATAATTCTACTAGGGAAAGACGATATATCAGCATCGACCGCTTTAGAGTTAGGAATTGTCACCGAAGTGACCGAAATTGATCAGGTATTGTATAGGTCGATGCAAATTGCGAAACATATCTCTATTATTGACCCCACCTTAGTCAAAGGAACAAAAAAAGCTATTAACCAAAGTTTTGAGACTGCAGGAATTCATGAGTCTTTAGAAAATAGTCTTGAGATAGATTACCAGATAGAATCTCTTGGATCACCGGACAAAAAAAAATTTATGGAAATAGCGAGAAAAGAAGGAATGCGAAAAGCTATAAAATTTAGAGAAAAACGTTTTTCGATAAATGAATAATCCAATTTTTCTGATAGTTGTAGCCCAAATGTTTGGCACTTCGTTATGGTTCAGCACTAATGGTGTCTTAAAACAGATTGAACAAATATGGTCGCTTTCAACCAGTGATCTGGGTTTGTTAACAAATTCTGTTCAATTTGGTTTTATTGTTGGTACACTACTCTTTTCAGTTACTGGGTTTGCGGATAAGTTTAGACCATCACGAATTGTAATGCTTTGCTGTTTCCTAGGGGCAACATCCAATGCTTTAGTCGTATTTGAAGAAATTTCTTTTACCTTTGTTATTTTTTCTAGATTAATTGTAGGGGCGGCACTGGCAGGAATATACCCAATTGGCATGAAACTCATTATTAGTTGGAACCCTCATAGGGCGCCCAACACGTTGGGGCTCCTTGTAGGCATGTTAGTCCTAGGTTCATCTTTACCTTATCTTATTAGAGCTTTAGGTATTTCATTTGATTGGCAATATACCGTTATTCTTACTTCTGGGCTATGCTACATTGCAGGAATTACAATATATCTCATGGGTGACGGGCCTCATTTAATAATAAACAAAAAACCTTCTTTTCGACTATTAGACCACTTCAGCGAACTTTCAAAAAACAAAAAATATGTAGCCTCTGCAGTTGGCTACTTTGGACACATGTGGGAGTTATATGCTTTTTGGACTTGTGTTCCAATTCTAATAGCAATATCAGTCTCCCAGCATCAAATTAAAAATCAAGAGTTTATTGTTTCATTATTAAGCTTCCTAATTATTGGATTAGGTTTTTTAAGTTGTGTCTTAGGTGGAATTTTAGCAAAATCTTTAAAAAGCAGCAGAGTTGCCTCACTATCGTTAACCTTTAGTCTATCCATATGTTTAATTTATCCACTGCTAGGCAATGTTAGCTTTTTTCTTGATCTAGTTCTACTGATGCTATGGGGATTTTTTGTTATTTCTGACTCGCCTCAATTTTCGGCTATTTCTGCAAGTGTTTGTCCACAACATTTAGTTGGAACCGCTTTAACTACCCAGAATTTTGTTGGCTTCTCGATCAGTATGATAACTATTTTTCTTACCACTCACTTTCATGAATCTCTTGGCCTGTATTTTGTATGGATCTTATTGCCTGGACCGGTCTTAGGTTTAATATTCTTCTCTCGTCAATTTGGATTTTTTAGACTAAAAACGTACTCAATATCTCAACATTAGTCACAGTGAGCCAAAATTTTCGCTATTAGACAGTGCTTGCCTAAAAACCAATCTGATAAAAGGGTCGAGGGTTGACAATTTCTTATCCAGAGTAGCCTTCGGTATAATTAACGCGGATGACTTTTCCAAAGCCTTAGCGGTAAATAGTCGTACGTTATTTCCTAATATAGAATTCCAAACCCCAAAGACCTGCATAGAGTTAATAGTTTGTTTTTCGGCTAGTTTTCCATCGCTAGTGTTCTTTAAGAGCTGCACTTTTCCTAGTGACAAAATATACCCATCACCGAGAGGCTCGCCCTCTTCATAGATAATCTGGTCTTTTTCGATAGTTATGGAAGAAAGCACGTTTTTTAACTGTTCAACAGCATTTAAATCCATTTTGGGAGCCCATAAAAATGCAAACGTAAATATTGTTATATTTAAATTTACATAAGTCAATTGATTTACGTAGGGGCAACATGGGAACCTCGTTTATTTCGTTTATGTTCCCTAAAAAATAAAGCCCATCCCCCAAGTATTATTAAAATAATTCCTGCTAAAGACAAGTAATCTGGAATATTACCAAAAAAGAAATATCCATTTATTATAGCTAAAATTAACAAAACATACTCCGTCGGCCCATTGGTAATTGGAGAACCTACTTGGTAAGCATGTATCAATGAGGTCATACCGAGGGTCCCAAAAATTGATAATATAGCTATTGAAATTAAAATATTATAGTTATCAAATTTTATCGAACCAAATATAAATCTCCACTCCTCTTTATCTATCATGTCTAACGGAAACACTAAAATAATAGTATAAGTAATTACTGAAAGAAGAAGGCTGACAGAATACTGTTGAAATGCTTGAAGAAATGCATTTTCATTCTCTTTGGTATATTTAGAAATCACCATCGCAACAGCATAAGAAAACGCAGTGAGTAAAGGAGCTAACATAAAAAAGCTGAATTCAGATTCCTTAAAAGGCTTCACTATAAGAAATACCCCAATGAAACCAAGAACTATGATCAAAACTCTAGTAAGGCCTATTCTCTCTGATAAAACCAATGCAGATAAAATAGTAATGAAAAACGGAGCAGCAAAGAATAGAGCCGTCACTGTGGAAAGTGATAATTTTTCTAAACTTATAAAGAATATAAAGAACCCAAAATGCATTAACACACACCTGATTAATGTTAACTTTGGATAAACTGGGATTACCCCAATTTTATAATTTAGACACTTTAGGCAAGTCAAAGTTACCATTACACCAACAAATGCTCGCGTTATAAAGAGCTGAAATATAGTTGTTTCATTAGCTATCATTTTGACAGCTAAATCATGAAAGCTGTAAATTAGCATACCAATAACAATGAAAATCATTCCTATTTGATTGTTGTTTGCTCTCATAGATGGCCAGTAGTATTAAATGAACGATTATACGATTAATGCGACGATAATCTATTCAAAAACGCTTATTTTAGCCTAACAGTGTAAGAAAAAGAGAAGTTACTTCCAGAAGTAGTCGGCAGAGCGCTAGAAGCATTTAATGAAGTATTCAACCTGTTTCGTTGGTCTAATTTATTTAAATCCCTCTTGTTTTCCATACATAATTTATGCGCGTTCGTATCCAATTGAAACCCTGCTCTCAAGCATTCGGCCGAAAAGGTGTTTTCTAACTGTGCGTTATATTCTTCGTTGCTCATACACCCTACCATTCCAATAAAGAATATAAGTGCAAATTGTAACCATATGGCAACTTTAGTCATCGTATCTTTTCGCAAAAAAAACCCATCCAATTTTCTTTCTCGCCAGCCAAACCAATACTAGCACCTTCGGAAAAAATTTTAGTTCGAAAGCTTGTTTTTTCAAGAAGTTTTTCTACCTCGCTCTTTTCATAGTAGCTGTAAAACCTACCTAACTTGTCACGATTTTCGCCCACGCCTCGTTTGAGGCTAAAAAATAGAATTCCTCCTTCCTTGAGAGCGAAAAATAATTGCTTCAAGATATCACTAAATTTATTCTTTTTTATATGAAGCAAACTAAAGTTAGCCCAAATTGCATCATAAAAATCATGCTGATCTATTTCATCAAAAGATATTTGTTTTGGCTTAATTTCCAATAAGGTTTCTGCCACCTTTACCATCTCGAGAGAAGCATCAACAGGAAAAGGTGTGAAGCCATTTTTCAAAAGCTCTAGTGATGCAGTGCCGGTGCCACAACCAAGATCAAGTACCTTTCCATCTTTTTCTATCATTTTCATAAAAATATCCAAGTTTGCATCTTTCAGCTCTTTTGATATTAGTTTTTCATATTCCGAAATGCACTTGTCATACACATCTATAGTTTTTTGATCAACGCTCATTAAAGTCAAAAATCTATAGGTATAAAAGAGTCAGACCCTTGAGCCTTTTTCCATAGCATTACTGATTTGAAATCTAGCCACCATGCATGGATTTCTAAAGAATTTTTACTTACTGCATCATTTAGCCAAGGGTAAGTAAGCAAGTTACTATAGGAATATAGTACCACCGCCCTCTCTGAATTAACCTCAATATTTGCATCATTAAGATCAAAGTCTATTTTCGATAAGGCCGGTTTTGCAATATCAACCCAACTTTTTATAAAATCGCTCGGCTTATCTTTAGCCTCTCCTTTTTTATCATTATTAATGCTTTTACATAGGGCTGCAACGCCTCCGCAGTGAGCATGCCCCATCACAATAATATCCTTTACCCTTAAAATCTTCACAGCGTATTCCAATGCTGAGCCGATGCTTACATTATCTTTTGATGTGAATGGAGGCACCAGATTTGCCACATTTCTGACAACAAATAAGTCACCTGGCCCGGTACCAAACAGAATAGATGGTTCTACACGGGAGTCAGAACAGCAAATGACCATCGTTTTGGGTGACTGGCCTTTTTTAGCCAGCTGTTGAAGAACTTGACTCCTTTTTTCAAAATAGGAGTCCCGAAAATTTTTAAATCCATTCACTAGTTCCTTAACCATTATATAATTGTTTCCTTAATCCCATTTTAAATTCTTGAACTCTATTTGTATTCTACCTTTTATTGGTTTTCTTTGTTTGGTGCAATTCTATTTGACATTTATACCTTTTCGAGGCTACAAACTTCCATTGTCAAACGCGTCCAATAAAATAAAAGAATGTTATTTAGTAATTTCTGGGATCCTGAGTTACAAGTGATTTAAATTACTTTGACAAAATTAATAATAATTTACCAAGGGCATTAGTAGTGTTCTCCCAAACCAAAAAATTTTTTTATTTATTGCTGTTTTCTGGCATCGTTATAATATTTTCTTTTTCCTACAACATCTACACGCATATAGCAGAATCTGGAACCTGTAATAAATCAACCAATTTTGTTAAGGGATTAGGGGGACCAATAGATTTAATTGATCAGAATGAAACTACTTTTTCTTTAGAAAAACAAAAGGCTTCCCTTTCATTATTATACTTCGGATACAGCTATTGTCCTGATATCTGCCCTTATGATTTGGAAAGAAATGCTTATGTAAAAGATATTATGGATGAACACAAAATAGATATTAATTTAGTTTTTATCACCCTTGATCCATCTAGAGATACAACAGAGCGATTGAAAGATTTCTCAGATTACATACATAAATCAATGATTGCTTTAACTGGTTCTAACGAACAAATAGAAGCTCTCAAGAAGGCGTATGGTGTTTTTGGAAAATCAAATAAGATTGATTACGAAGATCAATCATATCTAGTTGATCACTCAACTTTCTCATATCTTGTTAACAAGAATGGAGAAGTCTTATCTTATTTTAACAGAAGAGAATCCCCTGAAAAAATCTCTGAAAAAATTAAATGTTTTAATTAGTTTTTTTTATTATAAATTGCTGAGGCTAGATCGGTTTTTATTTTTCATGTTTAGAAAAGTATGCTAACAATATCGTTGACAACTGTTGAGGTAAGGATAATACATAAATGGCTTTACATTGCCCGGGCTGGATACTCTGTATTTTTTGTGCAAATGCCGCTAGGGAAACCCTTCTATACTCAGCCCCTATAAACACAATAGTAAAAAAGTATTCGGTAGCAATAGATGAACATTATTCCGAAATATCACCTGATTTTATACAAGTATGTGCAGAAAAAATGCTTGCATCACTTGTAGAAGTTGATGCAGGAAGCGCGGCGGAAGAGATAATTCGTGGATATATTCATAAGAAAATAAAGTCCAAAGATGATGGTTCAGCTAGAAAGTTGTCGGGAATATTTTCGTCAGAATTTAAAGGTGAAAGAACACCCACAGGAACTGAAAAATATATTGTTACCAACTTCAGAGCTTTTTTGTTTTCAATGAGATCCGGAGCCAAAGGCCTCCCTCCTCC
>CACNDI010000032.1 GCA_902619165.1 uncultured Alphaproteobacteria bacterium
AGTCCATAAAAGTCGCATTATCTTGTTGAGCGGAGCGGTATCGTGTTGTATAAAAAAGTTCGAAATTTTCATCTATTTAGAACACATTTTTGATAAATGGTGGTACCTACATGAAACTGATAGCTTTCGCATTACCGATCCTTAAAGGCAAATTAGAGTATTGGAAAAATATGATCCTTTGCAACATGCTTGGAGATAATAAAAAGGCCACTGATGATAGTGGAAAGAATGCTAGTATGCATGAACGTTCCTATTTACAAAGAGTGTCTGAGGGGCACGTTTGAGTCCTTACATGGGAAGGCAGAGACCCCTTAACATTTTGGCTGGATTAAGTGAATATTGCCCTACCAGAATTTACGGACCATCTTGCAGTTTTATATGGCAGATGAATTTTTAAAGAAGAAAACCCAGAAAAAATGTTAGCTGGATTGGCGCACGATAATGGGGAAGGAATGGGTGATACCAATAGAAAGAACAAGAAAGGATCTTTGATTGCCATCGCATTACGAATTTTGACTGAAAAATTAAAATTTGGAAAACTAAAATTCTGGAAAGAATTCTTATAGAAAATAAAAAAGCACCCAATGCATAACGTTATGCCGCTCGGGTACGAGAACGTTCATACCTTCAGGAGATGCCGGAGGGACACATGGTGATTTTAACATATGAGGGTATCAACCCAGAATCTGATTATTTGCAAGTAATGCAGAATTCGCCTCCAGAGTTTGCCGAAGCTGCAATGGAAATTTATGGCTTAGATGTAAATGCACCTCAAACACCTTTACTTAAATTAGTTTACAATAGCCATGAATAAATAGGATTGATATCCCTGAACTGAAGGCTGTTATACAAGCGCTATTAATTGAATGATTAAATCTGAAAAAGTAGCTTTTAATTTACTTTGCCAAAAAGGAGATAATGCAGTTCAAGTTTTAACTATAATGGCTTGACCAGTGGGTAATTCACAAATGAAGTACTCTCTTCTTTTGAACCAACCGTATTCTTCTACGGCTTGTATGGCAGCAATTTTGTGACCATAGTCGTCTAACAAGCATACTGAGCCACTTACCATTTTATCAAATAAAAACTCCAAGGCGCCAATCTCTCCTGATGAAGTATTCAAGTCTAAATGGAGAAATGAAACGTTTTCAGGCATTTCTGTTTCATGAAAAATATCGGGCACTTTACCCTTGACGATTTTAACATTATGTAAATCTTTAAATCGCTCCTCAACTTTCTTGAGATTTGAAGGATCTTCGTATTTAGAAAGATTACTTTGTATTCTATTTTTGTCTAATTGTTCCTGTGGTATGCCTTCCCAAGTATCAAAAAGGTACAAAGTCTTATTTATTTTTCCAAAATCTGTATATCTTGTTGCTACGGCTGATGAGAAACCTCTATAAACTCCACATTCAATAAGATCTCCGTCCAGTTTAAGTCCATTAATAAAAGCCCATAAAAAGACATGAACTCTCCAAAACCTGTTTTTTTCAGCGCTGTCTTCATATGTTTTTTTATAAACCTCTGCAAACTTTTTATCTTTCAAAAACAAAAGATTTCGATCAAAAACCACGAGATTCTCTGCATGGAAAACCTCATGATTCTTATTGTCATGTGCCATTTTCGTAATTTTTGGTTCAAACATAAGAATCATTCACTTCCAGAGATAATATTACTAATTTAGGTTATATTTTTTCACAACACCATAAAATAAATAAAAGTGAACGGTACTAGCTTTTGAATGGCGAAAAATTCTTTTTCAGATCATGCATCTTTGTCGCCAGATTTTTTGTGGCATGATCCGAAAGTAAAACAAGGAGAGTCAACACTTTTTTCTCCATTCTGTCGTCGTTTCTTAAAATATAAAATTAAAATGGTCAGATAGCAGCGGAAAGTCAAAAAAAAAATACTCATAGGGGATTAAAAAATAAAGTTATTGAAATTACGGTGGCTTTTGATTTTTAATTACTCAATGGGAAATAATTCTACAAATACTACAGTTCTCGATTTATTATTTCGTGCGGCGAATAGTAATCCTTTTAAAACTTATTGTAAGTCCGCGCATCACGAGTTCACTTATCAGCAGTTTATCACTGCTTGTATTAAACTTTCCAATAACATAGCTGGTAAAAATATTAATAATAAGCGAATTGGAATATTTCTCCCAAACTCTATTTTATTTTTAATCTCCTACTTTGCAGTTCTTATTTCTGGCAATAGGCCTGCATTACTAAATTACTTATTACCGGATATTGCCTTGAGAAAACTGATAGACAACTTAGAGCCATCACTGCTGATTTCCGACACAGCACTTCTCAAAAGTAAAAGTATTATCGTGAAGATAGAGGACTATGTAGGATTAGGTGAATCAAGTATAGATGAAACAGACTTTAGATGTGAAAGTACGGGAGTAGGCGCCATTTTGTTTTCTGGTGGTACAACCGGTATTCCTAAGCAGATTAATCATTCGCATAAATGTATAATTTCTATGGTTGATCGAATGGAATGGGGATGGCCAACTACTCTGAACGAAAAGTGGTTAGTTGTGGCACCATTCACACACATTTATGGGTTTTTAACCGGTGTAACAAACCCACTATTAAAGTCTGGCACCGTTTTTATACCAGACGCGTTTGATCCAAAACTTATAGTTGAAAAACTTAGCAGTGAAGAGATTACAGTTTTTGGCGGAGGTCCCCCAGCTATATATCAAGCTCTACTGTCTGTTGAGAAATTTGATAAAAATCAAATACCTCATTTAAGAGTCTGCCCAGGGGGAGGAGCACCATTTCCTGTGGCTGTTCATAAAATGTGGAAAGAAAAAACTGGAATACCCATTTATGAGGGATACGGTATGACTGAAATTGCTCCTATATCAGTCAATACTGTTGAAAATGGTACCAAGCTGGGTTCAGCAGGCAAGGCGGTTCCTGATACTGTAATTGAAATTGTTGATATTGAAACGGGTAGGGAAGTTTTGAAATTTGGTGAGATAGGTGAAATACGCGTCAAAGGCCCACATATGATGTTAGAATACGAAGGAAATAGTAACGAAACTAAAACGACTGTAAGAGATGGATTTATTTACACCGGTGATATTGGAGTGCTAGATAGCAAAGGATTTCTATCTATAACAGATAGAAAAAAAGATGTTATATTTGTAAAGGGCTTCAATGTATTTCCTCGCGAAATTGAAGAACAATTAATGTCTCAATCAAATATTGCTTCCGTTTGTGTTGTTGGGAAACAGGATGACCGAAGCGGTGAGACGCCTGTTGCATTCATTACCTTAAAGACCAATGTAGATATCTCTATCATTAAGAAATATTGTGAAGATACAATGCTACCCTATAAGATTCCCTCAGAATTCATAGTTGTAGAAAAGTTACCATTAACCCCAGCAAAGAAAGTTGATAGAGTGGCATTGAAAGAAAGGTTGGTTTGAGTTCCACCTCTCAGAGTGCATATTAAGACTTTGAAGATATCAAAGTGAAATGTCTTTCAATATTAATATTTCTGCCGCACATCAGAGCTATGGAAGGTCCGGTAAGTTTAAATTTATTGCTCAAGAGGGATGCGATAGCTACCGCTCCAGCCCCTTCAACTATTTGCGACTCAAGCCAATAGGCGTGGCGAATTCCATCTGCAATTTCTTTTTCGCTTACGAGAATTATCTCATCAACTAATTGTTTTGTAAGTTCGAAGGTGTACTTATTATCAAGACCAATACCTCCAGTAAGAGCATCAGCAAGACTTTCTTCTTCTTTTACAAAAATTGGTTTTCCTGCTTTTTGAGATTCATACATTGCTGCACCCCTATCCATCGAAACTCCAATTACCTTTAAATTTCGGTTTAAGTGTTTCAAGGCCATTGCCACCCCACAGATCAGCCCACCCCCTGATAAAGGAATAAAAGCAAAATTTAGTTTAGGAGTTTGTCGATGAATCTCTAGGCCCAAAGTTCCTTGACCAGCAATAACGTTGATATTATCAAATGGAGATATGTAGGTCATCCCCTCCTCAATTGAGAGCCTATCAGCTTCTAGTTGTGCTTCATCTTGATTTGTTCCAATTAATCTCACTTCTGCGCCCAGTGCTCTTATTCCCTCAATTTTATTTTCAGGCACAAGTTTGGACATGCATATTATACATTTTATTTTCATCAATTTAGCAGCAAAAGCTAGGCCGCGGCCATGGTTTCCGGTGGACAAAGTTACAACTCCTGCCTTTTTTTGTGCTGGGTTAAGGTTTGATATTGCATTAATTGCACCCCTGATTTTAAAGCTTCCGGTTATTTGTTGATTTTCTAATTTCAAATATATTTGTTCTCCAACAGCCTCTGATAGAGCCTTAGAGTGCACCACTGGGGTAGTGACTATATGCTTAGAAACAATCTTCTCTGCACGTACTATATCTTCAAATAAAAGCATTTCTGACTATTCTCTGGTTAGCGTTCTATGATTTCACATCAACTTTGTTTTTATTATGGCTTTTTTTTGATACGATAACAATATGATCCCAAAGAGCTTCAATAAGAATATTTTAAAAGAGAAAATAGGGTTGGCCGGTTGTGGAAATATGGGCTTACCTATGCTTAATTCAATGTTGTCAAAAAATACTGATGCAAAAGGATATGATATAAAAAAAAAGAGATCTTTGTTAAGCTTAGAAAAAGACTTTGTAGTTTCTAAGAAGAAGTTTCTTGATGACAGAAATATTATAATTAGCGTAGTTAGAGACGCATCAGATACCGCAGAGTTGTGTCACGGAAATAATGGGTTATTTGAACAGCAATCTAGTAAAGTTCTAATTATTGCTTCGACACTATCTCCAAAATTTTTGATGGATTTAAAACGCAAGGCACCGAAAAACATAACGGTTATTGATGCCCCCATGTCTGGTGCAACAATCGCTGCAAATGAAGCAACACTGACTTTTATGGTGGGGTGCGAAAAAGTTTTTTTCAATTACATTAAGCCTCTCTTAGGATTGATGGGCACCAGAATAAATCATATTGGAAATTATGGATCAGGTATGATGGTAAAAGTTCTTAATAATTTTATTGCCGCAAGTTCTGTTGTATCTGTTAGGCATGTGTTGCACCAGGCTCAAAAATTTGGGCTTGACACAGATGCTTTGTTCAAGACTATTGACACTTCTTCTGGTCAAACTTGGTTTGGTACAAATAGGGCAGATATAGAATGGTTTAAAGAAAATTTCGAAAATGATAATACTATGGGTATTCTTAAAAAGGATGTAGAGGCGTATGTTGATTCATTTGAAAATGAATCCGATTTGGACAATTTTGTATCAGGTGAACTTAGTACCTCTATTATCAAAGCTATAAATAATATGCCGCTAACAAAATGAAACCAGAGTGTCTAAAAAAGCATTGTTTATTAGATTTATTTTCTGGAAAAATCATCAGCCATTCTTAATGAGTTCATAAACTCAGCACGCCTAAGAACCAAATATAAAATAAGCTGAACTAGCGGTTCTTCACTTTTCAAATTTTTTTCAATTATATCTTCATCAATTGTCCTGATAAGACAGTTTTCTAGGGCAAATGCACTGTTATTATGTTTTTTGCCTCTTATCAGTGTACTTTCCCCAAAGCATGTTCCCATTGTTAAAGTTGCTAACTCCCTATTATTTTTTGTAAATAATTGCACGCGTCCTTTTTCCAGAAAATACATTCTATTATTTGAAAAACCACTTCTGAAAATCCATGTCCCCTCTTCAAACTTTCTAAGCTTTGTCTCTTTCTCATTTTTTAAAAGAAATTTTTCTTCAAAAAGTAGGGGTGCCTTATCATCATCAGAAACTTGAAAAATTCTTCTTAAGCTGTATTTTATAATGGATTTTGTAAGAGGCCCTGCGCTATTAATTTGACTTCTAATTGGATCGCCAGCCAAGCTGTAAAGATCAACTTTTTTATAGCGCCTATACTTTAGCTCATTTGATCGCCCTAGGATTGTTTCCGCAACACCTATTGGATCATTAGTCTTTAATAGCTGTGTAAATTTATTAGCCCCATAGCTTAATAGTTCCCCACTTTTAATTATATAGCATGCGTTTCGGCAATCGAAATCTATCTCGCAATCCTCCGAAACTGTTAGTTCGTTAATATACTTTGTCGGAACGTTTTCAATTAGTTCAGAAATCTTTAACATTTTTAAAAAAAACTATTTTTATTGCAATGTTCTTACCGATACATAGGCAAAAAATCAATAGTCTAATACGCATGAAATTGCTCTTGAACATTCATGAGTTTCTCTTTCTTATACTGATTTAAACGTGAATAGTTCTAGAGCGCCTTCCATTAACAGAACTTTAGAAACAAATTAGTACCTATAACTCTATCAGTTAGAAGGAACTTTGCCTTAAAAATTGATCAAAACTAAATCCTTAATCCATTTCAAGAGGTTACTTTTTATCTGCAATTTTAAGTGCTTGATCTATATCTGAAATTATATCATCTATATGTTCAATACCTACCGCCAGCCTAATATATCCAGGAGTAACACCTGCTTTAAATTGATCTTGCAATGAAAGTTGGGAATGGGTGGTTGATGAAGGATGAATTGCTAGCGTACGTGTATCACCAATATTAGCAACATGATAAACCATCTTAAGATTATCAATAAATTCCTTACCCGCATCGGCGCCTCCACGTAAAACCATTCCGACAATTGGCCCATAACCAGTTTTAAGATATTTATCAGCTGTTGCCTTATCTTTCCCTTCAAAAAGAGATGGATAAATGACTTGTTGTACTGCTTTATGCTTCAAAAGATAGTTAGCCAACTTCTCTGCATTTTCTTGATGCGCTTTAAAACGTAATGGGAGTGTCTCAAGTCCTTGGATTATATTAAATGAGTTCATTGGAGATACTGCTGAACCTAGGTCCCGTAACAGAACCACTCTGGCTCTGACAACGAAAGCGATGGGCGCACCTAATGCTTCAGGCACTAATTGTCCCCAAACAGCTCCATGGTAGCTTTCATCGGGTTGGTTAAATAATGGTTGTCTTTTAGGGTTTGCTGTCCAGTCAAAGTTCCCGCTATCAACTATAATTCCACCTATAGAATTACCATGCCCGCCTATATACTTTGTAAGTGAATGGATCACAATTGCTGCACCATGTTCGATTGGCCGACAGGTTAATGGAGAGACTGTATTATCTATAATTAAAGGTATGCCCAATTCTCGACCTATGCTAGCGACTTCTTCAATCGGAAAAACTTTCAATTTAGGATTTGGAACTGTTTCTCCAAAAAAAGCTCTAGTTTTTTCATCTACAAGCTCCCCAAATGTTTCGGGCTTTTCGGGATCAGCAAAGCGAACTTCAATTCCAAACTGCTTAAAGGTGTTCACAAATAAATTCCAAGTCCCACCATAAAGGTGAGGGGAAGAAACAATATTATCTCCTGCACTGCACAGATTTTGAATTGCTAAAGCAGTTGCCGAAGAGCCTGAAGATAGAGCAAGTGCTGCAGCTCCCCCTTCTATCGAAGCAACTCTTTCTTCAAGAACCGCATTAGTTGGATTCATTATGCGCGTGTAGATATTGCCCAGTTCTTTAAGAGCAAACAAATTAGCTGCATGTTCTGTGTTTTTAAATTGATAACTAGTTGTTTGATATATAGGAACGGCTACAGCATTTGTGTTCGTGTCACTCCGATATTGGCCACCATGTAAAACCAAAGTTTCTGCATTAGTATAGTCAGTCATATTGCACCTCAATAAATTTTCGACGACAATAGGAAAAAATTTCTAATATATAAATAAATATTTGCAAATTTTACTAAATTATTTAGTATTTTTTTAATTTTTAGAAAATTTTTCTATTTTTCGGTGAAAAAAAAGAATGGATGACATTGACAGAAAACTTTTAACTCTGCTTCAAGTAAATGCAGATCTACCTTTATCTGAAATCGCAAAGAGGGTAGGCATTTCATCAACCCCCTGTTGGAATCGGATCAAGAAGCTGGAGGAGCAGGGTGTCATTAAATACAAAGTATCACTTGTTGACAAAGAAAAGGTAGGCTACGCTGTCACGGTTTTTCTCTCTATCTCGGTAAGCAACCATAACTCAAATTGGTTTTCCGAGTTCGAAAAAGTTGTTATGCGTCACAACAATATTTTAGAAGTACATCGATTGACGGGATCAAGTGCAGACTACCTATTAAAAATTATTGCAAAGAGTATTGAGGAATATGATGCTTTCCAGCAGCAATTAATATCTGAGATCCAATTTACGAGCATGTCTTCAAGCATATCTTTGAAAGAGGTAAAAAACAGTAAGCAGATACCAGTGTAACATTTTCTACGAACGCATTCTATAACCTTCAGGATCCCAGGGACTGTTACCAAGGACTACGCAACTTTTTTCTTTCCCCACTATATGAGTTTTAAGTTCTATGCCTGGTTCGGAAAACTCAGGTTCAACAAAAGCCATTGCCAATGATTTTTGAACATTATGGCCATAACCACCTGATGTTGTCATGCCAATTCGTTTATTATTTTTTGACCATATCGGTTCATACCCATTTGCCTCCACCTCTGCATCTTTAATTTCTAAGGTAATCAAAGTTTTTTGAAGTACTTTTTTCCCTCCTGATAGTTCTTTTAAAGCCGGTGTCTTTCCTACAAATTCCACATTTTTTCCTCTGGATATCCATCGATTTAGCCCCGTTTCGCCTGGTGTGTAGGCTTGCATGAATTCATAATTCCAAATGCCAAAACTTTTTTCTAGTCTTAGAGTGTTTAGAGCATAATAGCCATATTCTTGGACACCCAGGTCTTTTCCTCTAGAAATAAGTAATTCTCGTAGAGCGTTCAATTCTAAAGCATGACAATTTATCTCGTAACCGAGTTCACCTGCAACTGACAATCGTGCTATTTTTGTCTTAATTAGTCCAATGTCGATTTCATCACATGACATGAACTTTAAATTCTCGTTGGATACGTCGAAGTTTGTTAATCTTTCAAGCAATTTTCTAGAATTTGGACCTGAGATTGCATATCCGCCAATATTATCACTTATGTCTAAAAGCGATACCTCTCCCTCTGTGTGAATACTTTTTATTCCACCTGGTAAATGATCATGGAACCACCTCAAATGCCACTCCCGCAGATAATAGCTTCCCATAATCCAAAAAACATTATTTCCCCAATTAAAGCACGTTAGATCTCCTTTCAGTCTTCCATTATGCCCTAACATTACCGCGAGCTTGACTTTATTATCGCCTGGTATATCCGTAGCTAGTAGTTGATTGAGCCACATCTCAGCACCTGATCCCTTTATTTCAAATCGACTAAACCCAGAACTGTCTAATATCCCAGCATTTTCTCTCACATTAAGGTGTTCCTTTTTTACAATTTCAAAGGCATTTGAACGTTTTAAACTTGGTGTTTCTTTGAAATCTTTTGGTCCAAACAATAATGGAATCTCGAGCCCCCAACTGTTACCAAAGATTGCCCCATTATTCTTTTGAATATCCCACACAGCTGTTCGTTTCAGATCTCTGCCTGCTGGCAACTGCTCATTAGGGTAACTCATAACAAACCGCCTGCTGTAGAATTGACCTGTTGTTTGCTTAATGTATTCTCTATTTGAAGCAAATTCACCATATCGAGCTATATCCATAGACCATGGATCGGCTTCGGTTTCTCCAAAGATCATCCACTCAGCGAGTGTTTTTCCAACACCACCTCCTTGAAGAAAGCCTGCCATGACACCACAAGCAAGCCAGTAATTCTTCAGACCTCTTACAGGCCCTACAAGAGGGTTCCCATCTGGAGAAAATGTGAACGCTCCATTTACCCAATTTTTTATCCCAACATTTTTTAGATCTGGATACCGTTCAAAAGACAGAGCCAATTCATTTTCTATGCGATCAAAGTCCTCTTTAAATAACTCCATCCCAAAGTCCCAAGGCGCTCCATCAATAGCCCAATGCTCGTGATCAATTTCATAAATTCCAACTAAAATACCTTTATCCCACTGTCTCATGTACGTGAAACCCTCAAGGTCTACAGTCATAGGAACTTCGAAATCCATTGCTTCAATGGTAGGAATACTTTCAGTAACCAAGTAATGATGTTTTAAAGGAGAAATTGGCAAATTCAATCCTGCCATCTGTCCTACTTGCTTTGCCCAAAGCCCACCTGCATTCACCACATGCTCAGCAACTATAGTTCCTTTTTGGGTATGTACTTCCCAACAACCGTCAAATCTCTGTTTTA
>CACNDI010000033.1 GCA_902619165.1 uncultured Alphaproteobacteria bacterium
CTGCGGCCATTGGTATTTGCATTCTTGAAATACCAAACCCAGACCAAGTTGCGTTTGATGGGAGATGATCCTTCATTGCCTTCATAGTATCAACACTTTGATCAGCGCCCCACGGTATTCCTAAACATATTTGAAACATTGGAGGTTCTTTAATTAATCCCTCTTCAATTAGCTGTTTGGCTAATCTAATATGACCTAAGTCAAAAACCTCTAATTCTGGTTTTACTCCCCAAGATCTTGTCAATTCGGCCATTCTTCTCAGGATAGGTAGAGTTGATATATAAATAGAATGATCGTTGACACCAAAATTTAAGGTTCCGCAATCTAAGGAACAAATTTCTGGCTTACATATCTCTATATGCGCGAGTCTCTCATCAGGACCTATCATGTCCGTTCCGCGGCCAGGCATCGAAAAATCATTTTCATCAGGAACCCAATCACCACCCATTCCTGCAGTAAGATTTATCACTACATCAGTTTTATCATCTCTTATTCTGTCAACTGCTTCTTTAAATAAGTTTACATCTCGGGATCCTTTACCAGTTTCTGGATCTCGCACATGAACATGGGCTGCAGACGCACCTGCTTTCGCAGCTTCAATAGCAGCATCTGCAACCTCTTTTGGAGTAACTGGAACATTAGGACTTTTTTCAACAGTCTCACCGGCTCCTGTAACCGCACATGTCACTATTACCTCAAAATTCATGCTAACCTCATTATTTATTTGGATGATTGTTTTTTACGGCACTCAAAATCGCAGCAATTGCGTTATCACGATCTTTAGCCATTTCAAGAAAATGCTTACCTTTTGACATGTCTTTACACCCATTGACCATCTTATCACGTAATTCTTGTGTTAATTCAGGTGCTTTAAGTCTAGTCCATGGTAATTGTAATGCAGGGCCGAATTGGTCTAGATTTGTAGCCATACCTCCTTCACCACAGGCTACATGAAATGCCATGCATTGACCTTGGTAAGCCATCCTAGGTGCTGGCCCATTAATTAGTGCTAAATCAATTTGTTCAGGAGTTGCTTCATCATTTGCTACCATGTGTAATGCCTCTCGCCACAATGCTTCCTGTAAACGAGTTGCAATAAATCCTGGAATTTCTTTTTTAAGCACAATTGGGACTTTACCGACCGCTTTATAAAAGCTGACCGCTTGATCAACACATAGTTTATTTGTAAATTCACTAGCAACAACCTCTACCAGTGGTAGTAAGTAGGGAGGGTTAAAAGGATGTCCTACTATTGCTCTATCTTTTGTATTGCAGTTCTTTACGATGTCTGAAATTAATAGACCAGAAGTTGATGAAGCTATAATAACGCTTGGGTTTAAAAATAAATCAATTTGCGAATAAAAATCTTGCTTTACATTTAATATCTCTGGAATGCTTTCCTGTACGAAGTCGACCTCGGTTAAGCTCTCTTTTAAGTTGGTGAAGATTTGCATTTTTTCTAACGATGCTGTTTTATCAATGCCTAATTTTTCCAATGTTTCCCAAGCCGTTTTGATTAATGACTTATAATCATCTATTTCATTCTCTGAGTGGAGATAACATTTTACATATAGGCCTTTGGCTAGAAAGTGAGCGGCCCAACCAGCTCCTATGGGTCCGCCTCCAATGCTAGCCACTGTTGAGATCTTATTTATACTTTCCAAGCTATTTTCCTTTAAAATTTGGATCTCTTTTTTCAACAAACGCCGCCACGCCTTCAGCTGCATCGTCAGATTTAAGCATATTCGAATATGTCGACAAATTGCCTGACCGCATTTCTGAAAAAGCCTCTTTTAAAGCTTTACATTCTATCGCTCTTAAAACTTCCTTTACGCTTTGCATTGCTAGTGGAGCTGTCTGCACCATTTTTTCTGCCCACGCTCTTGCAGAATCTAAAAGTAAAGATTTATCAACCACTTTATTTACCAATCCAAAGCTTTTTGCTTCCTGAGCTGACATTCTACGACCAAGAAAAAACATTTCCATTGCAATATTGTATGGAATCCTTCTAGGTAACCTCTGAAGTGCGCCTGCGTCAGGAACAATACCTAGCGGCATCTCAGGCAGACCAAACTCAACATGTTTTGCTGCTATAATCAAATCACAGGACATTGCAAGCTCAAAACCTCCACCAATTGCGTGACCATTTAGAGCGCAAATCACTGGTTTGTTCAAATTCCAATTTTCTGTTAATCCGGCAAAACCACCGTCACCGTAGTCCGCCTTTTCCCACCAATTGTCTAGCGCCATTTCACCAGAATTAACGGCTTTGAGGTCCCATCCAGCTGAAAATATCTTATCTCCTTCGCCAGTAATTATTCCAACTCTAAGGTCGGGATTATCTCGCAATTCCGCAAAAGCTTTTCCAAGATCTTGACTAAGTTTAAGGTCTATAGCATTTACTTTTGGCTTATTGATTTTGATTTCTAGTACTTTTTCTTTTACTTCTACTTCTAGATGACTTGTCATTTTTTATTCCTGTTGAAAAGCAGGAAGGACTTCTTCACAGAACAACTCGAGTGATCTCTTCTGTAAGCTATGATCCAACCCCATTGATGCGTAATAGATAAAATTATCCACCCCGAGATCTTCATAACGCTTTAATTTTTTAATAACCTCGTCTGGTGTTCCAAACAGTAGATTTTCTTCAAGCATAGTTGGATTATATTCTTCTCTATTTTCAAGTTCTTTCAAAGCAATTTCCTTGGGAAATCCGTCTTTAACGTCACCTAAATTTTTAAACAAATTTTCAAATTGGCCTAATATACGTTGAATAGCTCTTATATAGATACTCGCTTCTTCTTTGTTTTTATAGACAGCAGCATGCCTCATCATCGCAAAAATAGGTTTAAAGCCATTAGAGGCACTTTCTAAAGCATCATCAAGGCGTTGTTTATACAGCTCTGCCTCTGAAAATGGTCTAGTTAGCGGCCAAGACATTATATTGCAATGATTTTTGACTGCATAGTCATAGGTTATAGGTGCTCTGGCGGCTACCCATACAGGGGGTCCACCTTTTTGTACAGGTTTCGGAACAGACGTAGATAATGGAAAAGACCAAAATTCGCCATTATGCTCGTAATCTCCTTCCCATAGCTTCTTGATAACTGGAAGACTCTCCTGCATATATTTCCATGCATCAGATTGCTTGAGTCCTGGGTGCATTCGATCAAATTCTCGTTGATATGCCCCCGAACCTATGCCAAATTCAAGGCGACCCTCAGTAATTAGGTCTGTGAAAGCAGCCTCTCCAGCAAGTTTGATTGGATGCCAGTAGGGAGCTGCTGCTACAGCAGTGCCAAGCCTTACATCATTTGTATTTTCTGCCCACCATGTGATTATTTGAAAAGGGTTTGGTGCAATTGTCATTTCCAATGCGTGGTGTTCGGCAGCCCATACAATATTAAAACCACTTTGATCAGCCATTTGTACCATCTTTAGTGTATGGTTTTTCACGTCCTTCATTGACAAAGAGTTATCTGCTCTTTCTAGATTTATTGCTAAATCAAATTTCATTTACTTAATCCCCCTAAAAATCCTTTATACTTTATTTCATTACAAATGGATTAGCTGCTGGTTCATCTGACATATTCATCCAAACCGTTTTAGGTCGAGTGTAGTCATAAATCGCTTGAAAACCACTTTCTCGACCATAACCTGAGTTTTTAAATCCTCCAAATTCTGCAATCGGAGATACTACCCTATATGTGTTAACCCATACTATTCCGGCATGAACTGCCTTACTTACTCTTAGGCACCTAGAATTACTTTTTGAAAAAATGCCTGCTGCCAAACCATGTTTTGTATCATTAGCGAGAGATATGACTTCGTCCTCAGTTTTAAATTTTATAACGGATAGTACAGGTCCAAATAATTCAGTATCTACTATCTTTAGTTTCTGACTAGGGCAGTCTACAATTGTTGGCTCAAAAAACAATTCACCAAGACCTTCGGGTGATTTGCCACCGCACAACAAGGTTGCACCTTCTTCTACAGCAAACGCAAGCTCATTTTTAATATTTTCGAGTTGCCCTTTAGTGCATAGGGGGCCCATTTGGGTTTCGTCCAATAACGGGTCTCCAATTTTTATGTTTTTTGCTTGTTTAACAATTAAGCTTAAAAATTTATCTGCTATATTTTCTTGAAGATATAATCTCGACCCAGCAACACAGCTTTGACCTGTTGCACCAAAAATTCCAGCTATAGAACAATTAACTGCGTTCTCTATATCAGCATCATCAAATACAATAAAAGGTGACTTGCCCCCTAGCTCTAAAGACACTTCTGCAAAATTTTCGGCAGAATTTCTAATAACATGGCGCGCGGAAGTTGGTCCTCCAGTGAACGAAATTCTGGCAACCTTAGGATGGCTTGTTAATTCTTTTCCACAAGGGTCTCCATGGCCTGTTATAATATTTACAACTCCAGGAGGTATGCCCGCTTCTTCGACGCATTTGCCAAAAGCAAGCATAGCTGCAGATGCGTGTTCGGACGCTTTCAAAACGATAGTATTGCCCGCAGCCAATGCTGGACCAATCTTTACGGCAACAAGAAACAATTGTGAATTCCAAGGAACAATTGCTGCTACAACGCCCAGTGGCTCTCTGTTTGTAAATACAAATAAATCTGTTTTATCAATCGGTAATGTTTGACCAGAGACTTTATCAGCGCACCCAGCAAAGAAATTAAAAAATTGCGAGATATATTTTGCTTGCCATTTAGTTTCCTTTAACATTTTCCCCGTGTCTATGGTTTCAATTTTACCTAATTCCTCAGATTTGCTAGCTAGTATATCGGCTAGTTTTCTGAGATGCTCTCCTCTTTCTGTCGGAGTCATTTTTGACCATGGTCCATTGATAAATGCTTTGTGAGCCGCTTCTACTGCGCTATTAACATCTGTTGTCGATGCTTCTGGTATAGTACACCAACTCTCTCCCGTTGTGGGGTTTGAGCTTTCAAAGGTCTTATTATCAGAGGATAAGACCCACGCTCCATCAATCAACATTTTAAAGTTTTCTAATCTGCTCATTTTTGCTCACACTTTCTAGTTATTCGCCCTTAAGTCTACAAGAGAAAAATGATCAAAAACAATAACTATTTATTCATTAATAAATAAAAAGTTATTTTCATAACGGTTATTTTAACCAATAATCTAACAATCAATATAGGTGAATAAAATGTCTAAAAAAATTATTGGGGATCCGTTGATTATAAATGGACGGAAGCTGTCATTATCTAAGGCCGTTAGAGCTGGTGACTTTGTGTATTTTACGGGTCAAGTTCCTATGAAAAACGGTGTGGTCATTACTGAGGGCACCATAGAAGAGCAAACAAGAATTGTCCTGGATGAAATTAAAAATACATTGATAGAGGCTGGCTGTGAACTGCAGGATGTTGTTAAAGCTATGGTTTGGCTAAAAAATAAAGAAGACTTCCCAGGGTTTAATTCGATTTACGGTGAGTATTTTGACCATGAGCCACCAGCTAGATCCGCCGTGGTCAGCGATCTTTTGGTAGATGTTTTAGTTGAAGTAGAAGTAGTAGCTTATAAACCTGAGTTGTGAAATGAAGAGGCAATATTTTAACGGAAACTGCTTTAAATATTTTTTTAAGAATCCTAAGTTTAAAACTATTGTTTTTATACATGGTTTAGGACTCAACCAAGATGTCTGGTCATGGCAGGTTTCTTTGTTTAAAAACCATAATGTACTTATATATGATCTTCTTGGTCATGGTGATAGTAAAGATCCTGAAGGTGAGATTTCTTTAAACTTGTTTGCAGATCAACTGCTACAAATAATCAACCACATTAAATTAGAAAAATTTGTACTAATTGGGTTTTCTCTGGGATCAATGATTTCTCGAAAATTTACGTCTTTACACCCAAGCATGGTTGAAGCATTAGTTCTTTTAAATTCACCCAATAGACTATTAGGTCAGGAAAGGGATGAAATTTTAGAAAGAGCAAAGTTGTTGACAGACAAGGGTCCAGAGTCTACGACAGAAGCGGCGATAAAAAGATGGTTTAGTAATACTTTTCAGAAAAGTAATCCTCATATCGTTCAGCTCGTACGTAACTGGGTAAATAACAATAGAAAAGAAATCTATTCAAAAGTTTACCCCATGCTCTATTACGGATCTATTGACCTTAAATCGCTAAATGAAAGTAAGCCGACACTTATAATAACCTGTGATCAAGATTTTGCTAATGGCCCTGACGCTGCAAAAGAAATTGCAAAAAATTTTAAAAATAGCCATGTCTGTATTTTACAAAACTTAAGGCATATGGCATTGGTAGAAGACTATATGACGGTTTTTGTAAAAATTGATGAATTTCTTGTATCATTGAATTTACATTAACATTTTGTTTGATACTTAATTACAGTGTAGGCTTAATGATCTTAACGCGCTTTATTTATTTGCTAAAGGATAGGAACTCTAGATGCTTAAAGAACTGAGAAAGATTGTCACCTTTGATGAAGATATATACAGTGAAGGAGGAAAAGAAGCTGATCCTATTCTTCGTATAATCGGTGTTGCTGCAGTATTAGCTAATCCGTGGAAAGGTCAGGGGTTTGTAGAGGACTTGCAACCAGAAATTAAAAGAATTGCTCCTGTAATGGGTAAAGCTTTGACTGACCGTTTGATTTCAATGGTTGGCAGTGGAGAAAAAATTGAAGCGTACGGGAAGGCAGCATTAGCTGGGACCAGTTGTGAAATAGAGCATGCTTCAGCTATTATTCATACTTTGCAATTTGGAAACTTTTATAGGGAAGCAGTTGGTGCAAAAAGTTACCTAGGTTTCACAAACACAAGGGGTCCAGCAAACACACAAATTCAAATACCATTAATGGATAAGCATGACACTGGAAGGCGATCGCATTATTTAACCGTTCAGTTCTCGATATATGATGCGCCTGATGTCGACGAAATAGTGTGTGCTCTTGGAGCTGCTACAAGCGGAAGGCCCCATCATAGAATAGGTGATCGATACTCAGATCTAAAAGCACTAGGCAAATCTGTTGATAATCCAGCTGGTATATAATAGGAAAGGTGTAATCAATGAAACTAGATAAATTCTACATTAATGGCGAATGGGTCTCCCCTGTAAAAGATGAAAAAATAAATATAATTAATCCATCGGATGAATCAGTTATTGGGACACTAAACGTTGGCTCTCAGCAGGATATTGACAAGGCAGTTGAGGCTGCAAAAACTGCGTTTTCAAGCTATGCGCGGACAAGTGTAGATGAGCGTTTAGACTTGTTGAAAGAAATAAGAAACCAGTTTAAAAATCGCTTTGAAGATTTTGTGGAAGCTATCACTAAAGAAATGGGGTCACCTGTAAAGCTTTCTCGCGGTGCACAAGCAGCTGTAGGTTTAGGCCATTTAAAGACTGCAATAAGGGTGCTAGAAGAACATAAATTTGAATACCCTTTTAATGGCTATACTGTAAGGCACGAACCAATTGGAGTTTGTGGGCTTATCACACCTTGGAATTGGCCAATAAACCAAACTATATCGAAGCTCGGACCGTGTCTTGCCTCAGGGTGCACAGCAATCCTGAAACCAAGCGAAATATCACCAGTATCAGCTAATATAATTGCCGAAATAATGGATGCCGCAAAGGTTCCTAAAGGAGTTTTTAATATGGTGCATGGCTTGGGTCCGGTTGTAGGAGAGGCTTTATCTAACCATAAGGATGTAGATATGATGTCTTTTACTGGTTCAACTAGGGGAGGAGTCGCTGTTGCTCAGGCAGCAGCAAAATCGGTTAAGAGAGTGAGTCAGGAACTTGGAGGAAAATCACCAAATATAATTTTCGATGACGAAAAGTTTGAGCAATCGGTCACTGTTGGCGTGCAAAAAATTATGGAGAATACTGGACAGTCTTGTAATGCCCCAACCCGAATGATAGTACCGAAAAATCGACAAAATGAAGCTTTGGAAATTGCAAAAAATGTTGCAGAAAAATTGATAACTGGTGACCCTACGAAAGAAGACACAGACATTGGTCCGCTAGTAAGTCAAGCTCAATTCGATAAGGTGCAAAGGTTAATTGAATCAGGGATTAAGGCTGGTGCTCAATTAGTAACTGGTGGGTTAGGCAAGCCTGTAGGGCTTAATGCCGGTTATTTTGTTAAACCAACTATTTTTGGAGATGTAGATAACTCCATGGAAATTGCACAAGAAGAAATATTCGGCCCGGTCTTATCTGTAATCCCGTATGAAGACATTGATAATGCGGTTCAGATTGCGAATGATACAAGCTATGGCCTTTCCGCTTATGTATGTGGTAGAGACTCCGAAAAATTAAGGAGTGTCGCAAGGCAAATTAGAGCAGGTCAAATCCATGTTAATTATGGTAGTGGAGGAACCAATGCACCATTTGGTGGCTTTAAGCAATCGGGTAATGGGCGAGAGAAGGCTGAGTGGGGTTTGGAAGAATTCTTAGAGACTAAAGCAATAATGGAGTAAAGGATATCAGCAGGGGATTTGATTTGTCTATTGACCCGGAAACAAGCAATAATTTTACAGTAGATTGTTTGCAATATGCTAATTGGTCTAAGGAAGTTTTTGAGCAAATGAGACAAGGTGGCGTTGACTGCGTCCACGTAACTATTGCCTACCATGAAAATTTTCGGGAAGCTGTTTTAAACCTTGAGAAATGGAACGAATATTTCAATAGTTATTCGGAGTATATTGTGCAAGCAGGTAGTTATGATGAAATATTATCTGCTAAGAAAAATAATAAAACAGCGATTATTTTCGGTTTTCAAAACCCGTCTCCAATAGAAGATGACATTTCTTTGTTAGAAGTTTGGCAAAAGCTTGGTGTTCGATTTATGCAGCTCTCTTATAATAATCAATCGCTTCTTGCTACAGGTTGTTATGAAAAGAATGACCCTGGCTTAACAAGAATGGGGAAAGAAGTTATTAAAGAAATGAATAGGCTTGGGATTGTTGTTGACATGAGCCATTCTTCTGATCGGTCAACTTTAGAGGCAATTGATAATTCGTCACGGCCGATTGCAATTACTCATGCTAATCCAGCTTTCTGGCATTCTGCCTTAAGAAATAAGTCAGATGAAGTTCTAGACCGAATGTTTAAAAATGGTGGTATGCTGGGATTTTCTCTTTATCCTCACCATTTACATAATGGGAGTGATTGTACTATTAAAGATTTTTGTAAAATGATTGCAAAAACGGCAGAAAAATTTGGATCAAAAAATATTGGGATAGGAAGTGATCTTTGTCAAAATCAGCCTGATAGTATCGTGGAATGGATGAGAAATGGAAGATGGACTAAAACAAAAGATTTTGGAGAAGGAGATTCTTCTAACCCTGGCTTTCCTATTCAGCCTAATTGGTTTAAATCAAACAAAGATTTTATCAATATTAAGGATGGATTAAAGCATATTGGATTTGATAATGATGAAATTAATTCTATTATGGGACTCAACTGGATGAAGTTTTTTAAAAATTCTTTTAATAAGGCGATATAAGTTGGTAATAGAAAAAGAAGAACAGTTGTGTGGCCCACAGCCAAATATTAGGATGCCTTCTGAGGTTATGAAACTGGAAAGAATGGGGTCCTTCCATCCATCAAGGCTGTCTTTTTCGAGAATATTGATCCGTAAAATGATACAGCAAAAAACGCGCATTAGTTGTTCGCGTTGGAAAATGGATAAGAACGGATTTGGTAATGCGGTTTATCAATTGAACCTCTTTGGAAAAAACCTCGCTTTAATCGCATTTTCTAATCATATAGAGACTTCACAAAGGACTGATAGAGTTATTGC
>CACNDI010000034.1 GCA_902619165.1 uncultured Alphaproteobacteria bacterium
CGGCAGGATTTTTCGCATTTATATCTAGTCCTGCAGGTCCATTTATTCGTTTAAGCTGTTCCTCACTAATTCCCTGTTTCTGCAATCGAGCCTTTCTACTGGCATGTGTCTTCTTACTTCCCAAACAAGATATCGAAAACAAGGGACTATTTAATGCAATAAGTAATGCAGGGTCATCAATCTTTGGATCATGTGTTAATGTGACCAAGCAATCATTATCATTTAAGCGAAATTTCTTGAGAGCGTCATCTGGCCAGTCATTCATAATCTCAATATTTGGAAAACGTTCATTTGTTGCGAAGTGGCTTCGTGGATCAATTAAAACAAGTTCAAACCCAGCTTCCTTAGCCATTGGTATTAAATATTGGGTAATGTGAACGGCGCCAACTATAAATAATCTTGGTTTGGGTATCAACTTTAATGAAAGGCAATCATCATTTAAGTTTAAACTCTTACTTTCAAAGATTTCTCCACGGCAAAAATCACATTCTATTTGGAAAATTTCTCTATTCACATTTGCCGAATTAAGTTTTTCAAACAAACCAGCTTGTATTTTTTTTCGTGGACAAACAAAGACTGAGATTTTGCCTCCACACGACAGTCCAACCGACCAAGCGTCTTGATCTGAAACACCAAAATCTAATATCTCGGCTGAGCATTCAGCAAGAATTTTTTTAGCGCTGAAAATTACCGAACCTTCTACACAGCCCCCTGATACAGATCCAACTATGTGGCCATCGTCTCTAATAAGCATCATACTGCCAACTTGCCTAGGTGATGACCCCCATGTTTTTACTACAAGAGCGAGAGAGAAGTCTCTCTTCTCTTTATCCCAAATGTGAGCGGTATTAATTACGTCTATATCTATATCTGAAATCTTCAAGCCGTCAGCTCCTTCTCCCTATCCATTATTCGCGCTCTCCAGTTTAAAATGTCTGAGGTCCCTTTTGTTTTCGAGCAAGATAAAATGGCAAGTTATCGATGCTTTCCAAAGAATGTATCTAAAATAATGCATCTAAATTTTTAAAATCCTTATTATATAAACACTTTTTGGTAAAGACTTTTTGTATTTGTATCGAGGGGTAGGCCACACTAGATGGTTGCAATTTTTTTTTGGTCTTTCCATTTAAAATAATAAATTATTTTTTTGGTTTTTATCAAGATCATCTCTAATAAAAAGTACTAGAGAACCTGAGGTGGGAGTTCGTCTCACCCGAGCTCTTAGTAAACTCAAAAAATCGCGCTCTCAGATGACCAGAGTAATCTTGATCATTGTCGAATTTAATTACTCCATGCTCTTTGAGCACTTTTTCTTTCAAATAGCCTAATCCAGCAAACACTTTAATCTTAGAGGCTGCTGAAGTCCTAAGTATCATAGGGTGAGAATTTATATCATGCTATATTCAGCAATTAATTTTTAGTTTTTACATCTATCTAGGTAAAGGCCTAAAATTGGATCATTTGGTAAATGCTTTTCATATTTTTTCAGTTGCTCACGGCAATTTTTTAAATCATTTTTTCTATACTGTTCCAATGCTTTATTAAAAATCGGTGTCAGCGCTATTTTTTTATCTCTTATTTTTTTTGACTCCCATTGAAATACTTCGAATATTCTAACCCTATTAGTTTTTCCTTTTACCTCAATTTCATCTATTTCTCTTCGTGTAATTGCCATAGGCAGCATTTTCTCTGTTTCAGAGCTTATAATAAGAGGTATTTTGTAATACTTAGTTAATTCTTCAAGTCTTGCAGAAAGGTTGACAGTATCGCTTATGACGGAACCCTCCATCCTATCGGGAACTCCTAACGTGCCTAACATCACAGACCCAGTATTTATTCCAATACCAATGGAGATATTAGGCAAGTTGTCCTTAACCCTTTTCTTATTAAGAATCTCTAATTTTGATAACATATCAATTGCACTGTTTACAGCATCAGAGCTTTTTTTTGTAAATAAGGCCATGATCGCATCTCCGATATATTTGTCGACATAGCCATCATATTTTCTGATGGATGGGACAACGGTAGACAAATAATCATTTACAAATTTAAAATTTTCAGCTGGTTCCAGGTGCTCTGATATATTTGTAAAGGATCTTATATCAGAAAATAAAATTGTCATTTCCTTTTGCACTTGATTGCCAAGCTGAACATCTAAAATTGATTTTTTATCTAAACTTTCCAGCAGCTGCTCTGGAACGAATCTTTGGTATGCTTTTGTTAACTGAACCTGTTTTTTAAATAACGCTTTTATTTCCTTAGAAATCCGGCTAAATGCGATAGAAAGTAAAGCCATTGTCTGATTTTCATCAGTAGAAAATAGGTTTTGCTCCTTATTCCTATTGGTGCTATTCATATTTTCCATAGACAAAACGTCTTTCTTCAGAGCCTTTCTCTGTTCTGCTGGTAATAATGTTGCTAACTTTAGAGTCTCTCCTATTATCTTATCCTCTTGGTCTTGGCGATTTCTCAATGCAGTTATTCTTACACTGCTGTAATTTAACAAGGCCTCTCTAAATGACTTCACGGCACTAGCTATTTGACTTACTTCGTCATTTCCTTTGACTTTAACATCAACGTCTGTGTTCCCACTGGATAAAAGATTTAAAGCGTTTATCGCACTGTATAAAGGTTTAAAACCAGACCTCAATATTTGGGTGATTATTACTCCAATTATTAAAAGGGCAAATATGATTAGAACACCAGCTATAATAAAAGTTCTATTGTATTCTAATATTGCTGATGTTATGTCTCTGACAAAGTACTGAGGTACGGTGGTGCCATCTAACAAAGCCAAGTCATATTGATTAACTGAGTATGATTTAGCGTCAATACTCAACGACGTTGCGTCAGTGACAAGGTTGTTTTTAAAATCTTCAAAAGAAATATAATTTTTGGTGTATAGAGGTTTGGGCGCGTATAGAGCGATGTAATCCGCTTCGGCGCTAGAAACAAAATCTTGGACAAGAGGAAGTAATTTCTTTGCGTACATTACTTGGCCAACTACTCTTCCATTGCTAAAAATTTTAAAAATAATTACCGAACAAATTTCATCATTTATTATACTAAATCCTGATGTTGTTTTGTGATCAGAATTTTTCTCTAAAACATTTGTACTTATCTCAGTAAGGTCAAATTTCGAAATTATATCCTCAGACAAATAATGTACCATGTCTCCATTTTCATCGAAAATAAATAGATGATCTATCACAAACGAATCTGCCAGTCCTTTGTAAAATTTACCTATTACCCTAGTTATGAGCTTAGGGTTTTTCTTTTCAACTGCTGCTAAGGCACTCCTTTTTCCTCTCAGAGCCCAGATAGACGGAGTGCCTGGACGACTGTCGTAAGCATAGAATTCCATTTGATTATGACTACCGGACATAATTTTATTCCAAATTACATTTTGACCAAGCGCGACCTCTTTAATAAGCGCTATTTTTATCTGTTCCCTAGATAAAAAATTCTGAAAAAGCATAATTATACCAATGGCCATAAAGGCAATCATTAAAGCCAAAAGTATTCTTGTTCTTAAAAGCATCTTTTCGAAATAGTATTTAAATTAAACTCTTGAAATCGTTCATTATGATAGGTTAGCATCGAAACAGGGATTCCATAGAAAAAATTATATGTTAAGGTTGTTAAAAATTTGTTTTGTTTTCACTTTTGCTTTAATGCAGATCGGCTTAATACCAGTAGCCTCGGCAAAACCGATAAGACAATATATGGAGATTGAGAGAGAAGACCTTAAAATGCTTCTCGGGGAAAAACTTTATAACCAACCGGGAGGCGGATGTTGGTCTTGTCATGGTGCTAAGGGCATAAAATTAGATGGCGTTACCGACGATACAAAGAAAAAGCATCAGAACATTGCGGACCTCCGCAACCCTGCTACTTGGACTTCCTTCAAAATAATTAAAGAGTATACTGGCAATAGTGAAATGCTTTTCCAAAGAGATATTTCTTTGTCTCTGGTTCGGCTTGGGGCTGACGAGTGGAATAAAGAACTTGCGCCACTTATAAGAGAATACACTGGAAGTAACGTAATTTTTTTTGATGAACAAATGATAGGCATTCATTCAAAATTTTTAAAAAAAAATGCCCGTTCAATGAGTAGGACACTCAAAAGAGAGAAAGTTAAATTTAAGGGAAAAGACATTATGGATATAATGGCTACGTCCGTTTTTTTTTATATTGAGAAAAAATTTGTAGGTAATAACTAGAGGATAAAATGGCAAAACTTAAAATTAATGGAAAAAGTTATTTTGTTGGCAATGAGCCCGACACCCCTCTTCTGTGGGTGCTAAGAGAAGATCTTAAATTAACAGGAACAAAGTTTGGCTGTGGCGGTGGATACTGTGGTGCTTGTACAGTGCATATTAATGGTGAGGCAATGAGAAGCTGTAGGATTAGAGTTGGAGATGTGGAAAACGCAATTATAACAACTATAGAGGGTCTTGATGCTGCATCTAATCATCCAGTCCAGAAAGCATGGTTAGACCTTCAGGTACCCCAATGCGGCTATTGTCAGTCAGGACAGATAATGCAAGCTGCTGCTCTACTCTCCGAAAATAATGATCCTACCGATGAAGATATCGAGATATCTATGCGAGGCAACCTTTGTAGGTGCATGACTTATCACAGAATAAAAAATGCAATCAAAAAAGCTGGTAAAACTATCAGAGCTAGGAGTGTATGATGAGTAAAAATAAAGTATCTAGAAGAACTTTTCTAATTAGCTCGCTGGCAGGTATGTCCTCCTTGGTTTTTGCTGACAAGTTGTTTGCAGAGACAAAAGCTGCAGTAGATCTGCTTAACCCTTCAAGCCCACTTGTTCTGCCACCAAACTTTGCTCCTTCTGTTTGGTTTACAATGGAGTCAAACGGTAGAACCACCGTACATATTTTCCGTTGTGAAATGGGGCAACATGTTGGTACCTCTTTGGCGCAGATAGTTGCAGAAGAGCTCGGTCTCAGGTGGGATGATGTAACAATTGATTACCCACAAATGGATCACGAAACAATAAGTAAATATGGACTTCAACTTACCGGGGGAAGTATGAGTGTCACCCAAGAGTTCGATAAGTTATCAAAAGTAGCAGCATCTGCTAGAGAAATTATTCTTGAGTCAGGCGCTGATTTACTTGGTGCTGACATTACTGACTGTGTAGCAGAAGAGAGTGTCATTACAGATACACTCATGGGAGAGTCCATCAGCTATTCAGAAATTTTATCAGAAACTGTAATTGATTATCAAGTTACAGAAGATGACCTAAAAAATATTCAGCTAAAGAATAAAGAAGAGTACAAGATAATAGGGAAATCGGTTTCTGCGCTCGATATACCAGAAAAGGTAAATGGATCAGCAAGGTATGCAATTGATGCCCAAGTGCCAAATATGCTTTATGCAAAGATGATCACACCTCCAAGAAGATTGGGAGCAAAGATAGTTTCTATTGATGATACAAGAGCTAAGAAAGTGAAGGGGTACAAGCAAACAATTCCCTTTAATTTTCCAGAAGAAGCGATGGCATTTGGTGCCGTAACACATGTTCCTTTGGTTATTGCATCGAATTATCCAGCTGCTATGAGAGCAGCAAAGCTTATAGATGTGGTATGGGATATTGATCAAACTTCTTCAGCGTCTTCAAGTGATTTTGAGAAAGAGGCTGAAGCAATTTTGACCAACAAAAAGGACGCAAAGGTTTTCTGGAAGGTGGGTGATTATGAGAGCTGCGATGATGATCCAAGTTGTATTAAAATTCAGCAGAAATATAAAACTTCCATGATAGCTCACGTCGCGCTAGAGCCACTATCAGCTTTGGCAAATTTTGTAGACGGCTATTTACACATTTATGCTGGTTTTCAAGTAGGGTCCTATTTGCCTTTTGCCATTGGCCAATCTACGGGAATTCCTGCAGATAAAATAATATTTCATCCGCATCTTGTTGGAGGATCATTTGGAAATCGAGCTGAAGTAGGAACTATTTTATTGGCATCTTTGGCAACAATGACAGTAAATAAACCTATAAAATTGATTTTAACGAGAGAGGATGACATGACTTTTGCTCATCCAAGAACGCCGACTGTCCAAAAATTAGAAGCTGTCTTAAAGAAAGATCGGTGTGTCGGTTATCAACACAATATAGTTTCTGCAACAATGCAATTTGATAAAATGATGCCAGCGTTTTTGGTTGACCCTATAGTGGATGGTGTTCCAAAAAAAAGTGATTACAAGATTGAAACTTATACAGTCGCCGGCTCCGACAATTGGTATGATATAAAAAATCAAACAGTAAAATACTATCGTCAAACATCGATAGAAGAAACAATACCAGTAAGAAATGTTAGAAGCGTATCAAACAATTACACAGTTTTTGCCACAGAGACATTTATTGACGAAATATCGCAACAATTAAAAATTGATCCTTTGGAATTTAGATTAAGTTACTTAAGTGGTATAGGTATTAATGCCGGTTCAAACACTCCTTCATCTTTCGGTGGAGGTAAGCGCTTAGCGAACGTTCTACGGATTGCATCAGGTTTAGTAAATTATGGCATAGCTAAAATGCCTCAAGGAGAAGCTCTTGGAGTTGCAGTTACTGGAGCTGAAAATAGGTTCAATCCATGTTTTTTGGCATGCATTGCGCATGTGAAAGTAGACTTTGACTCTGCTGCAATAACTGTTAAGAAACTTACGTGCGTATTAGATGCAGGGGTGGCTGTGAATCCTGACGGGATCAAAGCTCAAGTAGAAGGCAGTTTGCTTTGGGGCCTATCGAACGCTCTTTTAGAAAAGATGACCCTTGAAGAAGGGGCCGTTGCTGAAAGAAACTTTGATAGTTATAAGTGGCAGAATATAACTAAATTGCCTGACTTAGATATTCACATTGTCGAAAATGGGGTGTACCCAAGTGGTGTAGGAGAGCCAGCTACCTGCGTTGTTGCACCGGCAATAGGAAATGCAATTTACAATGCTACAAGTGTAAGATTGAGATCTTTACCATTTTCTAGGGAAGAGCTTTTTGAAGGCTTAGAAAAAGTATCTACATGACCCAAAAGGATTTTTGTGGTTTCTTATATTTTACAAACTTCTGATTTTGTGAGAAATCTCTTTCCTGTGCCATTATCCAGGGAAAACATTCCTCCGATGCCTTCTACTGCATCAATAATAAGATCCGTATGTTTCCATTTTTCATATTGATCCTCATTCATAAAAAACGGCACGCCACCAATTTCTCCCAGCTTGACGTCTCTATCGCCCACAATGTAATCGCTTTTTTGGAAGCACATGGGTGAACTTCCATCACAACAACCTCCAGATTGGTGAAATAACAACTCTTCTCCATACTTAATCTTAAGCTCCTTTATCAAGCCAAGTGCAGCAGGAGTTGCTATAACTTTAGCCAAATTCTGAGTATCGTCCATACTCTTATCTCCTTAGATTATTGATGTGGCGCCGCTTTAGCAGCGCCACGAATGAAAAATATCAGAAAAAACCTAATTTATTAGGATCATATGACACATGTACATTCTTTGTTTGACGATAGTGGTCTAACATCATTTTGTGAGTTTCTCTTCCGATGCCTGACTGCTTATAGCCACCAAATGCCGCGTGAGCAGGATAGTCATGGTAACAGTTAACCCAAACTCTACCAGCTTGAATACCCTTACCCATTCTGTGCGCCTTATTTCCATCTCTAGACCAAACGCCTGCTCCAAGACCATAAAGTGTGTCATTAGCAATTTCAAGAGCCTCTGCTTCGTCTTTAAAAGTCGTAACAGATACTACAGGTCCAAATATTTCTTCTTGAAAGACCCTCATTGAGTTGTTGCCTTTGAAGACTGTAGGTTCTATGTAATAGCCATTTTCTAGACCATTATTAAGCTTTGCTACGTTACCACCGGCTAAAACTTCTGCACCTTCATCTTTACCAAGCTGAAGATAGGACTCAATTTTTTGCATTTGCTCTGTAGATGCTTGCGCTCCGATCATAGTCTCCATCTCTAATGGATTTCCTTGCTTTACCGCTTCTACTCTCTTCAACGCTTTTTCCATGAAACGATCGTAGATCGACTCTTGAATAAGAGCTCTGCTTGGACAAGTACATACTTCTCCTTGATTTAAAGCAAACATAGTAAATCCCTCTAAGCATTTATCGAAGAAAGCGTCATCTTCAGACATAACATCTTCAAAGAAAACATTTGGTGATTTACCGCCCAATTCTAATGTAACAGGAATTAGGTTCTGGGAAGCATACTGCATAATAAGTCTTCCAGTGGTTGTTTCTCCAGTAAATGCAACTTTTCCTACTTTCTTTGATGAAGCAAGGGGTTTGCCCGCCTCAAGTCCAAATCCTGAAACTATATTCACAACACCTTCGGGTAGCAAATCAGCAATTAGCTCCATTAAAACCATAATAGATGCAGGTGTTTGTTCGGCAGGTTTCATAACTACGCAGTTACCTGCAGCTAATGCCGGCGCTAACTTCCAAGCAGCCATTGTTATAGGAAAATTCCAAGGAATGATTTGTCCTACAACCCCAATCGGTTCCTTGTAATGATAGGAATAGGTATTTGCATTAATTTCTGATATTGTACCTTCCTCGGCTCTAATCACTCCCGCAAAATATCTGAAATGATCGATAGAAAGGGTTATATCCGCAGCAATTGCCTCCCTGATTGGCTTACCATTATCCAGAGACTCCGCGGCGCCTAGAAGATTAAGATTTGCCTCCATCCTATCAGCAATTCTATTAAGAATCATTGACCTTTCTGTCAATGATGTTTGACCCCAAGCTGTTTTGGCCGCATGTGCAGCGTCTAGGGCTGCCTCAACGTCATCAGCTCCTGATCGCGCAATTTCACATAAAACTTCACCAGTTATTGGCGTTGGATTCTCAAAATACTGTCCAGTCTTTGGTTCAACAAATTTACCGTTTATAAAATTATTGTATCTGCTTTTAAATGGAAAACTTATATCTAGGTGTTTTACATTCAAAGCAGAGGTCGTCATAGCGCTACTTGCACCGTCCATAGTAACCTCCCTTAGGTTTATTATTAATTTATCGTTACCTTAGGTTAGCTGAGGACGGTATAAAGAATCAACCAAAAAGTTGAGTTAAATGTGTGGCAAATTGGCAGACAACCAAATTTTTATTACTTATAAAAAAATCAAAAAAAGGGGGCAAATACGTAAACACCGAACTTGCTTACTTTGATAAGCCATAGTGACTTTTGCGCCACTTATGTCTAGTTTAGTAAAATAGGGTGTTCGATAACAGGTAATAGGTAAACCTAAACAGGCCCAGAAGTGCAATGAGATTTAAGACGATACGCTAAAGTAAATTATGAATATTTGGAATGTTATCTAGGTGAAAATAAATAACTCTATCCATCTCGACCCTAGCGAAATGACTGAAAAATTTTTAAGGTCTTCAGGTCCCGGTGGACAGCGCATTAATAAAGTCGATACTAAAGTTGAATTACGATTTTTTGCTAAAAGGTCTCCAAAC
>CACNDI010000035.1 GCA_902619165.1 uncultured Alphaproteobacteria bacterium
TGCCCTGAATGGATATTGAGCGTAGCGGTAGGAGTAATTGTAGGAGACGCTCTGACGGGGAGCACCTCAATCCTTGCTAACTCCCAAAAGTTTAGTGATGGCTTATCCAAACATTATGAAGAAATTAGTAAGGATTTTTTGAATGATACCGCAAACGACATAATTTCGGAGTTGAATGATATAGGAATTGATGAATTTACTGCTCGATTTGTTAAATCATTTGTATTTAATAGGATTAAATTCAAAGAGAACGGAAGTACGAGACGATTTAATGTATTTTTTAATCAATTCAAAGGGGAGAAAGCGGCAGTAACCTCTAAAAAACTCGTCAGCTCCTTTAAAGCATTTGTATTTAGATGTAGGGCCCAAAAAGTATCTTTAGCGCCTAAGAGCTGGAATATACACCAAGAGGAACAAATTGATTGGCTTTTGACTCTTGTTCAACAGGACCCACCCAAGTTATCAGGATAAGTTTTAAACTTTAATGATCGGCGTAACTTGATCTAAGGTTAAGTATAGACATTTAATTAGTAGAATCTGGTCTAAGTGTAGTAACATTTTATCATATAAAAACAAGTTCAGGAGAGAATCATGCCTAAATTGATTTTAAACAGGCGAGAGTTCGCCGTTGGAAGTGCTGCTTTGGTTACTGCAATAAGCTCTTTGCCGGTAATGGCAAGCGGTAAACTTAAGGTGGCCGGTATATATACAGTGCCGACACAACAGAAATGGGTAGCTCGATTGCACCTTGCATTAGATGCAGCAGCAAAGCGCGGTGAAATTGACTATGTATATTCAGAAAGCACAGCAAATACAGACTATGTTAGGGTTATGCGTGAATACTGTGACAGTGGCGTAAACATGATTGTCGGCGAAGCCTTTGGTATCAGTAAAGAAGCCAGAAAAGTCGCTGATGATTATCCAGAAATTGCATTTTTAATGGGAGATCCATTTAAGCCACATGGAAATAATTTTTCAGTTTTTGATAATTACATACATGAGCCTTGCTATTTGATGGGAATTGTCGCTGGCCATATGACAAAAGCTAAAAAGATAGGTATGGTTGGTGGATATGCCATCGGCGAAGTTAACAGACTATTTCATGCTTTTATGAATGGAGCAAAATCTGTTAAGCCAGACATAAAATTTAAAGTTACCTTTATTGGATCATGGTACGACCCACCGAAAGCAAAAGAGGCCGCGTTTGCACAGATTGAGGCTGGCTGCGATATTCTTTATGCGGAAAGAGCAGGTGTGGTTGACGCATGCAGAGAAAAAGGCATTTTAGCATTCGGTAATGTAAATGATATGAACAAAGAGGAAAATGGTACAGATGTAGTTGTCACCTCGGCCCTTTGGCATATGGAAGGTGCGATAAATCATGCTATTGCAAAGGTGAAATCAGGAAACTTTTCATCCGAAGAATATCACGATTGGACTATGATGGCAAAAGGAGGTGCATCCTTGGCTCCATACTACGAGTTTGAAAGTAAGATACCTTCTGCAGTAAAAGAACAAGTAGCTACCCTTGCGGATAACATCAAGAAGGGTAAGTTCACAGTAGAAATAAATGACGTCGAACCAAAGTCTACCTTCTAAATAAAACACCACTCCCATTCAACAGAGTGGGAGTGGTATTTTTATAATGACTACACTTCTAAAAGTAGAAAAAATCACAAAAAAATTTGGCGATTTTTATGCCAATGACCAAATTAGCTTTGAAGTAAATAAAAGCGAAGTTTTAGCAATTCTAGGTGAAAATGGAGCGGGTAAAACCACCCTAATGAATATCCTTTTCGGTCATTATACACCGGATGCTGGAAACGTAAATTTTGAAGGAAATGCAATAGAATTTGGTAATACAAATAATGCTATAAAGCTTGGAATTGGAATGGTTCATCAGCACTTTACGTTAGCTGAAAATTTGACCGTTTTAGAAAATATTATTATAGGTAGACAATCAATCTTCTCTCTGTCTTTACCCAAAAGGCAAGCTAGAGTTAAGATCTTAGAGTTATCGAAGAAATTCGGGTTACCAATTAATCCTGATGAACTGGTAGCAAACCTGTCCGTAAGTGAAAAACAACGAATAGAGATTTTAAAAACTCTATTTTTAGACTGCAAACTACTTATTTTAGATGAGCCCACTGCGGCCCTAACCCCTCAAGAAACAGATGCTTTATTCTCAACTATTCGTAATATGATTGAAACCGGTTTATCGGTAATTTTAATTTCACATAAACTCAATGAAATACTTGCGGTCAGCGATAGGATACTTGTATTGAGAAATGGCTCCTCTGTTGGTGAAATCGCCACCCATTCTGCGGATAGAAAAAAAATTGCTGAAATGATAGTTGGAAAAAAAATAGACTACCCTCAGAAAAAAAAAATACCAAGGAAATCAAAGGTCTTAAGTCTAGTAGATGTTTCATACGATAAAACAGATGCCCCAAATCTAATCAAAGTCAATTTGGATTTATATGGTGGTCAAATACTTGGAATTGCGGGTGTTGCGGGAAACGGTCAAACCACATTAGCAAAAATCCTTTCAGGGCATTTTAAAGCAACTCAGGGGAAAATAGTCTTTAATGAGGCTCAAAGTGTGCTTACATCGCCAAAATCATTTATGGATTTGGGAGTTGCCTACATACCTGAAGATCGCAATAGTGATGGAATAGTTGGAGATATGGAAATATGGGAAAATGCCATAATGACCGAAATGGATGATCCATACTTAAGGAATAGCCTTGGAATTATAAACAAAAAAACATCGTTTGATAGAAGTAAAAATCTCTGTGAAACATATGACGTACGAATGCAGTCGATAAGACAACGAAGCAGATTACTATCTGGTGGAAATGTACAAAAGCTTCTTTTAGGGCGTTGGCTCATGAGAAAACCTAAAATAATAATCGCTTGCCAACCGACCCGTGGACTTGATGAAGGCGCGATAGCTTCTATCCAGAATTTACTTCTTAAAGCCCAACAGAATGGTTCAGCAATAATTTTAATATCAGAGGACTTAGATGAATTACTGACTATGTCTGATGACATTTCGGTGATGTATAAAGGTATGTTGTCTGATCCGACAGAAACTTGTTCTACAGATAAACTTTCTATTGGACTTCGAATGGCAGGTGACGGTTTCCTATGATAAAATTTAGACTTGAAGAAAGAGCTAAAAGCCCTTATTGGCTAATGATAGTATCTCCCTTTATAGCCATATTAGTCGCAATAATATTAGCTGGTATTCTGATTATTCTCGCAGGAGCAAACCCATTTGAATCTTATTATCAATTAATTATTGGGGCATTTGGATCAAAAAACTCATTTGCAGAAACGCTTGCTCGAGCAACTCCAATAATTTTAACAGGTCTTGCTGCTTCAATAGCGTTTAGAGCGAAATTTTGGAATATAGGAGCGGAAGGCCAATTATATTTTGGGGCATTGGCAACAACATTGTTTGGTACTGGATTAGTTGTTTTACCAAGTATACTAATGATTCCCTTCCTGTTTATTATGGGAGCGCTTGCTGGTGGGTTACTCCTTTTACCTTTGGTTTTTTTGAAACTTTATTATAAAGTTGACGAGGTCGTAACGACTTTACTTTTAAACTTTGTTGTGGTTTTACTTGTAAGCTATTTATTAGAAGGTCCCTGGAAAGACCCCATGTCATTGGGTTGGCCCCAGGGAAAATCAGTAATTGACGAAGGAGTGTTACCCCAAATTCTTTCCAAAACCAGACTCCACCTTGGTTTCATTATTTCTATATTTTTTGCTTTCTCTGTTTGGTTTATTTTGAGTAAAACTGTGATCGGGTATCGAATAAAGTCAGTTGGTTTAAATGCTGCAGCCGCATCGCATGCAGGGGTACCAATTTTTAAAACAGTATTGATTGTAGCACTTCTGAGCGGTGGGATGGCTGGAATGGCAGGAGTAACTGAAACCGCAGGGTTGAAAGGTTATCTTACTTTAGACCTATCCCCTGGCTTTGGGTACGCAGGAATAGCTGTAGCAATGCTCGCAAATCTCAATCCTATCGGGGTCATATTTTCAGGTGTGTTTTTAGCATCAATCTATGTCGGAGCGGATGCAATGAGTAGAGCGATGAACGTACCTACTTATTTGGCAGATGTGATAGTCGCATTAACTGTGCTGTGCATATTATTAAGTCTTGTATTCGTTCACTACAAAATATTGTTTTTCGGGGTAAAAAAGAATGATTGAATTTATTGAGATTATTTTTACCGCCGGCTTTTGGGCAGCAACCATAAGAATAGCATGCCCTCTAATATTAGCCACAATAGGAGAGGTATTATGTGAACGCGCGGGAGTTTTGAATCTGGGCATAGAGGGAATTATGTCAATAGGAGCAATGGTTGGATGGATGACAGTGTTTCTTGGAGCAGACCTATATACTGGAATATTGGCTGCTCTTATTATTGGAGGTCTTTTTGGCCTTCTCCATGCTATATTTACTGTCTATTTGGGTGCTTCCCAGCATGTTACAGGGATTGGAATAACAATGTTGGCATCCTCACTAGGGTTTTTTTGCTTCAAGCTCATTTTGCCTGCGTCTACCACACCTCCAAAAATCAAACCATTCCAGCCCATTGATATTCCTTTTTTGTCAGAACTACCATTTTTAGGTCCAGCATTTTTTCAGCATACGCCATTTACTTATTTAGCAATTTTAGTAGTGATAATCGCGTTTTGGTTAATGAACTCCACACCGCTAGGCCTTTCAATAAAAATGGCGGGGGAAAATCCTATGGCACTTGAAGCTCAGGGAATTGATGTATTTTTAGTTAGGACGATTGCCGTTGTACTCGGCAGCGCTTTAATGGCAGTTGGTGGAGCTTACTTAACATTATCTGCATTTGATGCTTTTTATTTTGGAATGATAAATGGAAGAGGATGGATTGCTATTGCTTTAGTAATATTTGCATCTTGGAAACCTGAACGAGCTCTATTGGGAGCACTTCTTTTTGCTGGACTGGATGCTTATCAAGTTAGAGCTCAACAATTGGCCGGAGCTGTTATTCCTTATCAATTTTTTCTAATGCTTCCTTTTTTGTTGAGTATTGTTGCAATGGTAATTGCAGCCAAAAGAACAAGGTATCCAAAGGCACTTTTGATCCCATTCCGACGTGGTGAAAGACATTAAAACAGGGAGGAATTTCATGACTGATTTATTAGTAAAAAACTGCTTATTATCAAAAAACAAAGACCCTCAAGACATTTTAATTAAGGAAGGGGTTATTAAAGACATAGCTTCAAAAATTACAGCAGATAATATTCCCATAATAGACGCCGATTTTCACTTTGTTAATCCCCCATTTGTTGACAGTCACTTTCATATGGATGCAACACTAAGCTATGGCCTTCCCCGCATGAATAAAAGTGGCACTTTACTTGAAGGCATCAAATTGTGGGGAGAATTGAAACCAAATCTCACTGCTGATGCTATAAAGGAGCGAGCCTTAAAGTTCTGCAGGTGGGCGATAGCTAGAGGAACCTTGGCAATTCGAAGTCATGTCGATGTCTCTGGACAAAACCTTCTGGGCGTTGAAGCACTCCTAGATGTCAGAGAAACAATGAAAGATTTTATTGATATACAACTGGTTGCTTTTCCACAAGACGGATTACTCAGAGCCAATTGTTTGGACAATTTGAATACAGCGCTCGATATGGGAGTTGATGTCGTTGGTGGAATCCCTCACTTTGAAAGAACAATGGAAGAGGGTCATGAGTCCATTCGTATACTGTGTGAGATTGCCGAAAAGCGTGGACTTCTTACAGATTTGCATTGTGATGAAACAGATGACCCAATGTCAAGGCATGTTGAGAAGCTTGCATTGGAAACTACTAGACTTGGTCTAAAGGGACGTGTAGCGGGTTCTCACCTGACTTCTATGCATTCAACAGATAATTACTATTTCACAAAACTTATCTCGTTGCTCGTTGAGGCTGATCTAAACATTATTGCTAATCCCTTAATTAATATAACGATACAAGGAAGGCAAGATAATTACCCTAAGAGAAGAGGGTTAACTAGAATACCAGAGCAACTCAATGCGGGCCTTAAGGTCGCATTTGGACATGATTGCGTTATGGATCCTTGGTATCCACTAGGCTCCCATGATATGCTCGAGGTTGCACACATGGCTTTACACTGCTGTCATATGACTGGCATTGAAGAGATGAAATCATGCTTCGATGCAGTGACCGCCAATGCGGCCTCCATACTTCATTTAGAAAATTATGGTATAAATAAAGGATCAAATGGAGATTTGGTAGTTTTGCAATGTAAAGACCCCATAGAAGCCATAAGACTTAAGCCAGCACGGCTATTTGTTATTAGACGTGGAAAAGTTATAAGCTCTACCAGTCCAGTACACTATGAACTGAACTTAGGCTCAAATACAGAGAGAGAAGATTTGCTTTTTAATGGCTAATCTCCTTTTTGTTCAATGAATATTGGTGTTCTATTTGAAATTTGGCGAACTAAGGCCTTTACAATTTTATTTCTAGCAGGGTTCCTCACAAGCGTTGCCCGTTGGTTCGAAGTATTCTTGTTTTCAGTAATTGCATGGAAACTCACGGGGAACGCCTCAATAGCAGCACTTTTAATAATGCTCAGGTTGCTAGGTGTTGCAGCAACTGGGGTAACATTTAGTTTTGCTGGCGCATTTGTAGTAAGAAAGAAAGTTGTTTTGGGTGCAAGTTTAATCTGCTCTTTATCCTCCTTGCTTGTTTTTGTCTACTCACAAACAGGCCAAAACATAAATGTTTTTTTATTGGGGCTACTATCGACTGTGAGTGGCGCGCTATGGAGCATCGATTTTTCATTTCGAAGGCCTATGCTTGCTGATGCCCTTACCTACGATTTAATTTCCGCCGGGGTTTCTTTAGATGTTTTATCTAGTCACGCGACAAGAATATTGGGACCTTTATTTGGTGGTGTTTTTTTGACTTATTTTGATCTGAATGCAGGTGTTTTTTTTCTATTTCTTCTCTATGCACTATCGGTTTTTTTAGTCTCTACCCAGAAAGAAGATGCTTTAACAACTAATACAAATAGCTATACTCAGTCACTCCTAAAAGTTATTGGACAGACAAGAGATGATGTCAATTTATTATCCGTAATATCTCTAACTTTCGTTTTCAATATTTTTGCCCTCCCATTCATCGCACTGATAAGTCTATTGCTTATTGAAAAATTTAATCCAAACGAGTTATACATAGGAATGTTCACATCCTTGGAAGGAATTGGAGCTCTAATAGGAGGCACTGCTATAACAGTTATTGCGATCAACAAAAAATTAATTAGCTTTATAGCCTTTCTTGGAATTATTTTGCTATGTATATCTCTTTCAGCGTCAAGTAACTCGATTTACATGTATTCTTTGTCTATATTGATTTTTGGAATGGCTACGGCTTGTTATTCGGCATTACAAAGTACCATAATTTACCTTAATTCCACTCCAGAGCTTCGTTCCTCAACTTTCAGTTTGCTTACAATTGCTATTGGCTGTGGCGCACTCGGTTCGTTAAACATTTATTTAATGTCAACTTTCTTCACAACTGAAGAGATTTCTAACATTATGGCAATCGAAGGATTACTAGTGGGTTTGTTTTTCTTAATTGTAGCCTCAGTATGGTTCCCAATATACAAATTTTTTGAAAAGTAAAATTGGAAAAACTTTTTTTTTATTATGTATTTCGTTGAAAAATGCTGTATTGCATTCTTTTTTGCTGTAACTTTAAGTTATGGACGTTAACGATAAGCACACAAAATATAAGCCATCAGTCCCAATATCTTTGGATAAACGAACTTGGCCGAGTAAAGCTATTAAAAAACCTCCAATTTGGTGCAGTGTTGACCTAAGAGATGGAAACCAAGCCTTGGTAGAACCAATGGATACATCTCGCAAGCTTAGGATGTTCAAAACGTTAGTCTCTATGGGCTTTAAGGAAATTGAGATCGGATTTCCATCTGCTTCTGACACCGACTTTCAATTTTGTCGACACCTAATAGATAATAAACTTATACCAGATGATGTAACGGTACAGGTGCTTACACAAGCTAGAGAACACCTAATTGATAAGACCTTTGAAGCTTTAGAGGGTTGCAAGTCGGCAATTTTACATCTTTATAACTCAGTATCGACTTTACAGCGTAAGGTTGTTTTCAAACAAGATAAAAAGGGAGTTAAGAAAATTGCACAAGATGGTGCAGCAATGGTGTTTGAGAGATTAAAGCATTTGCCGGATACTGCACTGACCCTTCAATATTCTCCAGAAAGTTTCACAGGAACTGAACTAGATTACGCACTCGATGTTTGTGAGACTGTATTAGATTGCTGGGAGGCATCAAAACAAAACAAAGTAATAATTAATTTGCCAGCAACGGTAGAGATGTCTACCCCTAATATTTACGCTGATCAGATTGAATGGATGAGCAATAATTTTATAGATAGAGATAGGGTTATATTATCGTTACATCCCCACAACGATAGAGGAACCGGAGTTGCAGCAACTGAGCTTGGTTTAATGGCGGGAGCCGATAGAGTTGAAGGAACACTTTTTGGAAACGGGGAGCGAACAGGTAATGTAGATATAGTAACCTTGGGACTAAACATGTTTACCCAAGGTATTAATCCAGAGCTGGATTTTTCTGATATCAACAATCTTATTGAAACGGCGGAGTTTTGCAATCAACTACCCGTACATCAACGGCACCCCTACGCAGGCCTATTAGTACATACTGCATTTTCGGGAAGTCATCAAGACGCGATTAGAAAGGGGATGGAAGCAATTTCAAAATCGAATGAACCTTATTGGGAAGTTCCATATTTGCCCATTGATCCCAGCGATATTGGTAGAACTTATGAGGCAATCATTAGGGTAAATTCCCAGTCAGGAAAAGCAGGCTCTGCTTGGTTATTAGAACAAGAGCATAATATTAATATACCTAGAGGAGCTCAAATTCAATTTAGTGAGGCAGTTCAGAATATCGCTGATAAGACGGGCAAGGAAATTACTCCAGATATGATTTGGGATATCTTTGAGCAAGAATTTTTAGGAAAAGGTAACTTTTCTCTTATCAAATTTAAAAGTAAGAAAATTTCAAAAGACGATAACGCCGAATTTGTCGAAGCGACCATA
>CACNDI010000036.1 GCA_902619165.1 uncultured Alphaproteobacteria bacterium
TACCCTGCAAACACCATCAGAGTTAGGTGTAACATCCGATAGTTCTAAGTAACCGTACCCAGTTTCCGGGCGGCTGGGCAAAGGTCCGAAAGTAACGATTTCACCCCTCGAAGCAGACTTAAGTCCAATTTTAATGGCTGCATGAAAATCAAAATCACTGTCAATCAAATGATCCGCGGGGCAAGCTAACAAAATAGAGTTTGGGTCCTTAGCAAATGCAAACAAGCTAGCCGCTAGAATTGCAGGTGCAGTATTCTTTGCCTCTGGCTCGATTAAAATACTTCCAGGATCAATGCCAACAGTCTGAAGTTGCTCTGCAACGATGAAACGAAAATCGTTATTAGTTACGGTTATTGGGGCCCTAAACTTTACCTCATTTGACGATCTGAGACGCATTGCTGCAAGCTGAAAAAGAGACTGATCACCTATTAAACTTGAAAATTGCTTTGGGTACGATTTACGCGATAACGGCCAAAGTCTGGTGCCTGAACCGCCTGCAAGTAAAACTGGATAGATGTTAGTCATATCGGATGAAACGCATAAAATCTTACAATTACATGGGCGCTTGAACCTGTCTATAACATCCCATAAACAAAATCAGTTTTTGGAAAAATGCTAAAGTTTTGTGCCAGCGCCACTGACAAGCTATAATCTATTAGTTAAACTCATTGGTTATTACTTTTTCCGAGTGAATTCATATGCTGATGCTTTAATGAAACCAGATCAGCCCGTAACGAAGACAACTTTTTCTTTTCTAATACTCAAATCTAATCTTTTCCAAACAAGTCACGAGTGAATACTTTTGTTCTAACATCGTCAAGATCAGGTACCATTCGATTAGACAAAATAATATCTACTGTTGCCTTGAAAATATTTAAGTCTGTTTCAACATGTGAGTTCAAGAACGTAGTTTTTTTTAATTCAGGTTCGTATACAACAACCTCAATGTCCTTAGCTTTTAAACGTTTCATTATCCCTTGAATAGCACTTTGGCGAAAGTTATCACTTGCTGCCTTCATCACTAAACGGAAAATGCCTACTTTCTTAGGTTTTTTATCTATTATTAAGTTGGCTAAAAAATCTTTACGTGTTGAATTAGCTTCAACAATTGCGCGAATAATATTTTGGGGAATGGTATCATAATTAGCAAGAAGTTGTTTTGTGTCTTTTGGTAAACAATAGCCCCCATAGCCAAAAGATGGATTGTTATAATGATCACCAACCCTTGGGTCAAGAGAGACACCCTCTATGATTGCTTTACTGTCGATTTGTTCAAAAAGAGCGTAGCTGTCAAGCTCGTTGAAGAAGGATACGCGCATTGCTAGATATGTATTGGAAAATAACTTTATTGCCTCCGCTTCGCGGGTCCCAGTAAATAATAATTTTATATCTCGTTTAGTTGCGCCGCTCGCAAGCAACTTAGCGAAAACTTCAGCACGTTGTGATTTTTCTCCCACAACAATTCGACTTGGATATAAGTTATCTTTGAGAGCTTGACCTTCTCTTAAAAACTCAGGCGAATAGATAATAGCATTTGTTTCGAAATGGGCTCTTACATCATCTATAAATCCAATCGGGATAGTAGATTTAATAACAATACAAGCTTTTGGTTCTGTTTTAATAACTCTAGAAATAATATTTTTCAGCGAAGATGTATCAAAAAAGTTTGTTTTCTCGTTGTAATCAGTTGGCGTGCATATAACCACATAATCAGCATCTTTAACTGAAGCGTTCAAGTCAGTGCTAGCAGATAAATTAAGTTGTTTGTTAGCTAAATATTGTGAAAGTTTCTGATCAATTATGGGAGACTTTCGACTGTTCAATGCATCAACACGTTCTTGAGCAATATCAATTCCAATAACTTCATTGTGCTGGGCCAAAAGCACGGCATTAGAAAGCCCAACATATCCCAATCCGACAACAACTATTTTCATAAATTTACTCGCAAGGTTACTTTCTTTATAAAGATTTTTATGTCATCCCAAATTGTAGAGAAATGCCCAGAATTATCGTTTTTGTTAACGCTCAAGCAATTTTCCCACCAATTATTCTCGCAATATTTGTAACTTTCGCTTGAATAAAATTTGCATTACCACGACCTTCGACGTTCAGTCTCAAAATAGGCTCAGTATTTGAGCTCCGCAAGTTTAAGCGCCAATCATTGAAAACTAGGCTCACTCCATCAGTATTATCGATAGAAATAGCCTTTTTTCGATAAGCAGCCAAAACACGGTCTGTTGACTCTTTAGCATTTTCGACATAAAAATTTGTTTCGCCAGAGCTCGGAAATAACGTAAATTGTTTCTCGATTAAAGTTGCTAGCGTGACACCAGTTTTGGAAACTAGTTCGGCTATTAAGAGCCAAGGTATCATACCGCTGTCACAATAAGCAAAGTCACGGAAATAATGATGCGCTGACATTTCTCCACCGTATATAGCCTGATTCTTTCGCATTGTTTGCTTTATAAAGGCATGACCGGTCTTTGATTGTACTGCAACGCCATTTTTGCGATCCACGATGTTTTGTATGTTCCAAACAACTCGTGGGTCATGAACTATTCTAGCTCCTACTTCTCTTTTTAAGAAGATCTCAGCTAACAGGCCGATAATGAATTCACCTTTGACAAACCTTCCTTTTTCGTCAAAGAAAAAGCAACGATCAAAATCGCCATCAAATGCAATGCCAAAATCGGCTTCTACCTCCTTTACAACTTTTGCTGTAGCCAAATGATTTTTGGGCAAAAGGGGGTTCGGAATACCGTTTGGAAATGTAGGATCAGGAGTATGATTAATACGAATGAAATCAAGTGGAGCATCCGCAGCTGACAATCTATTAGCAATTGCATCAAACGTCGGACCAGCTGCTCCATTCCCAGAGTTTACTACTATCTTGAGAGGCTTTAAAGCATTTAGATCAATGAAACCCAACACCCGCTCGGTGTAGGCAGATCGTGCTTCAACGGAGCTATTGATAAATTTGCCACGCATTTTTTCTGATTCAAATTTGTCTTTTTCTGATAGTCTTTTGATTGCCTTAAGGTCGTTTTCCACACATAAAGGTTGTGATCCTGATTTCACAATTTTCATTCCATTATAGTTGATAGGATTATGTGATGCTGTAATAATAATTCCGGCGCAAGCTTTGAACTCGCTCACAGCCCAGTACATTTCTTCAGTACCTGCGAGCCCAATATTGATTACATCTGATCCCGAGTCCCGTATTGCCTTTGTTGCGGCAGAAGCGTAGGTTGGGCTTGTCTTTCGTGCATCAAATCCAACTACGACAGATTTGGCGGCAAAATGTTGGCTTGTCGCACGGCTTATGCGGTAAACTATTTCTTCATCAATGTTAACGTTAATTTCGCCACGAATGTCATATGTCTTAAAACAGGATAGATTTTTCATTTTTTTATAGGGTAGCCTATGTCAGAATACAGAAGTAAAGTTGAATTTTTAATTAATACTGTCTTATTTCAAGTTTTCAAGAACCCTTTATGTTTCAAAAGTATTCTTAGGTGGTTCAGTAACACTGCCCCGAAATTATATTCCAATAGTCTAATTACTTTCCTCTCTATTACGATCTTCGTCGGTAATATGCCAGGATAGGCCAGCCTCCCTCTCAAGAGCCTCAATTTCATTTTTCAAATCCCTATATTCTTGTCGTTTTCGTTTTATAAACTTGTGCGTTAAGATAGATTTCTCTCGTATTCCTTTGGGGGTTAGAAGATAGGAATAACGATCTTTTCTGGGATTTTTTTTGAAATTTTCAAGTTTCACTAGTCCTTTTTCTACCAGTGCAGTCAATACATAATATGCCGAACCGTTCGATATACCAACAACTTCAGCTATCCGTCGTGAAGACACTTCTGGTATTTCTGAAATATATCGCATTACCTTCAGTTGTATCTCGGACTGCTTTTCAGATCTACGACTAGCCATTAAATGGTCCAACTATAGCTACCGCACAGGGCATAAACAAAAAGTTTAGTCCAGAAAAAAATTTATCGATTAAATCAGTACAACACATTACCGTTCAATTTTGACTTTTTAGCAGAAAAAGTTTTTATTTCAATCAAAAATATATGTGCTCAAGTGCGTTATATTTGCGATGAAAAATTTATAATGATATAAATATGGCATGAAAAAATCTTTAAAAACCTGAAATTAACACAAAGTAGTCGCATTTTACGAATCTATATTTCTTTGCCTGTAGTTAACTAAGGCTAAATTGGTGCTCAATTATGAACGAAACTGAATTTGGTAAGAATGACGGGTAGTTGGTATATAGTCCAATTCAAAAGCAATTCTCATAGAGTTGCTACGCGAAATTTGAAGCAGCAAGGTTTCAAAACCTTTTTACCGTTGCAAGTCCGCACACGTAAAAGTCGAACTAAGTTTTCGACCAATATAGAGCCTCTTTTCCCGGGATACATGTTTGTTAGTATCGACTTAGGTAAAGAACCGTGGCATAAAATTAATAGCACTCTGGGTGTTTCCAGATTAATTTGCCAAGATGGCATTCCTATGAAGGTGCCCAAAGAGATAGTATCTGCTTTGATGTCTCGCTGCGACAGCTCTGGACAACTTCTTCCTCCTGAGGCATTGGCTAGTGGAGATTCTGTAAGAATTCTCTCCGGTGCTTTAGCAAACTTTATAGCTACGGTAGAGACATTTGATAGTGAGCAACGTATTTGGGTTTTAATGGAAATAATGGGTCAGGTTACCAGAGTACAGGTTGCATTAGATCAAATTAAGCTCCAAAATTAACGGTGGCTATTTCATTAAAATGTTATGTGGCTTTTTGATTCAAGCCTCATTTTTACACTTTTCTCGAAGATAGAAACGCAATTAGGTGATATTTTAAGTTATCAAAATAAACTGGTAGCGGAGGAGGGACTTGAACCCCCGACACAAGGATTATGATTCCTCTGCTCTAACCGCCTGAGCTACTCCGCCAAACATTTTCGTCACTGTTTTTTAAACTTAACACGAAAAAGTGCAAGCTATTTTTGTATAAAGAATTTATGTAATTCTTACAATTGGCAATTAACCTCCAGTCAAGCTCATATGTCTGTCAATCTTGCCTTCAACGCGTTCTTTTGAGAAATCATAGGCAAAGGAGTGTTTTTCGGGCTTTTGTTTTATCGATTTTCTGATGCTTTCAAGAAGATCTGCCTCTGTTGCTCCAGGGTCTCTAAGTATTTTTCGAAAGTCTAAGCTATTGCTTTGACCAAGACATTGATGTAACACACCGGTTGCATCCACTCTTATCCGATTACAGCTGGAACAAAAGTTATGCGATAAAGGAGTGATAAATCCTAACTTTATAATAGAACCTTTTATTTTGCTGTATTTCGCAGGACCTCCCGAAGAAAATGAAATATCTTCAAGTTCAAATTTCGACGAAATATTTTTCTTTAGTTCATCAAGAGATAAAAAATGATTCAGTCGGGTTTCATTTCCTATATCTCCCATCGGCATAGTTTCAATAAATGTAAGATCAAAATTGTTTTTGATGCACCATTTTAGAAAGTTGTCTATCTCATCATCGTTAATATCTTTCAAAGCAACACAATTAATTTTTATTTTTAGGTTTGCATCTTGTGCAGCTTCAATCCCTTTTAAAACGTCATGGAGTTTGCCAATTCTTGTAACATGTTCGAATTTTTTTGGATTGAGTGTATCAAGTGATACGTTTATGCGCCTAACTCCTGTAGCATACAATTGGTCCGCATATTTATGCAATTGTGTACCATTTGTTGTCAGTGTTAGCTCTTCTAGTTGATGAGATAAGTATGGATTTAGCATCTCAAAGAAATTCATTATACCTTTTCGAACCAAAGGCTCTCCACCCGTTATTCTTATTTTTTTTATACCCAAATGGATAAAACCGCTACATAGCTTATGCATCTCCTCAAAAGTAAGCACTTCTTTTTTATTTAAAAACGTCATCTTTTCAGGCATGCAATAAGTACATCTTAAGTCACAGCGATCTGTGACAGATAACCTTAAATAGGTTATCTGTCGGTTAAAAGGATCGACAAGCTTACTATTTTCCAATGGTTTATTCACTTGAGTATTCACCTCTTAATTTTACTAGCTACTTTTTGAAGTTTAAGCATTATTTTTTTCCCTATGCCGATTTTATTTTGCTGCATTGTTCTAGATATTGCCAAGCTTTCAGATGGTACGTCTCTATTAATTAACGATCCGGCAGCCACTATTGATCCATCACCAATTTTCAATGGGGCAATAAGAGAAGCATTGGATCCAATAAAAACATCATCACCCACTATGGTGTGATGTTTATTTGAACCGTCATAATTGCAAAAAATAGTTCCAGCACCAATATTTGAATTAGTACCGAGTTTTGCGTCCCCTATATATGCTAGATGGTTGGCTTTAGTTTTAGGGGCTACAATGGTATTTTTAACTTCTACAAAATTGCCTACTTTCACTTCATTTGAGAGACGAGTGATTGGTCGAAGTCGTGCAAAAGGACCAATTTGGCAATGTCGCCCAATGTGAGATCCCTCTATGTAGCTGTAAGACCTAATTACAGTGGAGCTTTGAATCGTTACCCCATTACCAAAAACGACATAAGGTTCTATTACACAGCCACTCTTGATTGTTGTATCAAATGAAAAGAAACAGGTCTCAGGTGATTGCATAGACACACCGGACGCCATTAATTTTTCCCTAAAGTCATCTTGAAATTTCTTCTCAGCAATTGTTAATTCAAGTTGTGAATTAACCCCAATACATTCATCTTCCTTGCACTGAACATAAGTTGATGAGTATCCATGTTTAGATGCCAATTTTACAATATCTGTAAGATAGTACTCTCGCTTGGCATTATTGTTTTTAATCTTTTGGATTAGATCAGCTATTATGCTTGATCGAGCTAAAAGTATACCGGAGTTTGATAAGCTTCTAGGCGAGTTATACTCAGGCTCGTTTTTTTCGATAATATCAATGAGTATTCCTTTCGGCCCAAGTTTGAATTTTCCATAACTATTTTTTTTTCTTGCATCAAAACCAAGGAAAATAAATTCAAAACCCTTTTCTGCTTTAGATATCATTTTCTTTATTGTGTTATTTTTAATGAACGGAGTATCACCATACAAAATAAGGGTATACTTAGATTTTATTTTAAAACCTTCTAGCGCTACT
>CACNDI010000037.1 GCA_902619165.1 uncultured Alphaproteobacteria bacterium
TAACGCTTTCCAAGACCTCGATGATTTTCTTACTTGCACCACCAATACCATATGGATTTTGTACAAATTTTAACTTTTTTTGAAACTCAGTTGATAAAAGTTTTTTTATCGATTTAGATATAAACAATTTCTTTGGCTTACAATTAATAACACTAGATGCACGCAATCTTCCTTTTTGTCTATCCCCAATATCAACTGTGCCCGTTTTTAAAGAGGGTGCTTCTAATAGTCCACTCGAAGAATTGCCAACTACTCCATCAAAGTTTTTAAGGCATGATAAATAAAGTTCTTGCCCTAAGGATTGATAGAATCTTGCAAAATATTTGTCTGAGCAAAATGATTTAATTTTCCTTGAAAGGGTCTTATTTTCGTTATCAGCATTTGGCATTGTGAAAATAAGCCCAGTATTTTCGAGTTCATTTAAGGCTTTAAGAAGCTCATCGAGCTGATCTTCAGAGGAGACATTTCCTCTAGTTACAGGATGAAATGTTATTATTAGATTTTTGTTTTTTAATTTAAAATCTAGAGCAGATTCTAAATCGCTTCTCTCTAGGAGGTTAACGTTGAGCAGAGCGTCAACACCTAGTCCACCTACTTCGAAAACCCACCTCGGTTCTTCGCCTAATTGGATTACTCTTTTTTTATACTCTTTGGCGGCTACAAAGTGTAAGTGAGACATTTTGGTTATACAATGCCTTATTGAGTCGTCGAAAGAGCCTTCGGTAAGCTCACCTCCATGGATATGAGCGATAGGTACCCGAGCTATCATTGATGCGCTTGCAGCGGCAAGCATTTCATACCTATCCCCAGTAAGTAACATAAGATCTGGTTTCAGTTTTTCGATTGAGCTGCCAAAGCCAATCAATCCCTGCCCCATTGATCTTGTCACACCAGCGGCAGTGTCAGTTGTTAAACCAATGTCAATTTTTTCGCTTACTTTAAAACCATCTGATAAAATACTGTCAATCGAGTTGCCGAACTGTTTTGAGAGATGGCTGCCTGTTACAAGTAAAGCGAGGTCCAATGCACTAGATTTTTCAATCTTAGATATTAAATTCCGCAGTAGGCCATATTCAGCTCGAGTTCCAGTGACAACGCATATTTTTTTCATAGCTCAATCAATTCATCTTTGATAAAGTCTCTCGAGGCACGCTTTCCAAGTACTTCGTCCCATCTAGATGGAGATATACCCGTTCCAGGTCGTTTTGTTGTAATATTGCCAATACTCAAAATATCTCCTTTGGATATATCATTTTTTGCAACTATTGATTTTCTTACGGCAAACACATTGTCCTTTTCACTTGGCATCAATCTTTTTACTCCATTACCTAAGGCCTCTTCTATGTGTCTTATACCTTTAACCATATTTTGAAATTCACTTGGCTCAAGACTAGCGAAATGGTCTGGTCCGTCTAAAGAGCGGTCAAGCGTGAGATGTTTTTCAATTATCGACGCACCAAGCGCAACTGCTGCCACTGCAATTTCGATTCCTTCAGTATGATCGGAATAACCAGTATCAACTGCAAATTTTTGTTTTATCTCGTTCATGGCTAGTAAATTTACATCCTCGAAAGGTGTGGGGTACCCTGTATTACAGTGCAACACGGATATTTTTTCTCTTGGTGTGCCAGCTGATTCTAATGTGTCTAACGCTGTCTTTATTTCATGCATATTAGACATGCCGGTAGATAAAATAATCAACTTACCAAAACTTCCTAAATGCCTAAGATAAGGAACATTTGTTATCTCTCCAGAGGGCACTTTAAAAACGTCCACTCCCAAAGACAGCAAAAAGTTTAAGCTTTCAATATCAAAAGCAGATGACATAAAACCAATATTTTTTTTTTTGCAATATTCAAATAATATTGAATGTGACGCTTGGTTTAGTTCCAATGTAACTAACATCTCATTTTGTTTTTGGTTTTTAGGCCCATAATTCAGTTGATACTTAGCCTTTGGAGCATCGGATACAACAAGCTCATCGGTAACATATGTTTGAAATTTTACAAAATCTGCTCTTGCTTTCACTGCTTCATCTATAAGCTGTTTTGCATATTCCAGTTTGCCGTTATGGTTTACACCTATTTCAGCAATAATGAGAGTTTTTGTCATCTTTTAACTTTTAATAATTTCACCTGACGGTATATTTTTTTTTATTTTAAGGCCTGAGCCTATAACCACTTTATTCCCAATTTCAACTCCTTCATTGATAACGGTACCACTACCTATAAAACTCTTTTCTCCGATAGACACACCTCCGTTGATAATGGCTCCTGGAGCTATATGGCAGTCGTTACCTATTCTAGTATCATGCTCGACCAAAGCCTTGCTATTAATAATACAGTTTTTACCTATCGAAACGTAGGCATTCACAAAACTATCATGCATCAGTATACTTCCCTCATCGACTTTAGAATTTGCGGATAGGTATGCTCTTGGCGATATAATTACAGGTAGTTCTCCCTCATATTTTTTTATGAGATTGAAAAGAGAAAGTCGCGTCTTATAATCTTTTATCTGACCAAGACCAATTATCACTTTTTTTTGTGGATTAAGAATGTTCGCTAGATCTGAGTCTGTACCAACAACTGGGTAACCCATAAAATCTAAAGCTTTTGTTTTCTTCTTTGTGATCAAGCCTTCTATTTCATATTCTTCAAGGGTCTCTACAACATCAATACAGGCTTTGCAGTGACCCCCAGTTCCAATAATTAGCAACTGTTTCACGCTAACCCCGCACTACTGGGTAAATTTATAATACGTTTTGATAAATGCTTAGATACTGGAAGTGGGGCTCTAGGAGAGTTCCTGTATGGCTGTAGTGTGTGGATTAAATCCCAAGCGGGACGAGTCATAATTCCTGCCGCATTGGTTTTTTTTAAAATTAAATCGCGTTCATTTTGGTTTTCCTCAGATAACAATATTGTTTGCAACCAATAGTTACTTTTACATTTAGGGGGTTCTTCGAAAATTTTTATTCCTAAAATATTTTTAAAGTTTTTTTTGTATACCTTAAACAGTCTTCTCTTGGATTCTAAAGAAAAATTTAAATTATCAAATTGAGAGCATCCTAGCGCAGCGTTTAAATTTGGCATACGGTAATTATAACCAATTTCGTCATGAATATAATTCCAGCTGTGCGGTATTTTTGCTACTTGTATCAGGTGACGGACCTTTTTGGCTATTTCTAGATCATTTGTCAAAATTGCACCACCTCCACCTGTGGTTATAATTTTATTACCATTAAAGCTTATAATACCTAATTTCCCAAACGTACCCGTATGTTTTCCTTCATAAAAGCTTCCTAGTGCTTCTGCAGCATCTTCCACAAGCTCAATCTTATAATTTTTAGTAATCTTCTGGATACTCTGCATATCGCAGGGATGCCCAAACGTATGCATTGGAACCAAAGCTTTGAGGCGACGTCCAGTGCGTCGATTTCTCAATCCCCCAGAAGTAGGTTCTCCAATCATTTTTAGTAATTCTTCTAATGCTTCAGCATCTATGCTAAGATTTCGCTCATTACAATCAATAAAAAAGGGAATAGCTCCGCAGTAACTCACCGCGTTAGCTGTTGCAACAAAACTTAGGCTCGGCACAAAAACCTCATCATTTTCTCGCACCCCAGCGACCTTAAGCGCAACCTGCAATGCAGATGTACCATTAATTACAGCTGTAACGTATTTAGCACCAGTATATTGGGCTAATAATGCTTCAAATTCGTCTACAAATTTACCAACAGAAGAAACATAGGTACTATCAAGACATCTTTTCAAATAAAAATAATCTTTTTTCGAAAACATGGGTTCATGTAGAGGTACAGGTTTAGAAGAGCTCCTTGATGATAATATTTGTTGCAGCACTTTAAATAATTCGTCAGAAATCATTTTTATAGTCTATCTCATAATTACCATACATATTTTTTTCTTCGATAATCCCTTGAAAAACTTTGCTCTCCAAAGCGATTAAAAGCTCCTTAATTCCATCTGTTACTGAGTATTTGGGTTTAAAATTGAGTACTTTCCTTACTTTACCAAAATTGACTTTATAGTTTCGAGGATCAGAGCCTCTTTCTAGGAACTTTATCTTTGCCTTTGGAATATAGTGGGATATTTCATCTACGATCATTTTTTTTGTGTAGTTATTGTCATCTCCTCCTGCGTTGAATATTTGGTTGGCTACAGAAGTTTCTTTAGCCTCCAAAACAATTTGTATAAGACGCGCAAAATCTCTAACGTGACAATAGGGTCTCCATGTGTTTGCATCGAAAACAGTTAATTCATTACCAATTACAAGCTCCTTTGTGAATTCGCTTATTGTTAGATCAAATCTCATGCGGGGAGATAAACCAAAAGCTGTTGCAAATCTTAGTATAGTGCATTTAAAATCAGTAGTTCCAAACAGTGACATCAAGTATTTCTCACATTTTACCTTAGCTCGAGCATAATCCGAAAGTGGGTTTAAACTAAATTCTTCGTCCGCGATTTCGTTACTACTCAACATGCCATAATTTGAACATGTTGAAACAAATATAAATCTTTTTGTCCCCTTACCATTGGCTATGTCAATAACGTTTTCAATACCTAATTCGTTTATTAATCTTGACTGTTTTGGATACTTTCTTGTTATGGGGTCTCCGACTAAACCTGCTAATAGAACTACATCTGATACTTCATCAAAAACTTTGGACATATCAGACGGAGAGCACATGTCTCCATATGTGAATTGGTATTTTTTATTGCGAAGGAAAGATGAGATACAGTGATTATTCTTGTACAAAAAGTTGTCAAAACATCTAACAATATAACCTTGCTCCAATAAATGTTCTGTAAGAACTGTGCCTACATAGCCAGCACCACCTATAACCAGTATTCTTCTCATTGCTCACTCTCAACCATTTGTGCTCAAGCTCCATTCTCCTTTGGCTTGGATTAAAGTCTCAGGCATACCTACATCTAGCCAATATTCATAGACAGGAAATACGCCAACACTAGAATTGTTGGTTACTGCTTTTTCTAACAATTGAGGTATGTTGAAGAACGTATCTTTTGGAATAAGCTTTAAAATTTTTGGGTCAAGAACATATATTCCAGCGTTTACATTTTGCCTTAATATCGGTTTCTCATCTATGCCAAGAAATTTATCATTTTCCATCCTTATAACACCATAAGGAATTTGAATTTGATTTTCTCTTACACACATTGTAATTGATAATTTTCGTTTATTATGAAATTGGAGTAGATTTGAATATTCAACACGCGTCAAAATATCTCCATTTAAGACAAGGATAGGTTCTTTAAGAGTTGTAGAAAGTAAACCTAAGGAACCTGCTGTGCCGAGGGGCTTACTTTCTTCAAGGTATTGTATTTGAACCCCCCAATTTGATCCATTATCAAAGTAATCTTTAATATATTCCTTTAGATAGTTCACTGAAAAATAAAAATTTGAAAATCCAGCATCTATACATTGCTCTAATATTATACGGAGAAGAGGTTTACCACCTATTTTTAGCATTGGCTTGGGACAGTTTTTAGTAAGAGGTAATAAACGTGTTCCTTTGCCACCGGCCATTATTACAACAGTATTTGTGAGACTTTCCGATTTAACAAATTCATCAAGCAAAAATAAATTTACAATCTTTTTATCTTTATCCAATACAGGAATTTGGCTAAGTTTTTCCCGTTTCATAAGAGAAAAAGCTTCTCTTTTAGAGGCAGAGTGGCTAATAAATTTAAAGTTTTTCTGCATGACTTCACGAACAGGAGTTTCGATAGTTTTTCCTCTAAGTAAACCTCTACGAATGTCACCATCAGTCACAACACCATATAAAATATCTGAATCAACAATTAAGCCAACTTTTGAAGCACCTGAGTCTATGATTGAAATAGCCTCTCTAATTGATGCATTAGGGTTAATAAAAAGTTTGGTGAAATCCTTCATTAAATTAGTGGTCTATAGAGATCGTTTTGATTTCTTACTGAAATATATATTGTTCGTGACAACGCTCATCAAATTACTTTTGCAAGACTTATTCCATTTAACTAATCATGACATTGAAGTTAATTTTTTGCAATAACATGGGTCATCTTCGTGGTATCATAAATACTAGAGGGCATTTTAAATGTGTCGTTATTTAGTTTTTATAGAATGCATTTTTCATTAAACAAATCAATTCTGGGTCGTTTATATGGTTGATGGCAATATCTCTTATTGTTTATAAATAACCTAGG
>CACNDI010000038.1 GCA_902619165.1 uncultured Alphaproteobacteria bacterium
CTGATACTTCACTCGGAATTTCATACAATCTCTACACTCCTTCGTTTGGCATAAAAGTTTTCGCTGGTAGTGATATAAACAATTATGGAAAGTTTTTTACCTATGGGACTAAAGTAAATTTAGGTGTTTCTCAAGCAACTAACTTAACACTTAGCTACAAGACAGAGGATAGAAAACAAAAAGTTACTACAATGGACGCAAGGTTTATCTATGATTTAACTTCAAACATAGGATTTAACCTTGGCTATAAATCAACAGAAACTAAAAATGCTGCAGGAACTGCTGTTGTTTTAAAAGGCAACACGACTTACGCCGGTATAACTTATAAGTTTTAAATTAGGCGGGTGTAGCTCAATGGTAGAGCAGCAGCCTTCCAAGCTGAATACGTGGGTTCGATTCCCATCACCCGCTCCAAGACTTCACAAGGTTTGAGAATTGGGAAAAGTTGAGATAGAAATCGATGGCAAGATCGCTCGAATCTATCTCAATAGACCAGAGGTTCTTAACGCGATAGATACAGAACTTCCTACTCTTTTGTCTAATGCTGTAGCAGTAGCTGATGGCAACGATGAAGTGCACGTGATTATTCTGTCGGGGAGGGGAGATGCCTTCTGTGCAGGTTACGATTTGAATGCTTTTGCCCATGACAAAGATAATCCTCTAACACAAAAGATGCCTTGGGATCCTTTAAAGGATTACAAGTTTATGTGGGAAAACAATAAACATTTCATGTCATTATTTCATTGTCTAAAGCCCGTTATATGTAAAATTCACGGAATAGGAGCTTTTGCAGGAGGTTCTGATATTGCTCTTTGTAGCGATTTCATTTTTATACAGAATGATGCCAAAATAGGTTATATGCCAGCTCGAGTTTGGGGTACCCCAACCACCGCAATGTGGTTGTATCGACTTGGTCCGGAAAAGGCAAAGAGAATGCTGTTTACTGGAGATAAAATCACCGGTTTAGAGGCAGAGAGACTGGGTTTAGTGCTTAAAGCCATTTCAAAGGAAAAACTAGATGATGAAGTTGAACGTTTCGCGATGCGAATGACTTCCGTTCCTATCAACCAACTAGCTATGCAAAAATTTTTGATAAATCAGGCTGTTGAGTCATCTGGGTTACTAAATAGTCAAAAGTTTGCCACCATCTTTGACGGCATATCTAGGCATTCTCCTGAAGGATTGAATTTTAAAAGAATGGCAGAAGAATACGGTTGGAAAAAAGCAGTTCAAGAAAGAGATGATGGAACGTATGATTGGACTAAAGACAGATCGTCTAACTAGAATATTTTTTCTTTTCTCTGTACAGAATAAAAAGAGTAGAGCCAACGATTAAAGAAGTACCCATCAAAAAGTTGAAATCGATTTTTTCATTAAATACCAATAATCCAATCAATACTCCTATCGGAATGGTAGTATAATGAACTGGAGCAAGAGACGAAGCAGAAGCATATGTATGGCTTAAAGCCATGAATATTTGCTGCACACTAGCCATTACCCCAATTATGACCAGCATAATCCATATCTCGATTGAGATATTATTGAGCTTGAGAGCTGATATACAATATGTACTGAAGATTAGGGAGCCAAATAAGTTATACCAAAATGCTGTTGCAACAGCATTTTCAGTCATGCCTAGCTTTCTTAGTGTAACAAACATGATGGAGGCAAATAGAGTACCAAAAAAAATATATAGAAGACCCACGCTATACCAACTTTCGGAGTCTGGATTAATTATTATCACTGCTCCTGATAGGCCTACTAATATCGCTGACCACCTAAAAACGCCCACTTTTTCGCTAAGAAACAGAATTGAAAGGATACAAATGAAAATTGGCATCACTTGTGATAAGGCGAGTGCTTTACTTATATCTAAATGAATTACTGATAGATACCAAAAAGATAATCCTAATAAGCCGGCAACACTTCGTAGAAACATTGCTTTTTTATTTTTTATTATAAAGTAACGTGTACCACCAATATTTAGGCCTACCAATAATAATATTGGCAAGCAGAATAAGTACCTAAACATCAACACTATAGATAAAGAAACTTCGCTTGAAAAATATTTTATAATTGCAGCAATTGAAGTGCCCACAACTATTTCTAGAAATAAAAAAAGAACACCTAGAAAATAGGAATCTCTTGAAGATACTAATGGTGCATTCAATTTCTCACCATTCGCATACAAGAGATGTAATTCCTCTAAATGCCCAACCATCAAACTCGTATTTTTGTTTATTATCTAATTTTAATTTAGGTAGTGCCAAGAATAGTTTTGGTAAAGCTACTAAGCTTATCATAGTGCTTGCTATAGATGCACCAGCGCAATAGTGCGGTCCAGCCCCAAAATGTATTGATTTTGAACAATCTCGTTCTAAATCGAATTTATCGGAATTAGTGAACACCCTTTCGTCTCTGTTAGCCGAAGAAAACATTAGAAACACTCTGTTGCCCTTTTTAAAGGCAACATTTTTATATAAAAAATCTCTCGCTATTTCTCTTGGGGACATGCCAATAGGCGACATCCAACGGCAATACTCATTAAATAATTGCTCCCAATTACCATTTTCTAGTAACTGCTCTTTTAATCCAAAATTCAAAACAGCCCATATACATCCAGCTATTGCATCGCGCGGTTCATTTTGCCCTCCAGAAATCGCTAACTTTATATTTGCACTAATCTGTTCTGCGCTAAGTTTGCCTTTAAGCATTGTGCTTATCAATGAAAAATCAGAATTGTTTATTTTACTAATCATTTCATTAATATGAGTATCTATGCTTTGGGTGCAATTATTACAATTTTCTGCTATCTTTTTATCACCTGTATAATTAGCACACCCGTCAATCATCCCTTGACTAACTCTATCCATTTCACTAGCAGTCATATTTGTTAAACCAGTAACTAATTTTAAACACTCAGCAGATAACTCCCTCGCATATAAGTTCAAAAGATCTCCAGACCTCATAAATTTTATTTTATTAATTATATTATCAGCAATAGTCGCAAACTTATCTTTCCAATGGTCTCTAGTCGTTTTTGGAGAGATTGTCTTAAATATTGTTTTTCTTTCTTTTAGATGATCTTCACCATCTTTTCGCATCATATTTTGTCCCATTAAAATTGTCATTAGTCCTTCAGGCTGAACGGAAGAAAACACATTCGTATTCTTTTCACACTCGTAAATTGAATCTCGATCACAAATCATGGTTGCTTTAACTTGAGGCACAAAACAAATAGGATTAAGAGAACGCATTTCCTTTAGGTCTGGATACGGATTTCGTTTAAAATTTGAGATATCTATATTGTGGATTGGTTTATCTTCCATAATCTTTCTAGCAAACCATGAGTTTCAAACATGTACAATTAAAATCAGCAAAAAAAAATATTTGTCTTGGATTTAACAAATATTTCACTATTTTTCATTGAGCACCTGCGAACAGCATACGTATATATTTTTTTCGAAATGAGACCCACTCACTCTTAAGCTACAAAGTAAACAAATTCACATCTATTGGAAAAATGAAATCAAATACGGTGGATAATAAGCACAGTAATCTTCAAAGTCCAAAAGGCTACCAGTTGAAGCTGCTCTATAAACAAATTTTCATGCCACACTTATTTTGGGCATTGAGCGCCCTTGTATTTCTCCTTGTTACAGTTTTGATAACGTTATCACTACCAGTAATGGTGCGCTACATCGTTGATGGGTATGTATTTAATATTGAAACCGGTCAAAAATATCTTTTTATAAGTTGTGCCCTGGTATCTGTAGGAGCGTTGGGGACGGCTATTCGCTTTTATTTAGTAACACTACTTGGAGAACGATTAGTCTCTGATCTAAGGCAAGAATTATTCGAAAAGATTATAAATTTGAGCCCAAATTTTTTTGAGAAAAATTTAACCGGTGATTTAGTGTCTAGAATAAATGCAGATACAACTCTTGTGCAAAGCGTTGCGGGATCTACCTTATCTCTCGCTATAAGAAATACATTGCTATTCTTGGGGGGAATTATCTTAATGTTTTCCACTTCTATCAAGTTAGCGTCATTTTCTCTTCTTATTATCCCGCTAATAGTTTTCCCCTTACTGTACTTCGGAAGATTTTTACGAAAGCTAACCCGTCAAACACAAGATAAATTGGCCGATAGCGCTGGGCTTGCATCTGAATACATTTTCGCTGCAACAACAATTCAAACAAATAGCTATCAAGACCATTCGGTAGCAGAATATAACGAATTAATAGAGGATAGTTACCTCAAATCAAAAATGCGTGTTTTTGCTAGATCAATTATGGTTTTTTTAATTATTATTTTGGTATTTTTAGCTATTTCTCTCGTTGTTTGGGCAGGCCTCAAGGATGTTGAGAGTGGTAGTTTTTCAATAGGTGAATTGCTTCAATTTTGTCTCTACTCTTTGGTTGTTGGAGTAAGTGTAGGAGCCATAACGGAGACTTACGGAGAGATTAGTAAATTTTTAGGCGCTTTGGATAGAATAGGAGAAATTTTTAATACGTTGGATCCAGTAGAAGAACCCTTTGATCCAATACCGATAAAAACTCCAATAAATGGATCGATCACTTTTAAAAAAGTTAAATTTTCTTACCCAATGAGAGAGGAAATCGGAGCTTTAGATATTCCTAGACTTACTATACATAAAAATGAGAAGGTTGCTTTGGTAGGCCTTTCAGGAGCGGGGAAAACAACCTTCTTTCAACTGATACAGAGATTATATGATACTAGTAAAGGGTCTATTTTAATTGATAACTATCCTATTACTAAGGTTTCTAAATCTCATCTAAGGCAACAGATGGCTTATGTTCCTCAGGAGCCTGTTATTTTTTCCAAATCAGTATTAGACAATATTCGCGTTGGAAGGGTTAAGGCGTCATTGGAAGAAGTCAAAAAGGCTGCAAAGCTTGCTTGTGCAGAGGAATTCATAAAAGACTTGCCACATGGTTATAATACGCTTTTGGGTGAGAGAGGATTATTGATCTCGGTTGGACAAAAGCAGAGGATAGCTATAGCAAGAGCGATATTAAGAGATGCTCCAATTCTTCTTCTGGACGAAGCTACCTCCTCTCTAGATGCAATATCAGAAAATGCGATAAAGATGGCAATTGATAATATCTCTGGTAATAAAACTATCATCGTTATCGCTCATCGTCTTTCAACTGTAAAAAACGCAGACAGAATTATTTTTCTTGAGAAAGGAAGGCTAGAGAATGAGGGTACTCATAAGGAATTGATAAGAACGAATAAAAAGTACAAAAAATTGGCGGAGCTTCAATTCTTGTAATACTTGAACTTTTTTTTTAAACCCAATATGATTTGTTGCGTTAAGATTAAGAAAATAATGGGGGGATAACCTATGAAATGGGACACAATTGCCAGCTCTGAAAAAATAGAAGCTGAAATGCCGTTTGAAAAAAGACTTGATGCGAAAAGCGTTTACGCTTTGCTTTCAAGAACGGTAACAAAACATCAAGGCAAGCCCGCTGTATCCTTTCAACTAGATTCGGATCCGAAATCAAAGGCGGAAACACTGAATTGGGGCCAACTGTTAGCGCGCGTTACCCAGGCTGCCAACGGATTCAAATCACTTGGTGTTTCACAGGAGCATAAAATCGCTTATATTTTG
>CACNDI010000039.1 GCA_902619165.1 uncultured Alphaproteobacteria bacterium
AAGCTGTTCGTGAGCTTTCAAAAAAGTTTGATAACTTTGATCGACCAAACTTTTTGCTTACAGAATCCGAAATTGACGCCGCAATGCAAAAAGTTTCTACGCGTGACATGGAAGATATCAAATTTGCTCAAAATCAGATTAGAAGGTTCGCGAAAGAGCAGATGAATAGTATGAGTGATGTGGAGGTCGAAACTTTGCCAGGAGTAGTTTTAGGTCATAAAAATATCCCAGTGCAATCAGTAGGGTGTTATGTTCCTGGAGGCAAGTTTCCAATGGTTGCCTCTGCGCACATGTCAGTTTTAACAGCTTCAGTTGCAGGCGTGCCACGTATTATCTCTTCCGCGCCACCTGTAAATGGTGAACCTCATCCGGCAATCGTTGCAGCAATGAAAATGGGAGGAGCCAACGAAATATACGTGCTAGGTGGTATTCAAGCTGTCGCAGCAATGGCTATTGGCACTGAAACGATTAAGTCAGTCGATATGTTGGTTGGACCTGGAAATGCATTCGTTGCTGAAGCAAAACGCCAGTTATTTGGTAGGGTGGGAATTGATCTTTTTGCTGGACCCACTGAAACAATGGTTATCGCAGACGAAACTGTTGACGCTGAAATGTGTGCCACCGATCTTCTCGGCCAGGCAGAACATGGATATAATTCACCGGCTTGCTTAATAACTAATTCAGAGAGTTTAGCAAACGATACAATAAAAGAAATTGAAAGACTTTTAAAAATTTTACCAACATCTGATACTGCCAGTGCTAGCTGGAGGGACTATGGTGATGTAGTGCTATGTGACACTCACGAAGAGATGTTGTCTGTTGCAAACGAAATGGCCTATGAACATGTACAAGTAATGACTGATAGAGACGATTGGTATCTAGAGCATATGCATTCCTACGGTGCATTGTTCTTAGGTCAAAGAACGAATGTAGCGAACGGAGATAAAGTGATTGGCACCAATCATACTCTTCCTACAAAAAAAGCAGGTAGATATACTGGGGGCTTATGGGTGGGTAAATTTTTGAAAACACATAGCTATCAAAAAATTCTGACCGATGAAGCTGCTACAAAAATTGGTGAGTATGGGTCGCGTCTATGCGTTCTTGAAGGGTTTATTGGGCATGCAGAACAGTGTAACTTGAGGGTAAGGCGCTTTGGAGGGAAAAATATTCCTTATGGGGGTTCAGCAGATTAATGAGTGTTAGTAAATCGGAAAAACTTAAAGATCATATCGCTCCTCTATTATCTGCCATGAGGGATTTTTCAGATCAGACTGTTCAAGAACAACTTGAAAAAATACTAGTTCCAGAATGTCAAATTAAGATGTGTTTTCCTTTTGGAACGATAAAAGGAGCAGAAAAATATTTCGGTACTACGTATAAGCCTCTTTTAAGAGCATTTCCAAATCTTGAAAGAAGAGATCTCATCATTTTAGCGGGTGAAACTCCAGAGGGAACCGACTGGGTTGCCTGTATGGGAAACTATTTTGGGACCTTTGTATCTTCTTTTTTAGATATTTTACCGACGGGACAGCTTGCTCACATGCGGTTTCATGAGTTTTACGGATTTGATAAAGAAAAAATAGTTGAGATTCAAGCTATATGGGACTTACCAGAGCTAATGATGCAATCAAACTCATGGCCGATGGCTCCACAGCTGGGGAAGTTCATGTGCACTCCTGGTCCAATATCTGGTGATGGTTTATATGCGAGAGGCGACGGAAATACAAGTATGTTGAAAATTAAAAACATGCTTACAGATTTGTGTAAGCACCCGTCTGACCCAAACCCAAAAGTAATGAAACTTGAAAAATATTGGCATCCTCAGTTCAATTGGTATGGTCCTGCTGGAATTGGAACTTGTAGAGGAATTTCTGGGTTTAGAAATTGGCATCAAATACCATTTCTAAAAGCAATGCCAGATAGAACGGTCGATGATAAGTCAGACTTCCATTCAAAATGGAAAGCCGATACACACTGGATTGCAGAGGGGCTATATGTTTGTGAAACCGGTTGGCCAAACATGAACATGAAATTGAATTTTGATGGATGGTTGGGAATTCCTCCAGTTAATAAAGAAATATTTTTACGTAGTCTCGACTTTTGGAAGTTAGGAGAGGATGGTTTAATTAGGGAGAACTGGGTTTTAGTTGATCTTTTGGATATGTATGATCAGATCGGAATAAATGTTTTTCAGAGGCTGTCGGAATTAAACAAATCGAGATCACATGGCGATATTAACATAGATGAGAACTATTAATGAATTTACCGAGTACCCCATCATTTTCGTTAAAAAACAAACGTGCTCTTATTTCAGGAGCCTCTTCGGGAATTGGTTTAGCATGCGCAGTTGCTCTTGCTGAATATGGAGCTTCTATAACAATTGCTGCAAGAAGGTCACAGAAATTAGAAGAACTAAGCGCCTCTTTAAAAGATAAGGGAATTTCTACCGAGTTAGTAGAGTTAGATGTTTCAAAGACTGATAGAATACTTCAAACTATAAACCGTTTAGATCCTTTTGATATTTTAGTGAACTCAGCAGGAATTGCTAAGCATTCTCTTTCTGTTGAAACTAAGGAAGCTGATTTTGATGATGTAATGAGCGTTAATTTAAAAGGCGCCTATTTTCTTACCATGGCGATAGCAAGAAGGTTAATGTCGGCAAATAAAAGTGGTTCATTAATTAATATTTCATCACAAATGGGACTGGTTGGAGGGCAAGAGCGAGCAGTATACAGCGCTTCTAAACATGCTGTAGAAGGATTTACTAAATCGATTGCCATTGAATTGGGTGGCTCTAACATAAGGGTTAACACAATATGTCCGACTTTTATACTAACTGATTTGACTAAACCCACCTTTGATGACCCCAAAAAACTCTCTTGGATTAAAAGTAAAATTAAATTGGGTCGAGTTGGGAAAGTTGAAGATATTATGGGAGCAGTAGTTTTCTTAGCTTCTGATGCATCTGCATTAATTACTGGCAGCTCTCTAGTGATAGATGGAGGTTGGACAGCAGAATGAAGAATTCAAAAGTAACATCTGCTGACGTGGCCGAGCTTGCTGGAGTTTCCCAATCGGCTGTAAGTAGGGTATTTACCCCCGGAGCATCGGTTTCTATTAAAACGACCACAAAGGTTAAAGAAGCCGCTTTAAGCCTGGGATATCGACCCAACTCAATTGCTAGAGCTATGGTGTCCGGCAAAAGTCGTATGATCGGTGTGGTCGTAGCATACTTAGAAAACCAGTTCTATCCTGAGGCGCTAGAACGCCTCTCGAATTGTCTACAGGAAAAAGGATATCATGTATTGATTTTTATGGCGGGTAAAGACAGGCAAAGTATAGATAACGTTATCGAAGAGATTTTGGACTATCAAGTAGATGGAATAATTGCTGCATCAGTGTCAATGTCCTCTGATTTATCCGAAAGATGCCGAAATGCTGGAGTACCCATGGTTCTATTTAATAGAGCTCAAGACGAACCAAATATGTCAGCCATCACCTCGGATAACATAGAAGGTGGCAAAAAAATTGCAAAATTCTTAATTAGTTCTGGTCATAAAAAGATTAGTTACATAGCAGGATGGGAAGGTGCCTCTACTCAAAGAGACCGTGAGGCTGGTTTTATCTCTATACTCAATGATGCTGGACTATCTTTACATAGTAGGAAAGTAGGTAATTTTGTACTTGAGGAATCCAGAGAAGCTACAAGATCAATGTTCTTAAACAATCCTCCTGAGGCGGTATTTGTAGCTAACGATCATATGGCCTTTGCGGTTATGGATACCCTCAGATATGAGCTTGGAATAAAAATCCCGGGCGATGTATCAGTTGTGGGTTACGACGACGTTCCGGCGGCATCTTGGCCCTCTTATTTACTAACAACCGTCCAACAGCCAGTAAATATCATGGTTAGAGAGACTGTAGAGATACTGATGGAAAAAATAGAAAATCCCGAGGCAAGACCTCAAAAAATTAAGGTTGACGGACCGCTTATTATAAGAAAATCAGCCAAAATTCATAAAGGAAATTAATAATGAAGGGCTTTGCGGAGAAATGGAAAGATCTGCCAGACTATATTTTAGGAATTACTAAAGAAATCTGGGAAGATAGGGGTATCGATACATTAAATCATTATTACACTAAAGATATTCCCATGCGCTTTCCTGAAGGTATTTCGATTGGCAATCAAAATACAATTAATGGAACCTTAGCAACTTTATCTGAATTCCCAGATCGACAATTAACGGGTGAAGATGTGATATGGAGTGGAGATGATAAAACTGGCTTTTTATCTTCACACCGCTTATTAACAATGGGAACTCACCTAGGTAACGGCTATTTTGGTAAAGCAACTGGTAAGCGTTTTGTAATAAGAGCAATTGCAGATTGTTCCGCTATAAATAATCAGATAAATGATGAATGGTTAATCAGAGACACAGCTGGGATTGTTAAACAATTAGGCATGGACCCCAAAAAATTTGCTATAGACTTAATTGAAAGAGAGGGGGGTCCAAAAAATTGTATCAAGCCCTTTTCTCCATCAATAGATGTTAAGGGTCCTTATACAGGCTCTGGTAATGATAATGAGTGGGGCCAGAAGTTAAGTGAAATTCTTACTGGAATAATGCAAAAAAACTACTCTATTATCCAAAAAGAATATGATCGAGCGGTTCAAATAGAACACCCTGGAAGCACTACGGTTCATTCCTGGGCTGATACTGAATTTTTATGGATGGGGCTGAGATCGTCTTTTCCAAACGCAACATTTAAACTAGAGCATGTTATTGGAAGGGAAGACCCTATGCTTTCGCCAAGAGCAGCTGTCCGTTGGAGTTTAAGTGGTAAACACGAAGGATGGGGTATGTTCGACGAACCCAGTGGTGCAAAAGTATACATTATGGGATTTACCCACGCCGAATTTGGTCCCTATGGATTAAGAAAGGAATTTACTCTTTTTGATCCAGTTTCAATTTGGAAACAAATATATATGCAAAAAT
>CACNDI010000040.1 GCA_902619165.1 uncultured Alphaproteobacteria bacterium
TTTTAGCGCTTATAAAAAAATGCTCTATAGATAAGTCAGAATTACCCAAGATATAACAAATTATCAAGCCCTTGTTCATCCCTGGAACAGTGGGGGTACTCACGTAGTATATTCTTGGAGTGTGCAGCAGATGGGGTATAAAACTAAATTTACTTCAACTGGGATTAATTAGTTTAGTGATAAACTAAATTAAAACATTTTTCTAAATCCATTATATGTGACATTTAATTATAATTGCTTACGTTAACGTCACGTTATACTTGCTAATTGAATTATTAAGTTTAATGTAAAACTATTGTCCTAATCGGACATTTCCTCCCTTACTGGGCCATACAAAGTGTGGCCCTTTTTTTGTAAAAAGAGGAACAGCCTGTTTAATTTTTCAGAATAATGTATAGAAATTTTGTTTCTGTGGAATTTTCCTCCCCAACTGGTACAGCATTCTCACAGACTTGTTCCAACCTAATTATCCACAAAAAACTCCAAATTGTCAAATTTATGAAATAATGCTAGAAATAAAAAAGTAGGGTAATTTAATGTCGCTTACTCTATTTGGCCTCCCAAGCACATATTTGACTACCCTTATGCAGGGCCACTATGTGTGTATAGGTAGTATGTTCTTGGAGTGTGCAGCAGATGGGGTGTTTGAGAGAGTTGTTACCCAAGTAATGACCTCACAAAAATTCTTTCAATAAAATCAATAACTTATATATTTTAAAGGGCTTGGCGGAGAGACAGGGATTCGAACCCTGGAGACGGTTTCCCGCCTACACACTTTCCAGGCGTGCGCCTTCGACCACTCGGCCACCTCTCCGATATTTAAAGCATTCTACGTATTTTTATTAATCTTGCAATACTACCGAAACACGTCTATTCATTCGGCCTTTTTTTTCCACTTTTGAGATAAATAGCTTACCTATCTCTCCAGTTGACTTAACGTGAGTCCCCCCACAAGGTTGCAAATCAATAACATTATCAGAGCTGCCTATCCTTACTAGCCGGACAAAGTCAACATTTTGTGGAGGCTTCACTGACATTGTTTTTATGAGTTGTGGTCTTTCTCTCAGTTCTTGTTGCGAAATTAGATCATAAGACACAGCATAGTCAGCTTCTACCATAGAATTCAATCTATCAGTAATTTCATCCTTGTTAGGTGACTCCGGCATATCAAAATCCACACGACCTTTTTCAGAAGTGATTTGTCCTCCCGTTACAGGGAAAGGAAGACATACAGACAACAAGTGAAGTGCAGTGTGCGTTTTCATGTATTTGTACCTAATATCCCAAGCCAGCCTTTGGGTTACTTGAGTTCCCTCCTTGAATTTGGTAATAGCATCAGCATCATCAATTTTAATGTAAACCTGGTCATCTGGCCCCTTAACCGTATCTATTATTTTATAGTGTATTCCGTTAACTAAAATGGTGCCTGAGTCTCCTGGCTGACCTCCCCCCCTTGGATAAAAAATTGGCTCGTCAAGTTTGACGCCAAACTCAGTAGATACACCAATAATTCTAGCTTCATGATCTTTTTTATAAGGAGCCTTGTTATAAACAAATTCTTGATCACTCATTTTGTATAATCCTTCTCAACAGACACTCTTTTTTTAATATTAGAATTTGAGCTACCTTTTATATTTAAATCTCTTTGCGGGAAGGGGATCTCGATACCTTCTTTTTTAAATAATTCAAAAATCGAATAATGAAGCTCTGATCTGACTTGAAACATATAATTTTTATCTTTTACATAAATAATCAAATCAAAATCTAGTGAACTATCTCCAAATTGCTGAAACCTTACAAAAGGCTCTGGGCTTTTAAGTGCCATCTCATGACTTTTTCCAACTTTAAGTAATAATCTCTCTACCCTTTTTGGGTCAGTATCATAGGAAACACCTACCGATACTCGTACCCTGCCGGTCTCGTTACTATGGGTCCAATTCAGAACGGACCCTGCTATTAATTCCGAGTTTGGAACAACAACCATTGCTCTATCAAATGTTTCGATTTGAGTTGAACGAACGGATATTTTTTTAACGGTGCCTGAGAAACCTGAAGCTTCTATCCAATCACCTTCTTTTATCGGTCTCTCGACTAGCAAAATAATTCCGGAAACAAAATTTGATACAATAGTTTGCAGACCAAAACCAATCCCTACACTAAGAGCTCCAGCAACAATAGCGATACTCGACAAATTGAACCCAATTGAAGATAAGGCAACTACAGCTGCCAATGTATAACCGATATAACCAACACCAGAAACCAATGCATTTTGACTTCCTTTATCCATTTTTGTTTTGGGTAACACAGTACTCTTTACAATTCTCTGGATGACCGTTGTTAAGAAGTAACCTAGACCGAATATTACACCAAAATTCAGAATAGAAGTAGGTGTTAAATTAACATCTCCTAGTGTTAAACCTTCATTAAATCTCATCCATAGCTCCACATATTGTGAAAACTCAACCCCTAGAGCTAGACCCAAAAGCAAGAGAGTCCCAATAAAATTAAGCAAGCTAAAGCCCAAAAAATATGGATTAACGTCATTATTCTTCTTCCCCTTTTCCGACAAAAATTGTACGCGTAGGAAAAAGTCGATCAAAACTGCGAGGATGATTATACCCGTTATATAACTCATTGCTTTGATTATCTCAAAGGCAATCAGGAGGTAGCCAAAAATACCTCCTATTAAAAAAACCCAAGTCAGAGCAATGGCTCCTTTTGCCATAAAATCGACTGATAAAAAGCTTAGACCCCTCTCCTTATCTGGCAGAAGGCTAGTTAGTGAAAAAATAAGAGTTTGTACACTTCTCAAACCATAATTGAAAACGCTCGCAATTATTACTAAACCTATAGCATTTAAGGTTACCTCAGCTTCAAGGGAAAGATAAGACCTCTCGGTCAAGTAGCTAATAACTGTAAAAAACCCCAAGGCGACAGCTATACAAAATATTGCTCCCTGCAATCTTGAAAGATCCACACTGTAGCCAAAATTATCATTTGATAAACGGAATTTTGCTTCGGCAACGACTTTTCTGAGGAAATTCCCTAGTAAGAAAATTAAAGCTGCTAAAGGCAAAGCGTCAATTAATATTGGGAGCCCATAATTTCCACTAAGACTTTGCAGAAAATTGATTATCAAAATAGTACCAATCAATTGAATAACCAATCTAAGAAAAGGGTTTAAAAAAATCAGCGTATTGTTATTTTTTATTTTCGATGAAATTACTTTGTTGCCTAATACAATTATATTTTTTTGGAAAACAAGTATAATTAGACCGATGAAAAAAGTCATAACTGGAAGAAGTGAAACTGAAAACATCCTAATCCACCTTCCTTGAGTATTGAAATTTTTATACAAATCAACTGCAAAATTTCCAATTAAACTTGAGAAATCAGACGCTCCCTGAGCATACGTAGTGGGTAACAAAACAAGTTGATTAAATGAAAAAAACCTTTCATTGAACCTAACTTTCTTTAGTGCATCAATTTCCTTGATCAGTCTTTCTGCTCTTCTGAGAGAAAGCTTTGTATTAGCCAATTGAAACGTGGTTTTTTCAAGAGTACTTATAAGTTTTTGCCGCTTCAACGAGATATATGTCCCTTGTATGGAACTCTCAGCAACTAAATCATCGATTAGCTGTAACTCCCCTTTTTGAATTAGATACTTATTGTTTATCTCTTTTTGCAAAAGAAGAGCTTTATTTCTATCTTCGAATAAGTCAGCTCTCAAATAACTCAGAGACTCATTCGATGCTTCTCCCTTGGACAGGATATCAGTAGCTCTTGCGGCGTTTTTATTGAAACTATCAAAAATAATCTCAAGTGTCTCTCCTGTTACATTTATCGGGCTAAGGAAGAGAAATACAGCAGCAAATAACAAAGTTAATAGCTTGTTTAATATACTCATAGATCGAACTTACCTACCTTACAGAGGATTAACAATAATTACTTTTAATTCCACAATTAATCCTTTTCATACAGAGCTCAGTAAATTTGCACGAATTTTTATTGGGTTGGCAGGTATCAATGAATGTGTAAATTGATGCAATCAAAATAATATAGTATTACTACATAATCATGCTAAAGAATTTTAATGATAATTTTTAATAAAATGGAAAGACGACACTTTCTAATTTCAAGCGTTTTTTCGTTAGGTTTGATTTCACAGCAAACGTATGGATCAACAGCAAAGACTTCGATAAGCTTCGATGTACTATTAAACGATGAAATAGTTGGCTATTCAAATCTAACTCATAAAAAGCTTCAAAATGGCTTGGAAGTCCTAGTTGACGTTGAAATAATTCCAAAATTTTTAGGGCTAAAATTTATGAAATATACTTTAAAAAACCGTGAGGTCTGGAAAAATAGAGAACTAATTTCCATAGATGCTAATTCATCTTGGTTTGGAAAAAAATATTATGTAAAAGGCGAAAGGGAAAAAGGAGGCTTTAGAATTGAAGGCTCTGCTTTTTCAGGGGTTATAAAAGACACCTTTGCAACCACAAGTTATTTCACTCCAGAATTTTTAAAAAGAAAGATTTGGGTTAGTACTCAGGATGGAACACCTCTAGAGATAAAAACTCGCAAGTTAAAAAATAAAAAAGTGTCCTTTAATGATAAAAACTACTCAGTAACGGAATGGGAAATATCGGGCGATTTGGAGTTAACCCTGCAATATGATGA
>CACNDI010000041.1 GCA_902619165.1 uncultured Alphaproteobacteria bacterium
GAGGCAGATGTGATCGTTGTTGGTTCTGGCCCAGGGGGACTATCCGCAGCAATTGCAGCGGCCAGAGCTGGTGTGAATGTTATACTCATCGAGAGATTTGGGTGCTTTGGGGGTAACATAACGTCTGTTGGGGTGGAGGGCTTTGCCTGGTATCGCCATGAGAAAACCGTTGAAGCTGGTGGATTAGCTTTTGAATATGAACAAAGAGCAATAGAAAGCAATGCGGCAGTCCCTGAGTCTCAATCGAAAAGTTATGAACTTGATAGTGAGGGGTTTAAGGTGGTAGCAGATGATCTTGTTTTAGAGGCGGGTGTCCGGCCTATGCTACATCGCGCCTTCTGTGCTCCTATTTTAGAAGGTGAAGAAATCAAAGGAGTGATTACAGAATCTAAAGCGGGCAGGGAAGCAATTATTGGCAAAATTATTATTGACGCAACTGGTGATGCCGACGTAGCTAGGCGTAGTGGAGTTACGGTCTTCAAAAATAAAAAAGAGGACATGATATCTGCTTCCGTTATGTTTCATATGTCTGGTGTAAATAAAGAAGAGTTTATGAATGAAATTGAGCGTGATCCACAAAAATATAGCGACTGGAGTGACAAGAATTGGCAGGTGCAAACATCTGGAAAGGAAGATGATATGTTTTCACCCTTTCTTCGCAAACCATTTGAAAAGGCAAAAGATTCTGGCTTGATTGAAAGTGACTTGCAAACGATTTCTGGAACATGGGGAGCAATACATGATACAGGCGAACTAACATATCTAAATCTGGTCCATCTTAACGGTATCGATGGCACTGATCCCGAAAGTTTAACTAAGGGGGAAATAGAGGGGAGAAAAGCAGCTTTGGAAGCTATAGCTGCTTTGAAGGAATATATGCCTGGATGTTCGGCTGGCAAGTTACGAAACTTTGGAATGACAATTGGTATTAGAGATACGTATAAAATAGATTCTGTATACAACCTCTCAGATGAAGATGTCAAAAATGAGTGCAGGTTTGAAGACAGTGTTGGAATATACCCTGAGTTCATCGACGGTTTCGGAGTTCTAGTGCTGCCCACCACAGGAAGGTATATGCATATTCCATATCGATCTTTGCTTCCCAAAAATATAAAAGGGTTATTGGTTGTTGGAAGAGCTATTGGGGGGAGTAATATCGCACATGCTGCAACTAGAAATATGGCTTGCTGCACAGTTACTGGTCAAGGAGCAGGAGTAGCCGCTGCCGAGACGATAAAGAATAAAACGTCCCTGAATAGGGTCAATATTTCAAATATTCAAAAACTTCTTAGCAAACAGAATGTAAGAGTTTTTTAATTGGCAGAAGTATCAATGCAAAAAAAGCTCTTTAAAGTTGAGGAGATTGAACATCTCGCAATAGAAATGCCAGATGGTATAAAGCTTTCAGCTAAAGTTTGGAAACCGGTAAGTAAAAAATCTGAAAGATTTCCCGTAGTCTTAGAATATATCCCCTATCGAAAAAGAGATGGAACTCACGTTAGAGACGCCTTAACCCATCCTTACTTTTGTGAAAGAGGATATGTGTGTATGCGTGTTGACATAAGAGGCAATGGAGATAGCGAAGGACTTCTTTTCGATGAGTATACCGAAACAGAATTAAGTGATGCAGAACATATAATTGACTGGGCCAGTAAACAAACATGGAGCAATGGAAATATTGGCATGATGGGAATTAGCTGGGGTGGGTTTAACAGCTTACAGGTGGCTTTTCGAAGACCAAAGGCATTAAAAGCAATTATAACTCTATGTTCAACAGTAGATAGATATACCGATGACATTCATTATAAGGGTGGCTGTTTGTTAAACGAAAACTTGGGATGGGGAGCTACAATGCTTTCATATTCCTCGCGGCCACCTGATCCACTAATTGTTGGAGAGAAGTGGAAAAAGATGTGGCTAGAGCGTTTGAAAAACCAACCACATCTTTCAGATATTTGGTTGAAGCATCAGAAAAGAGATAAGTATTGGAAACATGGATCTGTATGTGAAGATTATTCCAAGCTTGAAATTCCAATCTTAGCTATTGGAGGATGGGGAGACGCCTATAAAAATGCAGTTCCTGAGCTTGTGAAAAACGTAAAAGCCAAAGGGATAATCGGACCATGGGTACATAAATATCCTCACTTTGCAGTACCGAAACCTCAAATAGGTTTTTTACAAGAAGCTGTCCGATGGTGGGATAAATGGCTTAAAGAAATTGATAATGGATGTGAAAAAGATCCCGACTATAGAGTATATGTAATGAAAGGTGAGCTTCCAAAAAGTAGTTATAATTTTAGAGATGGGTATTGGATTAAAGAAGATGTTTGGCCAAGTAAAGCAAGCAAAAATAAAAAGTTTTTTTTAAGCTGTAATAATGTACTTTCTCTAAGCAAAAGAAAAAATAAAAGCAATTTAGGAGTTATTGATAGTCCTCAGCATTGTGGATTAAAAGGTGGCGAATTTTGTGCTATTTGGTTAGGTCCAGAGCTTCCTGGAGACCAACGTTCTGATGACGCTTTTTCACTTTGTTTTGATACACAGGCCTTGGATCTTGAAGAGGATATAATTGGGTCTCCTGAGTTAACAGTAAAGCTCGAAGCAACTTCGCCTAATGCACAAATAGCTGTCAGATTATGCGATGTTTACCCCGATGGTAAGTCGAGTAGAATAACGTATGGAATTCTAAACCTGAGGTTTCGTGACTCTTTTGAAAACCCAAAAAATATACCATTAGCAAAAGAATTCACTGTAAAGATAACGCTAGATCACATCGCCTATAAATTACCAAAGGGAAATAAACTTCGGCTTTCCCTGGCGAATGCTTACTGGCCTTTAGTCTGGCCAGTGTATAATCCTGCTAAACTAGTTGTGAAAGAAGGTTATTTATCTTTGCCTTTAAGACAAGGAAAAAGATTAGACGAATGGATCTTTCCTAAGGCGGTGGCTTCCAAACCATGGCGAGGCAAAGAAATTAGAAAACCACACAATAAAAGGCAAATACTATTTGATGAGGCTACCGAAGTGGTGCTCTTGGAAATTGAAGATGACTTTGGTAGTTATAAGGATCTTCAAAATAAATTAGTCATAAGCAGCTCGGCACGAGAAAAATGGTCAATACATCCAAATGATCCTCTGTCCGCTAAAGGAGAGACTCATTGGACAGAAGAACGCTCTAGAGAAGGGTGGTCTATTAGAACAGACACTTTTTCAAGTATGACATCAGACAAGTCATATTTTTATCTTAAGGCAAGAGTCGAAGCTTATGAAAAAGGAAAGCTCATTTTTAAGAAAAAAATGGAGAGTAAGATAAAAAGAATTCTTTAGTTCGCACTAATTTCATTTATAGCTCTTAAGAACTCTACCACTTCAGCCTTTGAATTATAATGACATATTGAAAATCTGATGCAGTCTTTTTGATTTAAAGGCCTGAGTATATTCCCACAGTAATGATCGTCTTTTCTAATGTGTACGCGTATTTTACGCTGTCTAAGTTCTTCAACTATTTTGCTTGAAGGCTTGTTTTTTTGGAAAAAGGAAACTACTCCCTCTCGAAACTTAGCATCTGAGGAGCCAATAATCTGAATTTCCTTATTGTTTCTTAACCCGGTCATATCTTCAGAGCCATTTAGTACTAAATTTACTAATTCTTGTTCATGCGATTTTATAGCTAAGGAAGAAGCCTCTAGCCTTTCTCTAGTATTTTCACTTTCAGTAAAATTACTGCCAAGCCAATCTAGATAGTCTACTACATCTGAAAAGGTTGCATAACTACCAGCATCTCGGGTGCCTAATTCCCAGTTTTGGGATGGGCCGTCTACTAATTGCTCCTTATTTATGGTACATAATCTATCGGAAGCCCACGCAACCCCATAACCATGTCGAGAAAACATTTTATACGGAGATACCACGTAACCATCTATATCATATTTCTGTATGTCTACAGATCCATGACTAGAGTGCTGAATACCATCAACGATAATAATACAGTCAGGCGCTACATTCCTAACTTCTTTAGTTATTTTTTCTAAATCAACGGTCATTCCAGTCACGGGAGATGTATGAACAATAGATACAATACGAACATCACTCGTTAATTTTTTTATATAAGCGCGTCCATCTACCGTACCTGTTTCGTCATTATGCTTGACTATAAGATGATCTCGGTGGGTATTCTTTGCCCACTTTTTCATCGCGCTCATAGAAGCTGGGTGCTCTAAAGTGGAACTTAACATAGCTCCTCTTTCTGGTAATTCTGTTGCCGCTGTTCGTATTAGTCGGAATAGTAGTTCAGTACCACTTTCACCTACCATTACATCACCTCGATCTGCATTAAAGAAAAGTCTCATTTTAGCTTTCCCAGTTTCAATCGATTTAACTAGAGCTTTGGAAGCATCGTTTTCTCTTCCTTGGTTGTCAGGATAAGACGCATAAAGAGCAGATGTTTCAACAACTGATTTAAGTTTAA
>CACNDI010000042.1 GCA_902619165.1 uncultured Alphaproteobacteria bacterium
GGAGACAAAAACCTTAAAAGCCGAATTAAATATTCTTTCTGAAAATTTTCCTGAAGCGAGACGGGCTATAAGTGATCTAATAGAAACTGATCAAGCAAACGCTAAGGTCTATACCCTAATGGCTGCCATTGAAAAGGGAGTTGGATCATCAGATGCTGTTGTAAAAGGCTGGCTTGCAAAAGCCGTTACAGCTAAGCGATCAAAAAGGTGGATTTGCTCTAACTGTGAGAGTCAAAGCGAATGGGAACCCGTTTGTAAAAAATGCGGAGAGTTCTCAACGCTCGAATGGAGAGAAGAAAGATATGAAAACCTAGGAGGAAATGATCAAAGTGAAATACTGCCTTTAATAATTGGAGAGAATAATTACAGCCCTGATATACAAGTAGACAAAGTTGAAATAGATGGTAATAAAGTTTGAGGCATCTTAGGATGTAATTAACAAATAGGTTGTATGTTGTTTATAAAAGTCTTCAGCACCACTGTCATAACTTTAATCATATCGCTAAAAGCATTATTTTCGCAGATGAGTGCTTTAAATTATGAAATAAGTAGTCTAGTTCGTCCCAACTGGGAATATGAATCTTTTTGGGCAATTCCACGAATTGGCGAAACCAAACCAATAGTGGCGATCAGCCTATTAGCTGGAAAAGATAAAGTAAATGTTCGATGCTTAGACCTTGAATATTTAGAAATAGAGAAAACCTTCAAACCTAAAACAAAATTAGAAAGAGAGTTTCTCCACAAAATTATGTGTAAATCTATTAATAGAGCTGTAAAGAATACAAATGGTCTCGACCAAATAATTCTCAAAACCGGTATGGATGAAGTTGGTCTGCGGTTTGACTTTTTAAACGGCTGGATTGAAATTGTGAAAATTCCTGAACCGCCACAACCAGATGAAGAAATGCATGAGATGGGCAGTGGCTTGGACCTTCATCAACAAAACACCTAGACACGTAAAATACTCTCATTACCTTTAGACGGAAATCTTGGTATCAATATCGCCACTATCAGTGAAATAAATGATAATACGGCAGCTAGGTAAAAAACAGCACTATTATTATGAATCCAAATATAGCCTAATAGGACTGGAAGAAATACAGCAGAAATATGGTTTATCGTAAAAGCCACAGCAGCGGTTGGAGCAAAATCCTCACTATCCGCAATTTTTTGAAAATATGTTTTCATTGCAAAAGCCAATCCAAAAAACATATGGTCTGCAATAAATAGAATAGACGCAACAATGTAAGACCAATCGAAATAATATAGGCCGGCATAAAGAAGGAAAATAACCATAAGCCCAAAGTACTCCACGATTAATGAAAGTCTTTCACCAAACTTTTCTATGAACCGCCCAATTAACGGTGCCATAAATATATTGATTAAAAAATTTGTTAAAAGAAGAAATGTGATTTGATGAACATCAAAACCATATTTTTCAACCATCATAAAGCTTGCAAAAACAACAAATATTTGTCTCCTAGCTCCTGAAAAAAACTGTAAGGTATAATAGACCCAATATCTCCGCTTTAGCACAATAGCTAACCGCTGCTTTTTGCCAATTTGAAATTGTGGATAATAAAAAAAGCAAAAGACTACAATTAATAGGCACAATAAGCCTGCAAAGAAATAAATGAAAAAATAATTAAAATTAAGATTAAGCCAAAGAATAATTATAGCGATATAAACAAAAAAGGCGGAACCTGAACCAGCCGCTACAATCCATCCGATTGATGAAGGTGCTGTTTCTTTCTTTAGCCATTGCAATTGAAGTGATTGATTGACTGTCTCATAGTAATGAAAACCAATTGAACTGATTAATGTTGTAATAATTAATCCTTTAAACTCAGGGAAAAGAGTAGTAACCGCGACCGCTAACGCCAGAAGAGCTAGCGATATGTATGCAAGTCTTTGTTCGCTAATAAAAAACAAGATAAAAATAACACAGACAGCAAGAAACCCTGGTATCTCTCTTACACTTTGAAGCCAACCTATCTCGACGCCAGAAAAACCGGATACTTCTATTACAAAATTGTTAAGCAAAGCAACCCAAGTTGAAAACGCTATGGGCATTGCTATAGCGAGTAAGATAAGTAATCCGAAAGGCTCTTTTGAAAAAACTGTTTTTTTTAATATATTTAAGATATTAGGCATTAATGGAATTGGAAATGAATAACGATATTTTTATAAAAGTCAGTGAGCTATTGGAAAATGGGGCCAGAGAGAGAGATCATGATTTCCACATTATGACTTTTTGTACCATTGGAAAGGAGGGAGTGGAAGCAAGAAGTGTTGTTTTAAGAAATTTTGATAAAGATAAAAATATTATTCGTTTTCACACCGATTACAGAAGTCCAAAACTTGATGATATTAAGAAAAACCCAAACACAGTCTGCTTGGTATATAGTTATAAGCTGAAAACGCAGTTAAGGATAAAGACAATTTCTAGTATTCATTACGACAATGCTATATGGAATGAATCATGGGATAAGACAGGGCTCGCTTCAAGAAAATGTTATTTAACAAAATATGATCCTTCAAGCAATATTGAAGAAAAGGATGATGGTTTGCCTCTAGAGTTAAAGGGAAAGACTCCAACATCGGAACAGAGTGAAGAAGGAAAAAAGAATTTTTGTGTTGTCGACAATAAGATAACCGAAATTGATTATCTTTATTTAAAATCATCGGGCCACGAGAGAATGATACTAGATTTTAATAATAATAAATCTAACTGGATTGCACCTTAGATCGAAGACCGCATATATATTTCACCATTTATCATTACGGTTTTTAAAGAGGGGCATTCAACGTTGTTTTTGTCTGCAATATTAATGAGTTCTAAAAATATATGGGCGCACTCAATTTTTGACTTATTCACCATGTCTCTTCGCATAGATGAACTCCATGTAGATTTTTTGTCAGAAAGAAAGCGTCTTTGTTGCGCTAAGTCATCGTCATTCACCTGAATTTTTTCAGACTTTGCTATAGTAATACACTCATCATGAAGATCAGAAATAAATGCTATTCCGTGCTCAGTGGACGCAATTTCTCCTATGGTTGCATTAAATAGAGTAGTGGCCCCTGCTACGGTGGTTATGAGTACCCACTTGTGCCAAAGGTCTACAATGATGTCATCCGAGTACTTAATTGAGAAGTTTGCAGAACTACAAGCATCAAAAAATCGTCTTCCATCCGTTTCATCTGCCTTGTTTAAGTGACCAATAGTAAGCGAGTGAATATCATTGAAATGGTGAATTTCACCCTCTTTGTTTAATGTGGAAAAGATGTGCGCAATACCTCCAAATAAACGCGCATTTGGAAACTTATTTCTTAATTGTTCCATATGTGCATAGCCATTAAGTAATGGGATAATTATCGACCCATCCTTCACTGGAAAAGGAGATTGCAAAATCTCGTCTAAATCATAGGCCTTATTAGTGAATAATATGACATCATAGATACTGTCTACGTTATCTATAGTCACAAGGTTGGGGCTAGCGGCGAAATTACCTTTTGGACTCTTAATTATTAAACCTGATTTTTCTAATATTTTTTGTCTCTTTTCTCTTACTAAAAAAGTGACATCCATTCCCGCCTCAGCCATTCGCCCCCCAAAATAACCTCCTACGGCACCAGCACCTAAAACGAGTATTTTCATTTGATTATTAACCTTCGCATACGTTGTATTTATTTAGTATAGGATTTTTATTCCTCTAATGAATCAGAATTAACGGAAAGCTATCTATATCTTCTTTCGCCCTAAATTTAAATTAAGCACCTATTCTCGAGAATAATTAAAAAAGGGGAGTCTTTTTAATATTTTTCTTTCAAAACGGGTATTTAAATAATATGGTATGGCTCTATATTAAGGTGGCAAATAAGTCGAAGCAAGACTTTGAAAAAAAGACAATAGTCAATCTCTAGAAGTCAGTTTAATCAACAAGCGTTTTTGGAATAAATAATGAATGATCTTAGTTACACAGCAAAGGTTTTTAAAACGGTGTGGGTTTCTGATGTTCACCTGGGGACCAAAGGATCAAGAGCTAAAGAGTTTTTAGAATTTCTGAAAACCATAGAATGTGAAAAAATTTTTCTGGTAGGAGATATAGTAGATGGATGGCAACTGTCAAAACGATGGTACTGGCCACAGACCCATAATGATGTTGTGCAGAAGATATTGGAGAAGGCAAAGAGAGGTACAGAAATTATTTTTATTCCCGGAAATCATGACGAAGTGGCCAGGGACTTTATAGGTCTCACCATGGGGGGAATAAAAGTTAAGGATGACGATATACATTATACGGCTGATGGAAAAAAATTCTGGGTCGTTCACGGCGATTTATTCGATAATGTTATCCAGCACGCAAGGTGGCTTGCCTATATTGGCGACTGGGCGTATGTATTTCTGTTGAAAACAAATGCTGTTTTTAATGCAATTCGGCGTCTCTTTAAACTCCCGTATTGGTC
>CACNDI010000043.1 GCA_902619165.1 uncultured Alphaproteobacteria bacterium
CCGCGTTTTCAATACCATTTTCAATCTGAAGTTAGATATGATATTTTCCCAAAAAAAGCAACACGTTAATATTTATGGCACAAATGATAGAATGGAAGCATGATAAAAATTTTGTAGATTACAAAATCGCCGAGCTTGCGATGTCTAAACGAGTTGAAGATATAATTTCAAACAAAAAGACAGAGCTTATCTGGTTTTTAGAGCATGAAAACATTTTTACTCTCGGAACATCTGCAAAGAAGAGCGATTTTAAGGACCATGTCAATATTCCGATGCATCAGACAAAAAGGGGTGGGCAAACAACCTATCATGGTCCTGGTCAACGAATTGTCTATCTAATGCTGGATCTGAGAAACGGAAAAAAGGACATAAAAAATTTAGTATGGAACATTGAGGAATGGATTATTGTGGTCCTTAAAGAACTCGGCATTTTGGGGTATAGAATTCCAGGAATGGTTGGAGTTTGGGTTGAGGATCCTAGCAGCGTTAACATAGATGGAACTTATGATAAGAAAATAGCAGCGCTTGGATTAAGGGTAAAGAGATGGGTAACATTTCATGGCTTAGCATTAAACGTAAACCCCAACCTTAACTTTTTCACTAGTATTAATCCATGCGGTATATCTGGGAAAGGAGTTACATCTTTGCATGAGCTAGGAGTTGAAATAAAAACGGCCGACGTAGATAGGGTATTTAAGAGAACTTTTTCTACAATTTTTACAAAATGAGAAATCTCTCATGTGCGTCGAACGGTCTCTAAATTTTGGGTGGAAAAATAAATTGGCATGTACTATATATAGATAGTAAACAAATTCACTGTCATTGCTAAAGGGGGCGTCTTTTAATGGTTGATGTTACAGATCAAATTTTACATGAACACGAAAAGAAAAATTTTTTCACTCGTTGGTTTATGTCAACAAATCATAAAGATATAGGTATCTTATACATATTTACCGCAGCTCTTTTGGGTTTTATCGCGGTTGCATTTACCGTCTACATGAGATTAGAGCTTATGGAACCAGGGGTTCAGTATATGACTAATGCCGACGGTGAGCCAAATGGGCATATGTGGAATGTTTTAATTACCGGTCACGGCGTGTTAATGATGTTTTTCGTTGTCATTCCAGCTCTCTTTGGTGGTTTTGGTAACTACTTCATGCCGTTAATGATTGGGGCACCCGACATGGCGTTCCCCAGAATGAATAACTTATCTTATTGGTTGTTTGTTGCAGGTTCATCACTCGCGGTATGTAGCCTATTAGCACCAGGAGGGAATGGTCAATTAGGATCTGGTGTCGGATGGGTGTTGTACGCTCCTTTATCAACCTCCGAACAGGGCATGTCAATGGATTTAGCAATATTCGCCATTCATTTATCTGGAGCTTCGTCAATACTAAGCGCCATAAATATGATTACAACATTTTTAAATATGCGTGCACCAGGTATGACACTTCATAAAACACCTCTTTTCCCTTGGTCAATAGTAGTTACGGCGTTTCTTATACTTTTGTCACTACCTGTATTAGCCGGTGCGATTACAATGCTCCTAACCGATAGAAATTTTGGCACGACATTTTTTGATCCTGCAGGAGGTGGCGACCCAGTACTTTATCAGCATCTATTATGGTTCTTTGGCCACCCAGAAGTTTACATGATTGTAATTCCTGGGTTTGGAATAGTAAGTCATGTTATTTCAACATTTTCCAAGAAGCCAGTATTCGGATATCTACCAATGGTGTATGCTATGATAGCAATTGGTGCCTTAGGTTTTGTTGTCTGGGCCCATCATATGTATACAGTTGGTATGTCTGTTACGCAGCAAGCTTATTTTATGCTTGCAACGATGGTTATAGCGGTTCCTACCGGGATAAAAATTTTTTCATGGATTGCCACAATGTGGGGAGGATCGGTTGAGTTTAAAACACCCATGTTATGGTCGATAGGCTTCCTATTTCTTTTCACCGTTGGTGGAGTAACAGGCATAGTTTTAAGCCAAGCGGGAATCGATAGAGCATACCATGATACGTATTATGTCGTAGCTCACTTTCACTATGTCATGTCTTTAGGCGCCGTCTTTTGTATATTTGCTGGGATATATTATTGGATAGGGAAAATGTCTGGCCGTCAATACCCTGAATGGGCAGGAAAACTACACTTCTGGGCCATGTTCATTGGATCAAATATCACGTTTTTCCCACAGCATTTTCTTGGGAGACAAGGTATGCCACGACGATATATAGATTACCCAGAGCAATTTGCATTATGGAATTATGTGTCATCTATTGGCGCTTTTATATCCTTTGGATCATTTATATTTTTCTTTGGTATAATTTTTTATACATTAATGTGGGGCAGACGAGTAACAGAGGAAGCTTATTGGGGGAAACACGCTGATACATTAGAGTGGACATTACCAAATCCACCACCCGAGCATACCTTTGAAACATTACCTACACGAGACATGTGGGAGTCCAAGTCAACTAGCCACTAGTTAGGGTTATTTTGTTAAAAATATCGGATAATTGGAGTGACGCAAATGGAGCACCATTTATAAACATTCGTTTGGTGCCAAATAGGTCCCTCGACTCGTATGGAACTAAAGTGGTTTTTGCTTTAATAGCGTGCGGTTTTTTGCTTCCTATAATACCTTTTATTGGCAGTCCAATAGGTACAACACTAACGATTTTTTCAGGGTTGACATTCTACCTTTTTCTAACCCTACTTCAAAAGAACTTCCAACAGGGTAGTACTTTCGAAGAGGTCTTAATTTCTAAAAACAAAATTAAAGTAGTGCACCAAGAAAAAAATAAAGAGCAAATGACTTGGGAGTGTAATCCTTATTGGACCAAGGTACATCTAGATATTAACAATCCAAAATTAAAAAATTACTTAACCTTAGCTGGAAAAGGTAAGCATATTGAATTGGGTGCATTTTTGACCCCAGGTGAACGCCTTGAGCTACGAGATAAAATTCAAAATGCCCTGGCTAAAGCCAATAGTTCATGATATATCATACCTAGTTGATATTCTAGAAGTCACATGAAAATAATTGCTAATGAAACCTCTGGATTCAAGTTTAAGCGCTTTGCATTGCTTGGTATGTCTGGGCTCGGGAAGACATTTATCTCTCGCAAACTAGTGAACAAAGACAGATGGTCACATTATTCAGTAGATTACGAGATAGGCAAGCTCCTCTTTAAAAACCAGTATAAACACTTACTTGATGGTTTTGAAATAGGTAATCTAACAAATCTATCTAATTTCCTTGGCAAACCTGGTTCTCAATCGATGGGAGGAATATTATTTTCAGAGTATTTAAAACGCCAACAACTTCATCGTGATGCAGAAATTAAGGCAACGCTCAATGCAAGTTCACTAGTAGAACACTCGCCAGAGTTGTCGCATTTTATGTGTGATACGTCTGGTTCTATCTGTGAATTGGTTAATCCACTAGACAAGAATGATAAAATACTATCATCATTATCCAAAAACTTTCTTATAATCTGTCTTGAAGCACCTGACACTATGTATCAGGTATTAATTGACAGATTTCTAGCCAAACCTAAACCAATGTATTATGAGGAAAATTTCTTACAATCTCTATGGCAACGTTTTAGAGATGATACTTCGTCTATATGTAATGATATAAACCCTGATGACTTCATGATTTATGGATTTAAAGCACTTATTAAAAGAAGAAAAACGATTTTCGATACAATCTCTAAGAATTGGGGTATATCATTAAGCTTCGAGCAATTACGTGAAGTAAAATGTGCTGCTGATTTAATTGGGGCTATCGAGTGTGCTATCCTGGTAAAATAAAGGGCCAATAATGCCGATAAAAATTCCAAAAAATTTAC
>CACNDI010000044.1 GCA_902619165.1 uncultured Alphaproteobacteria bacterium
GATAAGAGGCCAACTTCCATTTGGAAGATCCTCATATAGATTTAAAATAACAAATATTATTGTGGCTACGCCAATAAATAAATCGTAGTAAAAAGATGCAAAAAAAGGAAAAAAAAGTCTTAGGCCTAATAAAATTCCGACGATAGAAAGTATCAAAACAATCATGTTTGACTCTGAAAACGAAATAGTAGAGCTTACGAAGCAAATGCATGAAAAAAGTAGAGCAAAAGTTAATAAAATATTGCTAAGCTTCCTCATTAGTATATCCCATTTTTTTTGATACTAAATATCCGATTGCTTGAATGGAAAAAACGAGAGTAGCTGCCAGAATTGAGGCCATTATTAACGCGGACCAAATTTGGATTGTCTGACCATAATACGATCCAGTTAAAAGGCGTGCCCCAAGACCTGCTACTGCTCCTGTCGGAAGTTCTCCGACAATCGCGCCGACAAGCGATATTGCTATTGCTACTTTCATCGATGTAAAAAGAAAAGGTACCGATGCTGGTAGTCGTAATTTAAAAAATATGTCAACTTTTGAACTATTATAAGTTTTCATTAAATCTACCAATATAATATCAGGGCTTCTGAGACCTTTCACCATACCAACAACAATAGGAAAAAAACTTAGGTAAGTGGATATCAGTGCTTTCGGAAGAAGGCCAGAAAACCCCAGTGAATTCAATACTACGATAATCATTGGAGCAATAGCCAATATGGGAATTGTTTGACTTGCTATTATCCAAGGCATCAGGGAACTTTCCATTGCTCGGTTTTCCACTATGCTTACTGCTAGGACAACTCCTAATACAGTTCCCAGTATAAAACCAACTATGGTCGACGACAACGTAATCGAACTGTGATAAATCAAAGATCTTTTTGAGGTAATCTTTTTTTCAACTGTTGTTTTCCAAATTTCTTCTGCTATTTGATGCGGCGCTGGCAATTTCGGTCTCTCTTGAGACATTGTGTCTAGCACAAGTTTTGAAATATTCCATGAAATGCCCTGCTTATCATACTTATCTATTTGCATAGCTGAATTTAAATAAATGGTAAAAAAATACCAAACTATAGTAAGTAAAAATAGAATAGTTAAAATTGGCAAAATTTTTTCAGCAATTGTTTTCAAAAACTTCTTAGCCCTTATTCTCATTGTAGTCATACCCAGAACGCAACCCCTCTCTGACTCTCTGCGAAATAGATATAAATTCTTTACTGTCTCTTATCTCTAAAGAACGCGAAGAGGGAAATGGACTCTCAATAACATCCACAATTCTCCCTGGTCTAGGCGACATTACTACAATTTTTGTTGATAAAAAAACAGCTTCAGGAATTGAATGCGTTACAAAGCAGATTGTCTTACCAGTTTTTTGCCAAAGATCCAATAGTTGTTCATTGAGGTGATCTCTTACTATTTCATCTAATGCGCCGAACGGTTCATCCATAAGAAGCAGATCGGCATCAAAAGACAACGCTCTAGCAATAGACGCTCTTTGTTGCATTCCACCAGATAACTGCCATGGAAATTTCTTTTCGAAGCCATTTAATTCTACTAAATTCAGTGACTCACTAACTCTTTTAGAAATTTCTTCTCTGCTGTAATTCATTATTTCCAATGGTAAACTTACATTTTTAGATATGTTTCTCCATGGATAAAGACCTGCAGATTGAAAGACATAGCCATATGCTCTATTGGTTCTTGCCTCATCTGGCGAAACTCCATTCACTAATATTTGTCCCGAGGTAGGTTTCTCTAAAGCTGCTACAGTTCTCAAAAATGTCGTCTTCCCACAACCTGAGGGTCCAATAAAAGATACAAATTCACCTGCGCCCACTTCTAACGAAATGTCTTTAAGGGCAACAACTTCTTCTGAACCTTTTCCGAACTTTAATTCAACATTTTTTGCTGAAATTATTTTATCCGTCATTTTTTATTAGATGCCAGATGGTATATTTAAAGGATCTCGTTCAATTTTCCTCGGTGTATTGAGCGCCTTCCATTTTGATACAGCACTATGTAAAGCTGGGAACGCAGGTCTTGGGACAAATCTACCTCTTCCTGGTTGAGGACTAGAGTTTTTACCCCACGCCCAAATGACATCTCCTCTTGATAACGTATACCTCGGCTGAGCTGTAACTTTGAATCCCTCAAAGACGTTATAGTCTAAAATTGATTTATGAGTGCTGGTAGAAATAGTTTTAGAAATCTTTGGGTCCCAAACAACAATATCTGCATCTGCACCCTCTAAAATCGCACCTTTTTTTGGATAAATGTTTAGAATTTTAGCAATATTACTTGATGTAATTGCGACAAACTCTTGTCGGGTTAGACGCCCCGTTTCTACGCCCTCTGTCCAAAGAACTGATAACCTTTCCTCAAGCCCGTTGCTACCATTTGGAATCTTAGTGAAGTCATTTACTCCCATTCTTTTTTGTTCCGTCGAAAACGCGGCATGGTCTGTAGCTACAACTTGTAGGGATCCAGACTGAAGACCAGCCCATAATCCGTCCCGATGTGATTTGTCTCTAAAGGGGGGCGACATGACTCGTCTTGCGGCATGTTCCCAATCTTTATTAAAGTATTCGCTCTCATCTAGTGTTAGAAATTGAATAAGGGGTTCACCAAAAACTCTCATACCTTTTTGCCTAGCTCTTCTGATAGCCTCATGAGCCTGCTCACAAGATACATGAACAACATATAGCGGTACCCCTGCCGCATCTGCTATCATTATCGCTCTATTAGCTGCCTCACCTTCTACCTCAGGCGGTCTTGAGTAAGCGTGCCCCTCAGGACCAGTTACTCCGTCTTGAAGATATTTTTGTTGAAGCTCGGCGACAATATCACCATTTTCGGCGTGAACCATAGGCAGAGCCCCGATAGCTGCGCATCTTTTAAAAGATGCAAACATTTCATCATCTTCAATCATTAGGGCTCCTTTATAAGCCATAAAATGCTTGAAGGAATTTACTCCCATATCAACTACCTTTGGCATATCATCAAAAATCTGTTCAGACCAACCTGTAACTGCCATGTGATAACCGATGTCAGAACAAATTTGAGGCTCTGACTTTCTATGCCACTCCTTTACTGCATTTACCAAACTTCCATCCTCTCCAGGAAGACAGAAGTCCACTAACATTGTTGTTCCACCGACTGCGGCTGCCCAGGTGCCTGTTTCAAAAGTCTCGGCGGCGGTGGTCCCCATGAATGGCATCTCAAGGTGCGTATGTGGGTCTATTCCGCCGGGGATCACATAAGCGCCTTCGGCGTCAATCGTCTCATCCCCCTTTAGATTTTCCCCAATCTGCTTAATTGTTTCATTTTCTATTAATACATCAGCTTTCCACTCTCGATCAGCTGTTACAATGGTTCCACCCTTTATTACTCTAGTCATTTTACCCTCCCAATTAAACTATTTCAGCAGCTTCTAATACTGCATGCAATAAAACATCGGCACCTGCTGAAGCCCACTTTTCAGATATCTCTTCTGCTTCATTGTGACTCAAACCATCAACGCAAGGGCACATAATCATCGCCGTTGGCGCTACTTTATTTATCCAACACGCGTCATGCCCCGCTCCCGATATAATATTTTTATGTGAATACCCTAATCTTTCAGCCGCTCTTCTAACTTTGTCTACACATCCTTCATCAAAGGTCACAGGGTCAAAATGCCCAACCTTTTCAAATTCCACAGTCA
>CACNDI010000045.1 GCA_902619165.1 uncultured Alphaproteobacteria bacterium
GCAGCATGAACTACCGCTTCCGGATCATCGCCATTTACATGGAAAATTGGCGCTTCCACCATCAGCGCAATGTCTGTTGGGTATGGTGATGACCTTGAATAGAGAGGTGCGGTCGTGAAACCAATTTGATTATTTACGACGATATGGATAGTGCCGCCTGTGCGATGTCCTTTCAGACCCGAAAGACCAAAGCATTCAGCAACGATACCTTGGCCTGCAAAAGCAGCATCACCATGCAGCAAAACAGGTAGAACCTTTTCTCTTTCTTTATCGTTGAGCTGCTCTTGCTTCGCCCTTACTTTTCCTAATACGACGGGGTTAACAGCCTCTAAGTGAGAAGGATTTGCCGTTAGAGATAAATGAACTTTGTTACCATCAAACTCTCGGTCAGACGAAGCACCCAAATGATATTTAACATCGCCGGAGCCATCGACATCTTCGGGTTTATAGCTCCCACCTTGGAACTCGTTAAAAATCGCTTTAAAAGGTTTGCTCATCACATTAGCTAGTATTGATAATCTTCCTCTGTGAGGCATACCTATAACAATCTCCTGAACTCCTAAATTTCCACCTCTCTTTATTATTTGCTCCATGGCAGGGATTAGAGATTCTCCCCCATCCAATCCAAACCTTTTTGTTCCTGTGTATTTGACGTGAAGAAATTTTTCAAACCCTTCAGCTTCTATGAGCTTATTTAATATAGCTTTTCGTCCCTCTTCTGTGAATTGTATTTCTTTACCCAGTCCTTCAATACGTTCCTTTAGCCATCCTGACTGTTCTGGGTTCGAAATATGCATATACTGTAGGGCAAAGGTTCCACAATAGGTTCTTTCAAGTAAAGACATAATCTCGCTCATTGAAGCAACTTCCAATCCCAATACATTATCAATGTATATTTCTCTCTCCATATCTTCTTCAGAAAATCCATAATTTTTCGGATCCAGCTCTGGATGATATGACAGGCTGTTGATTTCAAGTGGGTCAAGCTTTGCTTTTAAATGCCCTCTTATTCTGAAAGCTCTAATAATCATAAGAGCTCTTAAACTATCTATCACTTTTTCTTTCAAGTTACCTGTGCTTTTGAAGAAATCAGATTTTTCCGAATATGCTGAAATTTTTTCTTCTAATGCTTCTGTAGATTGTGAACTCCAAAAGCTATTATCTTGTATTCCAAAATCTTGCTTTTGATCTACAGGCCAATCGCTTCTGGACCATGATGCTTTGTCAGCTGAAGTATCGCTTGTTTCAAAAAAAGATGACCATGATTGATCTACCGATTTAGGGTCTCTAAGGTACATATTTTGTAAATACTCAAGATAGCTAGCGTTTCCTCCGTTAAGGATGTCTTCCGCTTTTTTAGAGTTTTTAGGATCCATTTTATTCATGGTTATTTATTTCTTTATCAATTTACCAATATTATAGTACTTGCGGGCATTTTCTAGTATGTTTGGCTAATTTTTTTTAATTGCCTCTTGTACTGCTTCTCCTAAAGTGGCTGGACTATCTGAAACAATTACCCCAGCTTTTTTCATTGCTTCCATTTTATCTTCAGCGGCACCCATACCTCCCGCTACTATAGCTCCAGCATGCCCCATTTTTCTTCCCTTAGGAGCCGTTCTCCCAGCAATGAAACCCGCAATCGGTTTTGATCTTCCCTTTTTCCGCTCCTTTACTAAATATTCACAAGTTTCTTCTTCGGCGCTGCCACCGATCTCTCCTATCATTATTATAGATTGTGTTTCATCATCGCTTAAAAACTTATCAATCACATCGATGAATTCTGTTCCTTTAATAGGGTCACCTCCAATACCAATACAAGACGATTGACCTAATCCAATTTTTGTCGTTTGATCAACAGCTTCATAAGTTAGCGTTCCAGATCGTGAGACAACACCTACTTTTCCCTTCTTATGAATATGCCCCGGCATTATCCCAATCTTGCATTCTCCCGGTGTTATCACGCCCGGACAATTTGGCCCTATTAGAATTGATTTTGATCGTGATAAAACTGCTTTTACTCTCATCATGTCTAAAATAGGAATACCCTCTGTAATGCAAACTATTAAATCGATTTCAGCATCAACTGCTTCCAATATAGCATCAGCGGCGAATGCGGGAGGTACATAGATTGCGCTTGCGTTGGCCCCAGTTTTTATCTTCGCTTCCTCCACAGAATTAAAAATGGGAAGGTCTAGGTGAGTTCCTCCACCTTTTCCAGGGGTAACACCCCCTACCATTTTTGTTCCATATTTTAAAGCCTGTTCTGTATGGAAGGAACCTTGGCTTCCTGTAAGACCTTGGCAAATAACTTTAGTATTTGAATTTATATAAATACCCATATTTAGCTCACTTTATTTGCGCAACTATTTTAGCCGCAGCATCATTTAAATTGTCCGCAGTGATTACATTTAAGCCACTTTGTTCTATAATCTCTTTTCCTTCATCAACATTTGTCCCTTCAAGCCTTACTACTAGTGGAACTTTTAATCCTACTTCTTTGGTAGCTTGAACCACTCCTTCAGCAATTACATCACAACGCATTATTCCACCAAAGATGTTAACTAATATTCCTTTTACATTCCTATCTGATGTGATTATCTTAAAAGCTTCCTTAACCTTTTCCTTTGTCGCTCCCCCCCCGACATCTAGAAAGTTTGCTGGCTCAGAACCATTCAGTTTAATTATATCCATCGTCGCCATAGCTAATCCGGCACCATTTACCATGCAACCAATCTCTCCATCTAACGATATATAATTGAGATCAAACTTTGATGCTTCTAACTCTTTTGGATCTTCTTCAGTGATATCCCTTAAAGTTTCTAAATCCTTGTTTTTGAAAAGAGCATTGCTATCGAAGCTCATCTTGCAATCGAGACAAATTAAGGAATTATCTTTGCTCATTATTAAAGGATTAATCTCAATCATATCGCAATTTTTCTCGATAAAAAGATTGTAAAGGTTTCGTGTCATTTTAACGCATTGCTTAAAAGCAGCATCCTTTAAGCCCAAAGCAAAAGCTATTTTTCTCCCGTGGTGGTCAGAAAATCCTTCGGCGGGATCAACAATAATTGTCACTATATCAGTAGGATTTTCCTCTGCTACCTTTTCAATATCTATGCCGCCTTTCCTAGAGCATACAAATGACACGGAACTGGAAGACCGATCAACCA
>CACNDI010000046.1 GCA_902619165.1 uncultured Alphaproteobacteria bacterium
TTTGTACTTATAAAAATACGCTCGATAGACGCTATACAATTACTCAAGATATAACAAATTATCAAGCCCTTGTTCACGAATGGGACGCAAGGGGTTTACAAGCACTATGTACTTAAACTATGGAGCATATGGAAAACTATTATTTTATGAACTTAGGTATTCTTAAAGATTACTGTATTTTTGTAACGAATGTTCACAAGTAATTATTGACGTTAGGCAAGTTCAAGCACAACTTTTCCGTTAGAACTATTCAACTTATGCTCAGGAATAATCATTGGATCTCCCGATGATTTACCTGCAACTCCCAACCCATTTGAGTCAAACTCACTAGAGTGGTACCGGCCACGTTTGTTGCAGGCGAATGGCACTTTAGGGTCGCCTGTTAGGCCGATGGCTTTCCCCTTATGAGGGCAGGTCAATTCAACAATCAGGTAGTCTTTATCTCTCCGCAATACCGCGACATATTGCATCTGTCCTGTTCCTGCATAGTCTGCACTATCATTTGGACGGGCAATTACACTAACATCTCCAGGTTTAAGTTGTGAAATATCAATGCTCGCAGGACCATTTTCAAGTCGCAGAACTTCTTTAAGCCCCATTGGAATATCAGTTGGGATATTAACCCAACCACTTAAATCTGCACTTGTTGCTGCGTTAAGCACAGCTGGACATAAGAATGTGGCGGAACTAGCAAGAGTGACAATGACATGTCGACGAGAAATTTTTTTCATATTCAGGTTATCCTTTCTTTGTTAACCATATGTTTCTAAAAGTGTTGTCACGGTCTATAAAACTATGTTTAATCGTGCCTAATACATGGAGACCAAGAACCACGAGTAAGACCCATTTTAATGCAAAGTGAGCTTCCATGAACAAGTCTCCTAAGTCAGATCTGGCAAAGGCAACATTAATGGGAAACAATAGCTCTACGTTTCTGAGGCCCGAAGCCGTAATGTAGCCAGTAACAACATAAGCAATAAGAAGTGCATATAGGGTAATTTTAACTAAGGCTGCAAGTATTTTTTCCCACCATAGATGATCAGAATTCGGTGGACCAACCCCGAAAGCTAGCCTTACTCCGATCCAGATAAAAACAAGAACTAAAAGGAGCTGTCCTCCCCACTGGTGAAAGATCAATGCATTTGAACCAACGATTTTATAACTATATAACAGTCCAGAAGTGGCCAAAGCGAACATTAGAGCAGCAGTTGTCCAATGTAACGCTATTATCCCAAAAGAATATCTCATTTCATTCGCTTTTTTTTTCAGTGCATTTAAATCCCAAAAAAACTATCTCTCCTGGCCGCCGTATTTCAGGCTTCTTAAATATCGAACTCATGTTTAACTTTAATTTCCCGGTTCTTCGAACTTGCTCCAAGCTTTTTTTTGAATGGGCGTTCTACAATTTGACCACAAACATAGGCCTGATATGGTAGATAGTATGAATCCGTAACTTGGCAAGAGACTGGCAGCCACTTTTAAGTGCCACCTTCATGTTAAAACAAGGATAGTCTCAAAAACCTATTGGTAATGGAAGAAGTGTTAGAAGCTTTATGTCTCTACCCTTTTTTTATGTATATATTTTTAGTGAATAGAGCAAAGCCTTATAAATATATTTTCACAAGGTTTAGCTTTTCTTTTCTACCTCTGATTTCAAAGTTTTTAATATTCTTCCAGTTGTCTTGAACACCAATCCTATCTGCAACATCTTTACTAATTATGAAGTTTGTATCAAATTGTTTGCAAGCATCACATATACGACTTGCAACATTTACGGGGTCTCCAATTACAGCAAATTCTGTCCTTTGGTCACTTCCTGTATTTCCGACAACGCATGGCCCATAATGAATACCGATACGATGTTCAATTTGAGAAAGTCCTTTTTCTAATCGAGAGGCATTCCATTCTTTTAATTTCTTATTCATTGCCAAGGCACAATCAAAAGCATTTTGAGCGTCATTGCCATGGGATTTAGGTGTTCCAAAATTTGCCATCACAGCATCACCAATAAACTTATCGACTGTCCCTTTATTCTCAAATATGGCTTCAATCATTATTGACTGGTATTCTGATAGTAAAGCTAAAACGTCTTTAGGATCCATTTTTTCAGATAGTTTCGTGAATCCTACGATGTCTGTAAAAAGTATAGCTACATCTAGATCTTTCGGTTTTTGATTTGCCAAATCACTGTCAGATTGTTCAATCTCATCCTTAATTTCTGGTGAAAAATAGCGCCCTAAAACTGCATTAGCACGCTCAGCTTTAACCATTGATTTCACAAGATTTCGGTTAGATAGAAAAATTCCCAGAACTATAATTAAGAAAAAAATCATGAAAGTTATATTTTCTCGCAAAATAAATGAGTTTATTGCCCATCCGTCAGAAATTATTGTCTTCCAGTCACTTTCAAAATAGACATTTGGGTTTTGGAGCGTAAGAATAACCTGTCTCATCGGTTGGATAAGTGATAAGAAGAGCCACAATAAAACGGCCCATAATCTACTAAAAAAAAGAGCTGTAATGCCTATGAGAAAAAATATTCGAAAAATATGACCGACCCATGCGCCTTGACCAACCCTTTCATCAAACTCCATATAATATATGTGTAGCTCTCCACCCAGTGTGAAGAAAAAGGTACCCAAGTGAGCGGCAATAATAGTTGTAAATAAAAAATATGGGTAATTTTTTGGGTTAAGGTAAATATAACCTATAGCGACAAAAGGTATCCACACTACCGGAACACTCCATTTAAAAATATGGGAAAGTGGTATTTCAGAGTTATTCAAGAAGATATTATCTAAAATAAAGTATAACGAAATGATGCCAAAGATAAAAAATGCTATTTTTAGTGACTTCAACTCCCATTGTGTACCTTCTTTGAGCATTGGGTTTCCTCTTTAACTAAAACTAAACAGTAAGCGTATCATTCTTAATTTTCATTAAATTTTTGGTAATAAGAGAAATATGATAGGATAGAAAGTTCAGCAAAATCAAAGAGAAAAACTGATGAAAGTTTCCCCTACGTTTCCCCAGTTTTA
>CACNDI010000047.1 GCA_902619165.1 uncultured Alphaproteobacteria bacterium
GAAGTCAGACAGACTAGTACACGACCGTAAAACCAGGAAACTTCACTTTTATAACACTTGGCTAGAAATTTTTGGGGTTCCAGTAATTTATACTCCATATCTACAAACACCAGAGCCTGGCGTAACTCGAGCTTCCGGTCTTTTGGCCCCAAGTTTTCTAAGCTCTGATTTACTTGGAACTGGGGTCAGACAACCTATGTTTCTAACAATAGGGAACAGCGCTGATCTTACTTTTTCTCTCATTAAAACATCGAAAATAAATCTTCTAATTGAAAGTCAATATCGAAAAATATTTGATATAGGAGATTTAATATTAGAGTCTGCTTTTCTTCCCTCCAGTGGAAATAATTCATTAAAAGGCTTTTTGAAGATAAAAGGCAACGCTAGATTAGATGAATCAACCTTTTTAAACGTCGATACAACGTTAATAAGCGATACTTCTTTTTTAGGCAAATATGGATACGATGACAGAGATCGATTTCTAAACTCCATTAGTTTTGAGAAGTTTTCAAATCGTAGCTCTTTACAGGCTTCAACTTTGTACCACACATCTCTAAGAGACAGCAATACAATTGAGCCTTTAGTATTACCAGATTTAAGGTACAGAAAATATAAAAAATTTAAAAAATCTGGCCTTTTGCTAAGTGAAAAATACTCTTTAGTTGGGATATCACGTCGAGAAGGAACCGGCTACAGTAGACTTTCGGCTGACATAGAGCTAAGCAAAAGTTGGCAAACAGAGAATGGACTTATTGTTCGAAGCACCGGAAATGTTCTTACCGCTGCCTATAGTGAAAATAATATCAATACTGAAGGGTATCTTTTAAAAGTTTATCCGCTGGGCGCTTTGGAGTTTAAATATCCGTTTTTCAGGAGTAAAAATAGTAAATCTGAGGTTTTGATACCCGTGGCACAATTAGTTTATTCCACCGACACTTCATCTCCTAATCGTCCCATTGATGAGGATAGCTCGACAACTGAGTTTGATAGCACGACTCTTTTTAAATTAAGAAAAATACCAGGTATTGATAGACAAGAAAATGGTCTTAGGTTAAATGCTGGTTTGCAATATTTTAATGAGTACAAAAGTAACTATAACTATAATGTAAATCTTGGGCAGGTATACAGAAATAAAAACTCGAAAGACTTCTTACCATCTTCAGGCCTGAATGGATATGAATCCGATATTTTGTTATCAGGCAACTTAAGTTTTAAAAACAATTTAGAAATAGCAAGCAAACATGTTTACAGCAAGAATTTTACTTTAAAAAGATCTAATACATCACTAAAATTTGTACAACCTCGTTATCAAATTAAGACTAGTTTAACAAATTTAGTTTCTGATTCATCGGAAGGAACTAGTACGGACTTGAAAGAATTAATACTCAATTTAAATTCTAGCTTTTCAAAAAATTGGTCCGGCAAGCTTGGGCTGAGAAGAAATATGGTAAATAACGAAGATATTAACACCTCGTTAGGGCTCAACTTCAAAAATGAGTGCATAGATATAGATTTATCTTTATCTAGGAGAAATACAACTACTAATCTTTTACCTAAAGACTCAAGGATTGACTTAGTAGTAAATTTCGGAAACATTGGATCGAAGCATAATAATAACAAAATGTCAAAGTGTGTTATAAGATGATGGCCTTTGTAAGATATATAAAAATAAAAGTTTCCATTGCTTTAATATTTATGATGCTGGCTGTGGGATATGCGTTTTGCAAGTCTGATTTTAGTGCTGCATATCAAGTAGATGACCAAATAATAACCAACTATGATATTGACCAGGTTAGAAAGCTTAACAATTTATTGAATGGGTCTAGTATTGATCGCTCAAAAGTAGAGAAAATTGTAATTAGTAATAAAATCAGGGAAATTTATGCAAATAGAATAAAAATAGTGGTTTCAAATGCAGAATTAAAGTTACAGGTTGATGACTTTCTTCAATCGAATAAAATCACAATTAGGGAGTTGAAATCTTTACTTACGTCAAAAGGGATTGATATCGAAACATTTTATAATTTTATAAAAGAAAATATTAGGTGGCAGAAAGTCTTGGATAGTAGATTTGGGTACAAGATTAATAACCTTGCGATTAAAGGCCTTATGCCTTTAACGCCGACACCTAAAAGAATAGAAAAAGAGTATGAGTTCTATGAAATATTTATTTCTAACGAGCGGTGGGATCCCCAAAATGCGAATCTTATTGCAAATAGGTTAGAAATAGAGTTAAACAACGGCGCTGATTTTGATAAGGCTGTTGAAAAATTCTCTTCAGCTACTTCAAAAACAAACAAGGGAAAAGTTGGGCCGATAAAAAAAGGTAGCTTATCTAAACAGTTTAGAAATGTATTGGACGGATTAAAAAGAAATGAGGTTTCAAAGCCATTCAAAGTAAACGGAGGATTTGTTTTATTAAAGCTACATAGAACCAGGTCATATCAAAGAGAAAAAAAACCACTATTATCTGTAACCTTTACCGTTTTGAGCGATCCCTCTGATAGTAATGCAGCATGTTCAGATGAAAAAAAACTCAGAGGACCAGTTTTACTTTCTAAGGTTGAAAAAAATATACGAGGAATACTCGTAAAACTACTGCCCGGTGAAAGCTATAAATTTTTAGATAGTAGTGGATTAGAACGCTTAGTAATACTATGTGAAAGCTTCATAAGTGAGAAGCAAAATAGAGCTTCAAACTTCGAAAATATTAAGAAAAATGAAGAAGCTCTAAGATTAAGCAATGCATTAATGCTTGAATTAAGAAGAAATACTACCGTAATTAAAAAGTGACAAAAAATACCATAATCTTGACCATGGGAGATCCTGCTGGGGTTGGACCAGAGGTACTTTTAAAAAGCTATAAAAAAGCTAGAACAACTCACAATCTAGTAGCTATCAGTGATTTTGATAAAATCAAACCATTAGCCGAGAGGTACAGTGTACCGCTGAAAAAAATTAGTCATATTGATGAAGCAGAAAATTTCAAAAATCAGCTTAATATTCTGTGTCTGAATTACCCTGGAGACTTC
>CACNDI010000048.1 GCA_902619165.1 uncultured Alphaproteobacteria bacterium
GCTAAAAGTATTAGGGTACGAACAGGAAAAAATCGACTCCATAGTTAACTATGCTGTGGGCAATGGATCTTTAGAAAACTGCCCAAAAATAAATCCGACCTCCTTGTTAGGACACGGGTTCTCCCTGAAGGAAATTGAAAAAATTGAAAAAGCCCTGCCAACTGCTTTCGATATTAAGTTTGTTTTCAATCAATGGACATTGGGGCAAGAATTTTGCCGAGATACACTCGGAGTACCGATGGACAAACTTAATGACCCAAGCTTTAGTCTACTAGCACATCTAGGCTTTAGTAACGAAGATATATCGCAAGCAAATGATTATGTATGTGGAACAATGACTTTAGAAGGCGCTCCATTTCTAGACGAAGCACACCTGCCAGTTTTTGATTGTGCCAACCCCTGTGGAAAGAAAGGGAAACGATATCTGTCAGTGGAGAGCCATATATACATGATGGCTGCTGCACAATCATTCATTTCTGGGGCTATTTCAAAAACAATAAATATGCCGGGAAATTCATCCATTAAGGATTGTAAGGATGCCTATGAATTAAGCTGGTCTCTAGGCGTTAAGGCCAACGCGCTTTATAGAGATGGTTCAAAGCTTTCTCAACCTCTGTCATCAGCATTAATTGAAGATGAAGCTGATGAGTTAGAAGAAGATATGATCCAAGAAACCAACGCTCAAAAAGTGTTGGAGCAGATTGTTTATAAAGAAATAGTAAAAGGTCGGTCAAAGCTTCCTGAGAGACGGAAGGGATATACACAAAAAGCAGTTGTAGGAGGTCATAAAGTTTATCTTCGTACAGGAGAATATGGAGATGGAAAGCTGGGGGAGATATTCATAGACATGCATAAAGAGGGTGCTGCTTTTCGAGCTATGATGAACAACTTCGCTATCGCAGTTTCGGTAGGGTTACAATACGGTGTACCCCTTGATGAGTTTGTGGAGGCTTTTACGTTCACTAGATTTGAGCCCGCTGGGCTTGTCCAAGGTAATGATACAATTAGAAACGCTACTTCAATTTTGGATTATATCTTTAGAGAGTTGGCTATATCTTACTTAGATAGAACAGATTTGGCTCATTCCATACCTGAAGATAACCTCGACACTTTAGGTGAAAAAGTAGAGTCTAGTAAAGCCGTTAAAAACGTTGGCATAGGGAAAGAAGAGGGTTCTCTCGAAATGATAAAAGAGCTTTCCAGCTCCGGATACCTAAGAAAAAGATTTCCAACGGTGAGTGATAAATATCAAGAGAAAATGGTAACCGCAGGCAATGTAACAGGTGCTAACATAAAAGAGTCTCCACAAGTTTCAGATCAAATAACGAAAGCAAAGATGCAAGGATATGAAGGCGACCCCTGCAATGAATGTGGTAATTTCACATTGGTGAGAAATGGAACTTGTTTAAAATGCAACACTTGCGGGAGTACCTCTGGCTGCAGTTAAAACCGCTAGCTAGAATTGTCGCCTCTAAGTAACGCGACAATTCCTGTTCTGGCTATTTCTTTAAGACCCAAAGGAGCCATTAGCTCTGCAAACGCATCTATCTTCTCTGAAGTACCCGTAAGTTCGAACGTAAAGCTTTTCAGAGTGCTGTCCACAACCTTTGCCCTAAACACATCCGCGAGCCTCAAAGACTCCACTCGCTGATTGCCGTTCGCAACAACCTTGAATATTGCAAGCTCTCGCTGAACAGCCCTACCTTTAATAGTGAGATCTATTACTTCGTGAACGGGAACCATTCTGTTGAGTTGTGCTTTTATTTGGTTTATTACTTTTGGCGTTCCCGTTGTGACTATTGTAATTCTGGACCTTTGTCCGTCCGGATCCACCTCTGCAACCGTTAAGCTGTCAATGTTATAACCTCTGCCAGAAAATAATCCAATAACCCTTGCTAAAACACCAGATTCGTTATCAACAATAATAGAAAGAGTATGTGCAGCCTCATAGTCAAGATTAGGATCCCTGAGATTGTAAGCGCTTTGTTTATTTACCCCTTTTTTCAATTTTAAAGACATTTTCTAAGCTCTTTCAATATTAGTTAGACCAATACAGCACCATCATCTGAGATACTGTTTTCTTCAGTTTGTTCCCCAAGGATCATTTCGTTATGGGCTTTACCAGATGGGATCATGGGAAAACAATTTTCATGTTTTTCTACCAAGCAATCAAATATTACTGGGCCAGGATATTCAATCATTTCTCTAATATTATCATCCAGCATAGCAGGATCTTCACATCTTATGCCTTTTATCCCATATGCCTCTGCTAGCTTTACAAAATCAGGTAAAGCATCAGACCAGCTGTGAGAATACCGTTCTCCATGTAATAATTCCTGCCATTGTCTTACCATGCCTAGTCTCTCATTATTTAAAATAAATTGCTTTACAGGTAATTGGTATTGTACTGCGGTTCCTAACTCTTGCATGTTCATTAGCCAACTCGCCTCTCCAGCGACATT
>CACNDI010000049.1 GCA_902619165.1 uncultured Alphaproteobacteria bacterium
CACATGACAAATGATTTGGAAGAAGTCTTCAGAAATATTGATAATCATCTAGAAAAGCACGAGATTGTAATTTTCATAGAACCAAATGCTGATTTTTTGAATTCAATACGAAAAATTTGGTATGGGGTATTATATAATTTTGACCATACAAATGAGTGGGCGCTTACAGCAAAAGAAATTAATTCTTTTGCTAAACAAAATAATCTTCAATTGGATAAATTAAGCTACTCTGGAAGTATTGGTTTTTTTTGATTTTGCGGTCAATGATTTTAAAAACTCCAAATTGGTTCAAGCGTGTAACTTATATTCCATTGACGACCTTTGACCTATGGATTGAGAAAGTTAAATCAAAATATTTGTTATCATCAATGATTTGCACATATCAAAGGCCAAACAAATAACTAAATTTTTTATTTTCAAGTCTCTGAAAAACGATCATGAGTATTTATTTTATTTTGGGGATGTTCTGAATAACTAATTAAAATACCTTTTAATCCATTGTCTTAGTTATTATAATTAGGCTAACAGGCCAGTGTTTTTAAATCTCCATTCACATTTCTTAAAACTTCAAGACTTTTGTATGTCTTGGTTACTGTATATAATGCGGGTTCAAACCTATGGGTTTGGCCAGTTGTTCACAGCAGATATTACTTTATCCACATCTGTCTGTGTCATCTCTGGGTAGCAGGGCAAAGTTAGAACTTCTTTCGCAAGCTGCTCAGTATTGGGCAAGTACAAATGTGAAAACCGATTTTCAAAAATTGGCTGACAATAATCAGGAATTGGGTAATGAATATCACTCATAATTCCAACACTTTTAAGGAACTCACGAAGAGAATTTCTTTCCTTACTTCTTAAAACATACAGATGTGCAACATAATCTGACCCTCTAACAGGCGGAAGAATAACGTGATGATTAGTTATATTACACGTGTATTGAGATGCAATTTCTCGTCGCCGATCATTCCAACCATTGAGATAAGGAAGAAAGGTTGATAACAATGAAGCCTGTATTTCGTCGATCCGACTGTTACGTCCACCAGCAAGTTCCACCTTGTATTTTTCAGACCAGCCATATTGTCTTAGCTGTGTTAACGTCTTTCCTATTTTTGAGGAATTGGTTACGATAGCCCCACCGTCTCCCAGCCCACCAAGATTTTTAGTAGGATAAAAACTAAAACAACCTACATCCCCAAAGCTTCCAACTTTTCGGTTTTGGACTATTGCACCGTGTGCTTGTGCGCAGTCTTCAATAAGAAATACACCTGCGGTTCTACAAATTTCTGCAATTTCTTTAATTTCTGGTATTGCCTGGCCATATAAGTGGGTTACGATAACTGCTTTGACGCCACGAGAGATTGCAGTAACAACTTCATTTAAGGTAACCAAATTGCTTTTCAGATCCACATCCATAAAGATTGGAATGCCACCAATTGCTATAATGCCTGTACAACTGTACATACTGGCATTGGCAACCGTCGCAATTTTATCGCCAGATTGAAGCCCGATAGCCCGTAGTGCAAGTTCAATTGCATCAGTTCCATTCGCAACGCAACAGCAGTGGTTTACTTGAATATAGCGAGCAAACTGCGACTCAAAATTTTTTGTTTCACTCCCAAGAATAAATTCAGAGCTATCAAGCACTCGTGCGATGGCCTCATTTACATCATGTCGATAATTCGCCATTTTTGTAGAGAGATTGTTAATTAAAATCATTTTTGTATTCTACCATTTATAATCCTGATAAAGTTGAGCAACAACTGTGAACTTAACTCTATGTTAATATTTTTATATAAAACAACTGAATGCCTCTCTTAAAATAAAACACTATTATTCGCAACTTCAGAAGACCAAAAATATCATCAAGTATATCTTTTGGCATTGAAAAACAATAATAAATATTTGATCAGATCTTTAGTGCATGAAATATCAAATTTTTTTAATAAAGTTAATCCTTACCCTCACCGCCAGACAATCTGGATTGCAAAGTGAACAATATGAAAACATAAGATTGTGACCAGCTAGAAAAAGGAAACAATGCGGCACAAATACCTAATGGATGGGCGAGATTTTTCTGTTAACCTAGCACCAAAAGAATTTTTTTTGGGAAAAACGAAATAATATCTGATCGCCATCTCTTATGAGCTATGACCAAGGCCCCAAGTACTAATTCTAGCATATGGGCTCCATTACCCACGCAAAAACTTTTCAGATACATATAACACACTTTCAGAGATGTTAGAACATCTTTAGGAAATGCAAAGTAAAAATCTTTATGTAAATACAAGTTTTGGCCTGTT
>CACNDI010000050.1 GCA_902619165.1 uncultured Alphaproteobacteria bacterium
CCCAGGGTTAGTGTGGCTGAACCTGGATTTTTTTTTCAAACACTTACCAACAGTTTTGTAGATTGGGTTTTTGGTCAATTAGACAGTTATATCCAGGATGAACCAGATGAAAGTGGTGAAACACAAGATGAAAAAATTCCTCCAAAGGCTGGAGTGCCTTCTGAGAAAAAAGTTTCAATTCAGATCGATGAAATTGTAAAAAGAGACGATACTTTTTACAAAAAGTTTTCTAATATCCCTTTTTCTGGACACATTGAATCCTATCACCCCAACGGTCAACTGAAAATTGTTGGAGATTTGTTGGACGGGAAAAAAGTAGGGAACTGGATCGAATATTATTTAAGTGGAATAAAGAAATCTGAGGGTCAGTTTGCTAACGGAAAAAAGGACGGGCCATGGCTATATTATTTTTTAAATGCAAATATTAAGGAGAAACAATTCTTTATCGACGGTCATAAAGACGGTTTATGGGAAAAGTTTGACGTGCATGGGACTGTAATCCAAACCGAGTCTTATCAGAATGGAAAATGGATTATTACTACAATTAATTGAAATCATCTTATAAACTTGAGTATATGAGCATCGAATCTTTTGACCTTTACAACCCTCCAAGTGACTTTATTAACAACGTTTATAAGTACTATAATTTACTCCGAGAAAAATCACCTATTCATAAAAACTCTGATGGGTCTTATATTTTAACAAAGTACAAAGATCTTGTAAGTGTCTATCGAAATTTCAAAGTATGGAGCTCTGACAAAAGAACCGAATTTGGAGAAAAATTTGGCTTATCACCCCTTTTTGAACACCATACAACCTCAGTCGTTTTTGTTGATCCACCGGATCACACAAGGATACGAAAAATTTTTCAGCAGGCTTTTACTCCCAAATCAATTCTTGGTTTAGAGAGGAATATTAATAAATTAGTAGATAGTTACTTAGTCATGATGCACGCGAAAAAAAAGTTTGATTTTGTTTCGGATTTTTCTTTTCGACTGCCGGTAGATGTTGTTTGTAGCGTTTTGGGGGTGCCAAGCGAGGATCGGCATTTGATTAGAGATTGGGCGCACAAGATACTTGGAGCTTTGGAACCAAAACTTACACATAAACAATTCGATGAGGGTTCAACTGCTGTTATAAACTTCAAGCAATATCTAAAGGATCAAATAAAATTTCGAAAAACTCACAAAGATATTAACAAAGCTAACGAAGTTCTTTCACTTTTGATTGAAGCTGAAGGTCTAGAATTGTCTGAGACGGAGTTGCTTCATCAATGCATTTTTATGCTGAATGCTGGACATGAAACTTCAACGAATATGCTATCCCATGGCCTGAATGAGCTTATTAACCATAAGGATCAATATAAATTGTTGCAAAAAGAACCTGGAAGAATTGATACAGCCATTGATGAAATTCTGCGGTTTCAACCACCAATTCAAATTAATAATCGGCGATGTTTGGAAAAAACAAAAATAGGAGATGTAGTAGTTCCGGAGGGAACATCAGTTCACATGATTATTGCTGGAGCAAACCGAGACCCTTTGCAATTTTTTAAACCGGAAACCTTCGATATATCGAGATCGCCAAACAGACATTTATCTTTTGGACTAGGTATTCATATCTGTGCGGGTATTAGTCTTGCTCGTGTAGAGGCAAAAGTTGCGTTTCAAAGCCTAATGTCTTCATTTAGAGAAATAAATCTTTTAAAAAAGCCAAAGATTGCTAATCGCGTTCGGTTTAGAGAAATAAAAGAGATGCAAATTGAGATTTCTTCCTATTGACGCGTTTTCTAAATATATATCCTGTACTAAAAAAGGCCAAGTCCCCCTGCAGCCTAGTCAGGGAGGAAAGTACAAAGGTTGCTGCTCGTTTTTAAAACCAGAAAGGGTTTGTTTTGCGAACCTTTGGATGAACAATATACCAAAAAAATTCTATTTTGTATACAAATGCTGAATGTACCCTTGCATTGAATATACTTGGTAATTAGAAAAACGACAGTAATGAGAGTAACATCAGAATAATAATGATCGTATAGCCAATAAACTGAACTGCTACTTTGGCTTTTGCGTTAAGCTTGTGATTGAGAACATTTAAAAAAAAATAAGCAAATATGTGAAAGATTAAATACATGACTATGCTTAAAGGGATAAGTATCCACCAATCTAGAAAGCTAATCTGATTTATGTTTAGCATT
>CACNDI010000051.1 GCA_902619165.1 uncultured Alphaproteobacteria bacterium
CCTACTCCCTTTTTCTCCTTTCCATACGGCCCTTTTTTGAATGGGCCATTTAGTTTTATTCATAGGAAAAGCTTTCCACCTATATTCATACAATCTCCACGCTTCCTCAAAGTTTTCCTGCTTGAAGGCAAAAGTACTTCTTCGGTATAAGATTTCGGCATCCTCTGTTTGCTCTTTTGCAAGATCGTTATAGATCTCGTTAGCTCTCTTTTCATTACCTTCTAGCTGATATAGTGTTGCAATATTTATTTTGGCTTCGAGCAAATTTTGATTTAATTGAAGCGCTCTCAAAAACTGTTTTTTTGCTTGCTCATAAAATCCTTGTTTTTCATAAATGGTCCCCATCATGTTTATTGTTTCGGCATCTTTACTGTTGATTGATAGTATCTCTTTACAAGCTACAAAAGCTTCGTCAAATCGTTTCAAAAGAATTAATGTGCTTATAAAATTCTTTAGAATAGAAATACTTTTTGGTCTCGATAATAAACCTTGCTTTGCTACCTCTATAGCTTTAAGTAAATGTCCATCATCAAAATAAACCTTAGTGAGATTAGCATACGCATCCTCATTATTAGGGTCTGCGCTAAGAACTTTTTCAAATTGAACAGTTGCGAGCGAATAGTTTTTGAGCTTTTGTAGAGCAACCCCGTAGTTGTTGAGACCCTCTAAATAATTAGGTTTTATCTTAATAGATTTTTCAAAAAAAAGTGCGGCTTTTTCTTCATTTTCAAGTTGAATATAACAAAGCCCAATTCTGTTATAGGCATGATAATGTAAGCTATTTATGCCTATTATTTTCTGGCATACAACTATCGCCTTGTTATAATCTCCAGCGTTAAAAAGACAATTAGCCAGATTATAAAGTGTTGAAATATTGGTGGGGTCTAGCATTAGCGCCTGACGAAAATACTTTTCCGACTTTGTAAAGTCATTCAGCGAATCCCAGACAATTCCTAAGTTTCTAATTGCATCAATATAGTTAGGGTTTAAATCAATTGATTTCTGGTAACACTCAACAGCTAACTGGTGATCTCCTTTTTCCTTAAGCGCATTTCCCTTATTATTGTAAGCTTCAGCATAAAATGGATTAATTTGTATTGCTCTATCAAAAAATTCAATTGCCTTATTACTTTTTTTCCAATCGATATAAGCCACCCCTATATTATTATATGCCTCGAAATAATTAGGGTTCAACTTTAATGCTTTCAAGTAGTATTTAACGCTATCTTGATATGAATGAGAATGAGCATACAAAACACCAAGTAAATTGTAAATAAAGGGCTCATCAGGATATTTTTTCCTAGCCCTGAGTGTCAGTTTTAAACACTCCTTTAATTGTCCGGCATTGAAAAGTGATATAACTCTGTTTATCAAAATGTCTTTGGGAGTCTGGCTCATGTATTGGCTAACTTTCTTTGTAGATCTTTTCTAATAGAGGCATAGACACTATCCCAATCATCTAAAGCCGGTTGCCGATAAAGCGTTGAGCTTGGGTACCAAAGACTATCGTTACGCTCTAGGAGCCACCAAAAGTTTGGCACATAAGGTAATAGTACCCAGGTCTCCTTTGCTAACGCCCCAGCCATATGAACCGTAACATTAGTTATTGATATCACAATATCACAAACCTCGATCAATGCCGCCAGACCATCAAGATCATCTCTATTATCTACCGATGCGCATTGTACAACGCCTATCCCCGTCTCCTCTTCAAACTCCCTTATCTCGTCATCCACATCACCATACTGAAGATTAACCAGTACAACATCGAGCCCCGAAAATATACGTCCCATATCTCGCAATTGAATACTCTTCTTCGTCTGGTTTAATGATTTAAAACTCCTCCAAGAGATACCTATGACAGTCTTGCCTCTTAGGTCCAACTCCTTGCGTATCGACCCTACCCTTTGGGGGTCCGCCTTTAGATATCCTGTAACCGTCCTATCAAAATCACGAATATCAGTCCGTATCAAACCTGGCACACTTCCCAAAGGCAAATGATAATCACATATCCCTTTCTTTAAGGCATTTTCATCCAGTATAAAAT